>CADADN010000017.1 GCA_902786665.1 uncultured Prevotellaceae bacterium | reverse complement strand
AAAAAAATTGTATTTTTGTTTTGTATTGTATTCGGCTTGCACTACCTTTGCAATCTGCGAACGTAGGCGGCGCCTCAACAATAAAAACAAAAAAAATGTTTTTTTGTTTTGTATTGTATTCGGCTTGCACTACCTTTGCACCCAGTATTGGGATTTTTAAGGAACAAAGAATTATTTCAGACAATGGGAGGCTTTTTTGGAACCATCTCCACCAGCGACTGCGTCAACGACGTGTTCTATGGCACCGACTACAACTCACACATGGGCACAAAACGTGCAGGTATGGCCACTTTCGACCCTGTAAAGGGATTTTCAAGAGCCATACATAGTTTGGAACGAGACTACTTCAGGTCGAAATTCGAAGATGAGCTCGAGCAGTTTCATGGCCATGTGGGCATCGGAGTAATCAGCGACACCGACCCTCAACCCATCATCGTCAACTCCCACCTCGGGCGCTTCGCCGTCGCCACGGTAGCCAAAATCAACAACCAACGTGAGATAGCCGACAAGCTGTTGGCCAAGCGCATGCACTTCAGCGAGCAGTCTGCCAACAAAATCAACCCCACCGAACTCGTCGCCCTCATCATCAACATGGGAGAAACGTTTGTGGATGGCATCAACAAAGTGTTCAATGAGATTGAAGGTTCATGTTCCATGCTCATCCTCACTGAGAACGAGCTCATTGCCGCACGTGACCTCTACGGAAGGACACCCATCGTCATCGGCAAGAAGGATGGTGCTTATGCCGCCACCAGCGAATCGTCGTGTTTCCCCAACCTGGACTTCCACACCGTCCATCACCTCGGTCCAGGGGAAATCGTCAAACTCCAACCCGACACCATGGAAGTGCTCCAACAACCGGGAGACACCGAACAGATATGCTCCTTCCTATGGGTTTACTACGGTTTCCCTGCAAGTACATACAACGGTGTCAACGTGGAAGACATGAGAGAACGCAACGGATTGATCATGGGCAAGGAGGACGACACCGAGGCAGACATCGTGTGCGGCGTCCCCGACTCAGGCGTAGGAATGGCTTTGGGCTATGCCCACGGACATGGAATACCCTACAAAAGAGCAGTGCTCAAATACACTCCAACATGGCCCAGGAGCTTCACCCCGGAAAACCAAACCAGGAGAAGGCTCGTGGCCAAGATGAAACTCATACCCAACAGGGCCATACTCACCGGAAAGCGCGTGGTTTTCTGCGACGATTCCATCGTCAGGGGGACACAACTCAAAGATAACGTGCGCACCTTCTTCGAATATGGAGCTAAAGAGGTGCACGCCAGAATCTCTTGTCCACCACTCGTTTACGGATGTCCGTTCATCAACTTCACCAACTCCAAGAGCGACATGGAACTGCTTACCAGGCGCATCATACAAGACTTCGAGGGGGAAGCGGACAAGAACCTCGACCTATATGCCACCTCAGACTCACCTGAATACCAACGAATGGTAGATGAAATGTCAAAGAGACTTGGCATCACGACTCTCAAATTCAACAAAATTGAAAATCTCGTCCAGGCTATCGGACTACCTAAATGCAAGATTTGCACACACTGCTTCGATGGGACAGGATACCAATGCATGAAAAAGAAGCAAGACACGACCGAATAGGTCTTCTGCACATACACTTTATGGAAAAGAGTGAAAAAACTCTTCAATGAGGGTATTTTTGACAATATTTCACTCACAAGGGTAAAATTCAGCAAAAAATATTTGTGTATTCAACCGCAAATTGCTATTTTTGCAACGAATTTCAAAAAAAGGCACCTTATCATTGGCATAAAAGCGTATGAGTCAAGCCAGCGTGACGTCTTCCCTATTTCAGAAAGCATCACCACCCATTCATTCAAGCTGTTGTGCATCATAGATTTCACTATATGAAAAAATATCAAAGACCTGTCACAGAAATAGAGAGCATTATGTTGGAAGGAAGCATACTTCAAGATTCGTTTGCTTCTTCTGACGATATGGTGATGTATGACGGACTTCCCACAAGGGGAGATAGTCAGCAAGACCCTATTTTCAACTCCAACAAATTCAACAGCGAAGGTTATTGGTGACACCACCAGAACCAAACGGAAAAAGACTACAACAGGACGCAAGCCTATCGGCAGGCGCCCCATTCATATCCATAAGCAGCGCATTGCGCTGCTTTTTTTTAGGAGATTATAGGAGGGAATAGGAAGAAATAGGAAGTTTTAGGAAGGAACAGGAGGTCTTGGGAGGATACTTCGTGGATGCTGTCGATGGCACTTATCGGGAAAAGATTGGTTTTTCTCACTATTTTTGAAAACTTTTGCTCCGCAGAAGTTACTTTCACTCGGAAAAGCTCAAAAAAATTTGGCTTTTCGCTCGTTTTTTCGTAACTTTGGCGCGATTTTGGAAAGAGGCTGAAGAAAAGCCTGTAAATTAATAGAAAAAAATATGACAGACAGTACACAATGCCCCATTTGCGGGCGAAAAGACATACCTGACTATCGCAAGGGTGACGTCACGTGCCCAAGCTGCGGGTGCAGTTTGAAAGCCTTCCGCATCATCGATGCCATCGAGCAAGACAGCAAGTCGAAGAAAACAATATGGAAACCTCTTGCCTTGGCTGCCATGATCACCACCCTCTTGTTCGCCATCCTATATTTCACCAAAGGTTCCACGCCTACTGCCGACAAAGAAAAGCTCAGCCAGCTGGAAGACTCCATCGCATCGCTCAACGAGCAACTCCAAGGCGAAGGGAAAACAGTTGCCATGCAAACAGTCTCTGACGAAAGCAGCAAAGTGAAAACAGAAGAGAACAAGGAGCAAGCTGTACAGAAAGACCAAGACTCACAACCCCAGACAGCGGAAAAGTCTGAATCGTCAAATGAGGATGTCACTGCTCCATCCAACATGGTGACTGAGAAGGACGGAAAGAAATACTACGTGGTGAAGAAAGGCGATACGTGGAACGGTATTTGCAAAAAACTTTACAAAGGAAAAGTCAAAGCTGAGGAGTTGGCCAGGATGAATGGCAAGACTACCAAAGACATCATTGACATCAACGAAGAACTCCTTGTCAAATAAAACAATTCACAGAATATGAGCAAATTCGACGACATAAGAGAGGAAATTAAGAAACTCCACGAAGAGAACATCAGACTTAACACTTGGATTTCAACCCAAGAGAAGTCCAACGACAACCATGTGAGCGAAATATGCAAGGATTTCCTACAGGTTCTCGAATCTTTCGAATGGGCTGAAGCCACCATCCATGAGAGAGGATTGGATCAAAGCAAAATCTCAACCAGCGCCATTGCCAGGTTACTCACCGCGAAAACCAAGCTCCTCGAAGTGTTGGAAACCCACGGAGTAAAGAAGGTGGAATTCTATAATGATGTCTTCGACCCTGAAAAAGGAAAAATCAAAGGGTCGGTGGAAGACAACGAGAAAGAAAATGGCACAGTGGCAAGAATAGAGAAAGATGGTTTCACCCGCAATGGGAAAATCCTCAGACAAGCCGAAGTCATCGTTGTCAAAAACGATTAATCTCATCTAAACAAAAGACACGATTCTCGAGTGGGGCAACACCACAAAAGAGATACATAGATTTCGCGTGTGACTGCAAGGGCAATCACACGCGATTCTTATTCTCTAATCCTACTTCTTCTTTGACTGTGTCGCCGGTTTAGACTGCGTCGATGGCTTTGACTGAGTCGCCGGTTTAGACTGCGTCGATGGCTTTGACTGCGTCGATGGTTTAGACTGCGTCGATGGCTTTGACTGCGTCGATGGCTTTGACTGCGTCGATGGCTTTGACTGCGTCGATGGCTTTGACTGCGTCGATGGCTTTGACTGCGTCGATGGCTTTGACTGTGTCGATGGCTTTGACTGCGTCGATGGCTTTGACTGTGTCGATGGCTTTGACTGTGCCGATGGCTTTGACTGTGTCGATGGCTTAGACTGTGTCGATGGCTTTGACTTTGTCGATGGTTTTGACTGTGTCGATGGCTTTGACTGTGTCGATGGCTTTGACTGTGTCGATGGCTTTGACTGTGTCGATGGCTTTGACTGTGTCGCCGGCTTTGACTGCGTCGCCGGCTTTGACTGCGTCGCCGGCTTTGACTGTGTCGAGGTCGGCTGCGGCTGTTTTGGCTTTGTCGGTGACTCAGGTTTAGCAGGGTTTGATTGCATCAACTTTGTCGGCTCGGGATTGGGTTGTTTTGGCGGTTCAGGCTTGGGCTGCTTAGGCACATTCGCCTGCAATTCATTATTGTTATTGTTGAAGCCATAATAGTCGATGAACCAACGCATCTCATCCGCTTCGGAAACCCATTCACCATCTGTGTAGCGGAACACAAAATCGTCAATCAGCCAGCGGTTGTCTACAAAATGCAGTTTCAGTGTCATTTCCTGGCCTTCTTCATAGGTATTGATGTTGAAATGCACATCAACCCACGCTGAGTCGGCTGAGATATAATATACTTGCGTGATGCTGTCCGACTCTATATGGATGCCCTTGCCCATCAAGCCATTGAAACTAAATGACCTCAATACAGAGTCCGTACCTGCTTTGCTGTATGCCACCACATTCTCACATTGCTCCCTGAGAATGTTCATGCGTTCTGTCCAGTTTTCCCCTCCAACACGGTTGCGACCGCTTATGAACTCCTGTTTGATAAGATCCTCGGCAGCCGCTGCTATGGCAGCCTTGGAATGGGTCTTCTCAAATACAGCGATAGAGTCGCGATGTGCTTTCTCTATGGCAGCAAGACGGGCATTCTCCACTTCACGAGCATGGCGGATGGAGTCTCGAACAGCACGCTCTGCCGCCTCCCGCTTCTGCTCCTTGTCGTAATAATAGTAACCTGCACCACCCGCAGCGAGCAAAAAGATAACGACGATGAAGAAAACCTTTTTCATTGTAATGCCTCCTCACTCTTCCCGGGCATGATGCGACGGGACAACAGAGGCACCTGCTCGGCCAATGCCCTATATCTAACAACGAAAGTGTCGAAAGGAATGCTTTCGCCATTCACATCATAATACAACAGCGAATCGGCTGAGGGCATCGACAACGCCAACTGCCCATTATCATGATACATCGCCAATGAGACAACACGACCCTCTTCCGCCATCAGGCAATAGGAGGTGGTGTCATCGCTCCACAACTCACCACTGAAAGGACTACCATCCACATAAGCCAGCGAATCGGTGAACACCACATCGCTGATACGGGTCTTGTCTGCCTTGCATGAAATAAGACACAATACAGCCACGCATGCCAACAATAGTTTAAGTAAACGCATCTCCAATCAATTTTATAATAATAATCTCTGCATAAGCAACAAAGGTCGCTGCATAGAATATGCAAAGATAGGAAATAAAGACTTCACATGCAACTTTTTAGGCACAAAAAAAACAGGCACCCTCAAAAGAATGCCTGAAATTTCCTTCTTGTCTTTTATTATTGATTTTTCAGTTCTTTGCTGTAAATCTCAAAAAAGTCATAATCCAGGATTTTGGAAATCCTCAACAAATCAGAGCTGTCAATAGACGGCTTCGAGAATATCTTGTAGACGTTCGTGCGGCTGCATGACAACTCCCCAGCAAACCATACCACTGATTTGTGTCTTTGCTTAAGGGTCTGCTTGATTAATTCTCCGATATGTACCAAAGCTGTAAAATATTTAATAATGTTAATAATATCGTCAAGGACATTATCATCCCATTCTCTTTTGGGCAAAATTAGTGATAAAAACGACAAATCAAACAAAAAAAATCGTTAAATTCATATAAATGTAAACTTATAAGATACAAAATCAAACTTTTGTAGCCCAAACACTTACAAAATAAAACACCTTCGAAAAAAAAGCAGCAAATTAAAATATGTTAATACTTATTTTTTGTCGTGTTTTCAATCAGTTCCCCCTCGTTCATATCAAGATGACACAAGAAAAGTGATGCATCATGGTATCTTTGTCATAAAAAAACATGATGGAAAAAAACAACAAGGAAATGAGCCTTCTCGACGAGACAAGAAGGATGTGGGATGCCATGTCTACGTTTCGCAAAGAACGTGAACGATGCAAGAGATACTGTTATGGCGACCAATGGGGTGACCTCATATGGGTGGACGGCCAATGGATGCGTGAGGACAACTACATACGCAGCCAAGGCAGCGAACCATTGAAAAACAACCTTATCCGTCGTCTGGTGAAACAGGTGCTCGGACTATACCGCTCGGAAAACACATCGATAAAAGTGCTGACCGATGACAAGTGGGTGGCAGAAAGATTGGAGAAAGCTTTAGAGGATACAGGAAGGACGAATGCATGCGATGAGGTGAACGCAAGGGCGATGGAGGAATTCCTGGTATCAGGACTCACGGTGCAACGCAAGACTTTCGGAATGCGCAATGGCATCGGCAACTGCTGGACCGACAACGTGCCGCCCGACCATTTCCTCATCGATGCCGCCATGGGCGACAGCCGTGGATGGGGCGTATCCATGGTGGGCGAACTACACGACCTGAACTTTGACACCCTGTGTGCGGAGTTCGCCCGGTCGGCAGAAGACGTGAAACACCTCGCTGAAATATACAAAGCCGACGACTACAAACATCGCGTACAAGCCATGCAAGCCGACTTCGGCATGTCGTCGCTGGTGCCTGCCGATTTCTTCCTACCATGCGACAGACACCTCTGCAGGGTATATGAAATATGGCGCAAGGTGCGCAAGCCTGGATACCTCTGCCACAACAAGACAACGGGAACCATCAGATGGATGCCGGCAAAGGAAGCGGAGCAATGGCCCACGCAAACCAACGTCGTCATGAGATGGCAGATGGAGGAGGAGTGGAGATATCTCTTCCTCTCGCCTTTCGGCGACGTGATAGACGAGGGGAGTTCGCCATACAGACACGGAGGTCACCCCTATGTCTTCAAGGGATACCCGTTGGTAGACGGTGAAATCCACTCTTTCGTCAGCGACGTCATCGACCAGCAACGCTACACAAACAGGCTCATCACACTCTACGACTGGGTGATGCGGTCATCGGCAAAAGGAGTGCTGCTCGTCCCGGAGGAAAGCCTCTGCGAGGGCTACACCATCGACGATGTGGCAGACGAATGGGCACGTTTCAACGGAGTCATACCAGTGCGCACTCGCAACGGCACCGCCCTACCCCAACAAGTGGCAGCCAACGCCGTGAACATAGGAATCAACGAACTCCTACAGACACAACTCAACTTCATGGAAGACATCTCCGGGGTGACAGGAGCATTGCAAGGAAAGACCGGCAATGCCGGGGTCAGCGGAACACTCTATGAACAGCAGACAAGAAACGCAACGCTATCCCAACTCGACCTGCTCGACACCTTCCGCAACTTCCTATTGGAGGGTGCACGCAAGGACATCTCCAACATCCAACAGTTCTACACCGACAAAATGCTCGCCTGCAACTCGGCGGAACAGCTGGCACTGCTCCGCAACGCCCACTTCGACCTGGAATGGCGAAAACAATGATGACAGGATGACGGAATAACGAAATAACGAAATGACGAAATAACGAAATGACGGAATAACGAAAAAAACACGCCAAAACAAAAATGCGCGCGAGGCCTGGAGTCTCGCGCGCATTTTATAAAAGAGGTGTCATCTTATCCCTTGCAGGGAGTCCAGGGCTTGAGCTGCTTGAAGAAATCGTTGCCCTTGTCATCCACAAGGATGAAGGCGGGGAAGTCTTCCACGACAATCTTCCAGATAGCTTCCATACCCAGTTCGGGATACTCCACGCACTCGATTGACTTGATGCTCGACTGCGAGAGGACTGCGGCGACACCACCGATGCTCCCCAGATAGAAGCCACCGTGCTTCTGACAAGCATCGGTGACCACCTGAGAACGGTTGCCCTTGGCTATCATCACCAATGAGGCGCCATGGTCCTGGAACTCGTCTACATAGGGGTCCATGCGGTTGGCCGTGGTGGGACCCATCGACCCGCAAGGATAGCCCTCCGGGGTCTTCGCCGGTCCGGCATAGAGGATGGGATGGTCCTTGAAGTAGGCGGGCATCTCCTCGCCGGCATCGAGGCGGGCCTTCAACTTGGCGTGTGCGATGTCGCGAGCCACGATGATGGTGCCCTTCAGGTTCACACGGGTGCTCACAGGATATTTCGTCAATTCGGCCCTGACGGCGTCGATGCCCTTGTCAAGGTCGATCACGATGCCTTGCGCTCCCTCTCCGGGCTTGCAATACTCCTCGGGAATGAGTTCGGTGGGGTTGCTGTCCATCTTCTCCAACCACACGCCGTCGGCGTTGATCTTAGCCTTGATGTTGCGGTCGGCGGAACACGACACGCCCATGCCGATGGGGCAAGACGCACCGTGACGGGGAAGACGCACCACACGGATGTCGTGGGCGAGGTACTTGCCGCCAAACTGAGCTCCGAGACCGATTTTCTGTGCCTCTTTCAAGAGTTTGTTCTCGAGGTCGATGTCGCGGAATGCCCTTCCCGTCTCGTCGCCCGTGGTGGGAAGGTTGTCATAATACTTGATGCTGGCGAGCTTCACCGTGAGGAGGTTCTTCTCGGCGGATGTGCCTCCGATGACGAATGCGATGTGGTAGGGCGGGCATGCTGCCGTACCAAGCGACTTCATCTTCTCCACAAGGAAGGGCAGCAGCGTACCCTCGTTCTGGATGGTGGCTTTCGTCATAGGGTAGAAATAGGTCTTGTTGGCCGAACCACCACCTTTGGCTACCATCACAAAGCGGTATTCCATGCCTTCCACGGCCTCGATGTCTATCTGGGCGGGAAGGTTGCAACGGGTGTTCACCTCGTCATACATATTGAGAGCGGCATTCTGGGAATAGCGCAGGTTGTCTTCGGTGAAGGTGTTATAGACGCCGAGACTGAGAGCCTCCTCGTCTTCGAATCCTGTCCAAACCTGCTGGCCTTTCTCGCCGTGGATGATGGCGGTGCCGGTGTCCTGGCAGAAAGGCAGGATGCCTTTGCAGGCCACCTCGGCATTGCGGAGGAATTGCAAGGCCACGTATTTGTCATTCTCACTGGCCTCAGGGTCGTTGAGGACGGCGGCTACCTGCTCGTTGTGCTCACGACGAAGCATGAACTCCACGTCGTGGAATGCCTGTTGTGCGAGCAACGTGAGGGCTTCCTTGCTCACCTTCAGCATCGGGTGCCCTTCGAAATCGCCAACGCTGACACCCTCGCGGGTCAGAAGGCGGTACTCGGTCTTGTCTTCGCCCAGCTGGAACATCGGGGCGTACTTGAAATCTGGTGTCTTTGCCATAATGTTTTGTTTTTAAGGTTGGTGTTAATATCCAAAAATTTCTTCTGTCGTGAGACGATGGATGGGGCCTATCTTCTCCAACGACTTGATATCTAATTCCTTCTCATCACCGAGGATGATGTATTTGTAGGGTTTGCCCACCATGTTCTTCTGCTCAAAGTTCACCACATCCTGCAAGGTGAGACCGGGCAATGCCTTGTACACACGCTCGTTGATGTCGAAATCGAAACCGCGCAACTTTGCATTGTAGTAAGCGTTGAGCACGGCAAACTTGGTGGTGCGTGCCGTCTGCAGGCTCTTCATCGCACTCTGCTTGGCGATGTCGAAGGCCGACGGGCTCTGGGGGATGGTGTCGAGGATGCTGTTGAACACCTTGATGCAGTCCATCATCTTGTCGTTCTGGGAGACGATGTAGGTGAGGTATGCCTCCGGATGGTTGATGCGTGGCATGGTGACATACTGTGCACTTGCGCTGTAGGCCAGTCCGCGGCTTTCACGCAACTCCTGGAAGACGATGGTGTTCATACCGCCTCCGAAATACTCGTTGAACATCATCTTCACAGGTACTTCCTCAAGGCTGAACGGCTTACCCTCGTTGTGGTATTGCACCATGTAGATGTTCTTGGCCTCGTAGGGAGCGATGAACACCTCGTTGGTGGGCGTAGGCTGCTCGGTGTACTCCTTGCCCGGTGCGATGGGTGCGAGTTTCTTGTTGGTCTTGTGCAACTTCGACACGGTCTTGTCAAGGTCCTTCTGACTCATGGGACCGTAATACATCACGGTGTGTTCCATGTTCTTCAGGTTGGAGATGAGGTCGAGGAAATGCTGCGGGTCGGCGGCGTTGAGTTCCTCGATGCTCCGTATGTTGAGCTGGGGATTGTAAGTGCCGTAGGTCACATAGTTGCGGAGGGCGCTGAAGTTGGCACTTTGGTTCTTCTTGCTGTCCTCCCGGCTCTTGGCCAGCAGACTGACATACTCCGTCCACGACTCCTTGTCGGCCTTGGCGTTCTGCAGGAGGTCTTCCAGCAAGGCCAGGGCCTCAGGCATCTTCTCGCTCAGTCCGGTGAGGGAGACGGTGGTGATGTAGCTGCCAACGCTGACATTGTAGTCGCAGGCGAGTTCGTAGAAGGCTTGCTTCACTTCTCCCACACTCTTCTTGTCGGTGCCGATATAGTCCATGTAAGAGGGGCCGTAATCGTAGTCCTTGTTGTTTTCGTTGCCCAGGCGGTACCTGAAGGCAAGGGTGAAGAGCCCGTCTTCATCGTTGTGCTTGTAGAGGAGCGGCAGCCCTTTCTTGGTCTTGCCCACGACGAGGTCTTTCTCGAAGTCGAGGAACCGAGGCTGGATGGGTTTGACATACGAGTTCTTGATGTCGTTGAGGAACTGGCTGGAGAAATCCCTGTTGGTGGGGATGGCGGTGATTTCTGGTTTCTCGATTTTCACCTGCGTGGTGTCGGTGCCGATGCGTTTGTACACGCACACGTAGTTGTCGGCAAAATGCCGGTTGGCGAAGTCCACGACGTCTTTCTTGGTGATTTTCGAGATGTGCTCGATGTAGTTGGCCACGTCTTCCCATTTCTGCTCGTTGATGAAAGCGTCGACCATGAGGTTAGTCCTGCTGCGGTTGTTCTGCAGCGAGCGGTAGAAACTGAGTTTGGCGTTGTTGACAACGGCGGGGATGAGTTTGTCGTCAAACTCTCCTCTCTTGAGCTTGTCCATCTCCTCGAGGAGCAGTTTGCGCACTTCGTCGAGGCTTTGGTTGTCCTTGGGGTAGCCATAGAGCACGAAGGGCGAGTAGTCGCTCATCTCGTCGGCGAAGGCGCCGGCCGACATCAGCTTCATCTTCTGCTCGAGATCCACCTCGAAAAGTCCGCACTTGCCGTTGGCGAGGATGCTGCTGATGATGTTGAGCGTGTCGACCTGCCCGCTGTTGGCCCTGCCGAACCTCCATCCCATCATCAGGTATTCGGCCTCCTTGCCCACGATGGTGGTGTCCTGTGGCGAGGTGATGGGTTTGAGTGGTGCGAACTGCGGTATGGAGAGGTTCTCGTTCCGTTTCCACGAACCGAAATATTTGTCGATGATGGCAATGACCTCGTCGGGGTTGAAGTCACCTGCCATGCAGATGGCCACGTTGTTGGGCACGTAGTAGCGGTTGAAGTAGTTCTTGATGTTGGTGATTGAGGGATTCTTCAGATGCTCCTGCGTGCCGATGGTGGTCTGTGTGCCATAGGGATGCGTGGGGAACATCTTGGCGTAGAGGGCTTCCCACATCTTCCTCTGGTCCTGGGCCATGCCGATGTTCTTCTCCTCATAGACGGCCTCCAACTCGGTATGGAAGCCGCGGATGACCATGTTCTGGAAACGGTCGGACTGCACCCGGGCCCAGTTTTCAATCTCGTTGGAGGGGATGTTCTCCACGTAGCAGGTGACGTCGTTGCTCGTGTAGGCGTTGGTGCCTTCGCTGCCGATGGCCGACATCAGCTTGTCATACTCGTTGGGGATGAAATACTTGGCGGCGAGTTGCGAGACGCTGTCTATCTCGTGGTATGCCTTCTTGCGTGCCTCGGGGTCGGTGAGGGTGCGGTACACCTCATAACGGGCCTCGATGTCGGCAAGGTAGGGAGCCTCGGCAGCAGGGTCGGTGACGCCAAACTGCTTGGTGCCCTTGAACATGAGGTGCTCGAGGTAGTGTGCCAGGCCTGTGGTCTCCGCCGGGTCGTTGCGCGAACCGGTCTTAACGGCGATGTTGGCTTGAAGCCTTGGCACTTCCTTGTTGACGGAGAGATAGACTTTCAATCCATTGTCGAGGGTGTAGATGCGTGTCTGCATAGGGTCGCCCTGCACGGTGGAATATTTGTAATCCTGTGCCTGGACGTTGAATGCCGTCAAAAGGGTCAGACCGGCAATAATCAATGTTCTTTTCATAATTGAGAGACTATTAAAAGTATTATGGGCTTTTCAAAGAAAGCACCAAGTTACTTTTTGTTTTCTATTTGTTCCTTTTATTCAAATTTGTTCTCGTTCTCAAACTCCATCTCCTTGTCGAGCTGACTCAGGAAGTTGTCGAGCACCTCGCGGTCCACATCGCCAAGGGTGAACTCCTTCTCAGCGTCCTTTCGGATTTCGGAAATCCACTTGCGGCGTGCCAAGATATAGTCGGCGTGGATGCGCTCTGCGTCTTCTTCGGTGAGGGTCTCCAAGCCATAGTAGTCGAGGATGAGGCGGTAGGTGTAAGTCCAACGATATTCTGAATAGTTCTGGTGTATCTCGACGAAGCGGTCGAGGATGTCGTAAATGTCGATGATGGTTCCGTTCTTGATGTCTTCCACCAGACGGTTCTCTTCTGTCTCGGGGAGGAGGAGTCCGGCGAGGTCGTTCCACCTTCCAGTGCCGATGGGGCTCTTGGGCAGTTCGAGCTTGTGTCTCTTGAGCACGGCTCCCATGAAGATGCGGAGCGCCATGTCGTAAAGCTCGATGCCGGAGCGCAGGTGGTTGGCCTTGATGACATATTCGTGGAAATTGTAGATGGAGACCTTCTCGCCCGATGCTTCGCGGAGTTTCTCGAGCAGTTGCTTTCCTTGTATGATTTCTCCTGCGGAGAAGGGGCTGAGCCAGTCGAAGTTGACGATGCTCTTCTGTCCGCCGCGTGGTCTCTTGTCGCGCTTCGGCCATTTGCGGATATCTCGGTAGAGTCCCACGGTGGTGATGTTCCTTGCGGGATTGAGATACATCGTGTCTCCGTATGCGATGAGGTAGGAGAAGGGGAGGTTGCGCGTGTCGGGATGATACATCAGTTTTCCAAAACAGACGGAGAAGGTTCCGATGTGCGCCGGCATGAGGATGTAGGCGCCGCTGGCGGTCTTCACACCTCTCTCGAGCGTTCCGTAGTGCATCGGCCCCATCTTGTAGGCATGGTTGCTGAAATTGGTGGCTGAACCTGCGTTGTAGAAGGAGAACATGCCGCCGATGAGGAGCGAACTCTTGTGGTGGCTGGCGGAGAAGGGGCCGCAGAAGGCTGCGCAGGCCTCGCCGTTCGACATGAAGCTGTTGGCGAAGAAAATGCTGTTCTCTGCTGCGAAACCGTTGGTGATCTTGCAGGCCTCTCCCACGAAGCAGTTTTCTATCTTCACGCTGTTGAGGATGGAGCTGCCATCGTAGATGATGGAGTTTTCGCAGATGACGCCGGAACCGATATAGACACTGGCCTCGGGGATGCTCTTGATGGAACAGTCGCTCAACCTGGTGGCACCATTGATTTCACAGTCGTCGTTGATGTGGGTGTTGGTGATTTCACCTGTGTTGATGATTTTCACGTTGTTGCCGATGGTGCCTCTGTCTGGCACGCTGGCCTGCACCTCCTTGCGGATAAGGTCGAAAATCGTCTGCATCAACTGTTTGTCCTGATGATGGTTGACCATGAAGGCCGCCAACTGGCTGGTGAGTCCGTCGAAGAGCATCACGTTGCCGTCGCCCACCTCGTTGAGCACGGAGATGAGGTTGCCCTCTCCGAAGGTGGCTCCCTCGGTGGTCTCTATCGTGTTCACATTACTAATATAACACTCGTCACCAATCGTATAGTTGTTGATGAAGTTGCCAATGTTCTCGATAAGGCAGTTGTCACCGATGGAGACATTGCGCAATGTCGTATTCTTGATGCCACAATGCTTGACAAAGCCTTTGCTCACCTCTATCTCCTTCTCGAAGATGCCTATCTGGATGTCGCCGTAGAAAGAGGTGTTGCGGATGTAAATGGGGTCGAAACCCTCTTTAACGGAAATCAAATCCCAATCCTGGGCCTTGCAACCTCTCGACTCGAGGATGCCGATTTCTTGTTCGGTCAATGGTCTGTATTCCATGTACTTTTCTTAAATGGTTATTATATTGTTCTACTAATCTCCGCACAGCGTAACAACTAAAGCCTTTCGGCTCATGCGGTTTGTTTTTTGTTCATTCTTTTATTCCGTGACTTTGTGGGGAACCAGCGGCGGGCAGGTATGGTGCCCGTTATTAATCACCCCGTTCATATGCACGGTCCTTTATCGATGACATAATGATGATTTAATCATTTTTTTCACGGGGTGGGACAAGGGGATAAGGATGCACCTATCTGGAGACGGGTCTAACCGTGAGGCCTCGGTAGCGGTCGTAGTAGTATTGCCAACGCACGTAGTTCGACTCGAAGTTCAGCATGTAGGCGGCGCGCGAGTCTTTCGGATCCTGCGTGGACGACCAGTAGTGGCCTATGATGCCAACAGTGTGATGGCCGTTGTGGTCGCGGCGGCCCGCCGCAGGCATGAAAATGCTGTTGCCATTGGAGCCAATGAACACCCTGCCATTGATGCCATTGACTGTTGTCCATTTGGAAGTACAGTTTTCCATTAACTCAATCTGTTGAGCGTTGGATGGCATCACCCAAGTACCACCCCATTTCACATGGGCAACGTCGTACTGGGTACCCGCGATGTCACTGCCGATGTTGTGGTAGGTATCGTATGAGCCGTCACAATGGATGTATGTGGACAAATCGTAATTGCCCTTCTCTTCCGTCTCGCCCCAAGCGTAGAAGCCGCCGTAGGCTTCGGGCTTGTCGGTTCCCACGTTGCAGCACGCCCATTTCGTTCCGGAGGGCAACCCCAGGTCAATCATGTGTGGGTGGTGGTCATCCGGGCAGGAGAGGTAGGATTGAGGTTTGTTGACAACTGTGACCTTGATAGTAGCCGTCTCCCCACTGTTGCAATCAGTAACCGTGACGGTTGCTGTGCCGACACCAACAGCGGCAAAGACAATGGTGCTGCCATCCACAATGGCTGATGCAACGTTCACGTCGCTGCTTTGGACATTGTAGCATCCGCCGCCAGTGGGGATGGTCACCTTACTCCCAACATTCATGGTCTCATTGGAGAATGATACAAGAATGGGGGATTTGCCATACAAGACGTTGTCAACCATAGTCACAATGTCCGTGATGTTCACTTGGTTGTCATGGTTGAGGTCACCCTGTTTCATCACCTGGGCATTGGAGGTGAGTGTCATCAACGACAATAAAAGGGCAAAAAAAAGTTTTCCCATGGGCTTTGCTATTGTGGTTGTTTCCTATTGGTTATCTTGTAGAGGATGGTGATTGGTCGGATTACCAAGAAAGCTCTGATTACTATGACAAGCCTTCCTGCACATCATCCTCCACGGGATAGAGGAAGTCGTTGTAGGGGTATTTCTGCACATGCAGTTCCTTCACTTTCTGGTAGAGCACGGTGCGGAACTCGTCGATGTTGGTTTTCTCCTTGGCGGAAATGAAGAGGCAGTTGTCATTCAACTTGGCCATCCACGTGCGTTTGAGCTCTTCGAGCGTGACATTCTGCTTCGTGGGAGGCGTGAGGTCGTCTGGTTCCTTCTCCACCCAGTGATACGCATCTATCTTGTTGAACACTATCATCATCGGCTTGTCACTGCAGCCCAGTTCGCCCAGCGTTTTCTCAACCACCTGGATTTGCTCCTCGAAGTCGGGGTGTGAGATGTCCACCACGTGCAACAGCATGTCGGCCTCACGGGTCTCGTCGAGCGTCGATTTGAAGGAGTCCACAAGGTCGGTTGGCAACTTGCGGATGAACCCCACGGTGTCGGCGAGGAGAAAGGGAAGGTTCTCCAACACCACCTTGCGCACTGTAGTGTCGAGCGTGGCGAAAAGCTTGTTCTCGGCAAAAACCTCGCTCTTGGAGAGCAGGTTCATCAACGTCGATTTCCCCACGTTGGTGTATCCCACGAGGGCGACGCGGATAAGACGCCCCCTGTTCTTGCGCTGCGTGGTCTTCTGCTTGTCTATCTCCGCCAGGCGCTGCTTCAACAGCGTGATGCGCTGGAGGATGATTCGACGGTCCATCTCCAACTGCGTCTCACCAGGGCCACGGAGTCCCACGGAACCCTTGCCTCCGCCGGAACCAGAACCACCGCCCTGGCGCTCCAAGTGGGTCCACAAACGTTGCAGGCGGGGAAGCATGTAACGATATTGGGCCAACTCCACCTGGGTCTTGGCATTGGCCGTCTGGGCGCGCATGGCGAAGATGTCGAGAATCAAAGAGGTGCGGTCCAAAATCTTAACCTTCAAGACCTGCTCAATATTACGTAACTGCTTGGCACTCAACTCATCGTCGAAAATCACCATACCGATTTCCCGCTCGGCGTCTTCTTCTGACTTGATGAAGTCTCTTATCTCATCCAACTTCCCTTTTCCTACATAACTCACCTGGCTGGGACCGTTCAGGCGCTGGGTGAAACGTTTCACCGTGACGGCACCGGCGGTGTCGGCCAAGAACTCCAGTTCATCGAGGTATTCCTTCGTCTTAGACTCGTCCTGGTCTTTCGTAATCAAACCCACCAATATGGCGGTCTCGGCCTTTACCTCGGATATGACAAATTCTTTCATAATTAGGTTTTTTCATAACGTAAGAAGCCTCATCAAAGAAGACAACAGGGCCTCATACGATGCGTTTTGGCAAATTTGGGGTAAAATTAGTGATTTCACAGGAAAACACAAAACAATTCAGAATGTTTTTTTTAACATTCAACATTTTTCTTCATACCATAAACCATACACCCCGCTTTTGTACGAAACTGAAGTTTCACAAGTTCAGCTTTCGCTCAACTTTCAGGTGACCTCTTCACACCTCATTTTCCATTACTTGCGAAAGTTGAGTTATTTTATTGTCTTGTCGGGGCTAAAATTTGGAGATGTCACCAAGAATGATTATCTTCGCATCGTCAATACCAAAACGAGCAAACGATGGCACCTGTAAAGCTACTACCTTACGGCATCTCCGACTTCAAGCAACTGAGGCGCGAGGGCAAATACTTCGTCGACAAGACAAAGTACCTCCCTGTGATGGAGGACACCGACAATTTCCTGTTCCTCGTCCGTCCACGCCGCTTTGGCAAGAGCATCTTCCTGAGCATGCTCCGTGCCTACTACGACATCAACGAGCGCGACAACTTCCAAGAGCTCTTCGAGGGACTGTGGATTGCAGACCATCCCACAAGGGAGCGGGGAAAGTTCCAAATCCTGTATCTCGACTTCTCTGCGATTGGCGGCACGTCAGACGTGCTGGAGAGCAATTTCGAGGAATATTGCCAAGTTATGCTCAATGAGTTTGCCCATAGGTATGCACGGTTCTATGAGGAAGGGTTTGAAGAGGATGTGGTCAACCTCAAGTCTTCTCGGACGAAGCTGACTTACATCAACGCCAAGGCGAAATACTTCGGTCATCCACTCTACCTCATCATCGACGAGTACGACAACTTCACCAACACCGTGCTCAACGAGGAGGGCGAGGCCATCTACCACGGGCTCACCCACGCTTACGGCTTCTACCGCGACACCTTCAAGCAATACAAGCCCACATTCTCTCGCATCCTCATGATGGGCGTCTCGCCCGTCACGATGGATGACCTCACCTCGGGGTTCAACATCGCATCCAACATCTCCACAAGGGCGGAGTTCAACATGATGCTCGGTTTCTCCGAGGAGGACGTGCGGGGGATGATACGCTACTACAAGGAGGCGGGGAGACTTGCAGGGCACACGGAGGAGGAGCTGCTCGCCGAGATGAAGCCTTGGTATGACGGCTACTGCTTCTCGAAGAGTGCCCTCAAACGAGACCCGAAGATGTTCAACTGCGACATGGTGCTCTACTACCTCAACCGCGTGATGCAGACAGGAGCGAGCCCGGAGGAGATGATCGACCCCAACACAAGGACCGACTATGCCAAGATGAGGAAACTCATCCAGCTCGACACACTCGACAACTACCGGAGAGGCATCATCCACCAGGTGGCGGAGAAGGGATTCATCGTCAGTCGGCTGCAGGAGTCGTTCGACGCCAGCCGGCTCGCCGACCGAGAGAACTTCATCAGCCTGCTCTTCTACTATGGCATGCTCACCATAGGAGACATCATTGGCGCCAGCCTGAAACTCGTCATCCCCAACAACAACGTGCGCAGGCAGTACTACGACTGGCTGCTGCGAGAATACCAGGCCATCGCCAAGGTGGATGTCACTCTGCTGAACGAGGTGTTCGACGGTGCCGCCCTGCGCGGCGAATGGCGACCCATGCTGGAAGCCATCGCCACCGCCTACCGCGAGACGACGAGCGTGAGACAGCTGATGGAGGGCGAGCGCAACTTGCAGGGATTCATGAACGCCTACCTGACACTCAACCCCTACTACCTCGTGGCACCGGAGATGGAGCTGAACCACGGCTACTGCGACTTCTTCCTCATGCCCGACCACTCACACTACCCCATGGTGGCGCACAGCTACATCCTCGAACTGAAATACCTCAAGACCGATGCCACGAAAGCGGAGGCGGAAAAGCAGTGGAACGAGGCGGAGGAACAGATACGCCAGTACGCCGAAGGGCCGAAGGTGAAGCAATTGGTAGGTCAAACACAGCTACACCTGCTCATCCTGCAAATCAAGGGATATGAGTTGGAACGGCTGGGCATCGTCGATCCATCAGCATCAAAAATACAAAAAGATAAAACATCCCCTACCCTATGAAAGAAATGTATTTTGCAGACAAGAACCGTTATGATAACGGAATGGAATACCAACGTTGCGGCCGCTCCGGCGTGTTGCTCCCAAAGGTGAGCCTCGGCTTCTGGCACAACTTCGGCAGCGTGGACCCCTACGAGCGCAGCCGCGAAATAACACACTACGCCTTCGACCATGGCATCACACACTTCGACCTGGCCAACAACTACGGCCCCGTGTACGGCTCTGCCGAGGAGACGATGGGACGACTCATGGAGGAGGATTTCCGCCCCTACCGCGACGAACTCTTCATCTCGTCGAAGGCAGGATACGACATGTGGCCCGGCCCCTACGGCGAGTGGGGGTCGCGGAAATATCTCATGGCATCGCTCGACCAAAGCCTGAAACGCATGAAAATCGACTATGTCGACCTCTTCTACAGCCACCGCTTCGACCCCGACACACCGATGGAGGAGACCTTGCAGGCACTCGTCGACATCGTAAGGGCTGGGAAAGCTCTCTACGTCGGCATATCACGATGGCCACTCGAAGCCACTCGATTCGCAGCAAAATACCTGAAGGAGCGCGACGTCCCTCTGCTCATCTACCAGGGAAAACTGAACATGCTCGACCGCGAACCTCAGGAAGAGGGCATTCTCGACTTCTGTGCAGAAGAGGGCATAGGATTCATCTCCTTCTCACCACTGGCACAGGGACTGCTCACCGACCGCTACTTGAACGGCATCCCTGCCGACTCACGCATGTCGAAAGGAAAGTTCCTCAAGGAATCGATGCTCACTCCCGAACTCCTCCAACGCCTGCGCCACTACAACGAAGTGGCAGAAAACCGAGGGGAGACACTCGCCGGGATGGCGCTGGCATGGGTGCTCCATCAGAAAGCCGTCACCAGCGTGCTAGTTGGTGCCAGTTCCGTAGCACAACTGGAGAAAAACCTCAAATGCATCAGCGCTGCTCCTTTCGAAGAGATTTTGTAAGAAGTTTCGCATAACTACCACAATTCCAACAAAAAGAAAAAACTATGACAACAACCATTAAAAACCTCATGGCAGCCGCCATCATCTCTCTGATGCCCTTCACTGCAAAAGCCAACGATGGCGTATACTACGTCAACGGAAGCCACTTGGAACCACTGCAGGAAACAGACATCGCCATTAAGAAAGAGGTGCTCACCATCACCCTCAGCGATAACGGGATGGCCTATGTAGAGGTTGACTATCAATTCATGAACAACGGTCAAGCCAAGGATGTGACGATGGGCTTCGAGGCCAATGCGCCCTACAACGACGGCGAACCCGTCAAACTCAGTGGAGCACATCCCTACATCAGTGATTTCTCCGTGGTGATGAACGGCCAGACGCTCAACTACCGCAACGGACTGGTGTTCGCCGAGACCTTCGACGACGAATACATGCCCAAGGAGATGAAGGATGCAAGGCAGAAAGGGCAATACTATGTTCCCATTGACCTCAATCAATGGAAATTCGACGAGGAGGATAGCGAGCGACTCCACAACGACAAGACCGACGAATATGCCACCCATGCATACGCCTATTATTTCAACGCCCATTTCAACAAAGGATTGAACACCGTACGCCACACCTATGCCTACCGCATGTCGTTCGGCGTGGGAAGGGCTTTCGATATTCCATATTGGCTGCTTCCTGCCATGAGATGGGCCAACCACCAGATTGATGACTTCACACTTCGCATCCGCGCCCCGAAATGCACCAAGCATTTCATCATCGATAACACTCCTTTCACGGGAGCCAAATTCCAAGTGACAGAGGGGAAGGGGAAGACGCGTGTGTTGGAAACCAACGACTTCGACGGAAGATCCACTGTCACCGAGGTGGTGCTGCGCGACGGGACACTGGAGTGGCACGGCAACAATTTCCGACCAAAGACAAACATGAACATCGAGTCTGCCGACGTGCTCACCTATCTTGTAGAATGGGGCAATAAACCCATTCCCACCTATTATGATAGTGGTGACACCTATATGAGCATGTTGACATGGGGCGGAGAACTCATCAGATACTTCCCTGCGGAAGGCACGGAAGAAAAAGCTGTGGCGTTTGCCAAACGTGTCAATCACAACCTCCCGTACGCACATCGCGGATATGTGTTCAAAAACGCCAAACTGCGCCGGTATTTCGAGTCGCAATGGTGGTACATACCCGACCCGGCTTGGAAACCCACCGACAACTCCTTCACACAACATGAGCAGGAGTTGATGAGGGAGGAAAACGAAGAAAACAAATGAGCTATGCTTCATTCATACTGAAGTTTGCAAGCATATTAATATTCAGGCGGCATGTAATGCCAACGAACAATCAGCCTGGGGCAAACGCCCCGGGCTAATATCTTTTGGCCTTACCTGACCACGGTATTCATACCTGAAACATCTTATTGAAGACACCATTTCGGCAGACGTCAAACGCAAACGTTTACGTTGATTTTAAGGACTTAAAAGCACATTTTTTTGATTTACATCAATTTTATGTCTACTTTTGCATCGCTAACTAACAACGATTTTCAAAGACCAAAAACTACATAAGAACAAGCTCTAGAACAATCAAGAAGGAAAAATCCCGACGTGACGTCGGGATTTTTTTTCATATCCCCCACCCTGCCCCTCCCTCACGTCCTACAAAAAAAAATCAAAAAAAATAATAATTTCTTCTTGGTTTCGTAAGAAATGATTACTTTTGCAGAATAATGTAAGACAAAACACAAAACAAATGACAAAAAGTCAACAAAAGCAAGTGTTTGCTTACACAATGACAAAACGAATTCCAAATAACCCATCATTTACAAACCAAAAAGACCATGAGACTTATTATTGAAAGCGACTATCAGAAAATGTCGAAATGGGCTGCCGAACATGTGATTGAGAAAATCAATGCTTTCGGACCCACACCAGAGAAACCCTTCGTGCTAGGACTCCCCACCGGCTCATCACCAGAAGGAATGTATGCAGAATTGGTGAAAGCCAACAAGGAAGGCAGGGTGTCGTTCAAGAACGTACTCACATTCAACATGGACGAGTATGTCAACCTCGCCGAGGACCATCCCGAGAGCTACCACTCATTCATGGCACGCAACCTCTTCGACCACATCGACTGCCCGAAGGAGAACATCCACATCCTCAACGGAAATGCAGAAGACCTTGCTGCCGAGTGCGCCAACTATGAGAAGATGATCGCCGAGGCCGGAGGCATCGACCTCTTCATCGGAGGCATCGGTCCCGACGGACACATCGCATTCAACGAGCCGGGTTCCTCACTCTCTTCAAAGACTCGTGTGAAAACCCTCACCACCGACACCATCATCGCCAACTCCCGCTTCTTCGACAACGACATCAACAAGGTGCCGAAGTTGGCTCTCACCGTGGGCGTAGGCACAGTGATGGCAGCACGCGAAGTGATGATTCTCGTCAACGGACACCACAAGGCTCGCGCATTGCAGGCTGCCGTAGAGGGAAGCGTCAACCACATGTGGACCATCAGCGCACTGCAGATGCACGAGCACGGCATCATCGTATGCGACGAACCGGCCACCGACGAGCTCAAGGTCGGCACATACAGATATTTCAAGGACATCGAGAAGGACAACCTCATCTAATCCCTCTCCTTTTCCCTCCAATAGCAAGCCCCTGCTCACCGCTAATGGTGAGCAGGGGCTCTTGGTATTCCTTGTTCTCAGATTACTCCAAGCATTCCAAGTTTGCTGTGTTTTCTTATCACCCAGTGTGCTCCGTTCTCCGTAGGCAGCGGTTTTGCCGCTGCTAACAACAGCCGTCGACATCAGCCACTGCCTTCATTTTCACTTGACAAAAATCTTCTTTCCTGCCTGGATATAGATGCCAGGCTTGGGATGCTGCGTGCTGACACGCCGTCCGGAGAGGTCGTAGAGTGGACCTGGGTCGACAATCGGCGCAGCTTGAATCTGAGGCACATCGGTGAGCCATCTGTGTCTGAGTGCCGAGCGCACGGCATAGAAAGCAGGTTTCTTGCCCAGTCCCGAGGTGTATAGCAGAGGGTTGGAGTCGCTTCTCCAGCTGTCGTTGTCTTTCAGTCCCCAAATGACAAGACTTGGGCAGTTGTCATTGTTGAGCACGATGTCGGTGATGACACGGTAGTTGCGCGCCTGTTCCTCCAGGTTGCTGGCCGTTGTGTTTGGAATACCCATGTCGAGTTCGGTGATGATGCATTGCAGTCCTGCGTCAGCGAACTTGCGGACGGTTCTCTCCAGTTTCACCGAGTCCACGTCACCTACGGAGAAATGGCATTGCAGTCCCACACCGTCGATGGGGATGCCGGCGTTCTTCAACCGTATGGCGAGGTTGTAGAAAGCCACCGACTTCGCCTTGCCCTGCAACTCCACGCCGTAATCGTTGAGGAAGAGCAAGGCATCGGGGTCGGCCCTATGGGCATAGACGAACGCGGAGTCCACATAGTCGTCGCCGATGGCTAGGCGCCACACGCTTTGTCGAAGGTCGTAGGCTGAGGGGTCGGTGCGCACGGTGGTCTGGTCGTCGTCGAGGCACTCGTTCACCACGTCCCATTCCTTCACTTTCCCCTTGTAGTGTCGCATCACGTTGGTGATGTGATTTTTCATGATGTCCAAGGCTTCCTGCCGACTCCAGTTCTTGTCGTTCTTCTTTCCGTCGGAAGAGACCCACTCGGGCAGTTGGGAATGCCATACGAGGGTGTGGCCGCGCAGGTACACCTGATGCTTTTGTGCGAAGTTGGCAAGGACGTCGGCGCCACCATAACTGAATTGGCCGCGTGAAGGTTCGAGGGCGTCGAACTTCATCTCATTCTCTGCCACGAGGAGGTTGAATTGCTTCGCCACTTCCTTGGTCTCGGCGAGGTTTTCATTGTTCAAATTGGTCTTCCACGTAGAGATGGCCGTACCGATGCGCTTGCCGCTTCTCTCCGCATATTCGCGCAGCGTAGTGGCATCGGAGGCATCGCTGATGCCGTCGTCATAGAAGGGTCCCATGTGCTGGTCGTCATCAGGGTTGTCGTCGGGATTGTCGTCACCACCGGTATCGTCATCCTCAAGGGAGACGATGCGGGCTACCACCTCGTAGCCCTCTTCCGTCTCACGCTCATCGAGCGCCCAGGTGTATCTTCCCGGCTTCTTCAGGTCGAACGACCACTCCCCTGCCTGACTGGTCTTGCTCTTGGCCTTGACCAAGACAAACTCGTCGCCGACGTTGCCATCGAAGTCCTCTGAAAGCACCAGTTCCACCACGGGCATCTTGTCGGAAGTGGAGAAGTCTTGCATGATGTTGTAATATTTCACAGTGCCACCGACGTCCAAGAAGTCATGCGCTCCCCCGGCGCCGATTTCCATCCTGAGGATGGAAGCAGGCCGCACAAACAGGTTGGCATCCTTGCCCTTGGCAAAGTCCTTGATGGTCAACTGTCCCACGCCGTCGCTACCCGGAGCTACCACACCGTAATTGTCAATGGTGCCGCCAACGCTGCCAATGCCGCCCAACAGTCCTTTCTCAAAGACGAAGACGATGGCTTCCAAGGCATTGGGCCTTCCTCCCGTCGCCCCGCGCAGTTTGTGTTGCTCTGCCTCGAAGACGTCGTTCATCACCATCACCTTGCCGTCAAGGATGCGCAACGCACCGCTGATGTAGTTCCTGTTGCCGGTGATGGTATAGGTGCCGGAACCCTCCTTGATGATGCCCACCAGGTGGGTGTCGCTGAAATCGGGAGGGGCGATGGTGCCTGCCAAGGTGGCATCTGTGCCCATGCATCCCAATAGGAAATACGCGGGGCGAGTGCCTTTTTTCATATAACCTTGGATGACAGAACCTTCCTCGGCATTCAATTCGCCCAGACGGAATCCGCTGCCGGTGGTGTGCGCCTCACAGCACAGGGTGGCGCCCTTGTGCAGCGTCACATGGTTGTTCTGCATCGAGATGTTCACCTTGCCCGACTGCAGACCGCCCTCGATGTCCTCGGCGGAGAAGGCCTTGCCACCATGCGCCATCACCACGCCGAAGAACCCGGCGGAGGAGGAGTTGGAGGTATAGGGCCACACGTGCACGTCGCCGGTGTAACCCGTCCAGTTGGGCCAGTTGGCTCCCTTCGCCGTACCGAGGTAGCATCGCTCGCCACCGGCATAGAGCATGAGCGTCCCGGTGCCCTTGACAACGGAGTTGAAATAGGCATATCTGGCCATATAGACATCCACCGTGTCATTAGCCCCCAAAGTGATGGGGGAGTCATAGGTCTTGTAGTCGGACGACGTGTTGTTGCCGCTGAAATTGATGGTCCAATGGTCCGCCATGGCCGGCAGCGGCAAGAGCACGGCGAGGAGGAAGTAAGCTAGTTTACGCATGATGGGTGTGGTAAAGCAGGGGCGGGCAAGCCCGCCCCTTGTTGGAATAATCAGAGTAATCGGAATGGTCGGAATGGTCGGACTATTCGGAGGATGAAATCACTTGAACATCCAGTAGTCGAGGCGGATGTCGCCAGTGGCTTTGGAGAAGCAGATGTAGAGGTCGTGGACGCCGGAGGCGTTGCGCACCTTGGCAGAGAACTGCTTGTATTTCTCCAACGACTTCGTATCGGTGATGTCGAGCGTGCCCACCACCGGACCCTCGGTGCTGTCAAGCCTCAAGGTCACGGTGCAGCGACCCTTGGCGGCTGCCTGCAAGAGGTACTTGGATGCGCCTTTCTGACCGAAGTCGACACCGCGCAGACGGATGTACTCGCCATCGTCGATATGTGTCACATACATATTGACCTTGCCAGTGGAATAAGGCATTGCCTTCACGTCGCCGGTGTTCTCGATGCCCATCTTGGCGGACTTCAGGCCAAAGCCCCACGCCATGGTCTCGGCCTCCACGCGGCGGTAGGGGTTGAGCCACTGCAGTTGCTTCAGCGGAGCTTGGTCGAGCCAATATGGCACCTCACCGATTGTCCCATCAGCGTTGTAGGTGATTTCAGCAACATTGACCGAACGCCTCTCATGGTGCTTGAAAGTCTCGAGGTGCATCAGGTCGTAACTTTGTCCGAAGATGTAACTATGTCCCTTGTAGTCCACGATGCCGGGGTGGTTGCCGCGGTCGCGCTGTGTGGGTCGCATGATGTAGCCCTTGCTCTCCCATGGTCCAGTGGGGCTGTCGCTCATGGCATAACCCAGAGCCTCGGGGCAGCAGGTGGTGGCGTATGACAGGTAGTAATGGCCGTTGCGGCGATAGAACCACGGGCCTTCCTGGTAGTGCTCGATGTGGTAAGGCAGTCGCACGATGCTGTCCTTGAGGGATATCATATCGTTGTTGAGACGTGCGTAGTAGGTGTTGGGGTTGCCCCAGTACATGTAGGCCTGGCCATCGCTGTCGGTGAACACCGTCGGGTCGATGTCGTCCCAATGCTCCTTCTGCCACACCAAAGGCTCGCCCAGCGGGTCCTTGAACGGACCATAGGGGGAGTCGGCCACCAGCACGCCGATGCCATGGCCGTGGAGGGGTGCATAGAGGTAATACTTGCCATTGCGCTCCACGGTCTGGATGGCCCAGCCACCGTTGTCACGACTGCGCCACTCGAAATCCTTCAGCGATGCCACGGCGCCGTGCTCCGTCCAGTTCACCATGTCGGTGGTGGACCACAGCAGCCAGTCGTACATGAAGAAGCCGGCGGAATTCTTCTCGTTGGGGTCGGTGATGTCTTCCGGCGAGGCATCATGGGAGGTGAAGAGGAAGAGGGTGTCGCCAACGACGATTGGTGAAGGGTCGGCGGTGAACTTCGTCTGGAAGATAGGTATGTTGCACTGCTCGAGGCCACGAATCTCCCACCAGTCGAAATTGAATAGTTCGGGACCTTTCCTGCCGGTGAAGGCCAGATAGAGGTCGTGCTCGCCCGATGCGATGGCGGTGAGGTCGGCGGTGAGCGTCTTCCACTTCTCCCAACCACCTGTGCCGGGAACGTCAAGCCTGACGAGCATCGGCCCGTGGAGGCTGTCGATATGCAACTCTATAGCGCCACCGCGCAAACCGCTGGCGACACGTGCCGTGAAGGTGCGAGGAGTCTTGTTGCCGAAGTCCACGGCCCTCAGTTTGATGTAGTCGCCATTGTGGATACTGGACACATAGACGCCGGCCTCGTCGTTCTGACGGGTCTTCACGCCTTCGGAAAAAGCCATGGTCTCGGCTTCCACCCGTCGGTAGGGGCAGAAGGTGCCGACAGGCTTCACACCCTCGGCAGTGGGCATGATGGTGGGGAAGGAGCCGTCGGCATTGTAGTTGAACTGCTCCACGGCCACACTTCGGCCGAATCCTCCACCGCCGGGCAGTTTGCCTGTGTGGTAGAAGAAATAGCTGTTGCCCTTGTAGTCGGCCACGCCGCAGTGGTTGGTGAACGACCCTGTCTCACACACCGGCATGATGGGTCCGACATAGGTCCAGGGACCTGTGGGGGAGTCGGCTGTACTATAGGAAATGTGCTCTGGGATGCCGCCTGAGGCGTAGAGCAGTTGGTATTTTCCATTGCGCTTGCTGATCCACGGACCTTCCACATAACTGTCCTTGTATTCCTTTCCCTGCACACGCTCGTTCATCGGAGGGGCGCCGAAACCTTCCTCGGTCATGGCTATCATTCCCAACTCTCCCTCGTAGGACACCATGTCGGGGTTCAACTTCAGGTAATAGACTCGAGGATTGCCCCAATACAGCCAGGCTTGCTGGTCGTCGTCGATGAACACGGTGGGGTCGATATGGTCCCACGAACCATTCTCGAACAACGGCTTGCCGATGGCGTCGCGGAAAGGTCCCGTCGGGGTGTCGGAGACGGCCACGCCGATGGCCATGCCTTTAGACAGGCGCGAATGGGCGCAAATATACCAATAGAATTTGCCGTTGCGCTCGATGCATTGGCTGGCCCAGGCACGGTCGTCGGCCCAGGAGAACGACTCCAAAGCCAAGGGAGAACCATGGTCGGTCCAGTTCACCATGTCCTTGGTGGAATATACGCGCCACTCCTGCATCCAGAAGAAGTCGGCATTGTCTTCGTCGTGGCCGGTGTAGACATACATCGTGCCATCGTGCACCATCGGTGCCGGGTCGCTGGTGTACCACGTCTGCACAAACGGATTTTGTGCCTGCAAGCCAAGGACTGTCGTCATGGCTGCCACTAGGGTAAGAATCTTTTTCATATAAGAAAGGATGGTTTTTGATTCGCAATGTAGCGTCTTCTGAATCCCTGGGGCTCCATGATTTCCATGGCCTCAGGAATCATCAATATTCAAGGAGCAGCAAGTTTTCAAGAGAACTCCTATGATTGAGCAAGCAAAATTACGAATAAAACGCGAAAGCCGCAACATTTTGCCGTTTCAATTGCTTTTCCTATTGTATCAAATGTCTTGTGAGTAGCAGGCCGAAGACATACAGAGATGACTTCAGGCTGTCAAGCATCGATTCAATAAGACTGAAACAAAAAAAGCAATAATAAAACGATTTAACACCTTTAATTCGTCTGGCGCTCGGGAAAAGGCTGAAAAACATAGTTTTTCGCCATTTTCCTCTCGCTTGTACCACGATTTAACTTCGTTGAATCGTCTGGCGCTCGGGAAAAGGCTGAAAAACATAGTTTTTCGCCATTTTCCTCTCACTTGTACCACGATTTGGTGCAACCCGCCCATAATTTTGCAACTGTAAACATGGACGTTTAACTAAAATACACAAGATTATGGAAACAAGGAAAAAGTTTTTCATGGATTGCCACTTGGCAGGTCGCAAGTACCACGATGCCGACGAGGTGTGGGACAAGTTGAAGGTGGGGACGATGCTTCACCTGATCCACGACAAGGAGAATCGATATGACCCCAATGCAGTGGCGGTCATGTTCCACGATGAGGAAATGGACGACGACTTTTGCATCGGCTACATCCCCCGAGAGAACAACGAGACCATCGCCAGCATTCTCGAAATGGGTTGGACGGACATGTTCGAGTGCCGCATCAACAAGCTCAATCCTGACGCACACCCCGAAAACCAGGTCAACCTGACCATCAAGATTGTAAGACGCGAAACAAAAAAACAATAATACCATTCACCATGCCACAGCAAAAAATGAAATTGTTGGATATTGGCGGAGGTAGAACCATCAGGATTCCCACCAACCACCAGCATTTCATCCTCGTTTTTTCCTCCAATCCAGAGAACAAGGGTTGGGACAAGGAAGAGGTCGTCCACATCCTTGAATGTGTCAAGGAGGACCGCTTGAACGAACTCGATATGAGCGACAACATGATGAACGACATCGGTACGTTCTTCGGACGGAATATGCGTGAAGCCTGACATCAACGCCGCAGTGTTCTGGTATGAGAAGGCCATCGAATGGGGCAACGACCTGGCCGGATGCAATCTTGCAGACATCCTCCGCAAGGGAAGCCAGGGTTATCCCAAAGACCTGCGCCGCGTCTTTGACCTCTACAAAGAATGTGGCCTACCCTATGCCCACTACCACGTCGGCGAGTTCTACGAGCACGGCTGGGGTGTGCGTCAAGACCTAGAAGCTGCAAAGGCATACTACCTGCAAGCTTACAGGGAAGGCCATTGGCTGGCCATCAAGAAACTGAAAGAGTGGAACTTCCTGGCAAAAGAAGAGAAGAAGAAGTCACGTTTCGAGGTGAGATGCCATGAGTGGGGTGATGGCAGTGACTACAATTGGTGTTTTTGTGACACAAGGGAGGAAGCAGTGGAGACTGTCAGGGACTTCTACGCCAATGACCCCTACAACACCTATGAACACTTGTATGTAATTGAGATAAAACCAGATGGGACAAAGAAAAACGTACCCGTAGACAGGTGACCGTCTTTTTTAGTCCACACACCTTTCAAAGGTGGTTTTCTATTTTCGAAACAAAAGACGAATAATTCTTCATTACATAGGCTGACAATTCCGATTTTTTGATTAAATTTGCAGATGAAATGCCATTCGCTTTCGGGATGACTTCAAAAGAGGACAAATCCTATATCATCACCATACTTAATTAATGTCAACCTTATGAAGAAACGAAACATCATGCTGGCTGCATTGCTGACTGCAGCCTTGGGAACATTCGCCCAAAAACCCATGTCGGCACCGAAAGGAGGGAAGGCCATCAGCGACCAACTCATCGGCATCTTCTTCGAGGACATCAGCAGCTCGGCCGACGGCGGACTATATGCTGAACTCATCCAGAACGGGTCGTTTGAGTACAATCCCACGGAAAGAGACGGCTGGGGACCGGGCACCGCTTGGAAAATCTCACGACCCGGACACTCCCTTGGCTTCATGGAGCCTCGCATGGACAACCCCATCCATCCCAACAACCCCACTTACATGCGTCTGCACACCGAGCGCGCCAAACAATACTACGACTATAACGGATGGACGGGCTTCGGCATACAGAACGACGGATTCGACGGCATCTCCGTGAAAGGCGGAGCACAATACGATTTCTCCGCCTTCTTCCGCAACCTCGACGATGCCAAGCAGGTCCGCGTGGTGCTCGTGGTGCCGGGACGGGGATGGGGACAAGCCCCAAAACTGCTGGCGGAAGCCACCTTCAACGTCGGTGACAAGTCTTGGAAGAAATATGAGGCGACACTGACACCCACAGAGGATTGCACCAACGCCGCGCTGCAAATCCTAGTGCTCAACAAGGGCGTGATGGACGTCGACATGGTGTCGCTGATGCCACAGGACACCTACAAGGGTCACGGACTGCGCAAAGACCTCGCACAAGCACTGGCCGACCTCCACCCGAAATTCATGAGATTCCCCGGAGGATGCGTGGTGCATGGCGGTGGCGACGGTTTCTGGGACACCTACCGCTGGAAAAACACCATCGGACCGAAAGAGCAGAGGAGAGGACTGAAGAACACATGGGGATACCACCAGTCCATGGGACTCGGCTTCTTCGAGTATTTCCAGTTCTGCGAGGACCTGGGCATGGACCCGCTGCCCATCCTGCCTTGCGGTGTCAGTTGTCAAGGCACCAATGGAGGATGGAACATGAAAACCCAGGCACAGGACGTCGTGCCCATGTCGGAGATGGACGAATGGGTGGATGAGGCCATCGACCTCATCGAGTGGGCAAACGGAGACCCAGCCACCAACAAATGGGCCAAGATGAGGGCCGACGCAGGGCATCCGAAACCTTTCAATCTCAAATACCTCGGACTAGGCAACGAGGAGAAAATCTCACCTGAATTCATCGAGCGTTTCAAATACATCTACGAGCGTGTGACGAAAGCACATCCCGAAATCATCATCGTGGGAACAGCAGGTCCTGGCTCGCACCCGGGAAATCCCGACCTTGACAATGGTTGGAAACTGGCCGAGGAAATCGGGATGCCCATCATCGACGAGCACTATTACGAGCCACGCGACTACTTCCTCAAGAACAGGCAGTATGACAACTATCCACGTGACCGCAAGACAAAGGTCTATCTCGGCGAATATGCTGCCAAGGACAAGAAACTCATCGACGCCCTGGCCGAGGGACTCTACCTCCTACATGTCGAGCGCAACGGCGACGTGGTCTGCATGACTTCCTATGCTCCGCTCTTCGCCAAGAAGAACGCCACCAACTGGAACCCAGACCTCATCTACTTTGACAACGAGCGGCCATACCCCACTTGCAGCTACTATGTGCAGCAGATGTTCGGAGAGTCCGCAGGACAGTATTATTATGGCGACTGCGTCACCATCAAAGACGCCACCGAACTGCAAGGCCAGAGCGTGATTCTCAACGTCAAGACCAGAAAACTCTACGTGAAGGTCTGCAACGCCAGCGCCGACGAAAAGACGGCAAACATCAACCTCAGCCGCTTCCCACTGAAGAAGACGGCCACCAAGACTGTCCTCGCAGGACAGCCCGAGGATGAGAACAACTTCGACCAGCAGCCCATCAGTCCCAAGCGTGAGCAAGTCAAGCCGCAGAAGAAATTCCAACTCAAGCTCGCCCCCTACTCCATGGTGATGCTGGAATATCAATTGTAAAAATCTTTTCCTGGCATCCCTAGTTTTTCTAGGGATGCCAGGAAAACTAGAAATACTAGGAAAACTAGGAAAACTAGGGATACTAGGAAAACTAGGAAAACTAGGAAAACTAAAATCTCAATAAGCGAGGGATGGAAAATCGTTTTTCCATCCCTCGCTTTTTATATCGCAAGCGACGGCGAAACCGTCGCCTGCAAAGAAGACTTATCTACCTCAAAATCTTAATGCTGGCGGAAGTTCCATTTGGAGTTGTCGCTGCTGAAATCATACTTCGCAAGAGTCGGCGTACTGTCGCCTGCGGAATAGATGCAGTAGGTGCTGTTGAAGCCTTCCTTGCCAGGTATGGCGTTCGCCATGATGCGGTAGGTGCCGTCGGTGAGTTGCTCGATGCGCCAGAGTTGCTCGGGAGATCCGTCATAGGCACGTGTGGTCAACTCAAGGTTTTCCGTGGCCGTCAGGGCACGGTCGGTGCCCTCGATGCTGATGCGGAAGAGCGGACCGGTGAGGTAGCCGCCTTTCTCAGGAACAGGGGTGACGGTCCATTTCTGGTGAGGACGGAACATATAGTCGCCGCAACGCACGGCGATGTCGCCGGCAGGCCAGCCACCCTGAACCTCCTCCAAGGTCTGGTTGGCGATGGGTTTGGCGGGCTGCTGCATCTGGTTGCGGTTGAACCATCCCTGACGCTCCTGCTGCATACGCACGAAGTCTACTGCGAGTTCCAATGAATAGCCGCGGCGCTCCGACTCAATCGAATAAACACCCTCCTTGAAACGCTCGCCAGCAACGGGCCAATCGTTCTTCCACAACAACGGACGGATGCCGAGCACGCTGCGACCGCTCACCTCGAAATCGGCCTCATAGTGGCAGGACATGATTTCCACACCCTCGTCGATGATGGTGCGGCCGAAGTGGCCGGGTCCGCAGACACGGTCGCCAGCGGCGATGACCATCCTGCCGCCACCATGGAACATGTCACGCCCCACATTGTCGATATAGGGACCGGTGACCTGGCGCGAGCGGCCTACCACGATATTATAGGTGGAGTTCACGCCGTCGCAGCAGGTGCCGTGGGTGCCGAGGAGGTAGTACCAACCGTTGCGGTAGATGAGGTCGGTGGCCTCGCAGTCGATGGCGATATCCAGTTCCTTGTTGCCCTTGACACGCTCACCGGTGTTGGGGTCGAGCTCGATAAGACGGATGGTGCCGAAATAGGTGCCATAGCATGCCCACAGGCGTCCGGTGACAGGGTCGAGGAGCAAGCCCGGGTCGATGGCGTCCTGGTCTTCCATGCCGTCGCTTGAGCACACCTCGATGGCGGTCGTGTATTTGAAGTCGGGCGACTTGGGGTCGAGCGTCTTGTTCCACATCGTGAGGATGCGGCCGTTGTGGCCGCCGCCAAGACCGCCGCCGGTGGCGCCATAGATGACCAAGTAGCGGTCGCCTATCTTCAGCACGTCGGGGGCGGCACCGCCGCCGGGACGTTCTGCACCGCCATGCCAGCTCCAACCATCTTCGGAGATGAGGCCTCCCCCACCCGTTCCGAAGGTGTAGTATTTTCCTTCGCACTCGGCGATGGTCGATGGGTCATGGATATACGGTTCGCCCGTCTGGGCGATGGCCTTGCCAGCAAAGAGGCAGGCCGATGCAAATATCAAGAAAAATATGTTTCGTTTCATAAGGATGATTACGGTGCTATGATGGATAATTTGTCGGTTACAGGATTTCCTTTCTCGTCGAGGAAGCGGACACAGAAGTCGCTAAGGCCGGGACCGTTGACAACGGAGCAGCGCAGGATGTTGCGACCGGGTTTCAAGGTAAGACGTGCTGACATGCCGTCGTCCTCCACCATGCGGCGGTCGCCGGAGAGCAGCAAGACCTCTTCGCCGTTCAGCCACCACATCGAGGCGCCGTTGCTGCCGGCGGCAAGGCGTACATTCTCCATGCCCTCGGGGCAGTCGATGACCGTCACGCCCCAGAAGAGCGAGCCATAGGTCTGGTCGCCATATTTCTCGGCAAAGCGGAAGAGCTTCACATTGTAGTTCTCACTGTCAAGGTAATGCCAAGCGAGAGTCTGAGGATCGACCTTCACCTTCTGCCCTTCCTTTGGCATCATCGTCATCTGATTCTTGAAATAGGTCTTCGAGAACACGTCACGCAGCCAGGTGTCGGTGAACACGGTGTTTGAACGAATATCCTGCTTGATGGGCTCCAGCAACATCCATCGACGGATGAAACCGTTGGCATCGGGCTTGGAGGGAGCGGCGGATTTCCCCACCGGGGTGAAGTATTTCGGGCGGTTCTTGAATTGCACCCAATTGATATCCACGCCATCTCCTTCACTGGTGACCACCAGGTTGGAAACACCTTTGGGGACATACTCCAGGGGAGCTGTCAGGGTGAGCCATTGACCGCTCATGTCGCGGCGGAACTGACCCATCTCGCTCTTCACGGTAACGTCAATCTTGGCGAGCACCTTGCCGGTGGCGCTGCCCTCGCGAAGACAGAACGACGTATTGTCGTTGGCCTTGACATTGACGATGACATAGGCCTCGGAGAGGACGGAGAAGTCCACGTCATCATACTTCAGCCAACTGCCTTTCGCGGGAAGTGTGGCATACCAGCCTTGGAACCTGCGGGTAGTGTCGACAAACTGTGTCGTCACGCCATCGGAAGCAGCGCTGTACCTATCCACGTCGATTTTCTCTGTAGCAGCGTTGATGCCAACACCGCGCATCGTCTCCTTCACCTCCTGGATGGTGCCGTCGGCATTGAACGTCACCTTCTCGATGCGTGCGCTGCGGCGCTTGTCGTCATTGGGGGAATAGTCGTTGCTGTGATAGAAAAGATACCACTGGCCCTTGTAATTGATGAAACTGTGGTGGTTGGTCCAACAACCATTGGGATGCTCGGCCATGATCAGACCCTTGTATTCATAAGGTCCCATCGGATTCTTGCTCATGGCGTAACCGAGAACTTCAGTGTTTTCCCTTACGTAAGGGTACGTCAAGTAATAATTACCGTTGTACTCGAAGGCGAATGGTCCTTCCGCCTGGCGGTTGGGCAGGTCCTTGAGGCAGTTGACACCAATCATCTCCATCTCGCGGTCACCCCACTTGACCATTTCCTTGGGATTGTCATCGGCGAGTTCCTTCATATTCTCTTTCAGTTTGGCGCAACGTCCATTGCCCCAGAAAATGTAGGCGTTGCCGTCGGATGCTTGAAGCACACATGGGTCGATGCCGTTGATGCCCTTGATGGGTTCCGGCTCGGGAACGAATGGACCCTCGGGATTGTCTGCTATGGCAACACCAACCGCAAAGCCGCCTCTACCTGCTGCAGGAGCTGACGGGAAATAGAAATAGTACTTTCCGTTCCTGTAAACGCAGTCTGGCGCCCACATGGAATAGGAGTTAGGTCTCACCCAAGGCACTTTGTTCTGGGTGACGATCATGCCATGGTCTGTCCACTCGGTCAGATTCTCCGAGGAGAACACATGGTAATCTTCCATACAGAACCAGTCCTGACGCTGCCCTTCAGGGGGCAGGATGTCGTGGGACGGATACAAGTAAACCTTGTTGTTGAAAACACGTGCTGTAGGGTCTGCCGTGTATTGGTCGCGGATGATCGGATTCTGTGCCGACAACGCGAGAGGCAACCCTAAGAGGAGTAATGATAGTTCTTTCTTCATATATGAATATTATGCAGATTGATACGCAAATTTACACATTGTCCACTATTTTTCCAAATACACTTTTGACGACTTTTCCCAATGATACAAGACAAATAGCATATGTTACAAAAGGAAAAGTGCAAAGTGGATGTTGCATTTCTTTCACTAGCAAAAAACGATATCCATGAAGACACCCTCAAACATCATTTTTTGACGAAAAAACATCTTACAATTGTTGTGAAATCAAAAAAATGTCATTACATTTGTACACAATTTACACTGACGGCTCTAATTATCAAAACTATTCACATTATTATTTAATATTAGGTATTATGCTTACGGACTACACACTTTACTTCATCATCGGAGCGGCTGTCGTGCTCCTGGTCATCTTCATCATGCTTTCTTACGTCAAGGCACCACCATCCTACGCCTTCATCATCTCTGGTCTCAGTAAGGAACCTCGCGTACTCATCGGTTCCGGCGGTTTCAGAATTCCATTCTTCGAGCGACTAGACAAAGTGTATCTCGGACAAATTACGGTGGACATCAAGACTGAGGAGAGCGTACCAACAAACGACTTCATCAACGTCGATGTGGACGCCGTAGCCAAAATCAGGGTCACACCGACATCTGAAGGAACAAGGCTTGCTGCCAAGAACTTCCTCAATATGTCGCCTAATGAGATAGCCGAACAGCTGCAGGACTCCCTGCAAGGCAACATGCGTGAAATCATCGGAACACTTGACCTCAGGTCGCTCAACACCGACCGGGATGGATTCTCCGACCAAGTGATGATGAAAGCATCGCCAGACATGAGCAAACTCGGCATCGAAATCATCAGCTGCAACATCCAAAACGTCACCGACAAGGAAGGACTCATCCATGACCTCGGTGCCGACAACACGGCAAAAATCAAGAAGGACGCTTCCATCAACCGCGCCAACGCCGAGCGTGACGTGAAAATCCAGGTGGCACACGCCGACAGGGACGCCAATGACGCCCGTGTGGATGCCGACACCGCCATCGCCATCAAGAACAACGACCTCGCACTCAAGAAGGCGGCACTCAAGCAACAGGCCGACACAGCACAGGCTGACGCCGACGCCGCATACTCCATCCAGCAGCAGGAACAGCAGAAAACCATCAACATCAAAACTGTTGAGGCACAAATCGAAAAGACAAGACGAGAGCAAGTGCTCTCCAAGGAGCAAATCGAAATCCGCATCAACCAACTCGCTGCAGAGGTGGAGAAAAAGGCCGATGCCGACAAGTACCAAGTGCAAAAGAACGCCGAAGCCGACCTCGAACAGCGCAAACGCGTCGCTGAGGCACAACGCTATGAGGCTGAACAGAAAGCACTGGCACAAAATGCCGCCTCCGACGCCACACGCTACCAACTCGAGCAAGAGGCTGAGGGTATCAAGGCCAAAGGTGAGGCCGAGGCTTACGCCATACTCAAGAAAGGTGAGGCCGAGGCTCAGGCCATGGACAAGAAAGCCGAGGCTTACAAGAAATACAACAGTGCCGCTGTGGCACAGATGATGATAGAGGTGCTGCCGCAAATCGTGGAAAATGTGGCAAAGCCCATCAGCGCCATCAAGGACGTCAACATCTACAGCAGCAACGGCGACGGAAACGGAGGAGGCATCTCCGCACTCTCTGGCAATGTGCCGGTGGCCATCAAACAGGCATTCGACGTCATCAAATCTGCAACGGGTGTCGACATGGCTGACATCATGCGTTCCGGTACCATCGAGGCTGCGACAACGCGCAACATCAACCTCAACGACAACGCACAAGACGTCGTCGACGGCATCGTCAAAGACTAACCATCTTCTCCAGAGGAGCTCTAGGATGGCTAGTTTTCCTAGGGACACTAGTTTTCCTAGAAACACTAGTTTTCCTAGAAACACTAGTTTTCCTAGAGCTTCCTAGAACTTCCTAGAACTTCCTAGAACTTCCTAGAGCTTCCTAGAGCTTCCTAGAATTTCCTAGAGCTTCCTGGCTCCTCCTACCCTTTCACAAAACCACCAACCATGAACAAAAACAGAATTTTTCTGCTGGCTGCGGTCATCCTGGTCACTTGCCACACTTTCGCACAAACCGGCAAGGAATGGGACGACCCACACATATCAAGCGTCAATCGTGAATTGGCACACACCACCGCCATCCCTATGGCAAACGAGGCCGACGTGACCAGCAACAACATCACATCGTCGCCATTTTATCAGTCACTCGACGGAAAGTGGAAATTCCATTGGGTGAAGACACCCAATTCCCTGTCCAACACTTGGTGCGAGAAAGACTACAACGACGCAGCTTGGACCGACATCGACGTACCGTCGAGTTGGCAGGTGTGGGGACTGAACCATGGAAAGGCATGGGACAAGCCGCTCTATTGCAACGTGGCATACCCCTTCTCCTTCAGCGAGTCCAACTACAGCGTGATGGCCAGCAGACCAGGATGGTTCACATACAACAGTTCCATGCCCAACCCCGTGGGCACATACCGCCGCACCTTCACCATCCCTGAGACATGGCAGGGACGTGAGGTTTATGTGCGATTCAACGGTGTGGGACACGGCTACTACCTCTGGGTCAACGGACAGAGGGTGGGATATAGCGAGGATTCCTACCTGCCTTCGGAATTCAACATCACACCATACCTTGAACCTGGCGAGAACAGCATGGCACTGCAGGTATATCGCTTCACCAGTGGCTCGTTCCTCGAGTGCCAGGACTATTGGCGGCTGACCGGCATACAGCGGCACTGCTTCCTATGGTCGGCACCCAAGAGCCAGATACGCGACTACTTCTTCACCACCGACCTCGACACCCGCTATGTCAATGCGAAAGCCAACGTCAAGGTGACACTTTCCGGCGCGGAGGGCGTCGTTGGAGGCAAGGTGGAGGCACGCATACAAAAGGACGGTGCCGTGGCGGCCTCGGTGGAGAAACAGGTGGAGGGCGATGCGGAACTGAGCCTAGACATGGATGTGACGAACCCCTTGAAATGGAGCGCGGAGACCCCCAACCTCTATGACCTCGTATTGGTGTTGAAAGACAGCGAGGGCAACACCGTCGACATTCGTGGAGGAAAGGTGGGATTCAAGGAGGTGGCCATCAGGGCCGACGGCGCACTCACCATCAACGGCAAGAGAATGGTGTTCCATGGCGTCAACAGGCACGACTTCAGCCCCGTCAACGGAAGGGCCATCTCCGACGAGGAAATCGAGGAGGACATCAAGACCATGAAACGCCTCAACATCAATGCCGTCAGAACGTCGCACTACCCCAACGACCCCATCTTCTACGAACTCTGCGACAAATATGGACTCTATGTCCTCGCCGAGGCCGACGTGGAATGCCACGCCCATCAGAAACTCTCCACGCTGGAACTCTTCAGGCCGGCGATGGTGGAACGCTCAACCAACCATGTGCGATGGATGCGCAACCACCCGTGCATCTTCATCTGGTCCTTCGGCAACGAGTCGGGAAACGGCGTCAACTTCAAATATGTGGGGGAGGCCATCAAAAACCTCGACAAGACACGACTCACACACTATGAGGGGAACAGCGATTATGCCGACGTGTCGAGTACGATGTACGCCAGTTATGAAACCATCAATTGGATAGGTTCTTCAAGACAGGGACAGAGTGGGCAGAAGCCACACATCCAATGCGAGAACAGCCACTCCATGGGCAATGCCATGGGCAATGTCAGGGACATGTTCAACCTCTATGAGAAATATCCCTGCCTCACAGGTGAATTCATCTGGGACTTCAAGGACCAGGGCCTGCTCACCAAGACTTCATCCGGAACTGAATATTGGGCTTATGGCGGCGACTTCGGCGACAACCCCAACGACGGCAACTTCTGCATCAACGGACTGGTGCACCCCGACTGGAGCCTCACCGCCAAGTCATACAACACCAAGAAAGTCTACCAGCCGCTGGAGTTCAAGCCTATGAAAAACCAAAATTCACGGTTCTGGGTGAAAAACAAGTTGGCCTTCCTGAACAGCTCGTGCTATGACGTGCGCTACGAACTCATCGACGAAGAAGGCAACCAACTTTCCACAGGGGAAATCACGCAGGTGGTCAACCCGGCGGACAGCGTGCAAATATCCATCGACCTCTCAGCACTCAACACGATGGACGAGGCCAAGGAGGCTTTTCTCCACTTCACCGCAACCCTCAAGCAGGACACGCCATGGGCTGAGGCGGGATACGTGGTGGCGGAAGAGAAACTCCCCGTGCACGAGGCCGTCAAACCGATGTTCGACCTCGAAGGATTGAACAGATACCACGACCTCCAAGTGGAGGAAGAAGGCACCACCATCACAGTGGGTAATCCTATCTTCCAAGCCGTCTTCAGCAAAACCTCAGGCTCCTTGTACAGTTACAAGAACCAAGGGGTGGAGATGATGAGCAAACCTCAGCTGCTCAACGTCTTCAGACTGCCCACCGACAACGACGGGAGGCAGTCGGGCTCGTGGGATACCATGGGGCTGAGAAAACTGACGGTGAAGGGCACCTCCGCCGAGTATGTGAAAAGCGAAGACGGAAAGACGGTGAACCTCACCATGAACAGCACCTACACGGGACTGAACGGCACGAAATTCGATGTCAGCCTGTCCTTCATAGTGTGTGCTGATGGCACTGTGATGACCAACGCCTTCATCAAACCAAGCGCCACAGGGGCCATACTGCCAAAAATCGGTTTCAAACTGGAAATGCCCAAGGATATGGAACAACTGTCGTGGTTCGGACGCGGGCCATGGGACAGCTATCGCGACCGCAAGGAGGCCTGCCTGCCGGCCATCTACAAAAGCACCGTCACCGACCAATATGAGGAGTACATCCTCCCGCAGGAGCACGGCACGAAACAGGACGTCAGATGGATGGCTCTCACCAACCAGGAAGGACGAGGAATGCTTTTCATCGCTCCCGACCAGATGGCGGCTTCCGCCGTGCATTTCCGACCGGAGGACAATTACACCAACCGCGACAACAGGAGCAGGCACACCTACCAATTCAAGACTTGCGAAACCACCGTCGTCTCACTCGACGCCGCCACACGTGGACTGGGGAACGCCAGTTGCGGACCCGATGTGTTGGACAAATACGAACTGAAAGCGGAGAACACCGCCTTCAGGTTCATCATCAGGCCACTGAGACCCGATGGTGATGTCGCACCATTGGCAAGGGTCGCCATGCCGGTGTGCCAACCGGTGAATATCAAGCGAGCCAACACAGGATATTTAGTAATGACCACGCCCACCCAGGGGGCAACCATCCATTACAGCATCGACGGAGGGGAATTCATCAACTACACCGCTGCCTTCAAGCATGACGACGCTTGCCATATCAAGGCCTATTGCACGAAGGACGGGATGATGGACAGTCCCATGATGGAATACGACTTCGACTACCATGTCAACAAGAGCGTGTGGAGATTGGTAAGCGCCGACAGCCAGCATAGCGGCAACGAGGCACGGCTGGCTTTCGACAACAACCTCTCCACCTTCTGGCATACGGAATACTGGGGAACGGAGCCGGCTTGCCCGCACACCCTCATTGTCGACATGGTCAACACCTATAACGTGTCGGCCTTCACCTACAACGGAAGAAACGACGGCAACCAAAACGGAATGGTGAAAGCCTACGAGGTTTATGTCAGCACCGATGGACAGAACTGGGGCACACCGGCCGCAAAAGGTGAATTCAAGAACACCACTGCCATGCAAGTGGCCAAGTTCACCACTGCCAAGCAAGGACGATACCTCAAATTCGTCGCCCTCTCCGAAATCAACGGCAACAAATGGACCTCGGCGGCTGAAATCGGAATACAAGTGGCACCAGCGAGCAACGCCATAGGGAGCATCATCGACCAACCGCGACACGACGAAGCCGTATACGACATACAAGGACGCAAAAGGGCCGACAACGCAGATATGCTATCAACCTTGCCCAAAGGGATTTACATCCAAAACGGCAAAAAAATGGCCAGATAACTGGACACCCTTTCCAAGTGAAAGACAAAACCAGAAAAGGGCAAAGAATGAAATCATAATCAGAAAGGACTAAAATGATACACCAAGACTATTTCATACGAGTCATCCGTGCCTTTTTCGAAGCTTTGGCACGCGCAATGAACATCAAAGACGAGAAAGACAGGAGCAACGCCATACACGAACTTTATGAGCAGTATCTTGGCGAATACGAATTCTTCCAGAATGCCAATGTGGAAGATGCGTTGGTGCGCTTGTCACGGTTTCCCGAAGAGCAACGCATCGACCGCACGGAGATGCTGGCCGAACTCTACTATGTCGAATCCGACGTGCGTGCCTACCCCATCAACGAGACATTGTTGGAGCGGGCCTTGGCACTCTTCGAGTATGTTGACCAGCAGGGAAAAACCTATTCCATCGAACGGTTGAAGAAGATGGAAGACATCCGCAGGCGTCTTGACATGCCACATGCATGATGCAAGGCGGGAACCTTTGCATGAATAGTGGAAACAGCAAGCCATGCCATCCTTTTTTCCAACTACATCCAACGCCAGATGAAAACATACACCATAGAAGAAGTGGCCCGCGAAATGGGCATGACGCTGAAGGCAGTAAGGAAATTCGTGGCCTCGGGAGAGTTGCGAGCCTCCCGTCGCAACAACACCTACGCCATAGCCGAAAAAGCCTTCAAGGATTTCAAGAAATACATCAGCAAGGGAGGAGACAAGGAGAGGACATTGGAATTGGAGAAACAATACCGCTCCACGGCAAAAACACCATCGTTGTTCTGCGAAGACGATTTCAGCGACAACAACGCTCCACAAAACCGTTACGGCGACAAGGTGCGCATGGTGGACATCATACCCTATTGGGACGAGCCGGGCACCTCGAAAGCCACCTTCGTCGACCTCTTCTGCGGCGCAGGAGGACTGAGCTTGGGATTGGAGATGGCAGGTCTCAACGGCATCTGCGGACTCGACTTCTTCAAGGAGGCCGGAAAGACCTACCAGCGTAATTTCAAGCACCCCTTCGTCAACGGGGACATCAGAAAGGAAGAGACAAAGGAAACCTTCTACGACACCGTGAAAGAACAACTGGCAGGACGTCGACTCAGTCTCGTGGCCGGGGGATTCCCTTGCCAGGGATTCTCCATGTCGGGCAACCGCATCGTCGACGACCCTCGCAACTCCCTCTACAAGGAATTGGTGGAAATCGTGAGCAAGCTCCGACCTGACTTCGTGGTGTGCGAGAATGTGAAAGGACTGCGCAACATGCTCGATGGGAAGGTGGAAAAGAAAATCCTCGACGACTTCAAAGCCATCGGATACGACATGCGCGTCACCACGCTGTGTGCTGCCGACTACCTCACGCCGCAGAAACGAGAGCGAGTGGTGTTCATAGGAAACAGAAAAGGGCTGGTCAACTGCTACCCGTTGCCACTCATCCCCCCCGATGAATATATGACCACAGAAGAGGCCATCGGCGACTTGATGGACCATCCCGCCGACAAAGCCTTCAACCATGTGCCCACACGGCACAGTACGGAAATGGCACGACGCATCATGGAAACGCCCGAGGGGAAAAGCCTCTACAAAGGATATAGCGACTCATGGAAGAAATGCCCATGGGACGCTCCCTCATGCACCATCAAGGAAAACCATGGAGGCGTGAACCTGCACCCCAAACTCCCCCGCGTACTCACCGCAAGGGAGATGGCACGGCTGCAGTCCTTCCCCGATGAATTCATCTTCGAGGGGCCGAAAAGCAAGCAACTGGTGCAAATAGGAAACGCTGTGCCTCCACTCCTGGGAAAAGCCGTTGGCCTGGCCGTCAGATACGCTATGGGAGATTTTAACTAGTCTCTCCTATAGACGCAAGCGGCGGGAAAGAACCTTCTCTTTCCCGCCGCTTGTAGTTATGGAGATATCAGAAATTGATACCGAAGTTGATGCCGAGGGCGTGGCCGTGTGACGAGAATTGGTCAGGATCGGCAATGTCGGTGACGCCAAACTGATAAAGAGCCTCAGCATAGAGATTGTTCCACTCCACGCCGCAACCAATCTTGAAGCCCATTTCAGGATGCTTCATGAATTTGTAGTCGCCGGAAATACCCATACCGAGATAAGGACCGATGAACGGCAGGAATGCTACTTCATCATCCAAAGAGATGCCATACTTGATGAGTGCGGGAATCTCAAGATAGTTGAGGTGAGCATCATGTCCAGCGAGATTGAGGTTGGCAGGACCCTTGAGTTTGTTGCCACCACGCTCGGTATAGTAAAGACCGCTCTCGAGGAACACCGGTGCATTCTCCGTGACACGCAGGCCCACGATGCCGGCGAGCGTCATACCCGTCCTGCCTTCATCTGTCTCAATGTCGCCACTGATTCCACCAAAAGCAATACCGATACGGGCGCCCCAGTAAATGTTTTCCTCATCAAGGGTGAAGCCTCCACTATGGAATTGAGCGAACGAAGGGGCTGCCATCATGAAAGTCATAATTGCCAATAAAATCTTTTTCATAATTTCACTTTTTAATGAATGAATGTTAACTTTTTGCAAAGGTACGATTAAGCGAGCGAAAAGCCAAATTTTTTTGAGCTTTTCCGAGCGTGAGTACCTTCGACGAAGTCAAAGGTACGATTAAGCGAGCGAAAAGCCAAATTTTTTTGAGCTTTTCCGAGCGTGAGTACCTTCGACGGAGTCAAAGGTACGATTAAGCGAGCGAAAAGCCAAATTTTTTTGTGCTTTTCCGAGCGTGAGTACCTTCGACGAAGCCAAAGGTACACAACCATCTCTATATTTTCAACGACTCACGCACCACTCCACCCTCATTCATAGAGATGGAAAATGCGCTCCATCATCTGCCATTTCTCATCGCTCGTGGCCGAAGCATCGCATTGCTGGAACTGCGCCACAAACTCCTCCCATTCCGCCTGGCGGGGGAGCGTGGCGAGACGTGCCATCGCCTCGTCCCAGCAGAAGTCGAGCGGTGTCTCCACCACCATCACGATGCGATTGCCAAAGAGATAGACTTCCATCTCGAGGATGCCCACCTGGCGGATGCCTTCGCGAATTTCCGGCCACGACCCCTCACGGCTGTGCGCCCGACGGTAGCGGGCGATGAGCGCCGGCTCATCCTTCAGCTCCATCGTCTGCACATAGCGCTTCACGGGCTGGCCATAGGCCTTCACTCGATAGCCCTCACTCATGCCACACCTCCCTTTTTCATCTTGAACTTATAGGACCTCATGCCATAGATATAGATGAGGATGAAGCAAACCAGAGGAAGGATGAATGACACGTTGACGGCAGGATGACCCAGGATTTCCTTTTGGTCGATGATCATACCCTGCAACGGCGGCATGATGGCACCACCCACGATGGCCATGACAAGGAATGCCGCACCAAGCGAGGTGTCGCGGCTGTCCACATCCTCCAAGGCGATGCCATAGATGGTGGGGAACATGAGTGACATGAAGAAGCTGATGAACACCAGGCAATAGAGGCCCACCATGCCAACGATGGTGATGGCGCCGATGGTGCAAATGGAAGCACCCACGGCGAAGATGGCCAACAACTTGCGGGTGTTGACAAATTTCATCAAGAAGGTGGCGATGAACCTGCTGCAGAGGAACAGCACCATGGCCAAGATGTTGAAGTTTTGCGCCGTCGCCTTGTTGATGCCCAGGTTGTCGGCATAATGGATGATGAAGGTCCACGTCATGATCTGAGCAGCCACATAAAACATCTGTGCGAGCACGCCCTCACGATACACCACGTTGTGCCAAAGGTTCGACAGGGTCTCGCCAGCCGTGTGGGTCTGGCCTTTCGCCTTCATCTCCTCGCCCTCTGTCTTCGGCATCTTGGAGAGGGCGAAGATGATGAACATCAGCAGCACCACGCAGCCGATGACCACGTAGGGATTGCGGATGATGGCCAGGTCGTGCACGCGGATGCTGGCCTTCTCTGCCTCTGAAAGGGTGGAGAAGATGATTTCCCCGGCTGCATCACGCTTGTCGGAGATGAGTTGCGGAAGGACGAGGAACGATGCCACGGCCATGCCACAGAGCGAACCCATCGGATTGAATGCCTGGGAGAGGTTCAGACGCTGCGTAGAGGTGGCCTTGTCACCCAAGGAAAGGATGAACGGGTTGGCTGTGGTTTCCAGGAAAGCCAGTCCGAAGGTGAGGATGTAGAGTGAGAAGCAGAAGAAGGTGAAACTCTCGCGGGCCGCCGCCGGGATGAAAAGAAAGGCTCCTATGGCATAGAGTGCCAACCCGAGCATCACACCGTACTTGTAATTAAACTTGCGGATGAACAACGCAGCGGGGACAGCCATCGTGGCGTAACCGCCATAGAAAGCAAACTGCACCATCGATGCCTTCGTGGCCGACAATTCCATCAAGGTCTGAAAGGCCGCCACCATCGGATTGGTGATGTCGTTGGCGAAGCCCCACAAGGCGAAGAGGGTGGTGACCAAGATGAAAGTGAACAGGTATTTCTTGCTGACGAGTTTGGGTTTACTCATGATGTTTGTGGTAATAAAAATGGGTTGTTGTTATTATTTCTGTTTATTAGGTACTATAAAACACATTATGTCCTATCTTGCCCTATCATGGCCTATCCCCCTATTCCGACATGTTCTTGACATACGGCAGTTCCAGCCAATTTTCAATTTTCAATTTTCAATTTTCAATCTCTATTCCGACATGTTCTTGACATACGGCAGTTCAAGCAGTTTGCCGAAACCGTAGAAGCGCTTGGCGTTCCCGGCGAGGAATAGCGCTTTTTCCTCGTCGGTCAACTCGTTGCTCTTGACGATGAAGTCGTATGACATACGGTAAGTGATGGCGGTGATGGTGCGGGGGTAGTCGCTGCCCCACATCAACTTGTCGGCACCCACCATGTCGATGGCCTGGCGGATGACCTTGACGGCAGAGGGGAAGGGGTAGAACTCGGAATTGTAGAGCCACGTGATGCCTCCTGACTCCACCATGACATTCTCATAACGGGCGAGCAACACTTGTTGCTCCCACCCTTCCACGGTGGGCATTCCGAAATGACCTATGGCCACCTTCAGACGCGGGCATTCCTCGATGACCTCGCGCATCTCACCCACTTGCAGGTCGCCGTCGGCGAGGGTCACTGAAAGGATGACGCCACGCTCCTCCATCAACTTGAACATCCGCATCATCTCGTCGGAGTTGAGCATCACGCGTTTCTTGTCGGTGATGATGCGATGTGCGGGAATGGCCATCCCCTTGAAACCACCTTCGATGAGGGCGGCAGCCTCGGCATAGAAGCCAGGATGCAGGTAGTCGGCCATGCCACAGACGAAGAAACGGTCGTGGTATTGCCGCTGCACGAGGTCGAGATACTCGTTCTGCTTCCCGTCGATGAACTCCTGCACGACGACGGCTGCCGACACCTGGGCATAATTCATATTGGAGATGAACACCTCCGCCGTGTTGCTGCCATCGATCATGAAGGGGGGCAGCATCTGCACCTCCTCGCCGAGGAACATCGACCTGCCGTTGGGCAGGGGTTTGATGCGCTTACCGTTCCAAGAGGTGTCTTGTCTGAGCCATAAATGGCTGTGTGCGTCGATAATCTTATACATGTTTTTTGATGGTATTGGTCCAAATGGCCGACGTGACAAGGTTGATGGCGTCACATCCTGCCGCTGGAGAGTTTGTATTCGTAACTGTGGCGACCCTCCTCACGGAAGTCGTCGTGATAGCGCTGGAGGACGTGGCGGAACACCTCCTCGTATTTGGGGATGAAGAGGTCGTCCTTCTGCTCCAGATGGCCGATGATGTCGCAGGCGAGGTCGTGCGTCTGGGAGAGGTCGGTCTTCCCCTTGTTGAAACTGGTGCCTTTGATGGAACCGGGACTGACGTTGAGGATGCGGTTGGCAGACCCCGTCTTCTCCAACTCCACGTTCACGCTTTCGATGAAGATTTTCAGCGCCGCCTTGGTGGCTCCATAGACGGCGAAGAAGGGCGACGACATGAACCCTGCTATGCTCACCATCACACCGCAGAAGAAGTCCTCCCCACCCTCCAACTTGGGATAAAAGCGCTTGATGAGCCGCATGGTGGAGATGGTGTTCACTTGGAAGGAGTCGATGATGTGCTGCTCGGGCACGTCCCTGAAGAGGGCGAGTTTCCCGAAACCTGCCGTCAACATCATGGCATCGATGTCGTCGAAACGGTCGAAGAAGGAATAGTCGTCGGCAGCGAGGTCGAACTGCCACGAATCGATGTTCGGCTTGTGGTGCTCTGCTGCGAGTGGAGCCTTGTCCACCACATACACCTTCTCCGTTTCAGGCCGTTGCGCCAACTCCATGGCGATGGCCAGCCCGATGCCGTTGGCACCTCCTACAACAAGAATCCTTTTCATATCGATATCATGTTTTCCTTTTCCGTGAAACGTTGCATCACCTCGGCCATGAAGATGCTCTCCTTCCGGCGGAGGCGGGCGGAGGAGTGGCGATGGGCGATGACGCAACTGATAAACTCCTGAATTTCGTAACGCAGTCCGGCACCATCCCACTTGTAGAAATATTTCTTGTTGTCGTTCTGGTCTTCATAGCGCAACTCGAAATAGTCGGTCTTCCACCAGGGAGCGGGCACGTAGGCATAACCCTTCGTGCCGGAAATGACCAGGTTGCCTTCGGTCTTCACGCCAAGTCCCACCTGGAACGAGCATACGGCCGAGGGGTATCTCACCACGCCTTTGGTGTACATGTCTACACCTTCCTTGAAACGGCTGTAGAAATGCACATCCTCGTAATCCACACCCATGAGCTTCACGATGGGAAGCAACGGGTAGCTCCCCAATTCATACATGGAGCCGCCGGCCTGGGCGGGGTCGAACTCCCTGAGGGTGAGGTTGTCGTCCCACAACTTGGAGAGCGAGGCATTGATGTCCACCACGTCGCCGATGAGCCCCGACTTCACCATCACCATGAGGTGGTTGAAAGCGGGACAGTGCGCTGTCTTGTTGGCTTCCATGAGGATGCAGCCACGCTCCTCCGCCATACGGTAGAGGTCGACGGCCTGTTGCTTGTCGAGCACCATCGGGGTCTCGCAGAGCACGTGCTTGCCGACTTGCAGACCCTGCCGAACGTAGTCGTAATGGCTGAGATGGGGGGTGGCGATGTAGAGGGCGTCAACTTGTGAGAGCAACTGTTCCACCGTCTCGCAGTGCTCCACCCCTTCCGCCTGTGCGACATATTGCTTGGTGGCTTCTGGGTTGATGTCGTAGGCGGCGGTGATGTGGACACCGCTGACAAAAGCTGACTCTGGAAGAAAGCGGTGGGCCACCCTGCCGCAACCTATCACACCCACACGCACGTCGGGGGTGGTCTCTGCGCGGAGCATGGTGGAGGAGATGCCTTCCGTACGCGGAAGGTAAACCACCTCGCAGAACTCCTTGAGATAGTCGAACTTACCCTCCCAGTCGGAGCCGATGGCGAAGATATCGACATTGTATTTCTGGATGTCGTCGATTTTCTGGCCTACATAATCCTCGATGATGACCTGGTCGGCGTAACCCGTGGCCTTCACTGCGTCCACACGCTCCAACACGTTGTTGCGAACATTGAGTTTGCCTCGGTCGCGGTCGAAACTATCATTGGTGACACCTACTATCAAATAGTCGCCCAAAGCCTTTGCACGACGAAGCAGGTTGACATGCCCTTGGTGTAGCAGATCGTATGTGCCATAGGTGATGACTTTCTTCATTTTGCGTTCCTCATTGCTTTCAAGGGGCAAAGATAGTTAAAAATCCAATGATAAGAGAAAAAAGCCATAAAAAATGATTCTTTATCTTATCAAATCACTCAGAACTATAATAATGCTCCTGTCATCCCGTTCCCCGCAAGCTGCGGTTTTGCCGCAGCACCACCACGAAAAGGCCCTATGTAAAGATAGGGATTTTCCCCCTTGAATATAGGGAAAATCCTTTTAATATGCCAAGAAATGTTTGTTCCTTTGCACCGTGAGAATAAGATAACAATAACAACGAATAAAAACATTACTACGATGAAAAGATTTCTGATAGCCATGACAACTTTGCTGGCCCTCACCTTGTCGGCAAGCGCAATGGATTACGAGCAGGCACGTCAGCAAGCCCTGTTCCTCACCGACAAGATGGCCTACGAACTGAACCTCACCGAGGAGCAGTATGAGGCCGCTTACGAGGTGAACCTCGACTATCTGATGAGCATAAACACCCAAGCCGACCTCTATGGTGTCTATTGGACCCAGCGCAACCTCGACTTGAGCTACATACTGCTCGACTGGCAGTACAACGCTTTCGTGGCGGCCACCTATTTCTACCGCCCCCTTTACTGGGAAGCTGGCTACTGGCACTTCGGCATCTATGCACGCTATCCCTATCGCGACTATCTCTATTTCGGACGTCCCCACTTCTATACGGTTTATCGCGGTGGACATAGCTGGCATATGAATGGTGGACGCAGCTGGTATCACGGACGCAGCTTCGGACATCGCGGACATGCTGGCAGAGGCATGCGTGACGGATTCGCTCGCGGCGACTACGGACATGGAAGCAGAGGCTTCGGCAACGGCGGCGGACGCAACGGCGGCGGTCACAACGGCGGCGGACACAATGGCGGCTACAACGGTGGCGGACACAACGGCGGACAGCCAGGCGGACAGCCAGGCGGTGGAGCATCTCGCGGCAGCAGCACACGCACCACTCCAGGAGCAAATGGCGGCGGTCGTAGCGGATTCGGTGGCAGCGGTTCAAGCCGTCCCGGCACTTCAGGCACCACGCCTCCCACACGCAGCCACACCAGCCCCTCACAGCACTCTACAGTGACCACTCCGTCACACTCCGCTGGCAGTTCCTCTTCACGCTCTTATGGCAACACGCCATCACGCTCAAGCTCCTCATCTCGTTCCTCTGTGACGACTCCCTCACGCCCGAGTTCTACTCCCTCCCACTCCACTCCCAGCCGTGGCGGTAGCTCTTTCGGCAGCGGCAGTCATTCCACTCCCAGCCGTGGCGGTAGCTCTTTCGGAGGCCATTCTTCCTCTCCCAGCCGTGGAGGTAGCTCTTTCGGAGGTGGCAGCCGTGGTGGCAGCTCATTCAGCGGTGGAAGCCGTGGAGGCAGCTCATTCAGCGGTGGAAGCCATGGTGGTGGCAGTCGTGGCGGTGGTTCCTTCGGTGGCGGTGGCAGCCGTGGAGGCCGCAGATAATCCCCCAAAGACCAAGTCATAGAGACATCTGGAAAATCTAGAACCTCTAGAAAATCTAGAAATACCAGCAAAATCAAGACCACAAGAATCCTCAATAGTAATAGTAAGAATAAGGTAAAAAGATTGTTTCAGGAAAAGGAGATAGATGATTATTATAATTCAATGGGGGTGGGTCAAATGACCCACCCCCTCTTTTATGTTTGTCCACAAGGTCTTTAAAACCTTAAAAGTCTTTCAATTGAAACTGTCCCAAAGGTCTTTTGATTTCGCTTGCCCGTCATCTTCTTCATCAAAGCCAACCGTATTGGACAACTGACCGCCGGTTCCTACTTCATCATACAAAGTCATCTGCAAGATAGGAGAGGTCTCCAACTTATGAACTTCTGTCAAAGGTATGATATATGATTTCATAAGCTATGAATATGATTATTTATTGATTGCCTTTACTCCATTGGTGATGACCACGCCTTTGTATGAGCCATCAACACGCTGACCGGAGAGGTTGTAAACGGGAGCATTGGTTTCTGAAGTTCTCACCTGGATATCTTCCATGCCGTCAGGAGTGTCGAAGTAATAGGCATTGCTTCCGGGTACTGCGTTTTCTTGTTTGATAGGCAGGTAGGCCTTGTGTGCCTCATTCTCGAAAGCTTCACCGTAGTTGGCCATCCAACAGAAAGCCACGATGCCATTATAGGTTGAAAGGGCGTAGAACTTGTATACTGCATCAGGGTCGTCACCCACAGTGTAGGCTTTCTCATCGCTGCCGCGAAGCAGGTTCTCCACCACCGGGCTTTCTTCGGTCGTCGGCACCAAGGTGTAGGTCTCACCGGCGGTGCCTTCCAGCACCACGCCGCAGTTGGCTGGAATCACACCTCCCTCAAGAGGGAGAAGGTTGATGCTCTTATCGCTCACCGATTCCACCACTGAGGCGGTCAAGCCTTCCGGGATGGTGTATGACACCTGGGAGTCGTAGAACGTGACCATGCCATACTGGCCGATGGTGATGGTGAAATCTTCGGTTTCCTCTTCACCGTAAATCAATGAGGAATAGAAATAGGTGGATTTGCCTGCTGCCCTGAACACCCAAATCTCTTCCAAACCCTCAAAGCCGTCGCCCTCGGTGACGGTGTAGGTGAGTGTTTGAAGGGTGTTCTTGGCTGCGGTGAGGTAGAGAGTGGTGAGAGGTGCGCTGGCTCCTCTCTCGTCATACAGGCTGAAGCCATAGTCATTGCCTTTCGGGGTGCTGCTGGCGTATGCCTCTATCTCGATGATGTCGCCGACGGCAAGGGGACGGGAGGGCTTGAGCAGGATGTATTTCGTGCTGGTCTCACCCACGTCGCCGTCGCTCTTGTAGGCATAGCCCGTCGAGGTGACTGTGGATGTCTCGAATTTGCTGGCACCGAAAAATATTTTTCCCGGTGTGGCGTCCAAATCTTCGCCACTGGTGCTGTTGCCATCTACCGTATAGGAAAGAATCACTTTCTTTTCTACAACAGGCTCATCGCCGCCACCGCCTTCATCGGTGAGGAGATAAAGCTTGGCACAAGCCTGGGAACCGTTGAAACGTAGTATGAAAGAGCCGGTGAGTGGTTCCGAGGAGTAGTCGATGGTGAAATCGCCCGGTGTGGTCACGGTATTGTAAGGAAGGGTGTTGGTGTCATCCACACCATTGATTTTCACTGTGGCCAAGGGGTCTGTGGAGGATTCTGCGATGTTCGACCATCCCACCACCCTGACGCCTGTCACGGAGACGCCTTCTGGAATATTGACGGTGAAGTTGTGGTTGCGGGAGAACTTGATGGTTCCTGCCGTGATTTTGGAGCCGGTGGCCCAATCCTTGCCGCATTGAATGGTGACACCATTGCTGAAATTCCAAGTGTGTGCCCCATCGACATTCACATCACTCACGAAAGTGGCTTCAGACAATTCGTATGAAGTCTGGGCATGCAAACTCATGACCATGCAGAGCATGGCGAATAATGTAAAGATTTTCCTATTCATTCTGTCAAGGTTTAAGTTATTGATAATTAGATAATTATAATTCAGTAGTTTGTCAGTGGCGGAAACATGCCACACTTGAACGTTGCAAATATATGAATAATATGACAAAAAAGGAAATATTTTTGCCTTTTTTGATTCTATCCGTCACCTTACAAAATCTCCAGTCTCCTCACTTCCCCATTGGTCATCTTCTGCACCTCGTGCATGGGCTTGTCGTAGAAGACGGATTGAATGGCCTTGTTGATGATGCCATGGCCCACGGCGAGGACGGTCTCGCCGGGGTGGTTTTTCGCCACCATCCTCAGGAAGCGGCGCGCCCTGTCCTTGAGCATCGCCATGGACTCCACGTCAGGGGGCCATGGCTTGTCCTGAAGGTCGGGGATGTAGAGTCCGGTGAAACCGCCCCAGTCGCGCTCCCGCAGCAAGGGAGTGGTCACAGGCTCCATGCCATGGGGATGAGAGATGATGCGGCACGTGTCGATGGAGCGCTGGAGGTCTGACGAGATGAAGGCGTCAATATGTACGCCCGACATCCTCGCCGCCAAAGCCTCCGCCTGCCTGATGCCGTTAGGGGTGAGCATGCCATGTGTCTGACCCTGCATGATTTGGTTGACGTTGTCAACGGTCTCTCCGTGTCTTGCCAAGAGCAATGTGGTCATGAATGCTATTCTGAGGGGAAAAACGTTTGTCAGATGTAATACTCGGCGGAATCCACCAGTCCCGCACGCAACGCATACTTCGTCGCCTCGTGCACATTGTTGACTCCGAGTTTACGAAAAATGTTCTTACGATGGGTGTTGACGGTGTGGAAACTGGAGAAGCGTTTCTCGGCTATCTCACGGGTGGTGGAACCCAGTGCGATTTCCTTCAATATCTCCGTCTCCGTCTTGGTGAGCATCACCTTCTCTTCCGGTGCCTGCATGGTGAACAACATCTCCATCATGCGCTGGCAGATATACCGCCTACCCTTGGTGGCCTGCTGGATGCACTCCCGGATTTCGTTGAGAGGTGACTCCTTGAGCAACACGCTGACCTGCTGTGAAGAAGCGACGACCCGCTTGACGAAGTCGAGACTGAGGTCCTCGCTGAAAAGCACCCACCGCGTTTGGGCATGGCATTCCACGAGAATGAGCAGTTCATCGGCGTCATTGATGTCGAAGAGCGTGTAGTCCATGATGACCACGGCGTCTGCCTGACGACGGAGGATGTCTATCAACCCTGCCTTGTCGTCGGCTTGTCGGATGTCGCGCTCACCAAGGCCCTGCAGCACATACTGCAGACCCGCGCGCGTGATGTCTTGGTTGTCGGAAAGAATGAACATCTTTAGGAGTAATCGGAGTGATCGGAGTGGTCGGAGTGTTCTGTCGCTAAAGACCTTAATGACCTTAAAGACCTTAATGACCTTAAAGACCTTAAAGAATATCAGAATGGCAGGAGGTTTTCGCTTTCCACGTCGCACTGGAGGAAACCCATTTCAGCCGATTTCTCCTCTGAGAGGACGAAATAGGTGGCGTCACCTTCCGCGCACACCAGGCCATGGGCGTTCTCCACCTCGACGTGTATGACGACGATGTTACGTTTCTGTTCGGTGATGCGTGCGCGAATGCTGATTTGTGTCTCGTCGCTGCGTATGGGTTTGTGGAATTTCACCTCAAGCCTGGAGGTCATGCCCGCCGCTTGCAATTTCCTGGTGACCACCCAGCCAGCGGTTTCGTCGATGAGGGTGCTGATGATGCCGCCATGGAGCACGCCCAACCATCCCTGGTAGTGGGTTTGCGGTATCCAGAAGCAGCGGATGTCGTCGCCATCCTCATAAAAGTCCATATGCAACCCTATCGGGTTTTCGGGGGCGCATCCGAAACAGTTGTAGCCTTCCTTATGCAGCCAAGGGTTCTTGATCTTTCTCATATTCGTATGGTTTGCGATGGTGCGTGAGGGTTTTAGAAGGTGAACTCGAATGCGACACGGATGCCATGCTTGTGCACACCCTTGTGCCCGGTGTAGTTGAGCCTTCTCACATATTCCACGGTGAAGAATTGCAGGATGTTGTGGAAACCTGCCCTCACCTCCCAGTAGGGGGTGTTCTTGTCCATCAGGTAGGTGTTCTCCGGGAACTGGAAGAGGAAATCGGAGTTGGCGTTCTGGGGCAGGAATGGGTTGTTCTTGTCTGTGAGGTGGCCCATCATTCCATGGATGCCTATCACCTCCCTGAATTTCAACTTGTGGATGAGCGGTATGCGGTTGAGTATCTTGCCTGTCATGTCCCAGTTGATGTCGATGGTGGCATACCTGTCGTTGAGGAACTCCATGTTGTCCATCAAGGAGAAGGTACCGTCGGAGAGGGTGAAAGAGAGGTTGGCGGGAGGCATGATGAGCAAGGGGAAGGGCACTTTATTCCATTGCGCGCCACCCTTGAGGCGGACGTCGAACTTACCCCAGCTGTTGAGCCAGAACCGCTTGTAGATGCCCACTTCGGTGTAATTATACTTGTATTGCCCATCCAGCAGGCCATCGAAGCCCATGGTATGGGTGATGGACAACTCCGGTGCGTCGAAATTGATTGGCAACCGATGCTGCTTGGTATTGACATAGGTGCGACCGGGGCAATAGACGAAGCCAAGGGTCATCTCCGTGGTGCGCAACTTTCCTGCCGGCTGCCCGTCGGAGAGGCGGTTGAAAGCCAGCTCGCCCGTCGGTTCGTTGCTCTCCGTCTTGAAACTGAAGGTGGTGCGGAAGCCATCCTCCGTCTCATAGTCGAACTTGAACATGTTGCGATGGAAGAAGTACATCTGGTTCACCTTCTTCCAGCGGAAGGCGGTGAAGACGTTGTCCTTGTCGGTGAAGAGGAACTTGTCTGATGGCGACATGACATCGTGTGCGGAGGAGAAGGAAACCATGCGGATGGGGAACTCCGAGGGCTGGTACTGTTTCTTGTTGAACGACCACGTGACCTCTGTGGAATAGTAATGCTTCTTGGTGTCCAAACCATAGGCATAGTACCCTTTCCAGAAAAGGTGCGGATGGAGGGCGGCTGTCGTCTGACCCGACATCCTGAAGCGGAACCCGTCGACGAAGTTGCTGGAGACGATGGTGTTGATGGGGCCGATGTCAAACTTGCTCCTCTTGCCGGGGGGACTGGTCTCCACATAGTTCTCAATGAGCAACTTGGCGGCGGTGAGGATGTATTTGAAACCCTTGATTTGCTGGAGGTTCTCCAAGAAATTGTCCATATCCGCCTCGCTCTTGGTGAGTTCCACCTTGCGATATTCGTCCCAGAACTGGTTGTCTTTCATCCGTGCGTCGGCAGCCACGGAAGTGCGCGCCCTGCCCTTGAACATCTTCGGGGGGATGGGGTCGAAGGAGTAGTCGTGTAGATAAGTGGAACGGATGACGACGGCCTTGGTGAGGAAGTTGGCGATGGACATCTCCACGATCATGTTGTCAACCGTCAGCACCCATTCCCCGTTGTCAAGTTGGGTGTACTCCTGCTCCACCTTGAGGTTTTCCACGAAATTGACGTCGCTGCGCTTGGGGATGGTGAGGTTGCATCTCTTCACGTGCAGCGAGGAGTCGGCGAGTATGAACAGTTCACCCCTGAAGCCGAAATCCTGCTGGTTGTTGGGCGTGAACTGAAGATGGTAGCAGTAGTCTTTGCCCACGTAGACGGTGTCCTCGATATAGAAGCGGTAGAAGGCCACGGCATCCTTGCCAATAGGGCTGGTGAAGGGGTACTGCAAGAGCCTGACTTGGTCGTCGTAGATGTCGACATCGGTGAAGATGTCCTTGAGCATCGTGTTGAGGATGTTGCCAGTCTCGATGAGTTGGTTCACGCCGGTGCTGCGCTGCCCTTGTATGATGTCTTTCGACTGCTTGGGCGACTTGCGGTAGATGTGTTGAGAGACGGTCTCGTCGACGGAGAGAGGGAGAATGAGTTTGTTGTTGAATGGGCATAACTCCACTTGGTCCACCATCCATTGCTGCTTCTTCTCCTGGACTTCCTCCAACTCCGTGGGGGTCACATCGTTGACGGCAAGCGTGATCTTCTGGTATTTGTCGTATTTGTAAAAGTCATAATTGTCAAGGTCGGTGCGCTTCTTGGCTTCAACGACACGCTTCATCAATTCCACGGCGGGGTTGTTCTTGCGGCTGTATTTGCTCTTCTTCTTCGACTTCACCACCACCTCGTCCAACTTTTGAGCCTCGGGCTTGAGATAGATGACGATGTCGGAGGGTGTGCTCGCCTTGATGGTGATGGTCTGGTTCTTGTATCCCACTGCCTTGACGGTGAGTGTCCACCCGTTATGTCGCTCAATGGAGAACCTTCCGTCGGGACCGGCGGCCACGGCTATCTGGTTGCCCTTGTAGATGAGGCTGCTGAAGGGGATGGAGTCGCCCGTCTGCTTGTCGAGGACGACACCGGTAAGCTGGGCGCTGACCGCGGTGGCCATCACCCAGAACAGACATAACAAGAGGGGTCTGAGGATTTTCCTCATTGGAGGGTATGCTGTGGTCATTATATTACATTTTCATCAGCGCTTTTTTCACGCTTGCTGCTCTTTCAAATTGCAAAGATAAGCATTATTTGAAAAGAAAAGAAAACTTTCTCTTTTTTTTTGTTGAAGAGGGAGGTTACGCGAGATTTCGTGTTTTAGTAAAAGTAAAAAACAACTTGGTACTATTTTAGCATATAATTACCAAAATAAATAATATGATTATCCGCATCTTTCCGATAACGCCCCGAAGGGGCAATAAGCCTCCAGCCCAGGGCAACGCCCTGGGAAATTGGGAAGGAGGCAATCGCCCTGTA
>CADADN010000016.1 GCA_902786665.1 uncultured Prevotellaceae bacterium | reverse complement strand
GCGTGGTGTGAACAACAACCCCGAAGGGGTGGCAGAATGACAACTTCATACACTTCATATCGTTGCTCTGTCACCCCTTCGGGGTTGTTGATTTCATATAACGTCAAGCAGGGGTTACGCTTCGCTCCACCACCTGCCTGTGGTCGTCCCAGCCCTTTGGGCTTCACTTCACAACCGGTTGCCATACAAGATAAATTACAGTTTTGTAAGGCATTTTCACTTCCGAAACTTAAGTTAATTCGTGATAATTCGTGTTGAAAACAATATTCGCTGAATGGTTACTCTGACACACAGATGCGTTAATCTTCGCAAAACTTTCGCTTTTTTCGACAAGAATGCTTACTTTTGCAATCTCAAACCAATCCACACACCCGATATGAGACAATTCATCATAGCCATCATGATGCTGGGCACCCTGCCAGCCATCGCACAAGGCACTTGGGAAAGACCCGAGCAACAACAAGTGAACAAGGCCAAAGCCAACGAGAACACATATCAGTATGCCTATTACCTGGGGGATGTCGTCCCCGTGGTCAACGGGGAAGTGAGATGGGAGAAGACCTTCAACAACAGCAAGACCGCCGACGAAAACTACGCCGCCATGCTCGACCTCCTCACTGCCATGACTAAAGACGAAGGACAACTGAAAGAAAGCGTTGTATCGCTGGTCAACAGGGAAGAACGCAAAATCGTATGCCACTTCGAGGAATGGCTGACCTTCAAGAACACCTTCCTCGCCCTCGACCGCACACGCTTCATCTACACACTCATGGCGGAATGCAAGAACCAACAGGTGAAGGTGACCATCTTCCGCATCAACTATTGGTATGAGGAACAACGCAACGGTGGGTCGCGTTTCAAGGCGGAGGAATGGATCACCGACGAGAACGCATTGAACAAGAAACGCACGAAACTGGCCAAAATCTCCGGCAAGTTCCGTGTGAAAACCGTGGACCGCGTACAAGACATCTTCGACCATATCGGATCAGGCATCCTGGCACAATAGACAAAGCATCTACTCATGGAAGACCCCATCACCAACCAAGACCAACCCACACGCAGCAGAAGACATCGCAGACCGGCTTCCGAAGACCCGTTCTTCGCACTGCGAAACATACTCAACATCATCTTCATGGTGCTCGCCGTCATCGGGGTAATCATATACCTCGTTGCCGAAGACAACACCATCGGCGTATACATCATCATCGGTGCCATCGTGCTGAAGATGGTGGAATGCTGCCTGAGGATGCTGCACTGACGCGACCAGCGAATGAAACGACTCACCACCATAGTGTTATTCCTGATGGCGATGCTCACTGAAGGCATCGCACAGGATTACAATTCCATCGACCCAGAGGGCAACATCAGAACGGCCAACAGGAACCGAACCGACTCCACCAACAAAAAGACGGAAATACCGAGAGGCATCAAGGTGTGGACCGTGGACTCAAAGTTCGGAGACATCACACCAGCGGAACTCGACACCGTGTCGTACATGTTCATGAACAAGACCTTCACCACAGGACTTTTCGGACAATACAACACCACAGGCAACCTCGGAGCACCACGGCAAAACCGCATCTTCACCGACAGGGACGAAGGAGACGAATTCATTTTCACCAACCCCTTCCACCACTTCATCAAACCTGTGGAGGAGTTTCATTTCACCAACACCTACTCACCCATCACCAACCTCACCTTCAACTCCTGCGGCAACCGCACCAACGGCGAGGACGACTTCAAGGCACTCTTCGCCATCAATGCCGGAAAGCGCATCGGATTCGGATTCAAGTTCGACTACCTCTACGGAAGGGGGTACTACCAAGAGAACAGCGCATCGCTCTTCAACTCCACCATCTATGGCTCCTACCTCGGCGACCGATACCAGGCACACCTGCTGGCAAGCAACAACCATATGAAACAAGCCGAGAATGGCGGCATCACCAACGACGACTACATCACACATCCCGAAAGCTACGACGACGACTATATGGAGAACGAAATCCCCACCATGCTCGCCTCCAACTGGAACCGCAACGACAATCTCCACCTCTTCTTCACCCATCGATACAGCGTGGGGTTCAACAGGAAGGTGCCCATGACCGAAGAGGAAATCAAGGCGAGAAAATTCGCCATCGAGTCGCAAAAGGACAATGCCGCACAAAAGGCGAAGGAAAAGGCAAGGAAAGATGCCGAGAAGGACGGAGGGACTTTCGACGAGATGGAATACGAGCGGCAGCTGCAGTTGGCGGCCAGCGCGCCCAATGCCGGGAGCGACGAGGCGCCGGTGGACACCACATGGATGAAGGACGAATACGTGCCCGTGACCAGCTTCATACACTCCGTCGGCTTAGACCATTACCGCCGCATCTACCAAGCATACTCCACCCCCAGAAACTACTATGCCGACACCTACAACACCATCTCGAAACTCAGTGGCGACTCCATCTACGACGAGACCAAGCACTATGAGTTGCACAACACATTGGCCGTGGCACTCCTCGAAGGCTTCAACAAATATGCCAAGGCAGGACTGAAAGCGTATGTCACACACAGGTTCATGCACTACACCCTGCCCGACTCCACAACACGCTCCAAGTCATACAGCGACAACGAACTCTACGTTGGAGGACAAATCAGCAAGACGGAGGGCCAGACCTTGCACTACAACGTCACGGGTGAAGTGGACGTGGCAGGAGGACGCATCGGCGACATCAACATCGACGGAGAGGCAGACCTCAATTTCAGGCTCCTGAGCGACACCATCCAACTCGCCGCAAGCGGTTTCTTCCACGTCAACGCACCATCCTTCTATCAGGAACACTTCCATGCCAAGCACTTCTGGTGGGACAACGAGGATATGAAAAAGACCACGCACACGCGAATACAAGGCATGTTCTCCCTCAAACGCACGCGCACCAACCTGCGCGTGGCCGTGGACAACATCAGCAACTACACCTATTTCGGCACATCATACCAGGTGGCCAACAGCGGCGACAACGCCTACAGACTGCAGAACACCGCCGCCGTCAGGCAATGCAGCGGCAACATCAGCATCCTCACTGCCACACTCGACCAGAAACTCACCTTCGGCATCGCCAACCTGGAGGCACAGCTCACCTACCAGAAGTCGAGCAAGGACGACATCATACCCCTACCCGACTTCAACGCCTACGTCAACCTCTTCCTCAGATTCAAAATCGCACACGTGCTCGACTGCGACCTGGGACTCGACGCAAGGTATTTCACCAAATACAATGCACCCGACTATGTGCCGGGCATCGGGCAATATGCCGTGCAGGAAATCCCGGAAAACCGTGTGAAAGTGGGCAACTACCCCATCGTCAACCTCTACGCCAACTTCTTCCTGAAGCACACCCGCTTCTTCGCCATGCTCAGCCATGTCAACCATTCCAGCGACGGAGGCAACTACTTCCTCACACCCCACTACCCCATCAACGAGCGCATCTTCCGCTTCGGACTATCGTGGAACTTCTTCAATTGAGACAAGCAATCTCTCCGTCATCCCTATTTGCAATACAGAAACCATTCCCTCCCCTTGCCTGACAGAGGCAGGATGGAAATCAAAACCAATCATTATGAAAAGAACAATGACAATCCTTTCCATCCTGCTTTCCTTCACCCTCTGCGCCAACGCACAGAGTTCAGGGCAACGTGCAGGAAAACAACCCGCACAGCAGGAAACCAAACAGGAATCACCAAAGAGTTACAAAGAATGTCCGGATGCCAACCACCCGCACATGATCGACCTCGGACTTCCCTCCAAAACAAAATGGGCCTGCTGCAACGTGGATGCCGACAAGCCCGAGGATAAGGGAGGATACTTTTCCTGGGGTGAGACCAATGAGAAAGCCACGTACAATTGGACAACATACACCCTTTGCGAAGGCTCTCCATCGACATGCCAAAACATAGGCTCTGAAATATCAGGCAAACAATACGATGTTGCCCACGTGAAATGGGGCAGCTCATGGCGCATGCCTACCTTCAACCAACTCAAGGAATTGCTCGACAACTGCACATACGAGTGGACAACATGCTATGGTGTCAACGGGGGAAAGTTCACCAGCAAGAAAAATGGAGCCAGCATATTCTTGCCTGCTGCAGGCAACAGATGGGGAGATTACCCCAACTACGTTGGCAGCACCGGCTACTTATGGACATCAACGCAAATCCCATCGTACGCGCACAGCGCATACTTCCTCGAATTCAATTCGGATGGTGCAAAATGGGGCAACGGCAACTACGGCCGCAGTTTCGGTCTGAACATCCGCCCGGTTTCCAAATAAGCGCCAGGGGGTGTTGACCGGAGCGTGGCCTTGTACCACTCCGTCATCTTATATGAGTCGATGGCTTGCGGGTTGGTACTCGCTTCCGAACACGTGATGCCAGAGAAATGACGTATCTCATAGCTAGGCCTCATCTTATAATTCCAAAAATCTGTATGGCGGCGTTGTTTGCACACTGAGCCGGGATGGGGCGAGGCGAGGGATAAGGATGCACTATTTGCTTGAAACGGGGCGAACAGACTGTCCTCCCGAACGCTCAGAGCCGTACAAGGAGAGTTGGTACGAGTTGAAAAAGATGCAGCAAGCGCATACGGTGTCCGACGTCCAATCGGTAATTTTCTGTATGGACGACCAGTAGTAACCGTTGCCGCGAGATCCTCTTAAGACTTCCCCCCAATATCCACCCGCTGCAGGCAAAAAGATGGTAGAACCATTTTTACCCGTGAAAAGCCATCCTGAGATGCCGTTTTTCGTTGTCCATTGAGTTTGGCATTCGTCTTCCAACTCCTTGATTTGGTCTAACGACGGCATCACCCAAAAATCACCCCATTTCACATGAGCTACATCATATTGCGTTCCTGCGATGTCGTTGCCAATATCCAAATAACTATCATTCTGGTAATACTCATAAGTGCTCCGGTCATACACTGCTTTTTCCTCCGTTTCACCCCAGGCGTAGTACCCGCCATAGTCCTCAGGTGCCGTTGCTCCCACGTTGCAACAAGCCCACTTCGTGCCTGACGACAGCCCAAGGTCGATGAGATGAGGGTGATGGTCGTCGGGGCAGGTGAGGTAACTCATTGGCGAATTACCAAGAACAATGTCAACTATTTTAACTATGTCGGTGATGTTTAGGTCACCGTCATAGTTCAAGTCTCCGTTGATTACCAACTGTGCATTACCCGTTAATCCCAAGAGTGTTAAAGAGAAGGTGAAGAGTAGTTTTTTCATTGTTGTTTTAGTGGCATTTTTTAGAAAATTGTTTATATTTACCGATATCAAAAAGACAGGTTCTTGACCGAAAACGAAATTCGATCAAAAACCTGTCAATGTGACTATTTCAGAGGTGTCAATGGTTCTTTACACCTGTCATGAGCATCCGGAAGATCAATGTCTTGTTTCACACGCTTCCTTGCGCCATATTGGTTACCAAAAGGCCATGAGGTGGCCTCACTCATTCCGTCTTGGTCGGTGAAGAAACGGAATGTCCCGACATCCACGAGTTTGTGTTCGGGATCATCACCCTTTTCCGTCATAATAAATCCGTGAGTCAGGTTCTTGATGCCAGTAGCAGTCTTTGTTCCAGAAACAACTTCTGCAGACTTGTATTCAATCCCAGAGCTCACTCCTTCCAAGTTGAAAAAGACGGTAAAATTGTTGCCCGTGCCACTGATAAAGGCTCCGCTGCCTTTTGCCCAATCGCTTTCATATTCCGAAACATAAACCATGTCTATCGTGTTATTGACCATGTCTTGATTGCCATATTTCTGATAATAAGAATTGTATTTCCTGCCTATTTGGTCACCACTCAAAGAAGAGCCGATCAGAATTTCCGGACTCAGGAAATAAGCACCTTCGATGTTGGGAGGATTCATACCATCGTATATGGGAATGTAATCCTCAATCACATCCCGAAAATCTTCTGGAATAATATCTGGGATGCGATTATCAACATCATCATTTTGGTTGTTGTCGATAACCAGCACAGAACCTATCCTTTCCCAAATTTGCTGGGCAACTTCAGGAGTGATGTCCTTGTTGTCGTAGTAAAGCTCCCATTCTCCGCTCTTTCTAATGGCAAGAATGGTGAAATATCCGTCATAACTGAAGTTGCAAAGATTGACGTTGTCATCCCCATAGTCACGGAAATACGGGAACCATCCCCAGTTGTAACCTTCAAAGACAGCTTCCTTTGAGAAACTGACATTGTTCATTGAAGTGGAATAATAATAGCCGTCCATATCATAGTTGTAACCTGTTTCCTTAGAGTTACAGAAGATACCTATCATTCCCTTTTTGAAATCAAGCACCATACACGGCTGTTGGCCGCCATGATGGTTGTTCTGTTTGTCCAAATAGATGTTGTCATCCACGACATACGATTCGGTTTTTCCTTCCTTAATGATATCCAGCACCAGCTCAGAGCGATAGCACTTCCATCCGTCAGGGTTCGTGCGGTAATCGTTTTCGTCAAGTGTCTTCTTATAGATGGAATAGACGGTCTTGTTTACCGTCTTGGTAACCATCAGTTCACGGGTGTCAGCCTGCCCTGTCACCGTCACCGCAATCATCGCCGTCTGGCCGGTTATCTTGTCTGACACGATGATTGTATCCTCGCCTGGATTCAATGCATTTATCGAGATTGTATTACCATCAATAAAGGCTGTGGCAACATGTTCATCACTGCTCTCTATCACGTAGCTACCAGAGCCGGAAGTGATGTCAACAACAGTACTTTGACCGACATTTAAGCTTATTGAACTAGTAGACAGTTCCAAGTTATTAATCTTGTCAATTTTAAACGAGCAAGTGTTTCCGTAGTTGTAGTTCATTCCATCATAGGTATAGGCGCAATATGAATACGTACGATTACGTTCAAGGTTCTCTAATGTAGCAGAAAACTTGTATACATTATTCTCATAACATATAGGATCAATTTCAGCTTCTACATATTGAGTATATCCTATAGGGTCATAATATGTCACTGCAAAACCTGCTTTAATAACATCTTCATCTAAACTTAAAAGTGTTGCCTTACCATTTACAATTACAGTATTACTTTGATTATATTCTTGATTTGCCTTTTCATTGCTTAATTCCTCTGTTTGAACAGGAACTATAAAACCTTTTCCAAATTGATTATTTGAAAGATCAGGAACTCTCATTAAATAGGAATAATCTATATAAGAATATCCGCCATATCCATCTTCATTATCTTCTTTTTCGGCAACAAATGGCTGTACTCTTGCTATTTCATTCAAAGCATAACATGCTTTGTCCAACGAGTAACCCTCCATCATATAGATAAAAGAACAAGTACTTGCATAAGGACTTATATAATTAGACTCATTGTATCCCAAATAAACTCCTAAACCTTTATTTAAAAAAGTATTTGCTAAGCTATAGTTAGATTGCACTTGATTATCAGATCCATAAGTTGAATGCATCTCATTACCCTTTAAAGATTGACAAGCACAATTAAAAAAAATAGAGTTTGGATTTAAGAAAAGACCTTTAGCTCTGTATTTAAAGAAATTTTCCGTCAATGATGGATGAAGAATCCATCTGGTATTACTATTTACATCCCTTTCTTCGCTATAAGATAACAAAATATCATCCTCTGTTACACCATCATATTTTTGACGTAAAAGATCTAACATATTAAAACTACCTGTTAGGTCACTTTCAGATGGACTTGTATATTGTTCCATATTTACAGCCCCAAGTATTTCGGCGGTTAAAAAGTCATGAACACCAGTATTATTATCATACCCCCCATGAGTATCCAATATTATTATGTCGTAATCATATAGATTTAAACTACCTGTATTATTTGGATCCGAAGAATTCTCAAAGAAGAAGTCTACCGTTGGCCTTTTAATGTAGTCAACCATTATATTACAATCATCAAAATATGATTGTAAAAGATTATAATAATTTTCAACATTATCTGAAAATTCGTAGTCGAAATGTGTCTGATTTGCTATTACTGCTCTTAATGGTTTTCCCGTGGAAGAAATATATTCAAAAGAGGAATGCGGTGATTTTTTACTATTTTTTTCCTTCTTTATTCTCAAATTCAAATCCTCATTTAAAATAGAATCATGAGAAAAATGGAAAGGTACGACATCAAAACCCTTTACCTTCACAAATAACTGATGCCCATCACTCCAAGCGTTATCTACTCCTTCTGATTTTTTTATTTCATCAATGTGTTTAATAACATCTGCTAATGTTGGATTATTACTTAAAACATTAAAAACAACCGTCATAGCATCTACATAATTCTTTTTTGCAATTTCTTCTTCATATTTTGTGAATGAAATACTATCAACATCTGCCAATTTGTAAATAAAAACATCATCTTTCGTCACAACACGCTGATAGTCATAGTTACTGTGTTGAACACCATTTGAGTCAAATTTCGAAGGAGAAAAATCTATCAAATATTTCAAATAAAACTTACGATATTTTCCATCTTTAAAATGGATTTCCATCCAATCCTGCCCCATCATCGGCAATGCCATCAATACCATGACCAGAGCAAGAAAGCTTTTTAAAATCGTGTTTTTCATCGCTTCGTGATTTTATAGGTGACGGAATTGACTTTTACCAAATACACTCCCGGAGGGAGGTCGGAGACGGAAACGGTGGTTTTGGTCTGAGAGCCAGCTTTTGTTTTTCGCATCTTCTGTCCGGAAGAGGCATACACGGCAATCTCCGTGCCTTGTGCCAGTCCTGAGAAGATGAGCGTCTCACCGTCTTGTGAGAACTTCGTGTTCATTGCGTCAAGTGACTCTATGCCTTCGGCAGAGACATAGGTGTACTTCACCACCTTCTCCAGCGGATAGGTGATGGTGGTCCTTGTCGTGGTAATGATGAGATTACCATCCGAGTAGGTTGTGACAGGCTGCTCGTTCAGGTCGATGTTGACCACCTTACCGTCAGACTGCCAAATCTGAAGGAGCATGTCGTCCGCCATCACAGAGAGGGCGAAAACGAAAAGAATGATTAAAGAGAATAACTTTTTCATTTTAGTATTGTTTTGGTTAATAGAAATCTCAATGCGTGGCCTTGTACCACTCCGTCATCTTATATGAGTCGATGGCTTGCGGGTTGGTACTCGCTTCCGAACACGTGATGCCAGAGAAATGACGTATCTCATGGCGGCCGTCTATGGCGGAGTAATAAGTGTAGGTGTATGACTTGCTTGGCACGGTGCGCTCCAATTGCTCGTGGAAGGAGGCGAGCATCGCACTGTCCTTGCAGATATGGTCGTAGGTGTCGCCCATGTCAAGAAACAAGGGTGGCGTATATCCATCCATCGACTGAATGTCGCTGTCGGAGTCGAAGTCTGACAGATAACGGGCGTGAATGGCGTAGGCAAGGTCGGCCAACCGTTCCAGTTCACTGCAATCGATGACCGCCACAGTCCCATACGGCATATGATAATTGCTGTAGAATTGATGGAAGACATCACAAACGCCTTGATAGTCAATGTCACCCACCAACATTTTCGCGCAGAGGTGGTATGGGAAGCCGTAGGCCATGACTTCCGTGGGGCACCCTATGACATGGTCGGTGACGTGGCGGAGCTGGTAAGCCACTTCCACGGAGGCCATATAGCAGTCGTCGAAGAGGATGTACTCCATATGCAAGCCTGCGTCTGCTATGCCTTGAGCCAATGCCGACACCTCTATTTGGTACAATGGGGTGAGACCACCGAAAAATCGGGTGACAGGCTTGTCGGGAAAGGGAGGAGCGGCAAAAGAGCGGGTGGCATCCACTGGAAGCCAAGCCATGCCATGCCCGCTTGCCACCATGGAATAGCGGCGGGCGGGGGCGATGGCCTTGATGTCGTTGAGCATCCGGGTGATCTGGCTGCTGTTGGAGAATCTGGGATAGTCAATGGTTTGCAGGGTGTCCCGCACGCCCTTCCCGTCTTCCATACGTAGCTCGATGATGCAAGCGCGGTCCACGCTGGTGGCAATGCATGCCAGCACGCGGTCATCGTGGAGAATCCCTTCGCTTATGGCTTTCTCGAAGTCCGCGATGTTCTCATCAAACAAATCCTTCATATTGGTTGACCAAGGCATAAAAAGAATGACGGTCTGCCGTGAGACATACGGCTCGGGAGGTTCAGGAACATCGGTGTGATGCTCATGGCATGCCAAAAGGAGCATGGAGGTTATGAAAAAAAGCCATTTGCTCCATGCTGTTCTGTGAAAACAAGCGTTGGACATGCGTGAAACGACGTGAGACATGTTGCCAGAGAAGAATGGACTTGTCATTTTTGCATCATCAACCAAGAGTTCACTTGAAAAAGAAGTGATCGTTTTCCTACTTTTTGAGTACCTTTTTGCCATTGATGACAACCACTCCCCTATAACTGTCAGAAACTTTCTGACCAGCGAGGTTGTAGATGCCGCCATTCCCGGCATTGACGAGGCTGACGGGATCCACTTCAATGACTTCAATGTCATCTTGTGTTCCGTTCTCAAGCCAATAAATCTCAGCAATGCTGACATCGCTTGGCTCATATCCTTCACGCGTTGCCATCACCTTGACGATGTATGATACGTCGATATCAAACTCATTGGTGCATCGCTCCCCCATATCCGTGTCAAGAATAATAGATTTGAATGTCACATCAGGTGTGTCAGACGTAAAGACCAATTCTCCGTTTTCATAACTAATTTTGGGCTTGGCACATTTGGGAAGTTCTGCCTTCGGGTCACCATCCTTAATGGCCACGATCGTGCCGAACTGCCCCCATTTATAATCATCCCTATATGCATTTACTGATGCAGCCGGCACATGCAATGTCGCTTCTTCGATATAAGAATCCTTAAACGCAGACCAATTTTCCGGGACTTTTTCAGCATAGCAATAGACATCCAGCAATTCCCCACATCTTCCAAATGCCTCATCCCATATTTTCTGCACCCCGTTGCCGATGACCACGGTTGTAAGTTGAGGACAAAGATAGAAGGCTTCGCTTCCGATTGTTTTCACACTATTGGGAATTGTAATGGTCTTGAGTTCCCTGCAAATAGGAAAGACATCCTCTTCTATCCTGGTCACCCCATCGGGAATGACAAGATTTTCAATCACTTCTCCATTCACACAAAACTCCTTTGCCCACAAGGAAGGATTGTCTTCATACAATCCAAAATAGATCTGGCTCCATATCCTGACATCAGGTATATCCAAGTGTTGAAGGTTTTTAAAGCCACGTAGAGCGTCATCTCCAACATCTGTCAAACTGCTGGGAATGTACAACTCTTCAACGCCACTGCAATCACGAAAGGCGCCATCCCCCAATTCCTTGATTCCTTCAGGTATGACCAAGTAACTTAATGAGGTGCATTCAGCAAATGCGCCTGAAGGTATTTTCGTCCAGCTTCTTGGAAGTCTGAAACTTCTCAGACTTGTACATCCTTCAAAGACAGACTCTCCTATGTTTGTCACACTTTCAGGAATTGAAATTGAAAAGAGAGAGGTACAGCCAAAAAAAGCCGCATCACCGATGTCGGCAACGCTGTTGGGAATAACGACATTGTTAAGACTAATGCATTTATGGAATGATGCCTCTGGGATTTTTGTGAGCGTGTTGGGAATATTGATTTTAGAGAGACTGCTGCATTCACTGAAAACATATTGCCCCATGGTTGTCAGCCCGTCTCCTTCAAAAACAACCCTCAGTAATTTTCCGCAACCTTCGAACGCAAATTCTCCGATGGAAACGACACTGGCAGGAATGGTGACAGAGAGCAAATCCCCACACCTGTAGAAAGCTTGTTTCTCTATGCCAACAACATTGCAAACCGTACCATCAAAGGTTACAGTGGAAGGTATGACGACATCACCTTCATATTTGTTGGAGCCTCTGACCACCGTCGCTTTCTTTGACTTTGTAACCAATTCATAATAGATGCCATCTATTTCTTGCGTTCCTGTGTATGCAGCGACTGAAACATTCAGTGAAAACAAAAGAATGGCTTGTATAAAAAATCTTGTTTTCATATTGTTCGGTATTTATTTGACATAGGTGATTTTGGGGTTGTTGTTTTCCCACCTGAATTCTGCTGTTGTCACGTCAGAGTCTTCACTTCCCTTCAATCGGGCAAACACACTGACAACATATACAGGCTCAAGGGAAATCCTACTTGAAGCGTGTGCCTTGACATTGGCATCCGTTACTTGAGAAATGAATTCAACACCTTCAGTCTCACACTCAAAGACAAACTTGCCATTTTCATAGCTGATTGTTGGCTTGGCGCATTTTGCAGGTGTGCTGTCGGGTATGGAATGTATATTCATACTTTTCCACCAATAATCATTGAGGTAGCTTTCCTTGGCAGATTCATGTACGTAAAGGTCAATCTTATATTTGCTAACTCCATAAAAGGAGTGTTGGGACATAGCAGGTGGAATGTCAGCAAAGCAAATGATCTCAGCTATGTTTTCATCATACAGGAACGCATAGTTTTCTATCTCTGTAAGACTGCTTGGAAAAGTAATGGAAACAAGGTCTTGACACCGTTCAAAAGCATAGCCTTTGATTACTTTCACTCCCTCGGGGATCACCAATTCATTGACCAATTCATTGTTGAAATAGAAAGATTTGGAATAATAGAATGGATTGGCATACTCGCCTCCGAATTGTATCTCACTCCAAGCACCTATGTCTGCAACATTGACACGTTTCAAAGATTTGCAATTATTAAAAGCCTTACTACCTATCGACGTCAAACTGGCGGGCATGGTGATAGTCTCAAGAGCACTGCAATCTTCGAAAGCATAGGAGCCGATAGTTGTCACACCTTCGGGAAGAGCCAAAGACTTCACCTTCTCACATCCATCGAAAGCATAGTCGGAAATGGCATTGACGCTACCGGGTATTGTTATGGATTGGAAATTGACACCATTGGCGAATGCACCAATATGAATGGTCGTCACACCGTCAGGGATGACTAAGTTGACGATCTCTTCTCCATTCAACACCAATTTCTTCCCGCACACCAAGGGGCATGCCCAAGGATTCTCAAAGACGATATTGCACCATGCCGTCAAATCCGAGATGCATACTTCTGAAAGAGAATTGCAATATGAAAAGGCATCTTTCCCGATAAAACTTATTCCATTTGGAATCGTTATTGTAGTCAACCCCTCACAATCGTAAAAGGCATTGCTCCCGATTCGTTCAACGCTATTTGACAGATTCACGGTCTTAAGATTAGAGCAATAATAAAAGGCTTTATCGCTGATTGACTTTACATGATCGCCAAAAGTGACCTTTTCTATTACTGTATTACTTTTGAAATAAGGATATGCATTTTCACAGTCGAATATGACATCCTTCAAATTCGAGCAGCCGTGAAAAGTATTTGCACCCCCTTGTGCGTTGCTTAAAATAGTAACTTGTGTCAAACCTGTACAATTAGATAACAAACCGTCGCCAAGAGAGGTTATGTTGGCGGGGATGGTGAATGTTGTCAAACCTGTGCAACCAGAAAAAACAGAACTGCCGAGCGTTGTAATGCAGCTGGGTATCTCCATGGAAACGAGGCCTTTGCAACCGCTGAACGCCTCATCTTCTATTGTGGTGACGCTGTTAGGTATGTTGACAGAGGTGAGTCCGGTGCAATTTTGCAGTGAACGCCATCCAATTGCCACAACAGTGTAAATGTCATTATCATAGGTGATGGTTTCAGGGATGGTCAAATCTCCACTGTATTTATTGGGATTGCTTGCCAGTTTTGCCTTCTTGGTTGAAGTATCCAATATCAAGTAAATGTAACCATTGTTCACGGTTATAATTGATGCTTTTCCCATCCAAGGCAAAAGCAGCAAAAGCGATAATAAAAGTGTTTTTCTCATCATTTGTATACTTTTTGGTTAAGCCAAGGCCTTCGTTTGGCCACAGTGTCACACGAAGGCCTCTTTGATTAATCATCAATGTCTTTTGTCAAGTTTCATCCATTCAGACTCTTCGTGCTTCATTTCATCCATATCAGTGGGCACATACTCAGGAAGCATATAAGCTTTCACCCTGTTGGCGGAATTCCCCGAATTCTTGATTTCAAAGGTCATCACGCCCATGGCTTCATCACCTTCGCTGTATGCTCCCACAGGATACACGCCCGAAACGGGGTTCTTTCCTGATGAGGGTCTGATGATGTCACCTTTATAACGCGCCACAATCGACCATCTGGTGGAGATGCTTCGGTCACAATTCGCATAGAGTGCAACGCCCACGGTATAGGTACCATCTTCTATGTAATCCGAAGGAATATAAATATTTTCATTATTCAACCCATCAATATCACAGCCTGCATTCGAGTCATGATCAAGGCCATAATAGGAAGAGCCTCTATTGTAATACCAAATGTGTCTTCCACTTGGTGTCCAAAGATGCAGGTCCACATCCTTCTCGTTGCTGAAGGTCAAGTTGATATTAAGGTCTCCCGACTTGCTGGTGACATAGTTGACAGGAATTTTATCATACCTTGGAATGCCACCATCTTCATATTCCCCACCGACTATGAGAATACAATTCGACCTATAGTCAACACTATACCTCAAGACAATGATATAGGTATAAACGCCACCATCGGAATAAACATTCTTAGGATAATACACCCAATACCCCGGCTGGCCTTGTACGGCAATAAAGAACTTTTTGTAAGCCCTTTCGGTAATGATGGTGATGTAATTCATACCACCAGACAACGCTTGGTTGTTGGTGCTAACATCAGAGATAACATCGTTAAGGTTCGACTCAGGATAATCTTCATTGACGAACGTGCCGTCATCCACGGAAAAGTAGTTCTTTTCAAATTGATTTTGAACTTGTGAACCACCATTGTCATCATCATCATCGTCTTTACTACAAGAAACGAAGAATGTCATTCCCATCATCAACAAGAATAACGTAAACAATTTTGTTTTCATAATTTTTTAGTTTTATAGTTATTGAACATATTTGTTTGAAATACCTATTCCCAATTGAAATATAAAAATCATTCTTCAACCTTATAAGGGTATGGTGGTTGTAATTTGTGCAACTACCATAGCTGTCGAGAGCAAAAAATGCTCATCCCCAAGGGGCAAACGTGTTGTTTTGTAATTTCTTTTCATACCATTATTAATTATTAAAGCCAAATAAGTCAAAATATTTCATAGATAATGCAACAACTCTGTATCTCCCCGCCGGAGATACTAAAACGTGTACTATAATAACTACCCTGTCAATGAAATAATGAGAATTATAAGAACTAACATATCATTTGTTTTTTATTAATCTTTAAATTGTTATCGTATGAAAAAGAAACTTTTTAGTATGCTGCTCTTGGGTGCCTGCTTCTTGGCATCTATGAGTTTGTTTACGTCTTGTAAGGACTACGATGATGACATTAAATCCAATAAGGCCGAGATTGTGGCACTTCGCTCAGAATTGCTGACGGTCAAGACTAATTTGGAGCAAAGTCTGAATACGGAGAAGTCCGCTTATGAGACGCAAATCGCTGCTCTCAAGGCTCAGTTGGAGTCTGCCATCAGCAATAAGGCAGACCAATCGACTGTGGATGAACTGAAAACCAAACTGGATAGCATGGAGAAAGACTATGCCGCCAGAATGGCCGTGCTGACATCACAAATCGAGGCCGCTTATGACGCTATTGGCAGAATCGACCAAAAGGCCGACCAATCAACTGTGGATGGTGTTATTGCCGACCTTGCTGCTTTGACAGGACAATTGAAGGATGAGGCTAAGGCTCGCGAAGCTGTGGAGGCCAACTTGAGAATCCAAATGGAAGCTTTGCAGAAATTCATGGACGAGTTCAATGATGCAAACCTGCAAGAGCAGATTGATCAGCTGAAAGCCGCCATCGGCGAGATTCAGACAAACCAAGAAATCTCGGTGATGAGATCTCAAATGACTAATCTGGAGCAGATGATTGTCAATGTGAACGCCAACCTTTCAGCCTTGGAAGTTCTGGTGGAGCGCATGCTCAACAGCATCTCCCTTGTTCCCCAACTCTTTATCAAAGGTATTGAGGCAATCGAGTTTACATCTCTCAAATATAATGCATTCTTGCCAAATGACACCGTTCCTACAGGTGCTTCTTACCTTGTCAGCACTGGTGAGACAGAGGCAACTTATCGTCTGAATCCTACTACCGTGCAAGAAAGTGGCATCGACGTGGCGAACATCAACTTCCTGGCTGCTACTGCTAAGACACGTGCCGTTGAAGTCGAGTCTCCTATTGCTTTCAATGGAATCAAGGATTTCCATAATGGATTGATGACGGTGAAAATCAAGAAAGTCAAGAATGTTTACCTTGGTGATGACGATGTCAATCCTATCACCATTGTGGCTTTGAAGGTTCCACGTAATCCTAACTTGTATGAGCCAGCTGACATCATTTCCGAGAACTCCCGCTTGGTGGAGAATTTCTACTTCCCAAGGATTGCCGCACGTGCACAAGAGAACAATGCTGATTTTGCAGCATTAATTAATAGAGATTGGTCTGGTCAAGAAACTTTCTATGACAATGTTGATAATCCATCAGGAAGACTTGTTGATTTGTATAGACCTCGTCATTTCAGTGACTCTTTGACAGTCTTAAATTCACGTGTTGATGATAATCCCTTGAAGCTTGTTTCCAAATTGGTTTATTATAGGGAAACCTATGATTTGAAAAAGCTTATCACGGGTTGCAAGTATAATGGGAGCTATCGTGACCCAGCTTGCGTTTGCGAAACCACCATCACACCTGCTCAACTGAAGCAATATGGTATGGCTTTCCGCTTCCATATGATGAATCGTGATTATTGGAACGATGCTCCACACAGAACCAACCAGCAAGAGTTTGCTACCGTCACTCCCGATGGTATCATTAAATCATGTATTCCTAATGGTGTGACAGACAACAAGGCTTGTATTGGTAAAGAGCCTATCGTCCGTGTAGAATTGGTAGACACAGTTCAGGGTCATGTCGTTGACAGGCGCTATTTGAAGATTAAATGGACTGACAAGAAAGACCCAGGTCCAGATCCTCAGCCAGAACTTGCCGATACACTTCTGTTTGAAAAAGAAAGTGCAGCCACTCTCGATCCTTGCGGTGGTGCCTCAGCTACCCCTATTACTTGGAGGGAATTCATCACTCAAGTTTATGCAGCGATTGAGCATCACTCCGCATTGGCAGGTATTTCAGAGCAGATGTTCCGTGAAATATATATGACCGAAACATCAAAACCGATATTGGTTACTGGCTCATGGAAGACCAACTGGCCAAGTAATTATGCTTCATTGACTTCCGCACCGAATCATTTGGATAGAATTACAGATCCACTCGCTTTGCCTGTTGTTTCGGAAACTACCAACCTCCATGGTGATGCCATCATAGCCTCTTGGGATTTGACACCTAGTCAGATCAAGACTATCTATTGCAACTCGGAGAATGACACGAAGACATTTACAGCCAAAGTGCTCTTCCAGTCCAATGACCCGCGTTATCCTAATGTGTATTTCAATTGGAAATTCACCATCTCGCTGCCGAAACCTCTGCCGTCCATCACTGCATTCTATGACCAATATTGGTTGAGCAATGCACATCAGGAGCATGATATCCTTCCGCTGCAGTTCAAATCTGAACTTCAGGAATGGTGGGCTGCCCATGGTAAGAACTACTGCTTCTATGACAATGACTTGATGAACGTCTATAAATATGAGAATAATAGAATTGTCAAGAACATTCCTTCACCATGTGGCTCATGGGATATCCAGTTTGAACAGAACTATGGTACGCTTACAACTTCTGATATTTATGAAACAGGAAATGGCTCAAGAATATCTCTGAGTGGTGGCAAGCATGTGGATACCAGATATTTCTATAATAGTGAATTACCACTTTCCCTTATTAACTGGCAGAACTTTGCAGGCTACAAGAGGGGCTTGCTGACCATGACATGGTGGCAAGACAACTATGCAGCAAATGGCAATTACAACTTGCATGACGTGGCAAGCACCCATAAGGCTTGGGATAACTCAGCAAAGAATACTTATGCACGTTTGGATCGTGCCACTCTTTCTGCTGCAGACATTACTGCCGTCAACAGTGCTTATCTGAATGCATTGGATAATAATCCAGCCAATGATATCATCGGTCCTGATGGAACAAGACAGCCGTTGCGCACTCATACCAAGCCTGTCGGCATCAACGTCTGGGGTGCATTGAACCCCTGGAACTACATTCCGGTTTGGAGCTACAAAGCTTATTTGGTTGCTCCTCTGCGTGTCAACATGCATATAGAAACAGAGGCTAATTGGCAGGATGGTGAGGTTTCTGGTTGTCCTCGTCAATGGAGATCTTTCTTCACTCTGACTGACTTCCGCGGCTATTTGGTCAAGAATGTTCCTGATGGATCTGTGTCATCTACAGACGAACAGTTGATGTGGACACAGAGCTTGTGGGATTACTACCAAGTTCAAGATCCTGTTTTCGCTTGTGACGATGCGAAGTTCTCTTTCAAGGAGGATGCCAATGGTAATATTGTCATCGACAACAACATCGATCCTGCAGTCGGTGGTATGACATCAGGTCAATTGAGACTAAAGACCAATGGTAACATCGCCATCTCCTTCAAACAAGTTGGAAACTACATCTATTTCTACAACAATGGAGGTTCCAACGTTGAAGCCAAGGTTAGAGTTGCAATTCCTGTTACCGTCTCTTATGGATGGGGCTCGATCAGCACATGGGTCTATGGATGGGTATATCCGCACGGAGAACTTCCTGGACAATAATTATGGTTTAAAGAACATTATCTAATTTAACTACTTCGGGGAGTGCCCTAAATGTAATTGGGGCACTCCCTATTTTAAAAAGATATGAAAACAAAAGGTTTTATCATTCTATTTTTATCTGCTTTGTTGTTGGTGGCATGCAAGGATGAACCCAAAAACAGGAATTTGACCATCCCTGAGAATCCTCGAACCGATTTTGGTATGCAAAGGAGCCATGAGGATACTATTGCCGTTATGGAAATGGCCACTCAATTCCTTGAAACCCTGAAACAAAAGGATGTGGAAGGCGCGTTAGACCAACTCTATGATGTTGAGCACCAAGAGGCCAAACCTTTGACAGCATCTCAAAGGAATGATTTGAGAAGCACCTTGAAAGCATTTCCTGTTGAAAGCTACACGCTTGATGCCATCATCTTGTATAGTGACAGCGATTCTGAGGTGAGATACACCACCAGAATGTTTCCTGACAGTGTAGAAAGTAAAATACCTGGCACAGTCAAGGGGTCGCTGCATCCTTTCCGTATAGACGGGAAATGGTATCTCACGATACAACCTAAAAAATTCGAGCAATAACCCATCATACACATAATTATGCTATTATGAGCCGTTACATCCATTTTTTGCTTTTAATCTTATTTGCAGCATTTTCCTCATCCGTTTTTGCTCAAGAATCGGGTGAAGAAAACCCTTCTGTTGTTGTCTTCCCCCAAAACAACAGTGTATTGGAAGGATTCTCCAAGGGAGATTCGATATTGTTCAAGACAAGTTTCGACTCCATCTGCGGTGGATTCCATGAGAGATTGATTGAGGATGATACCAAAAACATCATCTATGACGCGTTCAACAGTATCAAGACAGACAGTGGGTCATGGCTTTTGAAATTCTATAATGATGTCACTCTCGCAAAGGGACATACCTACACTTTGGAGATTGTTGGTCATGAAGTGGCAGACTCAAAAAGTCCTGTTATAGGAAAAGTCCAAGTCAATTATGTGGGAAGTGGAACTTCCCAACAGGATGATGATGACGATTATGAATACAGCAACATCAAATATTTGTCATTCAGTCCTAGTGAAAATGTTGGTTTTACAGATGTTGATATTGATTTCACCATCGTAGAGTTTACAGGTGATGCTATAATCGATAGGGAAAGAAGTAAAGTCTTTGATGAGGATGGCAATAGTTACGACTTTGTAAATTTCACTCCTGTTGAAGGACATCTGTATGAACAGATGATGCACATACCTCGAGCTGTTTTGCTGAGGAGTACTTCCTATGTGATATTGCGTGTCTATGCTAAAGATCTCGGCGGCAGGACTATCAAAGGTAACAAAGGGAAAGGGGAGAATTCTTATTATGAGCTTAAATATAATTGCGAATTTGGTTATCCCGTTATTTCTGTCTATCCTTCTGATAGAAGGTATACTTCACTAAAGAAATTCGTATTTTCTAATGAAGAAGGAATTGTCCTTTATAATGAAGAAAATATCATCCAATTGTCTAATTCCTCCAATGGCGAGGTGGTTCGCTCATTCAGAGCAGGTGATTTGACTCTTGATTCCGACGAAGCGTCTTATTCCTATACTTTGGAACAACCATTGAATGAAATCGGTACATACCAATTGGTCATACCCGAAGGAACTTTCTCCATCGGCAAAAAAATGCTTGACAACAAGAAGACGACCATCTTGTATGAAATTACTAACCGAGAAAAAACATTTGGCATACAGGAGATGGATCCTGCCGATGGAAGCGAAGTGATGACCTTGTCGGAAATCAGCATAACTTTTGACAGACCTGTTTATCCCAATTATTTCAATGAGGAAGGTATCACTATCACCAACGAAAAAGGTGACACAATTGCTACTGCCTATGCCTATAAAGATAAAAATGATGAGGACAACAAAAAATGCCATGTCAAATTATATACTCCGATAACGGAACCTGGGGAATATACTGTGCATTATCCATATGGTTCATTCTTTTTGGGAGATTATGAAGAGGACATATCCAGTGAAATGTCTTTCTACTATACAGTTCTTGGCTTACCTGACTATGCCTATGATGTCACCATTATGACTATGCCAGATCAAGATGAGACCTTGAAAAGCATTTTGTTGACATTCAATCATTTCTATTGGGTGGGATTAGTGGACAATGATCATCACATAGGTTATGAAGTCACACTCACAGACACCTTGAACAATGAAGTGGCAACGGCATTCTTGAAATTGGGTACCACCAACACCGCTCTTGAAGTGGATAGCATACAACCCAAATTGTCAAAGGGTACTTATCTGCTTCATATCCCAGACAGTATCCTTCTTATGAATGATGTCCTTTACGAAAAGGAGTTGGTTATTGAAATCAATTTCGATCCCGCCGTAACAACTGCCCAATATGCCAACGCATCCCAAAACAAAGACCGTGTACGTGTCTATAACGCGCAAGGTATGCTAGCACGCGATGAAAAAGACCCAGAAAAAGCCCTCCGAGGACTGCGTCGTGGTCTTTACATCATCAATGGCCGGAAGATACTCATAAAATGAAATATAGTCCCTATGTGTATACATTCCATAATTAACAAAAGACAGTATATGTACTATGTCCGTACTATTATAGTCTTTATTTCATAACGGCTTATAATCAATAAGGGGCGGATCATGTAGTGATACACGTCCGTCCCTCTCATGATGCAACACTAGTCTAAAAAACTAGCTCACCATGTGCTCCATGGAAAGCACGACAAATGGCACACCCACCACTGTCCAATTCCATCATTAAGTATGATCTGATCTAATATAGTATTAGTAAATGACAGGGCAGTGGATGGGCTGTGTTTGTTTGTGGGAATAATTCCACATGGATTCTGTTTTTCAGGAGTCTTGCGAAAGCATTTCCACCTTTGAAATCAGTATTTACACTGGGTGTCAGATAAGCGTATTTGACATCCCAGTTTTAAAAAAAGCAAACCGTATGAGAAAAATGATATTACTGGCTTTGGCCATATGTATTATCTCTAAATCAAATGCCTACAACATCGTTTCCGACGCGACCTGTTATGAAATTGTTGACAACTCCAAAAATACAGTGCGCCTGATAGAATGTTGGTATGAAGGGGAACATTTTACCATCCCCGAACAGGTGATATGGCAGGATGCCGCTTATCAAGTGGTATCCATCTCAAATCTTGCTTTCAAACGATGCACCTATCTCAAAACAATAGAAATCCCCACAACTGTCAAGTCCATAGCCGTCTCAGCCTTCAATTACTGCTTAAAGTTGGAACAAATCCTTGTTTCAGAAAGCAACCCCATCTATTGTGATGCAGATGGGGTGCTCTATTCCGCCGACCGACAAACCTTGCTCCATTTTCCACGAGCCAAGAAAGCAACTTCTTTTCACATTCCTGACAATGTGAGCAACATTGGAGCATATGCGTTTTTCAAATGCGACGGTTTGGAGAAAGTGGATTTGCCTCCTGCACTCACCCAGGTAGGAATAGGTGCATTCAATGGTTGCCACCATTTGAAATCAGTGGTGTTTCCACATCATTTGGAATCCATCGGCGATTTTGCCTTCTATGACTGCCCCAACTTGTTGGATATAACGCTGTCGTCAATGCATTTCATTAGCTTTCAAGCTAACACCTTCTGCTATCAGACACTCAAGGAAGGTCGCTTGACACTTCCATCAGATATTTCGCCAAATGTCCTCAATCAATACAAGCAACTAGGATTCGCCAATGTGGCTGCTGAATGAAAGTCGTAGCCATATGACAAATAATAAGTAATCAGCAGTGCAGAATAAACGTCCTCAACCCATGTAAACAATGTTGAAACGAATACTATTAATCATGGCTTTGATGGCCACAACCATCGTAACTCGTGCCGACAATGTGACCAATTTGGTCATCAAGCTGAAGACGGGCAATGAAACCGTCCTATCCCTTGACTCAAATCCTGTCATCACATTTGACGGGGAGTATCTGTATGTGCGGAATGATGATGCCAGCTTCTCGTTCCCCATAGCTGATATCGACCAGTATTGCGTATCCAGCACATCGGATGTCAAGGAAAAGCCCTGCCTGCCATGTTATTCCAACGGGCAGGTTTCCGTCAACGACTTACCACAAGGTTCCAAAATCCATGTTTGCACCATGGATGGCAAGGCCATGAAGACCATTGTTGCCGATGGCATGGGGTCGGTGTCTTTCAACCTTCGAGACCTTCCCAAAGGCACTTATATCATCCATGCTGTAAAAAACAGTTTCAAAGTAGTTAACAAGTAGCATCGTCAAAAACAACAATTATGAAAAAAATATCATTGCTCTTTTTCATGTTATGGATTTCTGCCTCCTTTTGTCAAGGGCAGAAAAAGTATGAGATGGTCGTGGAAAAGGTCGACGGCACCCAAATCGTCGTTGACACCGAAGACATTTCATGTACCTTTTTCCGTGAAAAGACAGGTGGAGAGAATCCTAACCCGGAAGATTTCTCCATCATCGGCGTTTGGTATGCGTATGAGGCAGGCAGGCATGAGATTGACGCCATATGGGTGTTCAACGACGACCACACAGGTTCCATAGAAGATTTCAGTGAAGGCAATTTTGGTCATGTGGACAAGATGACCTATTCTTTTTCGAATAATACGCTTGTCATCTATTTGGAAGGAGAAGAAGACGACCCGTTGGTTTTCACCATCACCATCGTCTCCCCAACAGAATTCACCGGGACGGATGGATATGACAACCTCACTTTCATCAAACAAAACTCAGACCCTCCAACACCACAAACCTATCTTGCCTGTCCCGACTCCAACCATCCCCATATGATTGACTTAGGGCTACCCTCTGGGACGAAATGGTCATGCTGCAATATGGGTGCTGACGCACCGGAAGAGTATGGAGGTCACTATGCATGGGGAGAGTTGGCGCAGAAAGATGTTTATGACTGGACCACCTACATCCATTGCGATGGTTCAGAGGACACGTGCCACAACCTTGGGAGTGACATTGCTGGTACGCAATACGATGTGGCAACAGTAAAATGGGGTGGTACTTGGCAGATGCCAACATTAGACCAAAACAAGGAACTTGTAGAAAACTGCACAAGTGAATATACCACTCTCAACGGTGTCGATGGCAGGAAGTTTGTCGGCCCGAGTGGCGGCAGCATCTTCCTACCCGCTGCAGGTGTCCGCTCAGGTGCCAATCTTAGCGGTGAAGGTGACAAAGGCTACTACTGGTCATCCACGCAGCACCAAACCAATTCGGTATGCGCTTATTTGTTGGATTTCAGTTCAAGCAGCGTGAATTGGAGCAATAGCGGCCGATTCTGTGGCGGACCCACGGTTCGCCCGGTATCAAAATAGGTCGTATCTGAACACAACAGGATATTTTTTAAGTCCAATTCTATAACGTCCGTGTGCATACGCATTGACCTTACGAGCGTTCTATTTATCAACCAATCCATAAGAGGTCTATGGATATGCTAATTTTCAAAACTATGAAGAAAAAATTGATTAGTGTTGCATGTGCCGCTTGTGCACTGCTCTTTACAAGTTGTGCTATGAATAACCAGGCTGTTCAAGTGGGCTATGTCTATCAGTCACAAAAAAGCCCTGGTATGGTAACGAGCAACACCCTGGGTTCCAAAGTAGGTACAGCCGAGGCAACCTCTATCTTGGGCATCGTTTCCACGGGTGACGCCAGTATCAACGCAGCAGCCAAAGCTGGTGGTATAAAAAAGGTCAGCCACGTAGACTACGAGACGTCCAACATCTTAGGCATTTATGCCAAGCACACCACCATCGTCTATGGTGAGTAATCTTTTTCTAGTAATCTCTTAACAAAAGGTGGGTGGATTTGTCCGCCCACCTGCATTTCCTTTCCTTCCTATCGCTATGGTAAAGTTCAGGTTATTGTTACTGGCCATCATACAGTTGTCGTGTATCTCCTCCTTTTCGGGAAATATCCCCAAAATACACAAAAAATACAAGACCCACCTCACTGCTGAGGGCATGGTCTATTTCATCATGCCGCAAAAGATGGCCAAGACATCCGACAGCAAGGCTTTGAAGAATCTGGTTTTCGACCTATCATGCCTGGTCACTACAGACACTGTGTCTCTAACGGCTACCATACATTCCACCACTCCCATCACAGACAGCCTTGTTACTGTTATACCCGCTGAAGGTGTTGCCATCTCATCCCAAGGAGAGTTCCTTTTTCGCGAATTGGGTAAAAAAGGTTATGTCAATCGAATACGTTTCAAGCTGACCAGAAGTCAGTTGCGCCAGCTTTTCTCTGCCGAAAAACCTTTCCTACTAGAATACGGCAACAATCATCGCTTTGCTTTCCGCAATAAAGAGTGGAGCGACAAAAGGCAATTATTTATCAGCATCTTAGACCTTATGGATTTGAATCAATAAGAAGGAATGGATTTGCCATAACTACTGTCTGGCATTCATCGATGTCCCAAAAGACTTCCTTGTAGAAGCCACATATTGGTTGAGTGCTTCAAAAATATTTTTCCACCAAATGTAAAGTTCTAATTATTTATTGAAAAAGCATATGTATTACTTGTTAGCTATGATTTGCAAGATAGCCCATTGGCTTTCATACGGAGATGTGACTTGTAAACCATGTGTTGTGCAATAACAACGCATTTGGATTCAATTTTGTTTTTATAATGATGTTGCTCTTTTGAATATAGGGTTTTGGAATGTTCAGGTGGATGTGCAACATTTGCACCACACTTGAGCCTACATAACTAGAAGATAGAGTAGCTATGACTATTTTGGGAGCGGTACGATAATACGTTCCCAACAATAATAGATGTAATAAAACGAAAAGTGTATCCAATAAGTTTACATGTATAATATTTTTCAACTTTGTTAGTTTAATTTTCAAACACTATTTCTATTTAATAATTAACTCATAGATATGAAAATCGAACTTACAATCAACATTCCCACAAGTCAAGAATCTGTCAAAATTTTCGTCGACTCCGAAAAGAATGAAGCAAGATGTATCACAGACAACACAAAAGAGGAGGGAACCTGTGCTTCATCTGCAACCATTGAGAAACAATCTTTCCAAGATTTCATGGAGGTTTTGATCAAGGAGAAAAAACAAAATGGAAGACAACGGACAGCCGAGACCTATCGCACCACATTCCACAGTTTTAACCGGTTCCTAAAAAGCAAAACCTTGCTGTTTGAGGATTTCAATGATTCCTTGATGATAAACTATCAGGAATACTTGAAAAGCAACAAGGTATGCTGGAATACCATATCGTTTTATATGAGAATCTTGAAGGCGACTTACCTCCGGGCCGTCCGACAAAAACTGGCAACAGACAATCACCCCTTCGAACATGTTTACACGGGTATGGCAAAAACCCAGAAACGTGCACTTTCGCAACAAGACATACGCAAAATCAAAGATTATATCCCAGGAAACAAGCAGGAGCAATTGGCGCGCGACTTGTTTCTGTTCAGTTTCTATACTCGGGGAATGGCTTTTGTAGATATGGCATATTTGAAAAAAAGCGACATCAATAACGGGATCTTGTATTATTCTAGAAAAAAAACAGGACAAAATCTCTCTGTCAAATGGGAGCCCGCCATGCAACAAATTGTAGATAGCTATGAGGCATTTAACGACACCTATTTGCTTCCCATCATCCATACCGTTGGCAAAGGAGAACGCAATCAATACCGACATGTTCAATATATAGTGAATAAAAATCTTGTTACCATCGGCATCCGTCTAAGCATCCAACAAAAACTCACCTTGTATGTGGCACGTCATTCATGGGCAAGCATAGCCAAATCCATTGACATTCCTGTCAGTGTCATCAGCGAAGCTTTAGGTCATTCATCAGAAAATATGACAAAGGTTTATTTGAAATCAATTGATGAAACAAGAATACATAATGAAAATGAGAGAATAATCAATTTACTAAAAGACAAGAAGGATTAGTTGTCGATTCCAAATAAATAAAATGTCATAAATAAAAGAAATTGCCAACATTTTTGGAAAGAAAATTTGGAGTTGTACCATATATTTGCTATCTTTGCAAAATAGAATGTGAATGGAAGCAACCATCACTTGAGACAATGCCAGGTGGTTGCGGAAAAACTCAAAAACAAGTGTATCTCCGGCGGGGAGATACACTTGTTTTCGTGGCAAAGATAGATATTATTTTTTATTTCTGCAAGAAAAAATGACTTTTTTTAATAGTCAAATCAAAAAAAGCAAATGAAGTTTCCTTGGCATATATAATAATAAGGTGTCAACCAATTGGCGATGTGGGTTTCTTTTTGCGGCACGACAGTTTGCCTGCTAAGCTGAAAAGTTCAAAGCACGTTTTGGGAATAGATGTCGATGATGCCATCGATGAAAGCACGCCGCTCGTATTCGCAGAAACGTCCCGACTGCCAGATGTCGCCACACTCATGGAAGGCACGGGCACGGCAAGCCCCGCCACACACGTATTTCAGGAAACACGTGGCACACCCCTCGATGTTGTCAACGGTGAGACGCCGGCACATCTCCACGACGGGCGACTGCTCATACATCTCCCACACACCTCTCTCGTGTATGTTGCCAAGAAGAAATTCCGGATAGTGCAACAACTGGCAGGGATAGACATCCCCGGTGGCAGAGAAACTCAGTTCGCTGTCGCCCACGGCGCACTTGCAGCTGCGACAATGCCTTGCCTCGTCGAGCGACGACTCACAATACGAAAGGGGATTCACCCCTTCGGCGTGGCGCAGCGCCTCATAATATTCTGCACCGGTGATGGAAATGTCTTGATCCTTCTTCGCATTCCCAGCGGGAAAGAGTGGAGCGAAACTCAAGCGGCTGCCATATTTTCGAGCCATCGCCGCCACGTCGTGGATGTTCAGGCGATTGACGGTCATCGACAACCTTGTGTCGATGCCATTCGCCACCATCAAGTCGATGGCGCGTTCCGTCCGCTTGAACGACCCTTTGCCGCGAAAAGCCTCATGCAACTCCTCGCTGCTGCCATCCACGCTCACGGTCACCATGTCGAACACCTCGGCAATACGCCCCACGTTGCGACTGTCCACCAACGTGGCATTTGTCAACAGGTCTACGTAATGCCCCTTGCCCTTGATGTACCTCGCGATGTCGAGGCAGTCTTTGTTGAGCAAGGGTTCTCCGCCAGTCAAGGTGAACTTCACCATGTCCGACATCTCGCACAACTCGTCCACCACGCGCCTGTAGTCATCCAGCGTCATCCTTGGATGGGCACTCTCCTCCCTGTCGGTGGCATAGCAGTATCGGCAGTTGAGGTTGCAAGACGGGGAAATGGAAAACTGCACGATGCTCAGCCTTCCCTCGTTCCTGAGGATGGGAGTTTCACCGGGAGAAGGGGTGTCAAACAACCTTGACTCAATGGCATGGCGGAAGAACCTGTCCACCATGTCGGCAGCCTCCCCGCCATATTCCTCCTCAAGCAATCCGACCATTTCCTCTTGCGTCAAGGAACCGTTGCAAAGGGAGAGCAGCAAGGCACCGTTTCTGTCGGTGACGACCCATGAAGGCACGTCGGGATTGAAGAAGATGGTTTTCTCTCCTTCGTCTATCCGTTGGACGGTGGAAGGCAACAGCAGTTTCATGGAACCTTTCAATTACCCGTACAAGCGTATGACGTGCTGCACTTGCCGCCGCCACCCGCGCAGTCGTAGGAGGAGCCGCACTTGCCCTGGCCGTCGGCACCCTGGCCGGCACAAGTGTATGACGTGCTGCACTTGCCGCCGCCACCCGCGCAGTCGTAGGAGGAGCCGCACTTGCCCTTGCCGTCGGCACCTTGGCCCGTACAAGAGTATGACGTGCTGCACTTGCCGCCGCCACCCGCGCAGTCGTAGGAGGAGCCGCATTTGCCCTTGCCACCGGCGCCCTGGCCCGAACAAGAGTATGACGTGCTGCATTTGCCGCCGCCACCCGCGCAGTCGTAGGAGGAGCCGCATTTGCCCTTGCCACCGGCGCCCTGGCCCGAACAAGAATACGAAGTGCCGCATTTGCCACTCCCGCCAGAACAACTGTATGACGTGCTGCATGCACCCATGGCGGAGAGGACTTCCCCGGCCTTGGCTATCTTAGAACCCATAAACAGTCCCGTCGCCAAAGTGAATCCTCCGGCGATGAGTTTTTTCAAAAAGTCCCTGCGAGACTCATCGTGCTTCTCTTGCTCTTTCATAGGATGATTGTTTGAGGGATGCCAACTGTAAAGTAGGTAATCAAAATTATCTGTTACTATCATTCTTGTAGGTGTTGTATAGTCTTTTATGTTTCTTTGGCGCATATTTTTCATTCATCCTCAGTCACATAGCCCGCTATGCTCCTTCGTCTGAGAGAAAAATCTGCATCCAAATAAATCATAAAATACTATCATCTAATTTTGATCACCTACTTATGTTAAAATGCTCCATTCTTCATCTGCAAAAATAGGCATTTTTCCTGAAAGCGGCAAGAAATGATGTATGTTTTTTAATTCCATATCTTGCCTTCCCATATGCCACCCTCTTGGTAGATTATTTCCGACACATGCCATTATTTAGGTGTAAAAGATGTATCTTTGCAGCCATGGGCAAAAAAAGATACAACGACTATGGGGATTGGCTGAAAAAGCACTTCCCTTTTCGCGTGCAAAAAATCATGGTCGACGCCGGGTTCACCTGCCCCAACCGAGACGGGACGAAAGGCGTCGGCGGATGCATCTACTGCAACAACCGTTCGTTCAGTCCTTTCTATTGTGATGCCCGCAAGACCATCTCCCAACAGATATCAGACGGGAAAGCCTTCTTCGGAAGGAAATACCATGACATGCGCTATCTTGTCTATTTTCAAGCATACAGCAATACTTACTCCGATTTGGATACACTATGCGGGAAATACGAGGAAGCATTGTCGGAAGACGATGTCGCGGGTATCATCATTGGCACGCGTCCCGACTGCGTCAGCACACCTTTGCTCGATTATCTGCAACAGCTGGGCAGCCATGTTTTCGTCGCTGTGGAATACGGCATCGAGAGTGTCAAAGACCACACCTTGCGCACCATCAACAGAGGGCATGACTTCTCATGCAGCCAAAAAGCAATTGAGGCTACGGCATCAAGGGGAATCCATACCGGCGCCCATGTGATACTTGGGCTGCCCGGCGAGGATGCCAACGAATGTCTCCTACAGGCATCCGTCGTATCCTCCCTACCCCTGCATTTTCTCAAAATACATCATCTGCAAGTTCTCAAAGGCACGTTGCTTGCCCAAATGCATGAACAATCAGCCATACGTATTTTCGAGGTCAGTGAATATATTTCACTTTTGGCCGAATATATTTCACGACTACGGGAAAACATCCTGCTGGAAAGGTTTGTAACGTTGTCGCCTAAAGAAATGGTGTTGGCTCCCAAATGGGGACTGAAAAGCCAGGAATTCACCAATATGTTAGAGGGATATATGGAAAGGCATGATCTTTGGCAGGGGAAATACGCATCACACAACAGTTCATTTTTATAATCAGACAGCTTTTTTCACATACAAAGACATTTGATTGAGTTGTTTGAGGGTTTAGGGTTCTACGTCTACGAACGTCGCAATCTCCAGAAGTCTTATGTGCAAGTGGAGTCCATGCAGGTGTGACCAATGACAACTCATGGAGATGTTGGCGACAAATCATTGTTCTTTATCCTGATTTTTCATTGCCAATCGGAAAAGGTTTACTATCTTTGTCGCAGAAAACCAATTAATACTAATGATGAGAGCTATCAAGAGCAAACCATTCATTGTGCTTTGGTGCTTGTTGATTCCCATATTGACAGCAAACAGCAACGACAAGAAGGCTGTTGGAAAGGCAGAAACGGCTGAAACAACAGCGAAGGCAGAAAGCGTAATCAAAGTGACTCCTCCGCCATTCAAGAAATTCGTGGTGGTGAACACAGTAAAAAGCCCGAATACGTGAGCTGCATGTACCATTTCCCGGCCATGGGGTTGGAGTTTTTTATTACTTTTCAAAATAAAGATCTTGCAAAACCAAGTCACACCCAAACAACACGACATATGAGTATGAAGGTGGCGGCTGCATAGAAGTACGCCCACGTCCATCATACTTTTTTCGCTCAAACAAGAAATGTAAAGCATACGACAATGAAAAGAAGCCCAATCGCTCTCGCTGCCCTGGTCATATCGACCTTGGGTAGAGCCTGTTCACGCTCGGCAAAGTTCAAACACGTTTGGCTTTGCTCTTGCTTGCTCGCCACCTTGGCAGCATGTGGAAACAAAGTGAACGACCAACCTGCGGATTCGAAAACAGAGACCAGCGAGGAAAACATTGAGACAAACTATTTCCCCGCCATCGACCGCTATCTAATAAATGAGATAGGCAAGCATTACGCCGAGGGCGAACACTGCGTACCCATCCACAGCATCGTGACTGTAGATGAGCGGAATGCGGAAGACATCCTCGTATGGGGCGACTTCTGGGTGTTCAACTACAATCAAGTGGGCGACACGCTGAAATGCGTTTCCGGCGGCAGTCATCCCGGGCTGATGCACATCCGCCAAACAGAAAAGGGGTTTGAGGTGACCGGCTTCGACCAAGTGGAGGACGGCTCCAACAACCTGCCATCGGCCAAGAGAATATTCGGTGACAAATATGATGCATTCCATACCATCAACAGCGACGAAAAAGCACGTGAAAGGCTGAGGGCCGACGGATTGGCCGTTTATGCCAACAAGCACAACCTTGATGTCAACATGTATCAAGACTATGGCTGGCCAGCGAAGAAACTGCCAAAAATGGAATGATGCACAGCCAGTCACACTTCCCTGATTTCCCGCGACTAGTGCAATCCGAGACAGAGCTCCTCCCGTCTCGACAAAACATTTTTCTCCCATTATGACAAAGACCCTTTTGATTGGAATACTCCTCACGTTCTGCCTGCCCATGGCCGCGCAGAACGACTCCACCATCGTAAAAAACGACTCCACTGTCACCCCGAAGGAGAAGGAAAAGAAGAAAAAAGAGCGCACCGTGGAACTCGCCGGCGAGGTCTATGACTCGTTCACAAAAGCAAAAATCAAGGCTTTCGTCACCTTGATGCGGAGCGACTCCACCGTCGTGGACACCGTCACCAGCTCGTCATGGAGCACCATATCCTATTATGGCTTCAAGGTGCCCGCCGTGCAGGCTGACTACATCCTCAAGGCTACGGCGGAAGGTTATGAAGACACATACATGAACTACCAACTCCGCCACATCGCCCGCAACTCCTATTTCGAACTCCCCCGCATCCTGATGAAAAAGAAACAAGACGACATCTGGAAAGAGTCCGACCTGGAAGGCGTCACCGTCACCGGAACAAGGGTGAAACTCACCTACAAAGGCGACACACTCGTCTTCAACGCATCTGCATTCAACCTCCCGGAAGGGTCGATGCTCGACGGACTCATAAGGCAGATGCCGGGAGCAGAACTCAAGGACAACGGCGACATCTACATCAATGGGAAAAAAGTGGACTACCTCACACTCAACGGCAAAGACTTCTTCAAAGGACAGAACAAGGTGATGCTCGAGAATCTCCCCTATTTCACCGTGAGAGACATCAAGGTCTATAACAAATCCACCAAGCAGAGCGAACTAGTGGGCCGCGACATCGAGAAGAAAGACTATGTGATGGACGTGGAACTCAAGCGGGAGTACAACAGGGGGTACCTCGGCAACGCGGAAGTCGGGGCGGGCACCGACAGCCGATACATGGCCCGACTCTTCGGACTGTACTACAGCGACCACTCTCGCATCTCCCTCTTCGGCAACACCAACAACATCAACGAGACACGGCGACCCGGTGGGGAGGGGGAATGGACACCTTCAGAAATGCCAAGGGGACTGCGCACCACCAAACAGACAGGATTTCATCTCAGCACCGAGGATGCAGACAAGAAATGGGACGAGACGATGGACGCCACCTTCACCTGGAGCGATGCCGACTTCTGGAGCCGCAGCGCCACAGAGCGGTTTGCCAAGGAAGGGAACATCATGGGAGGCTCTGAGTCGAGAAGCAGGCAGAAGGACTTCAACTTCAATGCCAGCAACCAGTTCACCTTGCAAAAGCCATTCACCCTCTACAACTACGTCACACTATATTACGGCGACGGCACGCGAAACACCCAAAACCAAGACTCCACCTGGCAACAGGCGCCCATCAACAACACCACGAGCATAGGACTTAACAAATACCGCACGCTGAGCCTCAACGGACTTTTGCTCTACTACAAGAAATTCAGTTGGGGAGACTTCTTCAGCATCAACTTCAACGCCAACTTCAGCCAGACCAAGCCGAACGACAACTTCTCGCGCACCGAAACCCATTACGCACAAAGCATGCTCGACGACCTGAGAAACCAATACATTGACTCACGGTCGAACACATACCAATACAGCGCGGCCGCCAGTTATTCCCTGCAACTGCCCAACCAATGGAGCATAGAACCAGAGGTGGGATACAGACAGAATTGGAACAACAGTCACAACGACCTCTTCCGACTCGACAGACTCAAGGACTTCGACCCACAAGACATCGGGACATTGCCCTCCAGTCGGGAGCAGCTGCTGAGCGCATTGGATACCGACAACAGCATCTCGCAGCAACTCCTCACACGAACCTACACCGGACGGCTGGCCATCAACAAGTCTGACGACAAAGGATACATCTCTTTCCAACTGCCCGTCACCATCAATGCCGAACGCATCAACTACAACGACCACCATATCGACACCATCGCACGAAGGAGCTACACACTCTTCACACCAAGTTTCAACTACTACCAATGGGGCAAGCAGAAAGGGTTGCAATACATCAACTACAGCATGAATGTCTCCAAACCCAGCTTCACATCACTTATGCCGCACAACAACACCGCCAACCCGTTGTCTACATGGGTCAGCAACACCAACCTGAAGGCAAACGTCGTCCACAACCTCACTTTTTCCTTTATATTCAACAATGACAGCATCAGAAGGTTGGCCAACATCTGGGGGTCTGCCAGCATCACACGAAATGCCTGGGGAACACGAACCACCTACGACAAAGAAACTGGGGCGTACACCCTAAGAAACGACAACATCAACGGAAACTGGCAAGCCGGCATAGGAACCAACTACCAACGCCCCATAGACCGCAAGAAACTACTGACTCTCAAGGAAAGGGCGGATGCCAACTACAACCATTCTGTAGATTTCCCCATTCTTTACCTCAACGCCGGGACGACAGAAGGAAGCAACAAGAGCACCGTCAACAACTGGACCTTGCACGACAGGCTCGAACTGGAATACCAGAAAGACAAACTCACCGTCGCCTTGCTGGGCGACATCAACTGGCGCATCAGCACCAGCGACAGGGAGGACTTCGAACGCATCAGCGCCTTCGACTTCAACTACGGGGCAAGACTGATGTATGTCATCCCGTGGATCAAACTCTCATTGGCCACCGACATCAAGATGTTCAGCAGAAGGGGATACAACAGCGACATGATGAACACCAACGACCTGGTGTGGAACGCCGAACTCTCACGCTCATTGTTCAAGGAAAAACTCACGCTCAAACTCACCGCCTTCGACATCCTTCACCAACTCTCCAACAAACAATACACCGTGAATGCACAAGGACGCACCGAGACATGGGATAACTGCATACCAAGATATCTCATGCTCACCTGCGCATTCAAATTCAACAAATCACCGAAGAAAAATTGAAGATTGAAAATTGAAAATTGAAGATTGAAAATTGAAGATTGAAAATTGAAGATTGGAAATTGAAGATTGAAGATTGAAAATTGAAAATTACGCCACGGATGGCGGTGCAGCTGTAGGGGCGGGTCTTGTGCCCGCCCGATTAGAGTCGTCAGTGTTGACGATGTCAAACCATTTCTTGAATTCCGACACCCTGTCCATTTCGTCACAAAGGGTGACTTCCAATTCAAATCTCAACCCCTTGGCGTCATCCCGAATCCTGTTTCTCAAGCGTTCGATGTCCAATGCCCCATACCTGAATTCTCCTTGCCCTTCATTGTAATGGTTGGTCCTATCTACTGCAATTGCAGTAGAGATATAAGACCTGTCAGACTCTCCCTCCAGTCCCCCGTCGCCATGCCTTGTAAGATATGGCCGGGTGACATAATGGGCAGTGAAAGCAAAAATTGTATTTTTGCTTTGCATTGCATTCGGTTTTAACTATATTTGCACCAATTATCACAGAGAACCCTCTTATCCATCAGAAATCATGAGAAAAACCCTTTTCACTATCGCCATTGCAACCATCACCCTTGCTGCGTCAGCACAAAAAAGCAACTACCCCGTCACTCCACGTGACAACACCGTGGACGAGTATTTCGGCACGAAAGTGCCCGACCCCTATCGATGGTTGGAAAACGACACCAGCGCACAGACCGCACAATGGGTGGAAGCGGAGAACGCCGTCACCAACAAATACCTGAGCCAGATGCCGCAGCGCAAGAAACTGTTCAACCGCCTGCGCGAGGTGGCTAATTACGAAAGGACGGGCATCCCCTTCGAGAAACACGGCAAATGGTATTTCTACAAGAACGATGGCCTGCAGAACCAAAGCGTGTTGTATGTGATGGATGAGTTAGGCGGCACGCCACGGGTGTTCCTCGACCCCAACCTGCTGAGCAGCGACGGGACGGTGGCCCTACAGAGCGTCACCTTCTCCCACAACGGCAAATATGTGGCATACAGCATCTCCCGCAGCGGGTCCGACTGGAGAGAAATCTACGTGCTCGACGCCGCCACAGGGCGACTGCTCGACGACCATATCCTCTGGGTGAAGTTCAGTGGTGCTGCCTGGCAGGGCGACGGCTTCTACTACAGTGCCTACGACCCCGTGGAAGGCAACGAACTGTCGGCGGTGAACGAATGCCACAAGATATACTACCATCGCATCGGAACGCCACAGAGCGACGACGTGCTGTTCTATATGAACCCCGCCTATCCCAAGCGGTTCTACGGCGTGGGAGTGAACGAGGAAGAGACCATCATGGTGCTTTACGAGAGCGGTGCCGGTTCTGGCAACAACCTGTTTGTCAGAGACCTGAGACAGTCCGACTCGCAATTCATACAGATGACCTCCAACATGGACTACACCTATGACTTCATTGATAACATCGGCGACACCATGTACTTGCAAACCAATTACGAGGCTCCCAAGGGCAAGGTGGTAGCCGTCGACCTGCACAATCCGGGCATCGCCAATTGGCGCACCATCATCCCCGAAGGAGAAGGTGTGGTGGAGTCCACCGACATCATCGACAACCATCTCCTGGTGTCCTACACACGCGACGCATCAACACACGCCTTTCTCCATACGCTGGACGGGAAAATGTTGCGCGAAATCAAGCTCCCCTCGGTGGGCAGCGCCGGCTTCAGCGGGAAGAAGGACCGCAAGGAGTGCTTCTACTCCTTCAGTTCGTTCACCGTCCCCGGCACCATCTACCACTACGACATCGCCACCGACCAAAGCATGGTGTATTATGCACCAAAGGTGAACTTCCGCGCCAACGACTTCGTCAGCGAACAGGTGTTCTTCACCAGCAAGGACGGCACGAAAGTACCCATGTTCCTCACCTACAAGAAAGGGTTGAAGCGCAACGGCAAGAACCCCGTGCTGGTTTATGGCTACGGCGGGTTCAACATCGGCCTCTCACCATCCTTCTCTACCATGCGCATCCCCTTCCTCGAGAGCGGCGGCATCTATGTGATGGTGAACCTGCGCGGTGGCAACGAGTATGGCGAGGAATGGCATCTTGCAGGCACGAAGATGAGAAAACAGAATGTGTTCGACGACTTCATCGCCGCCACGGAATGGCTCATTGCACAGCGTTACACCAATGCGCAAAAAGTGGCCATCCAAGGTGGTTCAAACGGCGGTTTGCTGGTGGGTGCCTGCATGACGCAGCGTCCCGACCTCTTCGCGGTCGCCATCCCGCAAGTGGGCGTGATGGACATGTTGAGATACCACAAGTTCACCATTGGTTGGAACTGGGCTCCCGATTATGGCACGAGCGAAGACAGCCGTGAGATGTTTGAATACCTCCTGGGTTACTCTCCTTTGCACAACCTGCGCCCAGGGACATCCTACCCCGCCACGCTCGTCACCACCGCCGACCACGACGACCGCGTGGTGCCGGCGCATTCCTTCAAGTTTGCCGCCACGCTGCAGGCTTGCCAGGCGGGCGATGCTCCCGTCCTCATCCGCATCGACTCGAAGGCGGGGCATGGTGGTGGCAAGCCTATGACAAAAGTGCTGGAGGAGCAGGCCGACATCTACGGCTTCATCATGCACAACCTCAAGATGAAATATTGAAATATTGAAGATTGAAAATTGAAAATTGGGGCACACTCCGGGTGCATATCAATTTTCAATTTTCAATCTTCAATTTTCAATTTACTAACTGTTTTTCTTATAGCTCTGCACTGCCCATCCTCCCATGAATAATCCGATGCCGAGGAGGGCGAACACCTGGTGGGCGATGCTTTGGAAGTCGCCACCTCGGACGAAGACAGTGCGCACCGCCTCGACGAAATAGCTCATAGGGTTGACGTAGGTGGTGAGATACGCCCACGAAGGCATGGAACGCGTGGGGGTGAAAAGACCGCTGAGCAGCAGCATGACAACCACGAAAAACCACATCACGAAGACGGCCTGTTGCATGGTGTCGGAATAGTTGGAGATAATCAGTCCGAACGACGAGAAGAACATGGCTAGCAGCATGGCCAACAGATAGACGAGCCATAAAGGGCCGGCGGACGTGATGCCATAGATTCCCCACGCAAGCAAAAGGCACACCGTGATGACGAACATGGCGATAAGCCAGTAAGGGATGAGTTTGGCGAGGATGAACGCCCATTTAGAGACCGGCGTGACGTTGATTTGCTCGATGGTGCCCGTCTCCTTCTCTCCCACGATGTTCAATGCAGGCAGGAAGCCCGTCATCAGCATCATCACGATGGCGAAGAGTGCAGGAATCATAAAGAGTTTGAAGTTCAGGTTCTTGTTATAGAGGAACAAGGTGGAAATCTTCGACTCTATGGCGCTGGCACCGGGATTGGCTTCAGCCATGACAATCTGTGAGAGATAGGCAGCCCCCATCGACCCCTTGGTGCCATTGACGGCATTAGCCGCGATAAGCACTTGCGGTTGCTGTCCTTGTACCAGATTCTTGCCAAAGTCTTGTGGGATGACCACCACGACATCGGCATCGGCGTGCTCGATATCCTTCAACGCCTCTGCATAGGTTGGTTTCTGTCCGTGGAAGATGAAGTAGTTGCTATGTTCAATGGCGTGGACGAGTCGCTGCGACTGCGTGCCACGGTCAAGGTCAACCACGTCAACCACGACATTCTTCACCTCCATGTTCATCACCCACGGCATGACGCACATGATCATGATGGGGAACATGACGATGAGCCGTGGCAGGAACGAATTGCGGCGTATCTGCGTGAACTCCTTTTGTATGAGAAACCGAATCACAATTGAAGATTGAAGATTGAAAATTGAAAATTGAAAATTGAAGATTGAAGATTGAAAATTGATGACTATTATTCCAGGCGTTTCTTGAAGGTGATGAGAGACAGCGACATCAGGATGACTAGCATGCCTGTCAACACAGAGAGTTCGAAAAGCACCTGGTCGATGCCGACACCCATGATCATCAACTTGCGCATGGCCGAGATGTAATATCTCGGCGGGATGACAGCCGACACCCATTGGAGGATTTCCGGCATCGACTCCACGGGGAATATCATGCCCGACAGCATGACGATGGGCATCAGCAGCACCATGGCGCAGACGAGCAAGGCCACCAACTGGGTCTTCGCCACATTTGACACAAGCAGTCCGAGCGATAGGGCAAGCAGGATGTAAATCACGGAGATGAGGATGATCCACGTCAGCGAACCTGCCAGCGGGACACCCAGGACAAATTTCGCCATCAGCAGGATGATGGTCAGTATGAGGAAGGCGAGCACCAGATAGGGCACGGCTTTCGCGATGATGATCATCAAGGGTCTCATGGGTGAGACGAGCAGCACCTCCATCGTGCCTTTTTCCTTCTCACGCACGATGGAGATGGAAGTCATCAATGCACAGACGAGCATCAGCAGCATGCCCATGATGGCAGGCACGAAATTGTAGGCCGACTTGGTCTGCGGGTTGTAGAGCATTTTTGAGTTGACGAGACCGCCGGAGGGGTTGAGCAACACCTGGGTGGCGTAGTTTGTCCACATTTGTGCCATATTGGGGTCGGAGCCATCCACGATGAACTGCACACCGCCCTTCTTCGCTGCGAATTGCTGCGAGAAGACGATGGCGAAGTCGGCCTTCTGGTGGCGAATGAGGTGTTCTGCCTCTTGCGGAGTGGCTACTACGTTGACGATGGTGAAATACTCCGATTGCGAGAGACGCTCCACCGCCTGCCGGGTGGCGTGGTCGGCGTTGGACATCACCACCAACGTGCGCACATTCCTCACATCGGTGGTGATGGCGAAGCCGAAGAGCAGCATCAACACCAAAGGCATGCCGAAGAGCAAGAGCATCGTACGCTTGTCGCGCAGGATGTGCTTGGCCTCCTTGATGACAAATGATGTGAACTGTTTCATCTTTTTCCTGTGTTGATGGTTTTTCCAAGTATCTTAGTCGCTGCTGCGGGTGGCTTGTCGTGCCAGATAGGTGAAGACATGGTCCATGTCGGGTTGGTTGAACTTTCTCTTCAATTCCTCGGGGGTGCCTATCGCGCTGATTTTGCCGTCCACCATAATGGAGATGCGGTCGCAATACTCTGCCTCGTCCATGTAATGGGTGGTGACAAAGACGGTGATGCCTCGCTCGGAAGCATCGTAGATGAGTTCCCAGAACTGACGCCTTGTGGCTGGGTCCACACCGCCAGTCGGTTCGTCGAGGAACACGATGCCAGGCTCGTGGAAGATGGAGACGGAGAAGGCGAGTTTCTGCTTCCACCCCAAGGGCAGCGAAGCCACGAGGGTGTTCTTGTGGTCGGAGAAGTGCAGCCGTTCCAAGAGTTCGTCGGTCTTGCGTTTGATTTCATCGTCCTTCATTCCGTAGATGCCGGCAAAGAGACGAATGTTTTCAGCCACGGTCAAATCCTCATAGAGTGAGAATTTCTGACTCATATAGCCGATGTGCTTCTTGATTTGCTCATACTCCGTGCGGATGTCGTAACCCACTACACGTCCCGTTCCGCTGGTAGGTTGGTTCAAACCGGTCAGCATATGCATGGCGGTGGTCTTCCCCGCACCGTTGGCACCCAAGAAACCGAAAATCTCACCTTTCTTCACCGTGAACGAGATGTCGTCCACAGCATGGAACGTCCCGAAAGCCTTCACCAAATGCTCCACCTCGATGACATTCTCCGCTTGACTGCCGGTGGACTGGCTGCGGGCGGGCACAAGACCCGCCCCTACGGCTTCGGGGGCTTCTTGCTGAAGAGGATTATCTTGCTGAGAGGGATTATCTTGTTGGAGGGGATTTGCAATCTGTTGGAGGGGATTTGCAATCCCCGACTTTTTACGTTTGATTCCCGGTGGGTTGAAGATATCCGCAAACTCCGTGAGGATATGTTCCGGCGTGTCGATGCCGCGGATGCGACCTTGGTCGAGGAAAGCCACGCGCTCGCATCGGCGCACCTCGTCGAGATAGGGTGTGGAAGCCACGATGGTGATGCCACGGTCTTTGAGCGAGGCAAGCATCTCCCAAAACTCCTTCCGACTCACGGGGTCGACGCCCGTTGTAGGTTCATCGAGGAACAGCACGCTCGGTGCATGGACCAGTGCGCAGGAGAGCGCCAATTTCTGCTTCATCCCACCAGAGAGCGCACCCGCCCGACGATCCTTGAAACGTTCAATCTGGGAATAAATGGCCTTGATGCTGTCATATCCTTCCTCGACGGTGGTGTCGAAGAGCGTGGCAAAGAACTTCAAGTTCTCCTCCACTGTCAAGTCCTGATAAAGGGAAAACTTTCCGGGCATGTAACCCACACGACGGCGTATCTCCTTCATCTGTTTCACCACGTCGAAGCCGTCCACCGTGGCACTGCCCGACTGTGGCAGGAGCAGTGAGCAGAGGATGCGATACATCGAAGTCTTGCCGGCGCCATCGGGACCTATCAGGCCGAAGACCTCGCCTTTGCCGACAGAGAACGACACGTCGTCGAGTGCCTTCACCTTGCCGTATGACTTGCTGATGTTTTTTACTTTTATGGCATCCATTTTTTTATCTTTCTTCAAGCTATAGAGGCTTCAATCTCAAATCTTCAATCTCAAATCTTCAATCTCAAATCTCAAATCTCAAATCTTCAATCTTCCATACATCCCAATTTTGACGAAACCGTCGTTCTTGATGGCCACCTTCACGGCATACACCAGGTCTGCACGCTCGTCATCGGTGAGGATGGTCTTGGGTGTGAACTCCGAACGAGAGGATATCCACGAGATGGTGCCAGCATACTCTTTCATCTGCCCGTCGCCATAGTCGGCGAACACCTTCACTTGCTGCCCCACCTTGATGTTTTGCAACTGCGCCGAGGTGACATAGGCACGCAAGAACATGTTTTGAGTGTCGGCCATCTTGAATAACGGTTTGCCCGTGGTGACAAACTCTCCCCGCTCCACATATTTCTCCAACACGGTGCCGGTATACGGAGCGACAACCTCGGTGTTGGCAATCTGGTCGTCAATCTGGCGTATCTGCGCCTCCAGTCCGGCCGCTTGGGCATCGATGCCGTCCATCTGGGCATCGATGCCGGTGCTTTGGTCTTTCAGACTGGCGTTGTTACTGCGTATCTGGTCGCTGGTGGCCTCCAACTGCTTCTCGAGCACCTTGATTTGGTAATTGATATCGTCGAGTTGCTTGCGTGGCACGGCACCGTCTTTCACCAATTCGGAGAAACGTTGACGCTCGCGCTCTGCATTGGCTATCTGTTGTTTGATGGATGCCAACTGTTTCTCCAGGTCGAGTTGGCGACTGTCGTTGGAGTTTTTCGATGAAGCCAACTGTCGCTTGTTGGCACTCAGTTGGCCGCGGGTGGTCTCAAGCTGTTCCTTTTTCAACTTCAACTGGAAGGCGTCTATCCGACCCACTACGCTGCCGTTCTCCACCTGGCCACCCTCTGTGACGTCGAAGAGTTGCAACTCTCCCGACGACTTGGCCGAAACGGTGACCTCGGTGGCCTCAAACGTACCGGTGGCGTCATATTCCTTCTCTTTTTTACCGCAAGCTGTCACGGCAAGCACTATGCTCGCCAGAAAGAACAGCTGCGCTTTATCATTCACTCTTTTCATAAAGGTATATGTTTTCATATTGTTGGCTAATTGTTGGCGGTGAACTTGTTGTCATAAATCTGCTTGAGCATCCCTATCTCGTGGATGGACTGCTGCACCTTGGCTGCATTCTCATTGCTGATTTCACGCACCAGGTCGTTCACGTCGATGATGCCGTGGGAGAGTTTCGACTCTGCAGCCTTTCTCACCGCCGACCTCAGCGAGATGATTTCCTCGTCCTCAGCCATGAGTTTCTTGTAACTGGCAATGTCCTCGTTCTGTTGGATTTGTTCCAAGCGGTTGTTGAAAAGGAAGATGTCGCGACCATTCTCCACAAGGTCTCGTTGGAGTTGAATCTTCGCCTTGTCGTTCTTCCGCGTGTATAGGGCGCCGATGTTCCAAGTGACGCGGGCGCCAACCACTCCGTTGAGCGACCATTCGTGCCTCATCATGTCCTCAAACATATTGTATCCGGGGTAGCCGTAGAAACCTTGGGCGAAGAGGCCCACTTTGGGTTTCAAAGCGGCGTCGAGGACTTTCTCCTGAGCGTCGGCCAACCGCAACTGCGAATCGAAGAGACGCAACTCAGGACGGTTGTTCGACACGCCGACCTCCGTTGCCTCTGGCTTGCGCACCTCTTTCACCTCGATGCCGCAAAAAGTGCCAAGCATGGTCTGGAGCATGCGTTTCTGCGACTCCAGGTTGGTGGCTTGCTGCACCACATTGAGTCGCTCCGCCTTCACATTGTTCAGGTCGCTCTCGGCGGCGATGCCGTTTCTCACCATGGACTCCAACTTCTTCTCATTGCCGGCCAGCACGGTCTGCAGGTCTTTGTTCAACCGTATCTGGTCCTCCACCAACAACAGGGCGAAATACATCTCGTTGACACGCTTCCTCACCTGGTACAAGTCCACCTCGGCCTGTGCGGCCTGCACCACGCCCTGCTCACGGGCCATCTCCTTTTGGCTGTTGATCATACCGCCGTCATACACCGTCTGCTGCACATCGACACCCACACGATATTGGTCTTTCCTCAGTCCTTTCATCCTGATGCCCATCTGCTGCATCATAGGAGTCATCGCATCGGGCCAGGAAGCCACATCGCTCTGCAAGGTGGCTTGTGCCGAGGCAGAGACTTGTGGCAGCCATCCTTTCCCTATGTTTTCCACCGTCAAGGCGGTGGTTTTCTCTATGAGGTCATATTGCTTGATAAGAGGATAATTCTGCTCCGCAGCCTTTTGACACTCCTCCAGCGTCTGTGCATGTGCCATAAGCGTGGCGGCCATCAAGGCCAAAGTCAGGATGATTCTGTTCATATCATATCGGTTTTGTCTTTTCACGATGTAAAATTAGAACTTTTTTCCGAAAGAACTATTGCAGAATCCTCTGAAAAAAATACAAATTTGTATGATGATTCGGTTTTTCTTTAGCAATTCTCACAAAAAAGTACTAAATTTGCAATCAAATCGTACTATATCGAAACCCTATGTCCAAGGTAAAGACCATTCACTCCTTTTCCATCGACCATGTCAACCTGCACGACCTTGCCGGGGAGAAGAGTCACGTATTCTCCAACAATGATTTCAGCATGGTGGTCAACGGCAGTCCCATACGCGGCAATTTCCTTCACCCAGGCCAGATTTACAACGTGCCGGAAGGGCGCATCATGATGATGCTGGAGGGGGAAGCCGACATCAGCATAGACCTTGAGGACTACCATATTGAAAAAGGCATGGTGGTGGTCACCACTCCCGACATCATCCTGGAATTGAAACGCTGCCATATGGAAACCAACGTGTTGGCCATCGTGTCGAAGGAAAACATCCACATCGGCGAGAACATCATCATACGCACCGACGCCACACAGTGGAATGAACTGCTTCGCATGGCATATCTGCTATGGGACGTTGCACATCATTCGCCCTTCCGACAGGAAACGGTACGCAGCCTGCTCACAGCCCTTGTGAGCAACATCGCCTCCATCAAGAGTGAGATGAACACTGCTGAAGGGAGTTCCATACCCTCGCGACAACAACAACTCTTCCAAAGTTTCAAGTCGTTGGTCAACCTGCATTGCGAGCGCGAGCGGAGCATCCCCTTCTATGCCAACATGCTCCACATCACCCCCCACCATCTCTCGACCGTCATCAAGCAAGCCAGTGGTCAGAGTGTGATGTACTGGGTCAACCGCGCCGTCATCCTTCGAGCAAAAGTTCTCTTGAAAACCAACAGTATGATGTCATACGAAGTGGCTGAGCATCTCAATTTCATCAGTTCTTCCGCTTTCAACAATTACTTCAAGCGCGAGACGGGAATGACGCCCAAGGAGTTTCAGAACAAAGAATAGAAATAGGCATGAGGTGCAGACTGCCATGGCGCCTTTCCCATATTTTCATCTTCATCCTTCATTTTTCATTTTTCATCTTTCATCTTTTTAAATTATTCCTTACCTTTGTACCAACCATAGCAAAGACAAACCACCTAAAAACCATGATTATGAAGAAATCGTTGCTGAGAGCCATCATACTCATCATTGTCCTGTCGACCTCCACACTGGCATCCCATGCCCAGCAAGTCACATGGCCGGAAATCACCCGCGAAGCGAAAGCCGGCAGCCGCTGGTGGTGGATGGGGTCGGCGGTTGACGAGGAAAACCTCCGTTGGAACATGGCGCAATACGCCGCCGCAGGTTTCGGCACCCTCGAAATCACTCCCATCTACGGGGTGAACGGCAATGCAGCCCGCAACATCCCGTTCCTCAGCGACCGATGGTTGGAGATACTACGATACACGCAACAGTTGGGCGAAGAATACGGCATCGACATCGACATGACCACCGGCACGGGATGGCCCTTCGGCGGCCCGCAGGTGAAAGCCGAGGAGAGCGCAAGCAAACTGGTGACAGAGACGATGGACATCTCCGGCGACGGCCATTCCACCGCCACGATGACCATCAATCCCTCCAACGGTTTGCTGCAAAAGGTGATGGCCTATCCGCAAAGCGGCAACGACGGTCCCGCCACAGACCTCACCCCATTTGTGGAAAACGGGAAGATGAACTGGGTGGCCCCGGAGGGCAAATGGCAAGTCATAGCCATTTACAACCAATATCGAGTGATGCAGGTGAAACGCCCCTCTCCAGGCAGCGAAGGCTATGTGGTGGACCATTTCGACTCCACTGCCGTAGCCCACTACCTCGACCATTTCGACAACCGCTTCGCCGCCGCCCCTGCCGCCCCCTGGCCCCACTCCTTCTTCAACGACTCCTACGAAATCACCCAGGCCGACTGGACGCCGAGGATGTTTGAGGAGTTTGAGCGCCGCCGCGGCTACAAGTTGGAAGGACATATGGACCAATTGCTCAAGCGCGACCCACAGGTCTATGCCGACTACCGCCAAACCCTTTCCGACATGCTGCGCGACAACTTCACCCGACAGTGGACGGCGTGGGCTCACAGCCATGGCGCCACCACACGCAGCCAGGCACACGGGTCCCCAGGCAACCTCATCGACCTCTATGCCGAAGCCGACATCCCGGAGGCAGAGAACTTCTACCAGAACGATTTCGGCATCAAGGGCTTGCGCAAAGACCCCGGCTTCTCCATGAAGGCACTCAGCACCAGGGCGACTCTGAAATATGCCTCCAGCGCAGCACACATCACCGGGAAACCACTCACCTCAAGCGAGTCGATGACCTGGCTGACAGAGCATTTCCGCACCTCGCTGTCACAAATCAAACCCGAACTCGACCTGCTCTTCACCTCCGGCATCAACCATGTCATCTTCCACGGCACCACCTATTCGCCACAAGACGCGCCTTGGCCCGGGTGGAAATTCTACGCCGCCATAGACATGAGCCCCACCAACAGCATCTGGCGAGACGCACCATCCCTCATGCAATACATCGCACGGACACAGAGTTTCCTGCAAATGGGCAACCCCGACAACGACATCCTCGTCTATGCGCCCTTCGCAAATGCCATGCACAAGACAACTGGTTCGTTCCAAAACCGACTCCTGCTCTTCGACATCAACACGATGGGCACGAAGATGGCGGAACTGGAACAATGTGTCAACAACCTCGAGGCTGCCGGCTACGACTGCGACTACACCAGCGAACGGCAACTCATGCTGACCACCTTCGCCAATGGTCGCCTCGTAACGGCGGGAGGAGTCCCCTACTCCACCCTTGTCATCCCCGTCAGTGACCACCTGCCCGACAGCGTCAAGACACACCTCGACCAACTGGCTGCCGAGGGTGCCAGCATCGTCTACGGACGCGATGCAACGGCACTGCAAACCATCGAGGCACGACCCGAGGCACTGCGCAGCCAATACGGCCTGAGCGTCATACGCAGGAGCAACGACAACGGACACCATTACTTCATCGCCAACCTCACCGACACCGACATAGAGGGTTTCGCACCTCTCGCTGTCGATTTCAACAGCGCCATCTTCTTCAACCCCATGGATGGCAACATCACCGACGCCCTCGTCAATGAAGAGGGAAAGGTGTGGATGAGTCTCAAGTCGGGTGAGTCTGTCATACTGCGCACCTACGACACCACCGTCACCTCTGGAAAGACCGCCATGGCGACACAACAGCAAGGAAGGATAACCATCGGCGGTGAATGGACGCTCTCCTTCAGCGATGACAGCCACCCAGCCATCGCCGACACCTACCGTCTCGACGGACCGAGACCCTGGCAAGACATAGACAGCCAGACCGCCCGGCTGATGGGCACAGGCATCTACGAAACCACCTTCCACGTCACGGCGCGTCAGCTGCAAACAGCCCCGGAAGGCTTCCTGCTCGACCTCGGCGACGTGCGTGAGAGTGCCCGCGTGTGGCTCAACGGTGAATACATGGGATGCGCTTGGGCGGTGCCCTTTACATTGAATTTGGGCGACAAGGTGCGGGAGGGCACCAACACACTGAGAATAGAAGTCACCAACCTGCCCGCCAACCGCATCAGTCAGATGGACCGCGACGGCGTGACTTGGCGCATATTCGATGACATCAATTTCTCCAACATCAGCACTGCCAGTTATGCCGAGTGGGAACCTGTGCCATCGGGACTCAACTCCAACGTTGCCCTCATACCACTGGCAAATGCCGACAAAACCGTCACAGCACAGTTGGAGGGGATGAAAGCCGACGAAAACGGACATTTCCATATGATCTTCAAGGTGGAAGCCAGCAACCACCAGCCCATCGCCGACATCACCATCACCGACCAGGCCGGAAACGCTTTCGACAAATACGAAAAAACCAAGGATGACAACGGCACCTTCCATATCGTCGTGAAAGGCGCGGCGGGGGAAGACCTCGTGGTGCAAGCCTCCAACGACCAAGGGGAGAATGCCTACGCCTACATCCCTGCTTTCGGACCTTTCGACCGCACCATCAACATCGACTTCACCACGGAGGAAGCCCCGGGAGGCGGATGGATGAAACTGCCATCCACAAGCGAAATCAAGGGGTTCAGCGAGACTGGCAAGCAGACCTGGTATCGTGCCAACGAAAACGGAAAGACCGTCAACACGCTTTACGAAGGACTCACCTTCAACTGCGAGAAAGCCACCTACTATTTCTTCTTCCCGGGATATGGGATGAACTGCCCCAACGACTTCACAGTGAGCGTCGACAGCGTGAGGCGCGGCACGTTGTGCCAATTGTCCTATCTCGTGGGCGACGGCACCACAGCCTACAACGCGGCAGACTCCATACTCTATTTCAAATGGTGCGACGGCAACGACACCACCCTCACCTTGGACATGCCCTCGAGCGCCGCCTATCACATCTACCGCTCACTATGCGTCTATCAACCCGTCAACGACCTGTCGGGCATCGCCGTCCTCCGCACCATTGGCGAAGGCGACGACACCTATTACAACCTCCAAGGCATGCGGGTGGCACGTCCCTCGAAGGGTGTCTATATCAAAAACCGGAAAAAGGTGGTGGTGAAATGACTCATTCGGCGGGTTTCTCCTCCCCGTAGATGCGGTCGAAGATGGGGCGCATCTGGTCCGGATGGGAAATGTATTCACGCAACTGATTGAGTTTGCGCTCATTGTCAGAACCAGGCAACCACAACTTGATGTAGCCGTGGATGGAGTATTTGTTGTCCATATGCTCCATGAAGCGGCGCCACTGCTCCTCCTTGTCCTTCTCTGGATAATGGCTGAGACCAAACTGTATGGTGCGGCGGATGACCAATTCAGGGTCCATGTCGCGGTCGGCCTCTGCCACAATCTTCCCATAAAGGCTCCTCGGTGCATGGGAGGCGGAGGCGCGGTGATCCTCCACCGCCTCGCGCATCACCTGGAGCTGCGAGTCGGAGAACCAACGCTGCAAGCGGCGGTCGGCTGCCAGAATCTTGCCGCTCGTGATGTGGTGGATGGCCCGCGGCCCTTCCATACCCAAATCGTGATAGGCAGCAATGGCATACGACATGTTGACATCGGCACCGAACGTACGCGCCAAAGCCACCGACCGGCGTATCACCTGCACGGCGTGAGAGAGGTTGTGCGCCTTGTCAAACTCATTGTACCGGGGGAGTATCTTCTGCTCGACAAACTCCATCAAGTCGAGGCTTACATTGTTGTCTATCATAGTATGTTTTCCGACTGTTTGTTCATGTTGCGAAGGTAATGATTTTTCACATCACCACCAAATTTTTGGGACAACTTTTACAAAAACTTGGCAAGAGTAGGGAATGTTCAAAATAAACGGGGAATTATTTTGCTGGTCAATCAAAAAGGCTTATCTTTGCTACCAAAAGAAAGTCACACGACCATGGGAACTTACATCAACGTCGGGGATGAAGGATTTCGAAGAACCCGCAACAGTGAATACGTTGACAAGTCTGGGCTGATAGCCGTTGTCAACAAAACACTCTTCACCGAACAATGTTTCAGCTGCGTCACCCGCTGCCGTCGTTTCGGCAAGTCGATGGCGGCGAAGATGCTGTGCGCCTATTACGACCATTCCGTCGATTCGCGCTCGTTGTTTGCCGACCTGCAAATCGCCAATGACCCGTCATTTGACAAGCACCTCAACAAATATCCTGTCATCAGTCTTGACATGACTTATTTTGTCACACGTTATCATGATGAAGATATCGTAGGCAAAATAGATAAGGCTGTGAGAGAGGACGTGATGAAAGCCTACCCACAAGTGGAGCCACAGGATGACGATGACCTGATGGACGGCCTCAGTCGCATCGCGCAGGAAACTGGCGAGCGCTTCGTATTCATCATTGACGAATGGGATGCCATCTGCCGTGAGTTCATACATGGCACCTCAGCCATGGACCGCTATGTGAGTTGGCTCAGGCGGATGTTTAAAAGCTTGAATGCAATGAATGTCTTCGCCGGTGTCTATTTGACAGGTATCTTGCCAATAAAAAAATATAAGACAGAGTCTGCTTTAAACAACTTTATTGAATATTCCATGGTTGAACCAGTCAATATGGCTCAGTTCTTCGGTTTTACAAAAGACGAGGTGAAGACGTTGGCAGATAAACACGGAATGGATTTCGATGAATTGGTGAAGTGGTACGATGGCTATCAGATTGGTGATGAGCCGTCCATATTCAACCCCAACTCTGTCATACAAGCCATCAGGAGCCGACGCTGCCGCAGCTATTGGGCAACCACCGGGGCGTTTGATGCTGTGTCACATTACATCCAAATGAACTTCGAGGGTCTGAAGGATGACATCATCCGTATGTTGGCTGGAGGAAGGGTGAAAGTGAAAACCACCAAGTTTCAAAATGACATGTCAATCATCCGGAGCCGCGACGACGTTCTCACCGTGCTCATTCACTTAGGTTACCTCGGTTACGACTGGACCAAGGAGGAGTGCTTCATTCCCAACCACGAAGTGTTAGGGGAAATGGAAAACGCCGTGGAGGACACCAATTGGACGAATGTCATCAAGAGTTTGCAGCAGTCGGAACAATTGCTCCATGCCACCCTCGAGGGTGACAGCGAGGCGGTGGCACAAGGCGTGGATGCCGCACACGACGAGCATACGAGCATCCTTTCTTACAACAACGAGAACTCTCTGGCATGCGTTCTCTCCATCGCCTACTATTATGCCCGCAACAATTATGTCATCTATCGTGAATTGGCTTCAGGCAAGGGCTTTGCCGATTTGGTGCTCATCCCACGCAAGAACGTCGACTCCCCCGCCATCGTTCTGGAATTGAAATACAACAAGGATGCCGACTCCGCCATCGACCAGATTCTCCGCAAGCAGTACCCGGCAAAAGTGGCGCAACACACCGACAACCTCCTCCTTGTGGGCATCAACTACGACAAGGAGACAAAGACCCATTCCTGCTCCATCATGCACGGATGACTCCAAATACAACGAAGACGGGGATGCACTTCATAGTGTACATCTCCGTCTTCGTTTGTAAATGTTTCAGCCTTGTCTTTAATCTGTAATGAATACAGTACCATCGACAAACATCATCAAAAAGATAAAGCAAATCAAAAGCCGTTTCAGTTTTTTTGATTACTTTTGCATCCACATAAGTAAAACAACTCAACTTTCACAAGTAAGGAAAGTAAGGAATAGAAGGGTTAACACTTTAAAGATTGTGCAGAAAACCATCAAAATAATGATGAAGTGGACATACGTCCCTTTAACTCCTCCCCCTCTGCCCGAGAGGGGGTGGCCCCGCAGGCCGGGGGCGAGGGAGAACTTCTTTTTAACTCCCCTTTAACTACAAAAAGTTGAGCGAATGCGAAACTTGAGTAAAATCATCATCATAATCCATCATACACTATGATTTACAACGAATTAGGAAAAACCGGCCTTCGGCTGTCGAACCTCAGTTTCGGGGCATCGTCTCTCGGCGGCGTCTTCCACGGCATCAGGGAGGAAGAGGGTATCCGCGCCGTCTTCACGGCCATCGACAACGGCATCAACTTCATCGACGTCTCACCCTATTATGGACACCTGAAAGCGGAAATGGTGTTGGGAAAGGCCCTCAAGGACATCCCGAGAGACAAGTACTTCCTCTCCACCAAGGTGGGACGCTATGGCAAGGACGGCGTCAACTACTGGGACTACTCCGCCAAACGAGCCACGGAGAGCGTCTATGAGAGCATGCAACGCCTGAACATCGACTACATCGACCTCATCAACGTACACGACATTGAGTTCGCCGATTTGAACCAGGTGGTGAATGAAACCCTTCCTGCCTTGGTGGAACTGCGCAAGAAAGGCGTGGTGGGCCACGTGGGCATCACCGACCTCCAACCGGAAAACATCAAATGGGTGATCGAGCACTGCGAAGAGGGTACCGTGGAAAGCGTGCTCTGCTTCTGCCACTACTGCCTCAACGACGACATGCTGCTCGACTACCTTGACTTCTTCGAGGAGCGCGGCATCGGAGTCATCAACGCCTCGCCGCTCTCCATGGGTCTCCTCTCCATGAGGGGCGCACCCGACTGGCATCCCGCACCCGAGTCGCTGCGCGAGGCCTGCCGCAAGGCCGCCCTCTACTGCGATGCACAAGGCTACCCCATAGAGCGACTCGCCATGCAGTTCTCCACCCAACTCAACCCACGCATCACCACGACGCTCTTCAGCAGCGCCAATCCCGACAATGTCCTTCGCAACATCGACTATGTCTCGCAACCCGCCGACCAACAACTGGTGGAAAAAGTGAAGGAAATCATCGGCGACCAACAAAGGGTGAGGTGGAAGAACAGTTGACCTTAAAGACCTTAAGGTCCTTAAAGACCCTAAGGTTCCTAAGGACTCCATAAAAAAGCAAAAAGAAATGAAAGCAATCAAGATACCAGCCGAAAGGCAGATGCAGGTGGTGGACATCGACCTACCTGTGATGGGAGCCGGCGATGTGCTCCTCAAAGTGAACTATGTAGGTTTCTGCGGGTCAGACCTCAACACCTTCCTGGGAAGGAATCCGATGGTGCACATGCCCGTCATCCCGGGGCACGAGGTGGGTGCCGTGGTGGAAGCCGTGGGTGCCGACGTGCCAAAGGAAATCAAACCTGGCATGAACGTCACCGTCAACCCTTATACCAACTGTGGAAAATGCTCCTCCTGCCGCAACAGGCGCGTCAACGCCTGCCAGCACAACGAGACCCTCGGCGTGCAGCGTGACGGCGCGATGTGCGAATATGTGGCACTGCCATGGGAGAAGGTCATCCCCGCCGGACAACTCTTACCGCGCACCTGCGCCCTCATCGAACCCATGAGCGTGGGCTTCCACGCCGTCTCCCGCGCCGAAGTCACCGACATCGACACCGTACTCGTCATCGGCTGCGGCATGGTGGGCATGGGAGCCGTGGTGAGGAGTGCGCTGCGCGGAGCCACCGTGGTGGCCGCCGACATCGACGACGAGAAACTCGTCCTCGCCCATCAGATGGGTGCCACCTACACCATCAACACCCGCACCGAGGACGCCCATGAGAAACTGGCGGAACTCACGTCGGGCTTCGGTCCCGATGTCGTCATCGAGGCCGTGGGAAGCATACCCACCTACCAGATGGCCGTCAACGAAGTGGCCTTCACCGGGCGCACCGTATGCATCGGATACGCCAAGACGGAGGTGTCGTTCCAAACCAAGTTCTTCGTGCAAAAGGAACTCGACATCCGAGGGTCGCGCAACGCCCTGCCTTCCGACTTCCGCGCCGTCATCCACTACCTCGAAAGAGGCAACTGTCCTGTCGACTGCCTCATTTCCAAGGTGGTGAAGCCAGAAGAGGCCGTGGACGCCATGAACCAATGGGCGGAACAGCCGGGCAAGGTCTTCCGCATCCTCGTGGATATGCAATGACAAGGATTGCCGGCACAGCAGCAGTGGAAAACCTTCAAAAAACCAATTAACACGACAGGACCGATGCTCAGTTTGAGCATCGGTCCTGCTTGGTATTCTTCAGAGGAGCTTAAGGTCTTCAAGGTCCTTAAGGTCGACTCTACAAAGCCCCCTTATTCCTCTGGCTTTTCTGCTTTTGGAGCAGCTTCAGCCTTCTTGCGGCGGGTGGCAGGCTTCTTGGCGGAAGCAGCCTCCTTGGCTTTTTCCAACTTTGCCTTGAGCTTGTCTTCCTCTTTCTGCATCTTGTCGATCTTCGCCTGCAGGCGTGTGATTTCCCTAGCCTTCTTCTCCAACTCGTCACCTTGGTTGCGGATGGTGTTGAGCAGAGGCTCCAGTTCGTCATTCTCGATGGTAAGCGGATAGACGTTGTTGACGCGGGTGATGAAGTCGCCCAAGATGTTCATATAGTTGGTGAAGGCATCGAAAGGCGTACTGTAAATGCCTCGGTCAAGACCCACGTTGGAAGGTTTGGTGGTCATGAAGCGGAAGTTGTTGGATGCCTGCAGGTAGTCCCAGTCCTGGTTGATGCGTGGGTCGTCGATGATGCGGAGCCTGTCGGCGATGCTGTAGAGCTTTTGGAAAGCCTCACGCTGCATGGCGTTTCCGAGCCAGCAGCTGACGTCGCGCTCCTCATCGACCCAAGAGAGGGTGTCGGGCACGTCGAGGTTGCCCACGCTCTTCATCTTCATGCAGATTTCGGTGGGGGTGGAGAAGGTGATGCCTCTCTGCTTGGCGCAAGCGGGCAATGCCTTGAGGAACTCGAGGATGTTGCTCGACAGGGGTTGTGCGATGCCGAGGGCCGACAGTTCCATGAAGATGTTGATGACCTGCTCTTCCTCGGGGAAGTTGGCGATGCGGTCGATGTAGTTGTCGGCGAAGAGTGGGTATCCCTCCCATTCGCTGTTGTTGAACCGCAGGGAGACGTCGTCGCTGAGGGTGACATCGCGCAGGAGCAGTTTGAGGTCGGGAGCGATGGCGCAATTATAGACATAGTGTGGTGACTTCCAACCCAGCACGTGTCTGGCTCCTTCGGTGAGCATGCCCTTGAATCCCATGGCGGCAGCCTGCCCGCCGATGTCGTCGCTGTAGATGAGGGAGGAGTTGCGCAGCACCTTCGGTTCTTGTCCGAAATACTCCTTCATCTTGATCATCTGCTTTTTCACGTCGCGTTCGAAAGAGGCCTCGTTGGCCAATGCGGAGAGTCCATGGGAATAGGGTTCGGCAAGGAATTCCACACAACCTGTCTTGGCGAGCTCCTGCAGTTTCTCCAACACCTGCGGGGCATGCATCTCCAGCTGCTCGATGCCTGTTCCGGAGAGTGAGAAGGCCACCTTGAAATAGTCGCCATGCTGGTTGATCATTTCTTGGATGGCATCCAGTGCGGGGATGTAGGAACGGTTGGCGATGTCGGTGATGGAACGCTCGTTCTCATAATCGTCGTAATAGTAATGGTCGGTGCCGATGTCGAAGAACCGATATCTTTTGAGATGTATGATTTGGTGAATCTCAAAATACATGCATATTGTTTTCATTTTGATCGATTTTTTTGGTTACTTGTTGAGTGTGCGGATGTAAAGTTCCTTGATCCAGCGCCCCACCTTTTCCCAGGTGATCTGGTCGACCTCTTTCTTTCCCTCATCCTGCAGGTAGTGGAAAAGGCTGTCGTTGTGGCAGATGGAATAGATGGCGTCGGCCAGGGCGTGGATGTCCCAGTAGTCAACCTTGATACAGTTGTTCAGGATTTCAGCGCAGCCGCTCTGCCAAGAGATGATGGACGGCGTGCCGCATTGCATGGCCTCCAGGGGCGAGATGCCGAAAGGTTCGCTCACAGAGGGCATGACATAGACGTCGGAGTCCTTGAGGCATTCATACACTTGCTTTCCCCTCATGAATCCCGGGAAATGGAACCTGTCTGCTATGCCTCTCTCTGCTGCGAGTTGTATCATGGCGTCCATCATGTCGCCGGAGCCAGCCATACAGAACCTCACATTTCGTGTGCGGTGGAGCACCATGGTGGCAGCCTCGACGAAATACTCCGGCCCCTTTTGCATGGTGATGCGCCCGAGGAAGGTGACGACCTTCTCCTTGCCGGTGTGGTCGGGCCTGGGGATGTCTTGCAACTCCTGCTTGAGCGGATAGACGGCGTTGTGCACGGTGAACACCTTCTTGGGGTCCTGGTAGTAGTGGTTGATGACGGTCCTTCGGGTGAGATCGGAGACGCACATGATGCAGTCGGCGTTGTCCATGCCGTCTTTCTCGATGGAATAGACGGTGGGGTTCACCTTGCCGCGGCTTCTGTCGAAGTCGGTGGCGTGGACGTGTATGCATAGGGGTTTGCCGCTGACTTTCTTGGCATGTATGCCGGCAGGATAGGTAAGCCAGTCGTGGGCATGGATGATGTCGAACTCCTCGGTCCTGGCAACCACCCCGGCGATGACGGAGTAGTTGTTGATTTCCTCGTGCAGGTTGGTGGGATACCCCCCGGCAAACTCCATGCATCCGAGGTCGTTGACGTGCATGTAATTGAAGTCGGAATAGATGTGTTCCCGCAACTTGTAGTAATACTCCGGCGGCATGATGTTGCCGATGCGTCCTTTCACATAGTCGTAGTCCACGTCACGGTAGGCGATGGGGACGGCGCATATGCCGACAATCTTGCATGCCGAGGTGTCCTCGTCGCCAAAAGGTTTGGGCAGGCACAGGGTGATGTCGATGTCGCCTTGCGCGTGCAGTCCTTCAGAAATTCCATAATTGGCGGTTGCCAGTCCACCAAACACATGAGGAGGATACTCCCAGCCAAACATTAAAACTTTCATATTGCGTGTCCTCCTTATTTATTATATTTATAAGATTCGAGCATGTTGAGCGAGCGTAGGATCTCCGCCACGTTCATGGCAAACGACATGGCCCCTCTGCCGAGGAATGGCGGGTTGCCGTCGAAGAGTTCGCTGATGGTGCCGAGGCAGTGATAGTTCATCTCATCCTCGTATCCCACCATCTGCCTCTCGATGAAGCTGAGTCGCGTCCTCTTGTAGAGCTTGAGGCATGCCTCCATATAGAATCCTCCAAGCCAAGGCCATGCGGTGCCTTGGTGGTAGGCATAGTCGCGCTGTGTCTGTGGTCCGACATACATGGGGTTGTAACCACCGCTCTTGGGCGACAGCGACCTGAGTCCCTTGGGAGTGAGCAACTCCCTTGTGCACACGTCGAGGACGCTCTTCTTCTGCTCTTGCGAAAGCGGTGAGTAGTCGAAGGCCACGGCAAAAATCATATTGGGCCTGACGCTCCAGTCCATCATGTTGCCATCGACATAGTCGTAGAGATAGCCATATTCGTTGAGGAAGGTGTCGACGAATGATTGCTTGCATTTCTCCGCCCTTGCCATGAGGTCTTCGGTCAACTCGTCCTCCCCGTTTTCGGCGGCGAGTGATGCGACGAAGCGGAGGGCGTTGTACCATAAGGCGTTGAACTCCACGATGTATCCTGTGCGCGGGACGACGGGACGCCCATTGGCGGTGGAGTTCATCCACGTCACTGCTTTGTCGCGCCCTTCGGTGCGGAGCATGCCGTTCTCCTCAAGCCAGAGGTTGGGATGGCCGCCGTCGATGATGTAGGCAATGATGTCCTTGACCAATTTGCCATACATCTTCCAGCATTTCACCCTGCCACACTCCTTGGCATACTGTTGGACGGCCCACACGGCCCAGAGGGGCACGTCGGGTTGCTCCATCTCATATATCTGACCCTTTATGGGCTTGTCTTCCATGAACGCCCTGAGTTCGCGCTCTGCGGTGTGCATGACAAATTCGAAATAGTCTTGCTCCTCAATGGCGAGGGTGAGGCCCGGAAGGGAGATGAAGGTGTCGCGTGCGCGGCATTTGAACCAAGGATATCCTGCAAGGAGATAGCGGTCGTCGTTGGGCATCCTCTTGTGGAACTGGTGTGCGGCATTGACCAGGCAATGGAAGAAGTTGTCGCGGGGGTTGCGCTCTGCCACCTCGTTGTCGAAGAGTTTCTTCAGGGTGTTGGAACGGATTTTCGAGGTGGAGGCGGCGAAGACGATGCTCTCGCCCTTCTTGATCTTCATCTCGAAATAACCCGGCACGTAGAGGTCCTCGTTGGAAGCGTAGCCTCTCTCCTGCTCCTTGGGGTATTCGATGCCTCGATACCAGTCGGGACGGAAGATGAACTCGTTTTTCTTGCTGAACTGCATGAAGAGGTCGGGGTAGCCGGCATACATGCAGGTCTTGATGCCGTTGTCCACAGGAGTGTAGTCACGGCTGGCAGTGTAGTTCTCGTGAGTGAACGCCCTCACGCTCCTGAAGGCCAGGAACGGCTGGAAACGGAGGATGGTTTCAGAGTGCGCGTCGTCGAGGGTGTAGCGGATGAGGATTCGGTCCTCATAGTGCTGGAACACCACCTCCTTCTTGAGGATGACACCTCCTACACGGTAGATGGTGGTGGGCACTTTGTCGCAATCGAACTGACGGATGTACTTGTGGCCCTTCGGGCTGTAGTTGTTGCCCTGGTACTTGTGGAGTCCCAGGTTGAACTCCGCTCCATGCTGCACAACGGTGACATCGAGAGAGGAGAGCAGCACGTGGTTTTCGTCATCCAACTCAGGGATGGGGACCACGAGCAACCCATGATACTTCCTCGTGTTGCAATCGACGATGGTGGAGCATGAGTAAGCCCCGGAACGGTTGGTTCTCAACAATTCTCGTGGGAGAGACTCCTGCAAGTTGGTCATCAGCGCCTTTTCTAATCGTAGATAACTCATAGTTGCTGTATTAAGGTTTTAAAAAAACGTATCAGATTTACATTACACATACACAACTTGCACACGTAAAAATGCGCACACTGTGAATTTTCCTCAAAGGTAGTGTTTTTTGCCAACTATTCAAAATAATTGCGGCAAATTTTGCCAAAAACAAGCTTTTTTATGTTGTAGAAAACATTTTTTAGCAAAACCAAGCGTTTGTTGGCGGAAAAATGCTATTTTTGCACCATTCACAATTTCATCCCATTTTTCCCATGGCAGCACCTTCTACCTTGACAGACCTCTCCGCCATCACCGATGCCGTATGTGGCGTGTGGCCTTCGCTGACAGCCCAGGAGCGTCAGGAATTGACGAGCCATCTGTCAGTCCTACGCTACAAGAGGAACGATGTGATCTATGGCGTGAAGGACAATCCCGACAAGATGTACTTCCTGGTGCACGGGAAAGTGAAGGTGGCAAAGAACGGCGTGGGCGGCCGCGACCAAATCGTACGGGTCATCAAGCCGGTGGAGATGTTCGGCTACCGTGCCTGGTTCGCCGGAGCGTCTCATCTCACCACGGCGACAGTGCTGGAACCTTCGGTGGTGGCATCGGCGCCCATGGCATTGGTGGAACGATTGATGAGTGGCAACGCATTGATGGGCCTGCAGGTGGTGCGACATCTTTCGGTGTTGCTGGGACAGTCTGACGAACGCACGGTGAACCTGACACAGAAGCACATTCGCGGCAGACTGGCTGAGGCGTTGCTCTTCCTCAAAGACAATCACGGTGTGGAAGAAGATGGCTGCACCTTGGGCATCTACTTGAGTCGCGAGGACCTGGCCAACCTCTCCAACATGACGACAAGCAACGCCATACGGACACTCTCCACCTTTGCCGACGAGCAACTCGTCGCCATCGATGGGAAAAAAATCAAAATCGTGCGTGAAGAAGAACTCAGGCGCATCTCCCAAATGGGATGAAGAAGCACGCCACGATGAGACATCTCTACAAGTGCAAACAGAGTATTGTCGTTAACTTTGAGCGAAGCGATAACTTTTCAATTCTCAAACCTCAAATCTCAAACCTCAAATCTCAATTCTCAAACCTCAAATCTCAAATCTCAATTCTCCTACTCCGGTATGATAAATTGCAGCACCTCTTGCTCCACATTGACGCGGAAGGCTCCCACCGGTGTCTTCATGATTCGGCCGTCCACACCCACGAGTGCCCGCTCGGCCTTGTCCACCAGGATCTCCCTGGTGCGGTAAGGATGCACGCTGCGGTGGTTGAGGATTTTCCCACTATACAAGAGATATAGTCCTTCCAGGAGTTGCACCACCTCTGGGTGATAGACGACGGAGACGTCGAGCAGACCGTTGTAGGGCACGGCGTTGGGGGTGAAGCCATATCCTTGTGCGTTGCCGATGCAGACCGTCATCACCTTCCTGTCGATGACATCGCTGTTGATGCGCAACTTCATCTTGTACTCCAGCCTATGGAAGATCATGAGCAAGGATGATGGGATGAAAGCGAGTTTCCTCCAACCAAAAGACCCGCTGGCCATCCTCCTTTGCTTGATGACCGACGCCACCAGGCCGATGCTGAGGCAGTTGAGGAAATAGCGGTGGCACTTCTCTCCTTTTTCATTGGTGTAGCGGATGCAACCCATGTCGATGCTTCTCACCCGCTTGTTCAGTATCATGTCGACACACGCCTCCACATCGTTGTCCTTGATGCCCCAGAAATGGGCGAAGTCGTTCATCAGCCCATTGGGGATGACGCCGAGGGAGATGGTGTCGCGCTCTGCCTTGGGCACCGACATGAGACAGTTGACGGCTTCGTTGAGAGCGGAGTCGCCTCCCACGATGACGAGTGTCTTGTAGCCGTTGCTCACCATCATCTTGACCAACCGCTCCACGCTGCTGGAGTTCTCGCTTTGCACAAAGTCATATTCTATGCCTTTTTCCTTGAGGCATTTCTCCACTTTCTCCCACTTGGCTTGTGGTCTGAATGTTCCGCTCTTGGGGCAGAAGATGATGCCCCATTTGTTGCTGTTGTCAGCCATGGTCTTGGTCTTTTGATGGTGATGGTGATGTGATGTCTGAGGGTGCATGGTTGGCGGCGAGCCGTTTTACGGCCTCCACTTTCTCTTGCAGGGGAAGGTCGTAGTCAATCCAGTGGATGACGGTGCCTCTTCGCTCCATGCCCCTGAACCATGTCATCTGCCTTTTGGCAAATTGGTGTATGGCGATTTCGAGTTGTGTGAACATCTCGTCAAAGGTGATTTTCCCGATGACGTATTCGGTGACGTACTTGTACTCCAAGCCATAGTAGATGAGGTTTTCCGCTGGAATCCCGCTGTCGAGTAGTTGGCGCACCTCGTCCACCATCCCTTCATCAAGCCTTTGTCTGAGGCGGTGGGTGATGCGGCGGCGGCGCTCTTCCCGTTCGATGTCCACCCCTATGACAAGAGATTGGAGTTGGGGGAAGAATCTGTCATCCACGGGATGCTCCAGGTTGTATTCCTCGATTTCTATGGCACGGATGGCACGCTGGGCGGTGTCCACGTCGGTGGTGTTGTGCATGGTGGAACCGTTGCGGCGCTTGAGCTCTGCCAGGAGGACGGTGAGTTCGGCGAGGGTCTTCCCTTCCAGTCTTTGCCTTAGTTCGGCGTTTTGCGGCACTGGGGAGAGATGATATCCCTTGAGCACGGCTTCAAGGTATAGACCGGTGCCTCCGCAGAGCACCACTCGCTTTCCCCTGGAGGTGATGTCGGCGTAGGCCTGGAGGAAGTCGCGCTGGTATTCATAGACGTTGTATCGGGTGCCGGGCTCGCAGATGTCGACAAGATGGCATGCCACGCGCTTCACATCCACCACGTAGTCGTCAAGGTCCTTGCCGGTCCCGATGTCCATGCGACGGTACACCTGCCTGCTGTCGGCGCTGATGACCTCGGCGTCGATGTCGGCGGCGAGAGTGGCAGCGAGTCGGGTTTTTCCGCTGGCTGTGGGACCGAGAATGGTGATCATGGGTGGCAAGGGCTAAGTTTTTTTCGTTGACAGGCAAAATTACGTTTTTTTTCCGAAACGTGCAAATTTAGGTGGGAAAAACGGCAATTGGGCAAGACATGACAGTATTTTGACAAGAAAAAAGAGGAAAAGATATTTTTTTTGAAACTTTTTTTTCGTTACGCAAATTCACTGCGGAGCACCTTCCTACCTTTGCAATCGAAACAAGACAAGAACGGTCTTTGAAAGATTGAAAAGAGAAAAACAAGGTGGCTGTGCCGTAGCACAGGGATACTTCGACACTCTAAATCCAATACTCCCTGGCGACCGTAGCCCCCCACCTTTTCACGATAAGGCGAGTGCCGTAGAGAAGACATACTTCGCAGTGTACATTCAATACAAAGATGCTGGTTCGACTCCAGCCGGGGCCGCAAAAAAGACAATACCCATGGCCCTGTAGCTCAACGGTAGAGAAATAAGGCGTCTTTTCGCCTGTTGCCTCGCCACTATCGTGATACCTCTGGATATTGATGGTTTTCCTAGAACTTCCTAGAACTTCCTAGAACTTCCTAGAACTTCCTAGAACTTCCTAGAATTTCCTAGAACTTCCTAGAATTTCCTAGAATCTCCTAGAAATCTCCCAGAATCTCTCAAGCCCTCCTGGTCTAAAATAAAAGTTTAACCATTTAAAATGTTACGAAGATAAAGTTCGATTCGATTTTGAAGATGGCAGGCCTCGTGATGAACCACGAGGGTGCCCAGGCTTACGCCATGACTCCTGAGTTGGAGCTTTACACCGCCGTAGTCACCGCATCGCTCAGCGACCTGTTCTATGAGAAGCGTGACGAGCGCGTGGAGCGCATCGCCAACCTGGTGGGCAAGGTATCGCCAGAGTTCGTGGCTCGGCTCGCAGTGTACACCCGCACCGAGATGCATCTTCGCAGCATCCCCTTGCTGTTGCTGGTGGAGTTGGCGAAGGTGCACAACGGCGACGACCTCGTTGCCCGTGCCGTAGAGAAGACCGTGCAGCGTGCCGACGAGATCATGGAGTTGCTGATGTGCTATCAATGGCGCAACCCCTCTCGTGACGCTCACAAGAAGCTCAACAAGTTGTCACGCCAGTTGCAGAAGGGTCTCCAACAGGCTTTCAACCACTTCGACGAGTATCAGTTTGCCAAGTACGACCGCGACAACATCTCGGTGAAGCTGCGTGACGCCCTCTTTGTCGTACACCCCAAGGCCAAGGACGAGCAACAGCAATTCTTGTTCGACATGATTGCAAGCCAGCAGTTGTCTGTGCCTTACACCTGGGAGACTGAGCTTTCGGCCCTGGGCCAGCAGCACTTCGAGAACGACGCTGAGCGCCGCAAGGCCTTCCAGGCAAAGTGGGAGGAGCTGGTAGCCAGCGGCAAGCTGGGTTACATGGCCCTGATGCGCAACCTGCGCAACCTGCTCGAGGCCGACGTGTCACGTGCTGCAATGATGGTCGTCAACCGACGACTCTCCGACCCCGCCCAAGTGGCCAAGTCGAAGCAGCTGCCCTTCCGTTACCTCTCTGCCTATCGCGAGATGGAGAAGGTGAACTCCCTCCACACCCAGGCTGTGATGTCTGCTCTGGAGGCTGCCGTAAGGCACTCCGCCGCCAACATCAAGGGCTTCGACGAGAACACCCGCGTGTTGCTTGCCTCCGACGTCTCTGGTTCCATGTGGCAATCCATCAGCCCGAGGAGCACCGTCCAATACTACGACATCGGCCTCTTGCTGTCCATGCTGCTCAAGAGCCGCTGCCATCAAGTGATTGCCGGTATCTTCGGTGACACTTGGAAGGCTGTCAACATGCCTGCCGACAACATCCTGATGGCTACCAGCCAACTCCGCAGAATGGAGGGCGAGGTGGGTTACAGCACCAACGGCCACAAGGTCATCGACTGGCTCATCAGCCACAAGATTCAAATGGACAAGGTAATGATGTTCACCGACTTGCAGATGTGGGACAGCACACGCAGCGACAAGAGCCTCAAGGCTTCCTGGATGGCTTACAAGAAGATGGCTCCACAAGCCAGGCTCTACCTCTTCGACCTCGCAGGCTACGGCCAATCGCCGCTGCGCATCACCGACGAGGGTGTCTATCTCATTGCTGGTTGGAGCGACCGCATCTTCGATGTCCTCGCTGCCATCGACGACGGCAAGAACGCACTGACTCTCATCAACAGGGTGCAGATTTAGAGAGCCCCTAGAACCTCCTAGGATTACCTAGGACTTCCTAGAACTTCCTAGGACTTCCTAGGACTTCCTAGAATCTCCTAAAACCCTCATCACCAAGAAAGCCGCCTGGCATCCCAGGCGGCTTTCAATGTATTGTTGCTACAAGCCGGATTATTTGAGTTCGGCGAGGCACTTGATGGTGCGTACCATCTGTGAAGTGTAGGAGTTCTCGTTGTCATACCAAGAAACAACCTGCACGAGGTATTCACCCTCAGCAATCTTTGAAACCATGGTCTGGTTGGCATCGAAGAGTGAGCCGAAGCGCATGCCGACGATGTCGGAGCTGACGAGCTTCTCCTCTGTGTAGCCGAATGACTCGTTGGCCTGTGCCTTCATAGCGGCATTGATACCCTCAACGGTCACTTCGTCCTTCTTCACGACAGCGTGCAGAATGGTGGTGGAACCAGTTGCGGTGGGAACGCGCTGTGCAGCACCGATAAGCTTGCCATTAAGCTCGGGAATCACAAGACCGATGGCCTTGGCAGCACCTGTTGAGTTGGGCACGATGTTCTGAGCACCGGCACGAGCACGCTGCACATCACCCTTGCGCTGAGGACCGTCGAGAATCATCTGGTCGCCAGTGTAAGCGTGTACGGTGGTCATGATGCCGCTCTGAATTGGAGCGTAGTCGTTCAAAGCCTTCGTCATGGGAGCCAAGCAGTTGGTGGTGCAGGAAGCTGCAGAGATGATGGTGTCGGCAGGAGTCAGCTTGTCATGGTTCACGTTGTAAACGATGGTGGGCAGGTCGTTGCCAGCAGGAGCGGAGATAACGACTTTCTTGGCACCAGCGTTGATGTGAGCCATTGACTTCTCCTTGGAGGTGTAGAAACCAGTGCACTCGAGGACGACGTCAACACCGAGCTCACCCCAAGGCAGTTCAGCTGCGTTGGGCTTTGCATAGATGGTGATTTCCTTACCATCAACGATGATGGAGTTTTCTGTAGCCTCTACAGTGTGCTTGTTCTCACCGAACCTTCCGGCGAAACCACCCTGGCAAGTGTCATACTTGAGCAGGTGAGCGAGCATTTTCGGGCTGGTCAAGTCATTGATAGCAACTACCTCATAGCCATCAGCCTCAAACATCTGACGGAAAGCGAGACGACCGATGCGGCCGAATCCGTTAATAGCAATTTTAATCATTTGTGTTACTTAAATTTATTAAAAGGTTGAAAAATATATATTCTTTTCTAATTGTTCTTTTCAATGCCTTGAAAGATGATTGTCATCAAAAAAATGACCCCTTGAGACATTTTTTTTCTTATTTGCGTGCAAAGTTACAATTTTTTTTCTAATTTTGCATCATAATCGAGATTTAAAAAATATAAAATTGGAGGTGGAAATGGGAAAAAACGTGAAAACCGCCTCTTGGAAATGTAAGATTGCTAAATGTACATGACAAAATGGGTGCCATAAGTGCAAAAAAGCACCTCTTCTCATCGTACAGAAGAAATAAGGAATCACTTTTTTTTCAATTATTAAATTTATAAGATTATGGGATTTATTAAAGAATTCAAAGAGTTTGCCATGAAGGGCAACGTGATGGACATGGCTGTCGGTGTGATCATCGGCGGTGCGTTCGGAAAAATCGTCACATCCTTGGTGGATGACGTGTTGATGCCATTCATCGGCATGTTGACCGGCGGCATCGACCTGTCCGGTCTGGAGTACAAGATGATGCTGCCCGCAGTGGATGGCGGCGAGCCTATCGCAGGAGCCACACTCAAGTATGGTGCATTCATACAAAACATTATCGACTTCCTCATCATCGCATTCTGTATCTTCTTGATGGTCAAAGCTATGAACAAGTTGATGCCGAAGAAGGAAGAGCCCGCTGCACCTGCTGGACCCACACAGGAAGAGCTCCTCACTGAAATCCGCGACCTGCTGAAGAAGAAATAAGAAACTCAAGTTTCGCATTCGCTCATCTTTTTGGAGTTAAAGAGAAGTTAAAGAGAAGTTAAAGGGGAGTTAAAGGGGAGTTAAAGGGACGAATGTCGTGCAAGTCGAGTGCAAAGTCAAGCATGCTTGCTCTACCAAGACGCAACCGACAATCGAGCGAAGCTCAGATGTTCACTTTACTACCTTTTGGGGGAAATGATGTTCCCATGCTTATTCAAACCCTCTTCACGCCTCTTTTTCCCTTACTAGCGAAAATTGAGTAAGATATCGCTATTCTTTTAGCGCATACCTGGCGGCTTCCCTCATAGGAAGCCGCCTTTTTCATCAGAGAATGGATTATAGAGGGGACGGAGTTTTTGATGTGCTTTTCCGATATCATTCACCCCGTGGACATACAATATTGCTTGATGTGACAAAGTAGGGGCCGGTCTTGCACCCGTCCTTAATAAATCTCCGATACGGAATATAAAAATTTAAGTTTCGGAAGTAAAATTGCCTTACAAAACTGTAATTTATCTTGTATGGCAACTGGTTGTGAAGTGAAGCCCGAAGGGCTGGGACGACCACAGGCAGGTGGTGGAGCGAAGCGTAACCCCTGCTTGACGGCGATATGAAATCAACAACCCCGAAGGGGTGACAGAGCAACGATATGAAGTTGTCATTCTGCCACCCCTTCGGGGTTGTTGCCCCACTATGCTTTTAGCAGGGGTTCCGTGCTTCGCACTCCACCGCCTGCCTGTACTCTGTCCACCCCTTCGGGGTTCGTTCAACATCAAACCAAGATATAAAAATCAAGTATGAAGTTAAAAAACTCACAAATTAAGACTTAAGTTTCGGAAGTAAAAATGCCTTACAAAACTGTAATTTGTTTTGTATGGCAACTGGTTGTGAAGTGAAGCCCGAAGGGCTGGGACGACCACAGGCAGGTGGTGGAGCGAAGCGCAACCCCTGCTTGACGGTGATATGAAATCAACAACCCCGAAGGGGTGACAGAGCAACGGTATGAAGTTGACATTCTGTCCACCCCTTCGGGCCCTTCGGGGTTCATTCAACATCAAACCAAGATATAACAAATCAAGAATGAAGTAAAAAATTCTCACAAACGGAGGCATTTTGATGGTATCATCGTTTGGTTATCCATGGATCTTTTAAGAATCTACTATAAATAATTGAATATCAATATAACCGAACTTCCGAAACTTAAGTAAAAACAACTGAAAGGCCTCCAAGTAATACCTTATGGTCGAGGGTCTTCGACAACTCTCCATGGATCCGGATGGCGACACATCTTTCGGGCGGGCACAAGACCCGCCCCTACGACTTCGGGGGACAAGTTGCGCACGTCAGTGTTTCTTTAAGTCAGAAATGTGATTGTCTACGGACTTTTAGGACTGAAAGGGCTATATGCGCTATGGACTTTACATCCGTGGCATGGTGTGAATGCTGTCATCATTTCACTGTTTCCAAATTTTTTATTTGCAAGAATGACATTTTTACATTATCTTTGCTCGCAAAGAACGAGAATGATGGAAAAAATCAAGCTGCTGCCCTACGGCATCTCCGACTTCCGCCAGGTAAGGAAGGAGGGTAAGTATTTTGTGGACAAGACAAAATACATCCCCGTGATGGAGGAGACGGACAACTTCCTCTTCCTCGTTCGTCCGCGCCGCTTCGGCAAGAGCGTGTTCCTGAGCATGCTCCGAGCCTACTACGACATCAACGAAAAGGACAAGTTCCAGGAGGAGTTCGCCGGGCTGTGGATTGCCGACCACCCCACCGAGTGGAGGGGGCAGTTCCAGATG
>CADADN010000015.1 GCA_902786665.1 uncultured Prevotellaceae bacterium | reverse complement strand
ATTCGAGAAGCACGGTTTCATCTGGGGCGGACGATGGTATCACTACGACACCATGCATTTCGAGTATCGCCCGGAAATCCTGTTGATGGAGAAGAAACGCGCAAGTAATTAGCATACTGTATGAAGCGCCCCATGGCCACATGATTACGCAGAGCCAGTGTGAAAGGCCAGGTGGAGGCGAGGCTTGAGAAATTCCAGAACCACTGGGAATTTCCTGGATACCCCGGGAATTCCCCAGGGGTTCTAGGAATTTTCGGGGTTTATAGGAGAAAAATAGGAGATAATAGGAAGTTGTAGGAAGTTGTAGGAGATTTTAGGAGATTGCAGGGAAGGTTTTTGCAATCCCTTATTGTTAAAATTTATTAAACCGCCATTTTTGTCTCGCAAAAGTGTAACATCCACCCCACCCCATACGTCATAACCACAGACAACGATGAAAAAGATCAGTTTCCGCAATGATGTGCTGCCACTGAAAGACTTGCTCTACAGATTGGCGTTACGCATCACCCTCAAACACGAAGAGGCACAAGACATCGTGCAGGACACGCTGATCAAGGTCTGGAACAAACGCGACGAGTGGGATAAGATAGACTCCATCGAAGCCTTCAGCCTTACCATCTGCCGTAACCTGGCTCTCGACAGGCTGAGGATGAAGCAGAACCAAAACGAGTCGCTTGACAATCTACACCTGGAAACACCCGACCAAGGAGGCACGCCCTACGAGCAAATGCTCCAAAAAGACCGCATCCAACTGGTGAAACAAATGGTGGACGCTCTACCTGAAAAGCAACGCAGCTGCATGCAACTGCGTGACTTCGAAGGCAAGTCTTACAAGGAAATCGCACAGATTCTCAACATCAGCGAAGACCAAGTGAAAGTGAATATCTTCAGGGCACGACAAGCCATCAAGAAAAAATACCAAGAGACAGAGGGATATGGACTATAAATACATCGAGCAACTACTGGAACGCTACTGGTTGTGCGAGACAACATTGGAAGAGGAGCAGATACTTCGCACCTTCTTCAGTCAGGAAAGCGTACCCGTGAGGCTCCTGCCCTACAAAGACCTGTTCACCTATGAGCAGGCCGATGTGGAAACCAACAAACTGGGAGACGACTTCGACCGTCACATGCTTGAGATGGTAGGTGAAGTGCCACCGGTGAAGGCCAAGAGAATCAGCATGACGCAGCGACTCAGGCCGCTCTTCAAAGCAGCCGCCATCGTAGCCATCATACTCACTCTCGGCAATGCCATACAAGTGGCTGTACAGTCTCGGGAAGAACCCCCGATAGCCAACAATGGCGGATACAGCACCCCAGACAAAGGTCCATCCGTGGCCATCGCCGACACCCTCAGGGGAGACTCGATGAAAATCAACGAAGCCCCCATCATCAAATGAATCATTTCTATGCTTTCTCTATAAACATCAGTTTAGTAAAACAAAAAGTGAAACTGTGAAGTTTCCATTCTCTCAAATTTTTCATAACATACTAACGAGACGACGCCTTTGCCAACGGCAAGGGCGTCGTTGGTTTTATTGAGAATTGAGATTTGAAGATTTGAGAATTGAGAATTGAGATTTGAGATTTGAAGATTTGAGATTGAAGATTTGAGAATTGAGAATTGAGAATTGAGATTTGAGATTTGAGTCCACTTTTTCAAGTGGACTGTGAGCAAAACACCCTGGCCACACCCAGGGAGCGCATCCCCCCTCCTCTCTGTAGGGACTTGCTTCATGCATGTCCGCAAAGGAGCAAAAGGGCGGTGCGCATCTCCCCGCCCCTCTGTAGGGACTTGCTTCATGCATGTCCGCAAAGGAACAACAACCAGTGCGCATATCCCATCCCCTCTGTAGTAGACTTGCTTCATGCATGTCCGATTAGCTTCATTCGGCACTCTCGTCAAACAGACACGGTGCAAACGTAGGGACTTGCTTCATGCATGTCCGATTAGCATCATTCGGCACTCTCGTCAAACAGACACGGTGCAAACGTAGGGACTTGCTTCATGCATGTCCGCAAAAGGGGCAGGGGTGGGGTCTTTGACCAACCAACACCATATTGGGGTCTTTGATTCTCCCCACAACGCAGCAATTCCAAATGCACTGTGGGAAGATTTTATGCCATACATAAGGATTTCTATCCAACAACTAAAGAAAATTTCAAACCCAGTGCTTTGGCTATAATCAAAAAAGTTGAGAGTTGCATATCGGTCTTTCCTTGTTCCAAAGAAGAGATGTATTCGCGCTTTTTGCCTATACGCTCACCCAATTCTTGCTGCGTCAGCTTCTGTCGCTTGCGTTCGTCACGAAGCAACTCCGAATAATACCAGGCTTCTGCCTTTGCCTGAAACTCCTTGCGAGATGGCGAACCTTCAGGACCGTACCTCTCTGCCAGACGATCATCAATCTGGGGCAATTTAGCCCACTTCTCTTCACTAATCTTTTTCATAAACTGTCCTCCCATTCTTTTAATAGTCTTTCCGCTTTCTTAATCTCAGCTGGATACTGCTTCGACCCCTTTTCAACAAAAGAATTGAGCAGCACCATACGATGGCATTCCATAAAATTGTCTGCGTCAATGGTGAAAAGCACTGTGCGATGCTCATTATTGCTGACAGACACACGCATTTCATAGAACTCGGTTTTTTCGAGACGCTTGACAAACTTCGTACTGACAACGTATTTTGTCAGCATGATTTCGAAAACATAATCATACTTTTCTTTTATTTTCTGAGGCAGGTTTTGATAGTATTCGTCAAACTCCTTCGTATATGTCGCCTCCCTAATCCTATCGTTCATACTGCAAAAGTAATAAATTTATTCCAAACCACCAAGTTTTTGGGAAGAAAAATACCGATGACAGATGATTTCCCAGAAACAAACGGTGCAACAAACGATGCTCACTCCCCGTGCAACAAATGATGCTCACCCCCCGTACAACCGTTGGTGCGCATCTCCCCTCTGTAGGGACTTGCTTCATGCATGTCCGATTTGCATCATTCGGCACTCTCGTCAAACAGACATGGTGCAAATGTAGGGACTTGCTTCATGCATGTCCGCAAAGGGGCAACAAATGGTGCGCATCTCCCCGTGCAACAAATGATGCTCACCCCCCGTGCAACCGTTGGTGCGCATCTCCCCTCTGTAGGGACTTGCTTCATGCATGTCCGATTTGCATCATTCGGCACTCTCGTCAAACAGACCCGGTGCAAATGTAGGGACTTGCTTCATGCATGTCCGCAAAGGGGCAGGGGTGGGATCTTTGACCAACTAACACCTTACTGGGTTCTTTGTGTAACCAGTGCGCACTTGTAGAGACGGCGAATCTTCCCGTCTCCCCTTCCGAACTCATTCTGACGCTGAAAGCGTCACCTCTCAATAACCGAGGGTGCGAGCATGGCGAGCACCCCCGGAAGTAGTATGCTTATAAGAGACAGCACTCTGAAGGAGTGCCCCCATCATAGAAGTTGACGTAACAGCGAAACAAAAACACCACAAATGTCAGCACACACAAAACGAGCAAATGTCGGTGCACACGTAGGGGCGGGTCTTGTGCCCGCCCGAATCCCTCAAATCCGCCCCAAAACATCCATTGAACACCCCAATAAACAAAAAAGCGATTTGCAAACCACACCGCGTTTAGCAAATCGATCCATCTCTTCGTAAGAGATGGATAAAAATGTTTATATCAAGAAAATCAACCCAATACATCCACTTCAAGCAACATTTTGCAAAACAAAAAAGCTTAATTAGTAAAAAAATTACATTTTTTCTATAAAAAATAAGGTGTATTTGTAATTTTTTTGTAATTTTACGGCCGTAATCCATCTCTTACGAAGAGATGAATGAAAATTATTCAATAAAAAGACTCATTTTACTTAATACTTTACTGTTAATATATTTTCAAAAAGGACCATATGAAACACAAAATTTGTTTTCTTTTCTTATTGATTGTGGCAATTGTCGGAATGTCTACACTCAATGCCTGCCGAGGTGGTGGCAAAGCAGCAAAAGCTATCCAAAAAGCTGTTCAAAAAGCACCCAAAAAAGCTCCCCCAATCAATAGCAAAAAAATAGTTCCAATAACGGGAAAGTCTGCTGATGATATCGCAAGAGGCATTAATAAAATCAAAACTGATGATGAAGAGGCAAACTATGACGAAGAGACAAACTATACAGACATAGAAGAACCTAGCTGGAATTACTAAAAATGACTTGAATCCAATAGCCTTGACCTTTTCCGAAATTCAAACTACAAAAAATGCTACCGATTCTTAAAAAGCATGGTGTTATTCCAATGGCTTTAGTGACACTTGTGTTACTAATGCTATTCCATTCATTGAGAGCCAATCTTAGTGACACTTATAAGCAATCGGAAAAATCTGTTTCTAATAAAGCAGCCGTATGCATCAACACGGCATCTCCTGATGATATAAGCAAAGTTCTTAAAGAGAACAATTATGTAAAGAATGAAACTGATGCTCACTTCGTAGCCCAGATTTTACATCAAAGAATCAAAGAAAACGGACCTCTAGTCAGCTTGTTTGACATTCGAAAAAATGCTTATCGCGCATTAATTAAAGAGGTGGAAGAAAGCAAGTCGGAGACATACAAAAGTCTCTATCATCAAATGTGTGACGAATTGGAACAGGCTGATTCCACATTTCTTCATTCAAGCAATAACGGAAGCAATGTTACCATTGATTCTTCTTTAAACGGCAAAATAAAAGTAAGCATTTGGGAAAAAGACAAAAGCGCAAACTGGCTCAAAAGTGCAATCAAACTTGATAAAAAACCATGCAGCAATGTGTATGTCAGGCTTAATGAGCATTCTCTAAATAATCCCGAAGGCTTGACTATAGCCTATCTACGTACAGATGATAAAGGAAAGGGAAGCTTTGAAGGACTTGACAAATCCAAGTCCTATAGTGTACTTCCTATTGCGGCAGGCTGTAAGTTTGGCAATGCTCAAGGAACCATACATTCAACTCTAAAAACTTCAGATGACAATAAATTCCAATTTGAGCAAAACGCAATAACTGTTCCTCTTTTATCAGAATCGACACTTGGTAAAATCAGGGAAGACAACAAATTGATTGTAAGGCCCCTTGATGAATATTTGGGAGGATTGTCTTCAAGGTTCTTAGGCGTTGTCTTGTTTTGGTGGTGCTTTTTCATCATCATGCCATTCTTTAAGCGTCCTGTTGACTCTATGTTAACAAGTGCTCTTTTAGGTTTAACGGGGTTATGCTGCCTGATCATGCATTCAATGAACAACCCTTTGACGGATGCACCATTAGGCAATGAGACCACACAAGGGATTATGATAGGCTGTGCTGTTATTGTGATAGTGCAATTCTTGAATTTGACACACTTCTACCAAAATAAATATAAAATCCATTTCGATGTAGTTGAACAGTTTGGTGAATGGCTATGTAAACCATTCAAAAAGAAAATGGCTCCATTTGTTCAAAGATTAAAGAGTGATAACGCAGCCACCAAACTTTTCAATCTTATTGCCATTCTAGTATTATACATTCCTTTTCTGTTATTAAGTATATTTTCCAAACTAAAAGGAAAAGAATCTGGTATTCAAAAAGGGACAGGTTATCTGATAATAGCCATATTGATAACAATTCTTTTGTTCACACCATTGGGCACCGGAGTAGGAGGAATGAAGGTCAACTTGAATCTGCTAGGCATCAAGTTTCAACCAAGCGAGATTGCCAAATATTTGTTCGTCATCTTCATGGCTGCTTTCTTCTGCCAAAATGCAAACAAAATCATTGCGCTGGACAGCATTGGCAAAGCAAGGCTATTTAGGAAAAAGCTGAAAAACCTTTTAGTGCTTATTATCGGTTTTGGTGTGCTGATGGTGTTATATGTCTTTCTGCAAGATTTGGGACCAGCAATGGTGATTATATTCACATTCATCATACTTTATTCCATCATAAAATCTAAAGACAAGATTGACAAAAACATAAGATTACAAGATATCATCAGTTGTGATTTTGCCATATTATGCATTGGTGTCATCACATTTTTGCTCGCCATATATGTAGGAAAGATGGTCGGTGCACCTGGTATAACATGTATAGCATGGTTTGTTGTTTGGATTGGAATAGGTAAGTCACGCTTCAAGCAGATACATGAAACATCCATCTTATTCAACCTTGTGCTGTCCGCATTCATTTTCGGAAGCTCACTGAAAGATGTCCCCATCAATTTCATCAGCAACATAGGAGAAAGACTTCATGATCGTTCTGCGATGTGCACCAACACATGGGGAGAACTGGGACTTAATGGCACAGAAACAGAAGCCACGACCAACTCACAAGTGGCAGACGGACTGTGGGGACTGGCCACAGGAGGCTGGGGTGGCCAAGGTCTGTCACATGGAGAAAGTTCACTGATTCCCGCATTCAACACCGATATGATTTTGGAGAGCATCGGTACGCAAATAGGCTTTACAGGATTGGCTTTTGTCCTTTTGTTGTATTTCTTCCTATTCAGAAGGTCATTGGTTGTAGGTTATAGATCCAATCATCCATTTACATTCTACCTATGTGTGGGCATTGCCATAGTAACAGGTGTCCAATTAGCCATCATCGCACTTGGCAGCACAGGAGTGATACCACTAACAGGCATTACGGTACCGTTGTTAAGCTATGGAAAGGTGAGCATGATACTTAATCTTTTTGCATTTGGCTTGGTGCTGACTGTTTCCAGCCACAACAAGGTTGCTTCCGCAAATGATCAAGCTGTTAGGAAATATAACAATTCCATGTCGCTATTGACTTACTCATTCTTGTCCATCATTTTGGTCATAGGGGCTACATTCTTTTATTATCAATGGATTGACCGGAACAACACATTGATACGCCCTGTATTAGCCAAGAATGCGACGGGAATCACATCATTAAATTACAACCCAAGGATATCGGCTCTTGTTGGAAAAATGCGCATAGGAAACATTTACGACCGTAACGGCATTTTGTTGGCGACGAGCAACAAAGATGAACTTAAGAAATATACAAAGAAATATGAAGAATGCAATCTCATTTCAGATTTTGATGGAAAGCGCCAAAGGTATTACCCATTTGCCGAGCATCTTTTCTTCATGGTGGGTGATTTGAATTCAAAGTTGTTCTTCAGTGGCATTAATCGTGGCCTTCTCGCAGAAAAACAATTCCTGGATTCCCTACGTGGATACAACAACATTTTAAAAGACCAAAATGGAAACAAGCAATATGTGAATATCACTCAGACAGATGTTTTTGTAAGCAGGTTCCTTGATGAAAAGATATCACAAAAAACCTCTGAGCAAATAGCATTACGCGATTATTCGGCTTTAATCCCTTACTTGAAAGCCGGTGTTAATAGCAGTAGGGTCAAAGACTATAATAATGATGACGAAAACATCTTCTCGATGGGTAAGATAAAGCCAAAGGACATCAATCTGTCGGTTGACGCCGTTCTTCAAACTAAATTGCAGAACAATATAAGGAATTTCGTCTTACATGACCAAACATTAGGTAAATGGAAAAAGGTAAGAGTGTCTGCTGTTGTTTTAGATGCATCAACAGGTGAAGTTCTTACTTCGGCAAATTATCCATTGCCAAATCTGGACAATTTGGCAGAACAGGCAAATGTCGTATATAAAGACAAGGAAATTGCAGAGGCTTATACCGATATGGATTTAGGACTCTTCTATCCCACACCTCCTGGTTCTACGGCAAAAGTGATGTCTGCGTTGTCTTCATTCATGAAAGATGGGGAAAAAGCAGCCAATTATACCTACCCCATTAGGTATTATGAAAAACCGACAGAAGGTGCTGCTGACGTTTTCACCCAAACAAAAGACAACAACCATGTAACCATGGATGAAGCCATAACGTGGTCTTCCAATATATACTTTATCAAGCTGGTTAATGAAAACAACCTATATGGCGAATTAGGCAGACTTTATTCTAATGTTGGAATACAGATTGACGGGTTAGCCCCATATGGCTTGCTATATCATAAGCCGTCATCATCATGGAGCAACAAATATAAGGATATTACAGCAGGAGCAACTGATTACTATTTTGGGTTAAAGAACAAGAAAGGCCAAAACAGACTCGCCGGCCATAGAGCCTTTTGGTTAGCATGGGGGCAAAATCCTATGACTGCGACACCTTTAGCCATGGCAAAGGTTTCTGCAATAGTTGCAAACAAAGGAACACTTCCTGAAGTAAGATTTGTGAAAGGGAGAAGTTCCAAAAACCAGTTTGCAATAAGCAATAAGGGCATTGAACATCTGCAATCTTATATGCGGCATGAAGCAAAAGAACACACAACTTTTACAATTAACAACTACAATGCTGGTGGAAAAACTGGCACCGTGGTTAGAGGCACTGGCGTATATAAAAACAGAAAAGAACAAACCGTCAACGATGCATGGTATATTTGTTTCTGTGATAAAGGTGCAGGAAAAGGGAAAATAGCTATAGCCCTAAGAATAGAACGAGCACACGCTAGTTCAACCAAGGCTAAGCAAATGATGAGAGATGTTGTTCTAAGAACTTTAGACGAAATGGGATATATTTAGAAACAAGGAACAAGAAATTATGAAGAAAAAGGAGAAAGATAATATCTTGTTGGAGGATTACACCAGGCTAAAGAAAATTGGAGATGGTGGCTATGCAACTGTTTACAAAGTTCGCCACAATGAACTGGAATATATCCGAGCCATACGTGTTCTTAAAGACGACGTGGAAAATGAGGATGATCCAATTTATAATAAGTTCATAAATGAATGTAAGATTCTTCTACGTCTTGGAAATGGAAACCATCCCAACATTGTGCACATCTATCAACCTTTGTTCAAAGCAAACAAGGCTTTCGTTGAAATGGATTACATTACTGGCGAGAATATCACACAATATGTTGAGCGGGTGAAATTCATACCAATAGATGAAATTATCAAGTTCGTTAAGGAAATCGGAAGCGCATTGGCATATTGCCATGTGGACATATACAAATATTGTTATGACCGCGAGTTGGACAATCTTCAAGATGACCCAGAAGATGGCTCCAAACCTCTTATCGATGATAAAAAAAGAAAAGAATTGATTAAAAAATACAGAGTCATTCATAACGACATACATTCTGGGAACATTATGCGTAGGGATGACGGTCATTATATTCTCTTGGATTTCGGATTGTCCATACAAGAAGGAAATCTTGTTAGGAAAAGCCAAAGAACAAATGGTGCCCCTGAATATAAATCGCCCGAGAAATGGGAAAACGATGCAGATGTTAGCACCCAATCCGACATCTACAGCTTTGGCATTGTACTTTACGAAATGCTAACTGGACATGTGCCATTCATATTTAATAAAGTTACTTCTGAGATGAAAGCTTTAAATGAAATGATGAATGCTCATAAATTTTTAACTCCAGTATCTGTTGTTGATGAAAGAAGAAAAAACTTTAAAAAAAATAAAGGTGATAAATATATTGAGGACATCCCTTTTTGGATTATCAATGTTGCCAATAAATGTCTTGAAAAGGATCCGAAAAATCGTTTTGAAAATGGAAAAGAAATGATGTCGTATATAACATTTCATGAAAACTCGATAAAGCCCAAAGACCAAAAACCAAAATTAGGATTAAAAGAAAAGGCAATCGAAAAAATAAAAGGAATAAAGAAAGGGAATAATAAAAATATCAATCAAAATAAACCATATTTTGATTTCGAAACTAACCCTAAGAAAGAAAAACAAGAAAATAATAGAGGTCAAAATATTCCAAATTTTGATTTTGAGGCTAAACAAAAAAAGAATGATAGCCAAAATTGTCAAGATAAACCAAGTTTTGATTTCTAATATTTCTAAATTTTTTCTTATAATAACCAAATATTAAGGAGATTATTTATGTAATAAAGAAATATACACATATATATTTTAACTAATAACACTTTAAAAATTTATATTTATGCAAGAAGAAAGAGAAGTACGCATAAGGCGTAAAATTCGTCTTAAGACGAAGCATGACATTGGTGAGCCTTTTACAGGCAAAATGAAAGTAAGATTAAAGTGGATATCTGACACAGATCTTGATTTATGTTTGTTCTTCAAGAAGAAGGATGGCTCAATAGGTGGTGTATTCTCTAACGAATATAACAATAATATTGAAGATTTGGGGTCTTATGACAAATTCCCATTTATGTTACATAATGGAGATGTAAAAAGACCTGGAGATACAGAATCTATCGAACAAATTAACATTGTAAAATTTGATGAAATTGACACTGCATACGTTGTTGTTGTTAACTATGATGCAGCACTTGAAGGAAGAAACGTAACATATGCTGATGAACAAGGATATATTGAAGTCGTATGTGAAGACGGCACAGCATTTGAGGTACCTGCAGACTCTAACAAGCCGGGGCATGTTTATCTTGTCTGTACTATAACCAACAAAAATGGTCAAAACTTTGTTAAAAACGAAAGCGAAGTTTACAGTCTTGGTAAAGCCTTCAATAAGATTCCTGGTTTTGAATTAATAGTCGAAGATGAAGATTAATTATGGTTCAACTAAAACGAAAAGTTAAAATCAAACAGAAAAAAGAGCCACATAAGCCTAAGCCTTTTCTTTCAAAAAAGACTATAGCATATTGGGCTTTGGCTGGTTTAATTGTTGCAGGAGGTGGATCTTATGCAATTCATAAGTATAATACAAAAAGCACGCCTATAGCTCCTAAGACAAATGATTCTGTAAAATCTAAAACTCTCATCATTGATTCTGAGAGTCAAGACACTTCTTTTCAAACTTCTATGCCAGAGAAAAAAATACAAATAGAAGAGAAATCTGATTTAAATAACAATAATGTTTATGATATAGAAACTGCTGCCCTCTCTGTCATTCGCGGTGATTATGGCAACAATCCCATTAGGAAAAGAAGACTTGGTGACAGATATCAAGAGATTCAAAAACGAGTTAATCAAATGTATCGTGAAGGTAAAGTAAGAAAGAGATTTTAATCTTTATGGTTGGGGGATTTCTCCCCCAACCATTACAAAACAACAGCAATTTTTCACCCAAAAGACAATATGAAAATCTTTAAATATTTAGTGGATTTAATACGTCGTCACCTAGAAGATGATGACTCTATAAAGATACAAGATGAGGATAAGAAAGATGCAAACGACTCTAAACATCTGCCTATAGACCAAAATTCAGGAGGAATGGAAAATGTAGATAACTCCAAACATCAGCCTGTAAACATTATTGCTGGAGGGATGGAAGATGCTAATGACACCCAAAAACAAACAAAAGACGAGAATGAAGAAGGGATGAAAGAAGAAAATCTCAACATTATCGAAATTGAAGAAAACATAAAGAGTGCCATAGTAAAATCTTTTAATCATTTAAACAGCAATAGCGATAAAGCATCACGATTGGCATTAAAAGTTTTTCTTCTTAATGACACCATTTTTAATTCATTATGTTTAGTAAACAACAGTGAAGAATTTATAATGTCCTTAAAAGAAAAAATAGATACAGAATTAGGAATAACCTTTAAATCCATACAAATTTTTAACAAAAAGCCTAGTGGTGAAAAACAGTTGGAACCTGTTAAAGACAGCAACTTTTCTTACTTGTATTATACGTTGGAAGAAACGTTGGAAGAAACCACGGAAAATACAAAACCTGAAGTCCCTCATAATTTTGCGACAATTACTGCATTGAAAGGTTATGGTTCCATATTAAATGATATCGTGAAAATGCAACCGAATCCCCAAAAAGTATATTGTATTGGCCGAGGGGAAAAGGTAAAAACAAATACTGGAACGTTGCGGATTAACCACATTGTCATAGACAATGACGAACAATGCAAGGAATATGAAAACAACAAATATGTCAGTAGTAACCATGCACATATCCAATATATGCCTGGTATTGGATTTGTTCTCTTCGTTGACCAAGGAGGTAGAAGAATAAATGGAAACAGAACAAGAATAATCAGAGATGGTTTGGGCGATCCTATTGATTTAGGCTCAGATACAAAAAACCCGATTTCTCTGAAAAATGGCGACATCATCGAGTTAGGGAAGCATGTACTTTTAGAATTTAGATATTCATAAGAAATTATATTGACTATGACAATACCAAACAATATAAAACATTGGTTATATACTCTTAAAGAGTGGTTCTGCAAATTATTTGACTGTGGAAAAATAGGGGGGGGAACACCACCCCCAACAGAAGAACCTGAAGGAGGGGAAACAAAGGAAGATGATGTATTATCAGGTAACATCATATTAGAAGATCTGGTGGAATTGTTTAATTACAATATAAAAATAATGTCAATAGGTAGAAAGATGGTTTTTCCTATGTATTTTCAGATTCTAATGCATCAAGAAGATTATAATGAAAAAAAGACCCTTCTGCCGGTCTGGACTCCTGAAATCATTCGTAATTTTTATCAATTATTAAAAGAGAAACAAGATAAATATTTGGATTGCAGACCCATCGCTAAAAAGTGGGTATTTTCATATAGTCCATGTCGCTTGGAAAAAACCGTAGATATAGATACGGATGATAATGATATAATTACTGTAAAAAAGGGTAATATCGTAAGTACAGCAGCTCTTTACAGTGAAGATATAGACCCAACTAATGACATAAAAGTGTCTATAAAAGTTAACAACTCAGACATCATAAAGACCGCAAATTTAAATTTGAGTGCTCTTGATGGTATAGATATTTTGGATGAAGGTCTCTTTACCTACAAGTTTGATGACAATTATTTGTCAACCGATAAACCCAAAGTGGAAAAGATAAACCAATCTCCAATAGACGAAAACCCCAAAGGTAATCCTGAACCACCAATAATTGAAGAGGATAACAAACCATTAGCTACGATATCGTTTGAAGACAACCATCATGAATATAAATATACCATGAAAATGTCACCAATTTATATATCAAGTGTAAAAGATACTCGTACAACGTCGAATATTTTAAAAATTAACAATCCCAATCTCAAGAACGGACATGTCCAAATAAAATATGAGAAAGGTAAATTCTTTCTTTGTGCTTTTGGTGAGACTCGGCTTAATGAAAAACCAGTTGAGCTAAGCACGCCAGGTAATATAATTTGGCGTCCTTTAGCAAACAATTCTGACATATTGATGAATGGTGAAATACAAGTAAAATTCAAAAAGATATGATAGGAGTAGAAATGGTATCATTTTTCGGCAAGAGCGATTTAGGGAAAAATCAGTCGAACAATGAAGATGCTTTTATTGCCCAAAGCATATGGGACGATCAAGTTGTATTGGCTGCAGCAATTGATGGTGTAGGAGGATACGAAGGAGGTGAAATTGCTGCATCAATAGCAGAACAAACCATTGTTGAATATCTCAACAATTTCCCAAATGGAGAACGGGCAGACTTAATCAAGCAAGCTGTCGTAGAAGCTAATAATGCCATAAATATTAAAAGGGTTGAAGATGGGAAACACCCAAATATGAGTTGTGTGATGACTGCCGTTTTAGTTGACATTAAAAACGGCTTTCTCCATATGGCTCATATTGGCGACACTCGGTTGTATCAATATACAGACGGGAAAATCACAAAACTGTCACATGACCATTCCCTTGTCGGATATAGAGAAGAAATTGGGGAATTAACCGAGGAAGAGGCAATGAACCATCCACAGCGGAATGTCATTGGTCGAGATGCCGGCTCTCAATATCTTGATATAAATACCGACTTGGTTGAGACCGCTTCTTTTCCACTTCAATCAGATTCTACATATATTTTGTGCTCGGATGGACTTAGCGACATGTTGACTTCCTCCATGATGGTGGAGATTTTAAATAGCAATTCAAATACTGAAGAAAAAGTTAATGCTCTTATTGACAAAGCTAACGAAGAAGGTGGAAAAGACAACATTACAGTTGTTCTCATTGATTACACTGGTCCTACAACAATTGTCCAAGAGCCTCCTTTTGCCGACAAAGAGGAAACATCATCCAATGCCGAGCAAGAAGAAAAAGAAGACGAAATGGGAAACGAACAAGAAGACAAAATAGAAGATAAACAAAAAATAATCAAAGAAATCAATCAAGAAGAAAAACAAGTGGAGATGCCAGAAGAAAAAACTCATCCTCAACAAATCATAAATATAAATCTAAGGCGTTTGGAAATCATTCTTTCAATTATTGCAGGGATACTTTTCATCATCATGGGCATTCTGGGCTATTTCTTATATTTGATTGTTTCTTAATCCACATTGTTTACTAAAAGGTATCTTTTGGGTTTTACTGACATTATAAAATACAATGACTAAAATGTTAAACATCAATTAATATGACAGCAAAAAACCATCATTACACAGGCTTGACCGATGCCCAAGTGCTCGAAAGCCGAAGAAAGTATGGGGCAAATGTGTTGACTCCTCCAGAAGAGGATTCCATCTGGGATCAAATCAAAGAAGTGTGCAAGCATCCCATCGCCATCACAATGGCCTGCCTTATTGTCGGCACTGCCATATTGGCCGGTGTCCTTGCAAGCAGTATGGGAGCTATCATTTGGGTGATGCCCGCAATTGTGGCTATTGCTACATTGCTCATCCTCATTGTCGGCTTTTTTGGCGGATTCGGAGACCCACTTTTCAAGATTCTCATCACTGCCTTCGTCTTGTCAATGGGAATCTCCATTTACGAATATGAGTGGCATAATGCAGAGTGGACAGTGTTTTTCGAACCAATTGGCATCATCGTGGCACTGATTCTTGCAACGAGTATTGCCTATTTTCTGGAGAAGAAGAACGAGAAGACCTTCCAAAGTCTTAACCAAACGAATGATGACACAGAGGTAAAAGTTTATCGGAACGGACATATGTGCCAAGTTCCTCGCAAAGATATAGTGGTTGGCGACATCATAAAACTGGAGACAGGCGAAGAAGTTCCTGCAGACTGTGAGTTGCTGGAATCAATGAATCTGATTGTCAATGAATCTTCTTTAACTGGTGAACTTCAGGCAACAAAAACAGCGAATCCAGAACAATTTGACAAAAATGCCACTTATCAATCAAATGAAATAAAGAAGGGTACAACCATTATTGATGGCTACTGCACCGCTGAAGTCAAGAAGGTTGGTGACAAGACTGAAAGCGGCCTGGTTTATAGGTCGCTCAATGAAGGTGATGAAGTAAAAGTAGGATGGCTGCTTAAAGATAAAACCAACAACACAATCATAAACAAATTCAACACAGAAGATGAGGCCAATGATGCGCTTGAAGAGTATTTGGGTGAACACGAAGATGCAGATGTTGTGGTTGAGCAGCCGTTGATAGACAGAATGCGAGTCCGCAAAGGAAGCGAGACACCCCTAAGCAAGAAACTGAATGGGCTGGCAGACTGGATTACGAATGCTAGTTATGTACTTGCCGTGCTTATTATCATAGGCCGCATCGTATGGTATTTCATTTCGTATGATGCAAACTTCTCATCTAGTGATTTCTGGGTGGATTTCGTTAGCTATGTACTGAAGACGATAATGATAGCCGTAACATTGGTAGTTGTTGCCGTACCAGAGGGTTTGCCAATGTCTGTAACCTTGAGCCTTGCCTTCAGCATGAGGAAGTTGATGAAGAGCGATACACTTCCAAGAACCATGCATGCTTGTGAAACGATGGGAGCTGCCTCTGTAATTTGTACAGATAAGACAGGAACACTGACTAAAAACCAAATGGAAGTGGCTGATTTGCAAACGGAAAATCTAAACGAAAATCTATTAGCAGAAATGATTGCTGTTAACTCAACGGCCGATCTTGACTTCTCTGATAACAACGCAGTCAAAGTCATAGGAAACCCGACTGAAGGAGCTCTGCTTCTTTGGCTGAATTCAAAAGCCATCAATTACTTAGACGTAAGAGAAAGCATCTCGGTCATTGATTGTCTGCCATTCAGCACAGAAAACAAATATATGGTTACCATTGCCAAGTCATCTGTGCTTGGCAAGAAAGTAGCATACGTGAAAGGAGCACCAGAAATACTTCTTGGTATGTCATTAGTTGACCAACCCACTAAAACCAAGTATGAGAAAATATTGGAACGTTATCAGCAAAGGGCCATGCGAACCTTAGGCTTGGCATACATGGAATTAAAAGACACGGACGACATCATTACTGACGGTAAACTAAATGTAAACACGCTGACATTTGTAGGAGTGTTTGCACTTCACGATGATATCCGTGAGGGTGTGAGGGAGTCGATGGAAGAGTGTATGAATGCAGGCATTGCAGTAAAAATTGTAACAGGTGATAACCCTGAGACGGCAAAAGAAATAGGCAAGAAAATCGGTCTGTGGACTAATGCTGATTCAGACAAAAACATTATTACAGGCAGTGAACTCGCAAAAATGTCTGACAGGCAGCTTGAAAAGAGAGTAATGGACATCAAGATTATTTCCCGTGCAAGACCGATGGACAAAAAACGTCTGGTTGATGCACTACGCAGATTGGATCAAGTGGTAGCCGTTACAGGTGATGGCACAAATGATGCCCCAGCCTTGAATGCAGCTGACGTTGGGTTGGCAATGGGCAACGGAACACAAGTAGCCAAAGACGCGTCAGACATAATTATTCAAGACAACTCATTCAGCACAATTGCCAATGCCGTAATGTGGGGACGTTCGCTTTACAAGAATATCCAGCGATTCTTGTTGTTCCAACTAACCGTCAATGTCGCGGCTTGTTTCTTGGTGCTCTTCGGTGCATTCCTTGGTACGGAAACTCCATTGACTGTGACACAGATGCTTTGGGTGAACCTCATTATGGATACTTTCGCAGCCATCGCACTTTCAGCCTTGCCACCGCAAAAGTCTGTGATGAAAGAGAAGCCACGTGACCCGAAGGCTTTTATCCTCGACAAGTCAATGCTTCAGAATATTTTTGGAGTTGGTGGTTTCTTCTTTGTCATGCTGTTAGGGCTTCTTATCATCTTCCAACACTCAGATATTACAAGTATGAAAGACCTGCTTACCTTCTCATTTGGTGAAAGAAGTCACGTAACAACCTATGAATTAACCCTACTTTTCACCATCTTTGTGATGACACATATGGGTTATATGTTCAATGCCCGCGGTTACAAGACCGGTGGCTCTGGATGGAACTTGAAAGGATGTGATGGTTTCTTGCTGATAGCAATAGTTGTCACACTTGGACAAATAGCCATAGTACAAGTTCCATTCTTGAATGACTTCTTTAATGTCAAATCTCTTCCCCTGTTCGATTGGATTGTGATATTCATTATCGGATTCATGGTAACGGGTGTTAGAGAGTTGAAACATTTGATATTTAAATAATTATTTGATTTCATTTAGGAGAGACAACGGCAACCTGTTGTCTCTCCTCTATATTTACCTATACTTAAACCCTTCCCACGCCGCGTTAAACAGGAGCGCGCCCGGTGACTTTCAAGTATCTTGTCTTGGCTTGCAAGGGTTTGCAACTGTTTTGCATTCTGATTCTGAGCGAGGACAAGTTTGCCATTTTGTCGGAAAAATGATATTTTGCCCCATCTTTTCATCTTTTGTCATCATTTTTCCCTTATTTTCTCTCATCAATTCAGAGTGCATGCCAATGGAAACACCCCTCTGTCTGTCACGCCCGCGGAGAAGAAAAATCAAAATCTTTGTCCCTAATGGCAGATAATTCCTGAAATTTACCTAAATTTGTAACCGAAAAAGTCTTACCTGAAATATGAAAACCAACAAAATGACAAAAAGAATTCTCCTGATGATGGTGGGTGCTTGCACAGCCATCGGCATGGCAGCCCAAAGCATCAAGCCGGCAATCCCACGCGATGAGGCGCTGGAAGCAAAAATTGAGAAGACCCTTGCGAAGATGACCCTCGACGAGAAAATCGGCCAGATGCTTGAGCTGAACCTCGACGTGATGGGAAAGATGACCATGGAAAATCCAAAGATCGACCGCGAAAAGGTGCGCCAGGTGCTGCAACAATATGGCGCCCCCGCAAAAGAGATAGAAGCACTGCTCAAGCAGAGCGACCAACAAATCTTGGACCGCTTGGGAAACTACCCTGTCGACATCTATGAAGGCGACACGCGGCGTGTGTGGAAACTCAATGAAGTAATGCTCGACACCATCATCTCGAAATGGAAGGTGGGGTCGATACTCAATGCCCCAGGCACACGTGCCGCCACCGTGGAGCAATGGCAACAATGGATCGGGCTCATACAGAAAAAATCGATGAAACACATCGGCATTCCCGACATCTATGGTCTCGACCACAACCATGGTGTGACATACACACAAGGCGGAACGCTCTTCCCACAACCCATCAACATCGCCGCCACCTTCAACACCGAACTTGCCTTCACCGGAGCACAAGTCACCGCATACGAGAGCAGGGCCGGCAACTGCCCGTGGGTTTACAACCCAGTTGTCGACCTGGGACGCGACGCGCGATGGTCGCGCATCTGGGAGAGTTTCGGCGAGGACGCCATCGTCAACGCCCGCATGGTGGAGGCCGAAATCAAAGGCTACCAAGGCGACGACCCCAACCATCTGGGACCATACAACGTGGCTACATGCACGAAACACTATTTCGCATACGGAGCACCATGGAGCGGCAAGGACCGGACACCGGCATACCTCTCGCCGCAGTTGCTCCGTGAGAAATATTTCGAGCCTTTCAAGGCTGCAGCCCTTGCCGGGACGCTGACCATGATGGTGAACTCCGCCTCGGTCAACGGCGTGCCATTGCATGCCAGTTACGAATACCTCACAAAATGGCTGAAAGAGGACCTCAACTGGGATGGCATGCTTGTGACAGACTGGGCAGACATCAACAACCTCTTTTCACGTGAAAAGGTGGCGAAAGACAAGAAAGACGCCATCAGAATAGCCATCAACGCCGGCATCGACATGTCGATGGACCCATACAGCGTGGAGTTCTGCATACTGCTGAAAGAACTCGTGGAGGAAGGGAAGGTCCCCATGAGCCGCATCGACGATGCCGTAAGACGCATCTTGCGCGTGAAATACAGGTTGAACCTCTTTGCCCAACCCAACACCGGTGGCAAAGGATACGAGAAATTCGGCTCGGATGAGTTCGCCGCAAAAGCATTGCAGGCTGCAGAGGAGTCGGAAGTGCTGCTCAAGAACAACGGAAACATCCTGCCGTTGGCGAAAGGCAGGAAAATCTTGCTTACCGGCCCCAACGCCAACCAGATGCGATGCCTCCACGGAGGATGGAGCTACACATGGCAGGGGTCGATGGCAGAAGACCTGGCAGAGAAGTACAACACCATCTATGAAGCCCTCTGCAACAAATTCGGCAAGGAAAACATCATCCTTGAACAAGGAGTGACATACAACGAAAACGGTGCATACCACGCCGAAAACGAGCCCCAGATATCAAAAGCAGTGGAGGCGGCGTCGAAAGCAGACATCATCATCGCATGCATCGGCGAGAACTCCTATACGGAAACACCTGGCAACCTCGACGACCTGTGGCTTTCACAAAACCAGAGAAACCTCGTGAAAGAACTTGCCAAGACAGGAAAGCCCATCGTGCTCATACTCAACGAAGGGCGCCCACGACTGATAGCCGACATAGAACCTCTGGCAGCGGCCGTTGTCGACATCTTCATACCAGGAAATTACGGTGGCGACGCATTGGCAAACCTTCTGGCTGGCGACACCAACTTCTCGGGCAAGATGCCTTACACATACCCACGTGAAATCAACTCTCTCAACACCTACGACTACAAGGTGAGCGAAGAGGTGGGAACAATGGCGGGAGCATACAACTACGACGCGAAAGTGTCGCTGCAATGGCCTTTCGGCTATGGCATGAGCTACACCACTTATGAATACAGCAACCTGCGGGTGGACAAGACGACGTTCAACGCCGACGACATCCTGACGGTAAGCGTCGACGTGCGCAACAATGGCAACAAGGCGGGGAAAGAGTCTGTGCTGCTCTACAGCAGCGACCTCGTCGCTTCCATCGTCCCAGACAACAAGCGCCTGCGCGACTTCACCAAGATTGAGCTGCAACCCGGAGAGATGAAGACCGTCACCTTCCATCTGCCCGCCAAGAGCCTGGCTTTCGTGGGAGCCGACGGCAAGTGGGTGCTTGAAGAAGGCGAATTCACACTGAAGGCAGGCAACCAGACCACCAACGTGATGTGCAAGCAAACCAAGAAGTGGGACACTCCCAATATCTAAATCCGACAAGACATACAAAACATACAAGAAGTGCACACAGGTACCCCGGTGTGCAAGTCACAAGTTTGCATGCAAAATTCAAAAAAGCCAAGAAGCATGGCATGTATTTCATGGAAAGGTGTAACTTTGCAGACTTATCGATGATGACGAACAAAATAATATAAAAATGAACTTATCAGCTATAGACAGAATGGCCCTCTCCCAGTTTTCACCTGTTGAGAAGGAGAGTATTTACCAGATAGTGTGTAACACCATGTTGGTGGACGAGGAAAAGGATTCCCGAGAGCAGCAACTTGTAGAGGAGATTGCCGACATCATAGGAATCAACCAAGAGGAGCGTGAGGCTTCCAAACAGCTGGATGAAACGACGGTGATTGAAACCATTCGCAACATGACTAATTTGCAAAGGGCATACGTTGCCAAATTCATCGCCCAGATGGTTCTGGCTGATGGCAAAGTGGATGACCAGGAGCGACTATACTTCAACACCTTGTTAGACAAATTGTATCTTCCCATAGGCTGATACCCCATCATTGTCGACAAAAGGCAACAACAACACCATGATCGCCACGATACCCTTCATGGAGAGGAAGTTTGAGGAGTTCAACAAGTTGATGTTCGGCGGCAAGCTCCCCAAGATTCCCATCATACTGACCGACGCCAAGACGTTTTTGGGGAAATGCGTCTACCGCCAACGGACGGGCAGGGACGGCAAGCCGGAATATTACGACTTCAAGCTCCGCATCAACACCCGTGTGGACCTGCCCGAAAGCGAGGTGGAGGACACACTCATCCATGAGATGATTCATTACTACATAGCTTTGAACAGGTTGGAGGATGCCTCCACACACGGGCCGCTGTTCATCCATATGATGAACAGCATCAACGAGAAATACGGTCGTCATCTGACGGTGAGATACAAGGGCACGGCGGAGCAAAACGAGCAGCTGGTCGACAAGAAGCAGCATTACCACGTGGTGGCCGTGGTGACGTTCCACGACGGCAGGACTGGCATCAAGGTGCTGCCACGTGTCGTTGAAAGCATCTTGAAATATTACAACGCCGTATCTGCTGCAAACAACGTGGCATCGGTGCGTCTCTTCATGAGCAACGACATCTTCTTCAACCGCTTCCCCAACTCCTCCGCCTTGAAAGTGCATTTCCAGGAAGAGAACGAGGTCATGGAGCACCTGAAAGGCGCTGAGACCCTCATCTGCGACGGGAAGGCCATCGGAAGGACTCGAAGGTAGAGAAGAGAAGAGGTTTTAGAAGTTAGGGAAGAGGAGAAGTTAAAGGAGTTAAAGGAGTTAAAGACATATGTCCCTTTAACTCCTTTTCAACTCCCTCCTTTAACTCCTTTTCAACTCCTCTTTAACTTCCCTTTAATTCCTTTGCAACTCCCCTTGAATCCTGGTTCATCCCTCAACTTCCTCCACCTTTTTCATACGCAAGTGCAGCTGGTAGACGGCTGGGACGAAGATGAAAAGCGAAAAGACGACGGCGAGCGACACTTTCAGCATGTTTCCTCCGAAAAGGTCTATCACCTTCGCATCCTGATACTGTGGGAAGACGTTGTAGACGACATACGACAAGGTGTTGTTCACCCAATGCAGCATGATGCCCGGGATGATGCTCCCTGTGCGGTAATACATCCATCCCAACAACAACCCGATGCAAAAGGCATGGGGCATCTGCGCCGGATTGGCATGAACCAGGGCGAACAGCACGGCGGAGATGGCGATGGGCACCCAGTGGCGCGACGACCCTTCCAGTAACACTCGTAATATGGCTCCCCGAAACACCACCTCTTCCACCAATGGGGCGAAGATGCATATGACCAAATACCCCCATCGGCTGCCCAAGATGGCACCCAATGTCTCGCCTGTCAAGTCAGGAAGCGGCACCAGTTCAACAAACACCTCCGAGGGGATGACCGTACCCAAAACGGCCACACTCGCCCAAAACAGCACTCCGTAGGGCTTGGAACGCAGATAGGCACGCGACACGCGGCACCACTTCAACGAAAAGAAGAGCACCAGGGTGATGACACCCGAAATCACTTGCACCACGATGGTCTGCCCGGTGGTGAGGCCTTCACCACTCATCAACGAGCGAACGGCATTGCCAACACCTTCAGTAACCGCACATACCGCTACCACGGCATAAGTGATGAAAAATTGTATCACTATGAATACTATCAAATAAAGGATGGCATCAAAAAACTTTCTCATATATTTAAAATTTTAGCTTCAATCTTCAATCTTCCAAGCCTTCCTCGTCGAAAATGGCGTTGGCGCGTCGCACATCCTCACGCAACTGCGCCACCAAGCGACCTGTGCTCTCGAATTTCCGTTCTTCACGCAACCGATGGGTCAAAGCCACCAGCATACGCTTGCCATAGAGGTCGCCATCGTAGTTGATGACATGTGTCTCGATAGCCATGCCATGTCCTTGGAAGGTGGGGCGCATCCCAATGTTGGTCACCGCCCGCTTCATCTCCATCGAACCCTCCAGGCGAACCCTCGCCACGTAGGCACCGGGAGCGGGCAGCATCTTCGCAACATCCTCCAGGAGCAGGTTGGCGGTGGGGAAGCCCAAGCGCCTTCCTTGTTGGTAACCCTCCACCACCCTTCCAACAAGGGTGTATTGATGTCCCATGCATCGGGTGGCCGTCTCGACATCGCCTTGAAGCAACATCTGTCGTATGGCGGAACTACTCACCCGTATGCCATCGACGGACAACGGCGCACCTTGCACCACCTCCATACCCAAGGTTGCCCCATGACGCACATAGTCGTCAAATCCTTCAGCAGAGCCTTTGCCGAAACGATTGTCATACCCCATGACCAGCCGCCTGACAGCCAACTGCCCGTGCAGCACACAGCGCATGAAGTCGGCTGCAGACAATGACGCCATCTCTGGTGTGAAACGCAGCACCACGCAGTTGTCCACACCCGTCTTTGCCAACCTCACCATCTTCTCCTCATAGGAGGTGAGCAACTGAGGGTGGAAATCAGGACTGAGCACCTGCCTGGGATGACGGTCGAAAGTGACAACCATCGACTCCATCTCTCTTTCCTTCGCCTCCTCCACCACCTGATGGATGAGGTGCTGGTGCCCGAGATGGACACCATCGAAAAAGCCTATCGTGGCCACAGAGGCACACAAGTTGGAAGGGATGTTGTCGGAAAATATCTTTTTCATTGAAACAGAGTCTTTTTAGAAGTTAAAGAAACAACAAAGATAATGAGGCATCGACATTAATCCTACCATCGCCATCGATGTATATGGAATTATTACCTATAACTTCTCTAAATGAAGTATTGTCGATAACTTCTTCAATTTTCAATCTTCAATCTTCAATCTTAGCTTCGCTGATTTTTGTCGCGACTCGGCAGGGTTCAAGCAAGCTTGACTCTGCTTTCGCTGCTCCAAAAATGCAATCTTCAATTTTCAATTTTCAATCTTCAATCTTAGCTTCGCTGATTTTTGTCGCGACTCGGCAGAGTTCAAGCAAGCTTGCACTCTGCTCTCGCTGCTCCAAAAATGCAATCTTCAATTTTCAATCTTCAATTTTCAATTGATATTGGTGGTTTTTTCCTCAATTCCTCGAGGATGGCCATCAACTCATCCATGCGCTCCGCCCTGAGTATGGCGATGCGAGTGGGTCGGAAATTGGGAATGCCCTTGAAGATGGGACTTGCGGCAAGGTGTCGGCGTGTGTGCAGGATGCCCCGGTATTCGTCTATGCGCTCCACATTGATGCGTAGCTGCTCCTCCAACACGTCGAGTTTCCATGAGAAGTCCATCGCCGGGTCGGGGTCCAGGCCATCAAGGAAGCGTCTGATTTCTCGGAAAATCCACGGTCTTCCAAAAGTGGCTCTTCCCACCATCACGGCATCCACGCCATATTGTTCGAAGGCGCGTTTAGCCTCCTCCGGCGAGGTGATGTCGCCATTGCCTATGACGGGTATGCGCATGCGGGGATTGCGCTTCACCTCCGCGATGGGTTCCCAGTCGGCGGTGCCGGTATACATCTGCGACCTCGTACGTCCATGTATGGTGAGGGCACTGATGCCGCAGTCCTGCAACTGCTCCGCGAGGTCGCCGATGATGATGCTGCCGGCATCCCATCCCAGACGAGTCTTCACCGTCACCGGCACGTCGACAGCCTTCACCACCTCTCGAGTGATGTCAAGCATCAAGGGGATGTTGCGTAGCATCCCTGCCCCTGCGCCCTTCCCCGCCACCTTCTTGACAGGACAACCGAAGTTGAGGTCGATGAGGTCGGGGTGCACCTGTTCCACGATTTTCGCCGCCTCGACCATCGCCTCCACGTCACGGCCGTAGAGTTGTATGCCCACGGGGCGCTCCTCGTCGCGTATGGTGAGTTTGTCGATGGAGCATTTCACCGACCTTATCAGTGCCTCGGCACTGACGAACTCGGTATACACCATCGAAGCACCGAAGCGTTTGCAGAGCAAGCGGAAGCCAATGTCGGTCACATCTTCCATCGGTGCGAGGAAGACGGGCATGGGTTCGAAAGTGATGTTGCCTATTTTCATCGGAGTCAGAATTGTGGCATCAGGTGATACATCCCTCCGGCAAGGTTCCTCACCACGCCTTTCATTTCCAGTTCGAAGAGCACGGCAGCGAGTTGGTTGACCTGAATGCCAGACTGAACAGCAAGCATGTTGAGTTGCATGTCGCCTTTGTCGGACAGCACCTTCACCACCTTCATCTCCTCGGGTGACAGCTGTGGGAAGAAGGTGCGCTCTATCCCCTCGTTGCGTGCCTTGGCGAGTGAGGCGTCACCCTCCCACCCCATGACCTTCAAGAAGGCGTCTGCATCGGTGAGCAACATGGCGCCATTGTCGCGTATGAGGTTGTTGCAACCTTCGGAGTAGGGGTCTCCCACACGCCCCGGGAAGGCGAAGACCTCGCGGTTGTAACTGCGGGAGATGTCGGCGGTGATGAGTCCTCCGCCATGTGCTGCACTCTCCACGAGGATGCAAGCGTCGGACATTCCCGCCACGATGCGGTTTCGTCGGACGAAGTTGATTTTGTCGGCCTTTGTGCGTGTCATGAATTCGGTGAGGAGCCCGCCTTGCTTGAGCATCTTCACCGCCGTCGCCCTATGCGCGTGGGGATATAGGTCGTCGAGTCCATGGGCGAGCACGCCGACGGTATCCAACCCCCTTTCCAACGCCTGCCTATGTGCGCATATGTCGACGCCATAGGCGAGTCCGCTCATCACGAGCACGCCGGGGCACGATGCAGCGAGGCTGTTCACGAAATTGTGTATGAGGTCCATCCCGTAGGGCGTGCATTTCCTCGTCCCCACGATGTTGACGACCCTTGTGGCATTGAGGTTGGCGCTGCCCTTGTAATAGAGCACGAGAGGTGCGTCGTCGCACTCGGCAAGGCGATGAGGATATTCCGGATTGGCCATGTCCAAAGGTTTGATGCCATGTGCAAGGTCGAACTCGAGTTCCTCCTCGGCGCGTCCCCTCATCTTATGGCAGTCGCTCAGCAGTTCCACCAAGCGTTGTGATGCATCGGGGATGATGTCGCGTATGTTGTTGCTGTTCTCGATGACGGCCGTCGCGCTGCCCGCCTTCCGGTAGAGCAGCATGATGCTGGCAAGGTTGTAGAAACTGAGCCTTGCCAGGGTCATCGCGTTGAGGGTCTCATTGTAATCCATTTCCTTGTCTTATTCTTGTAGCACATCCTTGAACACCTCGTCATAGGGACTGGTCATAGCCAGTTGTCCATTGACGATGCACACCAGTTCCACCTTGGCGCGGAAGGCCAACTTTCCATCCGCCTCACGGTAGAGGTCCTGGTTGAACACATAGCGCACGCCCTCCTTCTTCAATGAAAGGCACGACCTCATCATATCGTCGCACCTGAGGGGCACCTTGAACTGCATACTCATCCTTGCCACGACGGCATCCACTCCCTTGGCGTGCATCTCGGCGAAACTGACGCCAAGACTTTTGAGGAAGAGGTGACGCGTATGCTCTATATAATGCAAGTAGTTGGCATTGTTGACAATGCCCTCGATGTCGCATTCATAGTCGCGAACTTCAAGTTGTGTCTCAAAGATATATTTCATAAGTGGGGTTATGTTCTTTTTTAGGGCGGGCACAAGACCCATAAGCGGGCGGGCACAAGACCCGCCCCTACGACTTCGGGGGAAGGTGAGCACCAATTTTCAATCTTCAATCTTCAATCTTCAATTTTCAATCTTCAATCTTCAATCTTCAATCTTCAATCTTCTTCAAGTACTCATACCCGAATCGGCAGCGCAAGCAGTCCTTCTTGTCGCAGTATTCCTTTTTGAGTTGAATGAGAGCCTGGCTGTCTCCGGCGTTCTCCACCGGCAGGCTGCACTCCTTCCACATCCTCACAATGTTGTTGTCCTCAGCCTTGAGCTGTTCCAAGAGTTCGAAAGCCCTGTCGCAGAGTTGCTCGTCGCCCTTGTATCGCCCGTAGGCGAAAAGCATGGGTATGGCGGTGTTGATCATCAGAAGGTTGAGGGAGACGGCCGACAAGCGCTTCATGTTCTTCGCACTCTCACTGCCAAAGACGTAATGAGTCTCCCAATAGGAGGTGACGCCTGTAGCGAGAGCCTCTTGGAGTTCCTTCACCGTGCGGCATTCCACCAACTGGCTCAGTCCTGCCGTGCGTGAGTGGTAAAGCCGCGCCAGTTGGGCGATGCGGATGTGGGGGAAGTTCTGCGGCCTCATCTTCAGGAATTTCCATCTCTTGTAATGGATGGGGGTAAGCGAGAACTTGTGCCTGAGGTAGGCGTATTCGTTGGCAAGTCGTGTGAAGTAACCTTCCTGGATGGCCGCTTCGCGGTAGCGTTCGGGCACCGCTTCCATATCGAGCAGTCCCGCCTGCCCCATGAAGATGGCCTCCACCTGGAAGAGGTCGTCGCGGTGATGGTCCACGGCGTGCAGCGGTATGCTCTGGGCCCATGCCTCGAAAGCGTCGCCGTTGACGCCGAATCCGTAGTTGCGTGCCAGGGTGACGAAATAGCCATCCTCCCACGACCCGTCGCAGAGTGTCACCCGCTGGCGGATGGCCTGGGTCTTCTGCTCCAGACGCTCCGTCTGCAAGGCGCTCATCCAACTGTGCACCTTGAGCCTTGAGAGGTTGGGGATGACCTGGTAGCAAGGGGGGTAATGGTCGGTAGTGACCAACTGCTGGTAGTTGTCCTCCACCACCTTGGGGACGCTCAACTGCATCTGTGGCAGCACGATGCCGTTGTGCGTGGTCACCACGGCATCGACCACCCCGCAGACATGGAGCACCACGTTGTCATAGGCGGCGTCGTGATCGTGACCATGGGCGTACCAGTCGCTTGCCTTGTCGTGTATTTCCACATTGCCCACCCACAACGTACCGTCCAACTTCACCTTGGCGTTGAAGAAGTCGGGGCCGGCGTGGTGGTTGTGCAGTCCAGGGTCGAGCACCTCCACCACCTTGTGGTCGGTGGTTTCCAGTGTCCCCAAGGGGAACAGCCGGTGTTTCCAGCAGTAATGCAGCAATGCTTCCATAGAAGAGGTTTTGTTTTGACTTGCAAAGATAGTGGAAAAAAAGGGGTTTTGAGCAAAAAACAAGTAAAATTTATGCCTCACCTGATGTTCCTCGGATGGTGGTCAAGGATTTGTTGTCGGAGGGTGGTCATGTCGATGTGGGTGTATATTTCGGTCGTGCCGATGCTCTCATGGCCGAGCATGGCCTGAATGGCCCTCAAGTCGGCTCCGCCCTCCAGCAACGCGGTGGCAAAGGAGTGTCTCAAGGTGTGGGGGCTGACGGTTTTCTTGATGCCGGCATCCACGGCCGCCTTCTTGATGATGATGAGCACCATGGTGCGCGTGAGGTGCGCGCCACGGCGGTTGAGGAAGACATAGTCCTCCTCGCCCGGCTTGATGTCCATGTGGCAACGGCTGTCGAACCACAATGCCAACTCGTTGATGGCACGTTGAGAGATGGGCACGAGACGCTCCTTGCTCCCCTTCCCCATCACCCGCACATATCCTTCGTCGAGGTAGAGCTGCGAGAGTCGCAGGGTGACCAACTCTGTCACCCTCAGTCCACAGCTGAACAGCACCTCGATGATGGCGCGGTTGCGGTGTCCCTCCCACTTGGAGAGGTCGATGACCTCCTCCATGCGGTCCACTTCGATGGTGGAAAGCACTTCCGGCAAGTGGTCGCCCAATTGCGGCGACTCCAATAGTTCGGTGGGGTCGCTCTCTATGCGTCGGTCGATGAGGAGGAAGCGGTAGAAGGAGCGCACGCCGCTGAGGATGCGGCACTGCGAGCGAGGCCCAATGCCGATATCGTGCAACCCAGCAGCGAAATGGCGCAGGTCGTCGAGAGTGGCATCCTCCAAAGCCATGTCCTCACCCTGGAGATAGGTCATCAACTTCTGCAAGTCGCGCATATAGGCGTCGAGAGTATTGGGCGACATATTGCGCTGCAAGCGCAAGTAACGACGGTATGCCCTCACAACATTAGTCTCGCTTTTCTTGTCGGTTTCCATTTTTTTGAGTAATTTTGCGCCGTCATCCTTCAAGTCGGAAAGGACAACTCGTGTGCAAAGATAACAATAATTCCCGAAATATGAGAATACAAATCGTCAACGGCCCCAATCTGAACCTGTTGGGCGTGCGCGAACCAGGCATCTATGGGAGCGACTCCTTTGAGACCTATCTCCCTCTGCTGCGCACCCGTTATCCCGATGTGGAAATCGACTACTACCAGAGCAACATCGAGGGGAAGTTGATTGACAAGATGCAGGCCGTGGGCTTCGACTTCGACGGCATCATCCTCAACGCGGGTGCCTACACACACACCAGCGTGGCGTTGCACGACTGCATCCGCGCCCTCAAGACACCGGTGGTGGAGGTGCACATCTCCAACGTGCACAAGCGCGAGGAGTTCCGCCACCATTCCATGATCAGCAGCGCATGCACCGGTGTCATCTGCGGCTTCGGCCTCGACTCCTACCGGCTGGCATTGGAGGCCCTCATCGCAATGAAGCAATGAACGACAGCCAACGCCTGGAGGACTATGTCCTCGACCATATCGAACCGGAGGGCGAATACCTGCACCGCTTGTGGCGGGCCACCAACATCCACCTGCTGGCAGGACGCATGGCCAGCGGTCATCTGCAAGGAAGGTTGCTGAAGATGCTCGTGCAGATGATACGTCCTCAACACATCCTCGAAATCGGCACCTTCAGCGGCTATAGCGCCATCTGCATGGCCGAAGGCCTGGAGGCAGGCGGCAAGGTGTACACCTTTGAAATCGACGATGAGTTGGAAGACTTCACGCGGCCTTGGATAGAGAACTCCCCCGTGGCTGAGCGCATAGCATTCTTCATCGGCGACGCCATCACCGAGGCCCCCAAGCTGGGCATCCTGTTCGACATGGTGTTCCTCGACGGCGACAAGCGCACCTACATCCAAGCCTACGAGATGGCCCTCCAGGTGACCCGTCCCGGTGGATTCATCCTCGCCGACAACACGCTATGGGACGGTCACGTGGTGGATTCCGCCTATGACGGCGACGCCCAGACACGGGGCATCCTGGCTTTCAACGACCATGTGTCGTCGGACCAACGCGTGGAGCAAGTCATCCTACCCCTGCGCGACGGCCTCACACTCATCAGAAAACTATAAACCATAAAGACCATAGAAACTATAGTGACTATAGAAACTATAGAAACTATAGGAACTATAAAAACCATAAAAAAAGAAAGAGTAAAGACATATGCAAGAGACAAGACAAAACCGCATCGCACGACTGTTGCAGAAGGAACTCAGCCTGATATTCCAGTCGCAAACGCGCATGATGCACGGGGTGATGGTGAGCGTGACACGCTGCCGCATCTCGCCCGATATGAGTGTCTGCACGGCCTACCTGAGCATCTTCCCCTCGGAAAAAGGAGAGGAAATCATCGGCAATGTGAACGCCAACGTGAAAACCATCAGGTATGAACTGGGCACCCGCGTGCGCAACCAACTGCGCATCATCCCCGAGCTGCGCTTCTTCATCGACGACTCACTCGACTACATCGACCACATCGACGAACTGCTGAAGAAATAAGGAATGAATTTTCCCTTCTATATCGCACGACGATACCTCTTCTCCAAGAAGAGCACACACGCCATCAACCTCATCAGTGCCATCTCGGTGCTGGGTGTGGCCATCGCCACCATGGCCATGGTGGTGACGCTGAGTGTCTTCAATGGCTTCCACGACCTTGTGGCCACTTTCTTCACTTCTTTCGACCCACAGCTCAAGGTGACTCCCGCCAAGGGAAAGACCGCTCCCAGCGACGACCCCATCCTCACCCAGATCAAGAACCTGCCAGAGGTGGATATCGCCATGGAATGCGTGGAGGACCAGGCCCTTGCCATCTATGACGACCGTCAGGCCATGGTGATGATAAAAGGTGTTGAGGACAATTTCAACCAACTGACTCATTTCAGCGAAATCCTCATTCCCGACAAAGGTGCCGTAGTCGACCTGCATGCCGCCAACCTTGAGTTCGGCATCCCCGGCGCCCGTTTGACGCAAACGCTGTTGAAAGGCACCACCGGGTGGCCCGACTATCTGCACATCTATGCCCCGGAACGCGAAGGGCAACTCGACATGACCAATCCCGAGGCCGCCTTTGTGGAAGACTCCTTGCTCTCCACCGGCAACATGTTCAATATGAACCAGTCGAAATATGACGCAAACTACATCATCACCTCCATCGCCTTCGCACGCAACCTCTTCGGCCAGCAAGGCATGCTTTCCTCGCTGGAACTTCGCCTGAAGCCAGGTTCCGACTTCGATGGTGTGAAAAAGCAGATGAAAAAGTTGGCTGGTGACAAATACCTGGTGGAAGACCGCTATGAGCAGCAAGCCGACACCTACAAAATCATGCGCATAGAGAAATTCATCGCATACGTGTTTCTCACTTTCATCCTCATGGTGGCCAGTTTCAACATCATCGGCTCGCTCTCGATGCTCATCATCGACAAGAAAGAGGATGTGGTCACCCTGCGCAACTTGGGAGCCTCCAACAAGCAGATTTCAAAGATATTCCTCTTCGAAGGACGCCTCATCACACTTGGAGGAGCCATCCTCGGCATCCTGCTGGGACTGCTGCTCTGTTGGATGCAACAACGCTTCGGACTGGTGGCCTTGGGCAACAGCAGCGGCTCATTCATCGTCGATGCCTACCCCGTGAGCGTGCATTTCTCCGACGTCGCACTCATCTTCATCACCGTCATCGCCGTGGGATGGATAGCCGTGTGGTACCCCATCAGGCACCTCAGCAAAAGACTGCTCGACAACAGCAAAGAGGAATAATCGGAATATTCGGAGTAATCTGAATAATCAGAGGCCATCAACTCCCCAGGTCGACATGCTCGGCACAGACGTGCTCGCGGAGGAACAGTCGCGCCCTTTCAGAGAATTTCTCTGCACTCTCTGTGGTGAGGTAACGCACGTGCCCCCCCTTGCTGCAACGCTCCTCCATCTCCGGATGACGCTGGAGGTATGAGGCGAGGCTTTCCGCCACATAATCCCCTTGGCAGACAGCCTTCACACCCGGTTTGAGATGCTTTTCTATCATATGCAAGAGGATGGGATAGTGTGTGCAACCGAGTATGATGGTGTCGATGTAGCGGTCTTTCGCCATCAACTTTTCTATGTCTTTCCTGACAAAATAATCGGCTCCCGGTGTGTTCACCTCGTTGTTCTCCACCAAAGGCACCCACATGGGACACGCCATCCCCGTCACCTTGATTTCAGGGTACCGCTTGGCAATCTCTATCTCATAGCTCTGGCTTCGTATGGTGCCATCGGTGGCGAGAATGCCCACATGACGAGTGCGTGTGAGCTGTCCCACGACCTCCGCCGTAGGGATGATGATGCCCAAGATGCGCCTGTCGGGGTCGATGTGTGGCAGGTCGTTCTGTTGAATGGAGCGCAGCGCCTTTGCCGATGCCGTGTTGCATCCCAAGATGACGAGGTGGCATCCCATTTCGAAAAGGCGTATCACCGCCTGCCGGGTATATTCATACACCACGTCGAAGGATCTTGGCCCATAAGGTGCACGTGCGTTGTCGCCCAGATAGACATAGTCATGCTGTGGCATCCTCCTTCGGATGCCCTCGAGGATGGTGAGTCCGCCATATCCGGAGTCGAACACGCCGATGGGTCCAGGGTCACGAGGCAGGACACTCATCTAAGCGCCTCCTTGACCAGTTGTGAGACATCCTCTCCCATCTCCGGGTTGATGTATGGACAAGCGTCGCCATCGGTGTTGAGAATGAAGGCATACCCCCGCTCGGAACCAATCTTATCGAGTACGTCCTGCAATTTCTTCTTCAATGGTGCCAATGCATCCACCTCAGCCTGCTGCAACAGTCTTTGCGCCTCAGCCTTGAAAGCCACATTCTTCTTCAGCAACTCTTGCAACTCAGTCTGGCGTTTCTGCAAGATGGTGGGTGCGAAATCATTCCTCCCGTCAAGGAAATCCTCATACTTGCGGTTGAACTCATCCTCCACACGCTTCATCTCCTGGTCGTATTTCGATTTCAGGTCATTGAGATTCTCTTGTACGAGGACATATTCCGGCATCTCCTTGATGGCTTCATCATAACTGAAATAGCCAAACATCTTTTGTTGCGCCACCGCCATCCGAGGCAGCAGCACCATTGCCAGCAAAACAAAGAAAAGTCTTTTCATATCGCTCAAGAAATTGGAAAAGCCCCCCAAGAATCCCGTAGCAAGTACAAGGCTCGGAGTTCTCGGAGGGCTCGGGAAAGTTTTTATTCGGGGTGTTCTGAATAATCGGAGTATTCGGAGTAATCGGAGTATTCGAGAATTTATTTCATTTTGGCAATCTGAGCCTTCACCTCAGCGGTGATGTCCTTGCTGATGGTATCATTGATATAAAGCACGGTGCCAGCAGAGATATCCATCACATAGACATATCCACCGCTCTTTGCCACGGTTTCAATGGCAGTGCGCACCTTGTTGAGGATGGGTTGCATCTTTTCCTGCTGAGCCTTTTGGAATTCCTGCTGGCTCTGCTGTGCCTGCTGCTGAATCTTTGCATACATCTCTTGCAGTTTCTGCTCAGTCTCTTGCTGCTGTGTGGCGTTCATCGAACTTTTCTTCTTGTCATAGTCATCAGCCTGCCTTTGGAATTCTTCCTGTGAAGCCTGCAACTCATTTTCATATTGCTTGGCGACGGCCTCTATCTCACCCTTGGCACGACTATAGTCGGGAAGCGACTGCACGATGGCGTCAGTATCCACATGCCCGAACTTCTGTGCGAAAGTTGCCATAGGAGCGAGCAACATCAACATAATGATAATTTTTTTCATTTCTTTTCCAATTAAAATAGTTATTGCTTGTTTCTTATTTCCAAATGTGGTGCAAAATTAATTAATGCGTATCGTAACTCAAAATTATTTCAGTTTTTTTCACGCAATTCATCAAGGTGTCATCTGCTGTAGCCCAGTTTTTCAAGCACCTCGTTGCTGATGTCAATCTTCGGTGAGCCGAAGATGATTCCAGAGTCGCTGGCCCTGTCGAGCACGAGCGAGTAGCCACGCAGTTCGGAAATGTCCTTCACGGCGGTGTAGATTTCCTCTTGTATTGGAGTCATCAGACTCTCCCTTTTCTTGAACAGCTCACCCTCCGGTCCGAAGTACTTGCGCTTGAGGTCGCTGGCCTCCTTCTCCTTGGCGAGGATGTCGTCCTGGCGCTTCTTTTTCTGCTCCTGTGAGAGGAAGACCACCTCGTTCTGGTAATTCTTGTACATGGTGGACGCCTCCGTATTGAGCGCCTCCACCTCGGCCTGCCATTTCTTGGAAACCTGATTGAGTTGCTCGTTGGCGCGCTCGTAAGCGGGGATGTTCTTCAAGATATAGTCCATGTCTATGAGTGCGAATTTCTGTGCACTGGCCGTCAGCGCCGTCAGCGCCATCAGGCTCATCATTATCAGCTTTTTCATATCAGTTGTTTTTGTGGTTTCGGTAAATATGTGATGATTAGAATTCTTGTCCGAGTACGAAGTGGAACTGCGACCCACCTTTCTTGCCCCACACATTGTCGAAGCCGTAGGCCCAGTCGATACCCATCATTCCCACCATAGGGAGGAAGATGCGCACACCAGCACCAGCCGAACGTTTCATGTCGAAGAGGTTGAATTTCTTGGGGTCGTTCCATGCGTTACCCGCTTCCAGGAAGGTAAGTCCGTAGATGGTGGTGTTGCCGAGCAGGAAGGGATAGCGCAGTTCGAGTGACAACCTGTCGTATGCATATCCTGCCGCTCCCGAAGGTGTAAGCGAGCCATTGTCGTATCCTCTCAGTCCGATGGTTTCCTCTGCATATCCGTTGGAGTATCCACTCATGCCGTCTCCACCAACGTAGAAGGTTTCGAATGGTGACTTCTTGTGCTTGTTGTAATAACCGAGAATACCCAGTTCCACCCTTGTCATGAGCACGAGGCACTTTGTCCCCCCGGTGAGGGCTGTAAAGGTGCGTGATTTGAATTTCCACTTGTGGTATTCCACCCATCTGTATTTCTCCTGCTGCTCTTCAGTGAAGGTAGCCGAGCGATAGTCGGTAGCGAGATGCTCGAAGTCCTTGTTCTCCCATTTCGACCAAGGCGGGGTGACAGCGAGCGAGAGTGAGAACTCGGAACCTTTTCTCGGGAAGAGTTGGTTGTCGGTGGAAACACGGTTGAGCGAGATGTTGAAATTGAGGTTGTTGCAGTTGCCGTTGGTGACGAGGAAATAGTTCCAATTCTTGAGCATGTAGCGTGTGTAGCCCAATGATAGTGAGAGCGTGAAATAGTCGTCGGGCCAGCGGAGTCGTTTACCCCATCCGATTGACGCACCCAGCAGTTCCACATACTTGTCGGGATCGTAATAGTTCTCATAGTTGGTGTAATAGCTGCTGCCATATCCTCCAGAGAGGTAATTGTAGTAGCTGTACCTGTATGCCGAGTTGTAATAGGTGCTGGAGACGTCGGTCTGCTTGGAGAAGAAGACTCCCACGTTGAACTGTATGGGTCTCTTCCCACCGAACCATTCGGTGGAATAGGATGCATTGTAAGACTGGTAATAGGTGCCGTTTGTCTGTGCTCCTATGGAAAGCACCTCTCCGTCGCCGATGGGTAGTATACCCCTGTGCTCCTTGTTCTTGCTGAAGAGATTGCGTATGGAGAAGTTGTTGAGTCTGAGTCCCACACGCCCGATGACACCCGTTTGTCCCCATCCCAAGGAGAACTCTATCTGGTCGTTGGACTTTTGCTCCAGTTGCCAGTTGATGTCGACGGTGCCGTCTTCGTAGTTGGGTTGCACGTCAGGATTGACTTTTTCAGGGTCGAAATGCCCCATGGACATGAGTTCACGAGCGGTACGCTGGAGTGCTTCTTTTGAGAAGAGGTCACCCGGCTTGGTCCTGAGCTCTCGTCTGACGACGTTTTCATACAGTCGGTCGTTGCCATTGATGCGCACCCTGTTGATATGTGCCTGGGTGCCCTCAGTGATTCGCATCTCAAGGTCGATGGAGTCACCCACGACGTTGACCTCCGTAGGTTGAAGGTTATAGAAGAGGTATCCGTTGTTCCAGTATAAGTTACCTACGGCGTCCTCGTCCTCGGAGAGTCTTTTGCTGAGTTGTTTCTGGTTGTAGACATCCCCTTTTCCCATTCCGAGTTCCCTGCTGAGGATATCGGTGGGATAGACGGTGTTTCCCACCCATGTGATGTTTCTGATGAAGTATTTCCTTCCCTCATCCACCTTGACATATACGTTGACATGCTTGTCATCGTAGTTCCACACGCTGTCCTCGATGATGGCCGCGTCGCGGTAGCCATACTCGTTGTATTTCTCAATGATTTTCTGCTTGTCTTCCTTCCAGCGGTCAGGTGTGAATTTCTTTGACTTGAAGAGGGAGCCGATTTTGCCAGCTTCATGGGTTTTGGACAATGCACCTTTTCTGAATAAACCGCCTTTGATTTTCTTGTCGGAAAGTTGCTCGTTGCCAACGATGTAGATTTCGTGCACCTTCATCTTCTCTTTCTTGTCCACTTCGAAATCGAGAATCACCATGTTCTTGCTGGCGGCGTCGTCACGTTGGGTGATGGTGATTTCCGCATTCTTGTATCCTTTGTCATCGAAGTATTTCTTGGCGAGAATCTTGGCCCTGTCAAGCACGTTGGGTGTGAGTTGTCCGCCAACAAGCAGTCCCAGTTTGGCCTCCATGTCCTCTCTCTCCGACTTTTTGAGTCCTATGTAGTTGATTGTTGATACACGTGGCCTGACGGTCAGATGGATGTTGAGGTAAATCTTTTCTCCCACTATGGAGTCGGCTGAGATGGAAACGTCGGAGAAGAGTCCGTGCTTCCAATATCTTTTCACGGCATCGGTGACCTCTGTTCCAGGGACGGTGATGGTTTGCCCCACGGAAAGACCTGAGATGGGGATGAGGGTGTAGTCCTCATATTCCTGCACTCCTGTTACGTCGATGCCTCCCACAGTCAGTGTACGTGGCAAGGCTGCATATGAGATGTCTGGATTGACGATTACCTCTTGTGCCGTAGCCGACATGGATGTGACCATGACGGCGACAAGAGCGAGCAAAGTCCTATGGTATCGCATGATAGCTTTTTAGTCGATGTTTTACAAATTGTTGTCCTCCTTGTCCTCCACCTGTGCCTCGGTCTTTCCGAAGCGTCTCTGCCTGCTTTGATAGCATTGGATGGCCTTGTGGAGGTCTTCCTCCATGAAGTCAGGCCAATAAGTGTCGCAGAAATAGAGTTCGGAATATGCGATTTGCCAGAGAAGGTAGTTGGACACCCTCACCTCGGCACCTGTTCGTATGAGCAAGTCGGGGTCGGGCATGAAATTGGTGACCATATGCCTCGACATCATCTCTTCGTCGATGTCCTCCACTCTCACCTTTCCATCTTTCACCTCTTGTGCGATTTCTCTTGTCGCCTTGGTGATTTCCCATCTCGACGAGTAGCTGAGCGCCACAATCATCTGCATGGTGGTGTTTCCGGCGGTGTGGTCCATGGTTTCCTGCAATTTGTCCTGCACCTCCTTGGGCAATCGTTCCATCTCTCCTATGACTCGGAACCTCACATTGTTTTTCATGAAGATCTCGTCTTCCAAAGATGACAGTACGAGACTCATGAGTGATGCTATCTCATCCACGGGCCTGTTCCAGTTTTCCGTGGAGAAGGTATAGAGGGTGAGGAACTTGACACCGAGCCTGGTGCATTCCGACGTGATACGCCTGACGGCGTCCACTCCTGCCTGGTGTCCGAAACTGCGTGGTTTCCCCTGCTCGAGGGCCCACCTTCCATTGCCGTCCATGATGATGGCGATGTGCTCTGGTATACGGTTGAAGTCCAAATTATTCATCCTCGTTATGACAAGTTCTACATTTTGCCATGAAGCTGTAAGAGATGGTAGCTTGCAAGGCCGAATAGCAGTCGGTGTTCTTGAACATTCCGCTGCTCTTGATGCTATATGGGTCTGGCATGCCGTCAAGTTTGTCGCTCATGGAGAAATGTATGCTCCATTCGACACCGAGGTTGAGTCGGTCGGCCAGTTTGTATTTCACTCCGAAGCCAATGGGTAGGTTGGCGGTGAACACGCTTTTGTCGGCTTTCGCATAAGTTGCTCCCAATCCTATGCTGAAGAAGGGCGTGAGTGGCTTTGCCCCCCTGTATTCCCTCCCCGTGCCATAGGGCCAGAAATTGTATTCATAAGTAGCGGAGAGGTCAACCAGCGAGTTGTCAAACTTGTAGGGTGTCTCCTGCATCCCCGGATAATAGGTCTCATCGTTGGTTGACGAACCTTTCACCTTCCCGTAGCTCAATCCGAGTTTGAACCCGTGGTAGGGGTTGATCATGCGTCTGAGAAATGCAGAGAGCATGGGTTGCTGGTGCTTGATGGGACTTTCGTTGAAATCGCCCATGTAGCTCATCAGTCCCAGGCCTCCTCCCACTTCCATGAGATATTCCACATCGCCCTGGGCTTTGGCGACAGATGGCAATGCGAACAGCAGCAGCAGGATGGCCTTTCTCATGACGATGACGGGTGATGTTATTCCGTGAACGAAGTGGGATAGTTCTTCCCACTTTTGGCACTCATGCGCCCTTTCCACACCTGTCCGCTCCTTCCACAGAAGAGCCAAAGGAAGTTGTTGTCGTCGACGGTCATGGTAAACACGTCGCCACAATCAAAACCATTAGGGAAGACACATGTTTCACTGCTGTTCCAGTAGATGCCTCCATCGTTGCTGAAATAGAAGCGTTGGAACCCATTCTCCTCACAGGCTCCACGACCGTCAGCCCCGGCAGCCAGGATGCCGTCGTCGTAGTTCACTATGTTGAGTGATGACAAGCGTGGCAGCATGCGTGAGACCATGTCATTGGGATTGACATACATCCATGGGTCGTGTGTGGAGAACTGTGAAAAGTCGGCCAGCTTGCTCCATACATGTGCCTGCACATCATATGGGAAGATGGTTTCTGCACGGTTGCCGACAAGTGTGATGATTTCGGTATCCTTGTCCACGCGTGACGAGGTGCAGCAGAAAGAGATGTCTGTGGTGGGGAAGAAGTCGGCAGAGGTGTCGAGGCGTTCGTTCACCCAAGTGGCTCCTTCGTCGGCAGAGGAGATGAGGTTGTCGCCCTCGTCAAGGGCGTATAGTTTGGTGCTGCTGGCAGCCACCAACCTGTGCAGTTCGCCTTCTCCTGTCGGTTCCCATGTGATGCAGTCGTCGGTGCGCCAGATGGTGCTATGGCTGTAGAGATAGAGATGTCCTCCCATGGGCACCACGTTCTCGTGGATGTCTGGTTGGTCCATCACCTTTCCATCCCATGGCAATGATTCCCAATTCGCTCCGTCGTTGATATCAGTGGAATAGATGGTTCCTATATTCCCGTTTGAGCAGAAGAGGTATACATGTTCGCCGTGTGCGATGGCCTTCATTCCTGTGGCATCCGCGAAATCCTGCTGATAGGTCGTGTTGTGCCAGAAGAAAGAGTCGGCTTCTTCCTTGTGCACGTTGACATTGACGGTATAATGGACGACATTCTTTCCGTTGAGGGAATACACCACCAACTCTCTTGGCACAGAGAAGTCGAGTGAGTCGTTGCCATTGAAATAGAACAACGAATCGCTTGTTGTGCTTTTGAGCAGCACCCGAGCGGAGTTCTTGCTTCCAATGGTGCATACGACGTGCTTCACATCAGTTCCATATGGCAGCGAGTCGGGATTGTAGATGGTGCGGTTGACCTGGTCTATGTAAAACTTGTAGCTGCTGCCAGTGACGGTGGACTTGATGATGCTGTCGTTTCCTTTTGATGTCGTGGTTGTTACGTATCTGTTGAGCTTTCCCAGAGAGAACGCCGAAATGGCTGCATCGCTGGGATAGACGATCTCGTCGCTGTCGTCGTCAAGGCAAGAAGTGAAGGTGAAGAGCACCGACCATACGACGGCGAGAAGCATCAAAGAATGTTTCATTTCTTTATTTTTATTGGGTTGCATCGGTCGACATGCTATCTCTACTACCCTGCGGATAACCCCCGCAAGGGGTATAGTCAGACCTTTGTCTTTATTTTGACTGCAAAATTAATCAGATTTCCTTAAAATAACGTATTTTCTCCACTTTATTATGCAATTTATTGATTTAAAGTATATTTTTTAAGGTCTGTTTAGACTTATTGGCGAAAAAAAGACAGGTCGGACGAGTCGGACAGGGGATAGTCGGACGGTGGGGAATGGTCGGACTTGGCGTGATAGTCGGTCTTTCCGGTCGATCCGCACAGGTGCAGGATGGTAGAAAAGCAGGAAAAAAGGCACAAAAAAAGAGGACGACATGAATCACTCATACCGGCCTCCTGAAAACAATTCAACGGATGTTGGTCTTCACCAATGTGATGATGCTCATGATGGTTGAAAAAACAACCAAGACCAACATTGCTGTCGTCTCAAAATCTAATAACATAATCTTTACCTTAAATCTATCAAACTACTAACCTATATGAAAAAAGCATTCTCACGAACACGATGCAAAGGTAACGATTTGTGTGCGCGCACACAAGCGTTTTAACCTTGTTTTTCTGGTTTTTTGTGCTTTTTTTGACATAGGTCAAATAGGATTTTCTAGTTTTCCTAGGATTACTAGGTTTACTAGTTTTTCTAGGATTACTAGTTTTTCTAGGATTGCTATCGCAGCAGCCCCGGCCTGTGAAGACCGGGGCTGCGTGATCAAAAGGAGATTATTGATGATTTAGAGTTTCGGACCGGCAGCTACCAAAGCCTTTCCAGCCTCGTTTCCTTCATACTTGACGAAGTTTTTGATGAATCGTCCAGCGAGGTCTTTTGCTTTCTCTTCCCAGATGCTTGGGTCAGCATAGGTGTCGCGCGGGTCGAGGATGTTGGTGTCCACTCCGTGAAGCTCTGTGGGCACTTCGAAGTCGAAGTAAGGAATCTTCTTGGTGGGTGCGGTGTTGATGCTTCCGTCGAGGATGGCGTCGATGATGCCGCGTGTGTCCTTGATGGAGATGCGCTTGCCGGAACCATTCCATCCAGTGTTCACCAAGTATGCCTTTGCACCGTTGGCTTCCATTCTCTTGACGAGCTCCTCAGCATATTTGGTGGGGTGCAGTTCAAGGAAAGCCTGTCCGAAGCAAGCGGAGAATGTAGGTGTGGGCTCTGTGATGCCACGCTCCGTACCAGCGAGTTTTGCGGTGAATCCAGAGAGGAAATAGTATTTGGTCTGCTCCGGTGTGAGGATGCTCACGGGAGGCAGCACGCCGAATGCGTCGGCGGAGAGGAATATCACCTGGTTGGCAGCAGGTCCTGCACTGATGGGGTTGACATTCTTCACGATTTTCTCGATATGCTCGATGGGGTAGCTGACGCGTGTGTTCTCGGTGACGCTCTTGTCGGCGAAGTCGATTTTACCGTTCTCGTCTACGGTGACGTTCTCGAGCAGTGCGTTGCGGCGGATGGCATTGTAGATGTCAGGCTCGCTCTCCTTGTCGAGGTTGATGACCTTTGCATAGCAGCCACCTTCGAAGTTGAACACGCCGTTGTCGTCCCATCCATGCTCGTCGTCTCCAATGAGCAGACGTTTCGGGTCGGTGGAGAGGGTGGTCTTTCCTGTACCTGAGAGTCCGAAGAAGATGGCGGTGTTCTTGCCTTCCATGTCGGTGTTAGCAGAGCAGTGCATGGCAGCGATGCCCTTGAGTGGCAGGTAGTAGTTCATCATGGAGAAGAGTCCCTTCTTCATCTCGCCACCATACCAGGTGTTGAGGATGACCTGCTCGCGGCTGGTGACGTTGAACACGACGGCTGTCTCAGAGTGGAGTCCCAGTTCCTTGTAGTTGGGCACCTTGGCCTTAGAGGCATTGAAGACCACGAAGTCGGGTTCTTGCTCAAGTTCCTCGTCGTTGACAGGACGTATGAACATATTGGTCACGAAATGAGCCTGCCAAGCCACTTCCATGATGAAACGCACCTTCATGCGTGTGTCCTTGTTGGCACCGCAGAATCCGTCCACAACATAAAGTTTCTTATACGACAGTTCGGCCTTGGCAAGAGTCTTCACGGCCACCCATGTTTCCAAGCTGGCGGGATGGTTGTCGTTCTTGTACTCATCGCTGGTCCACCACACGGTGTCTTTGGATGTTTCATCCATGACGATGAACTTGTCTTTAGGTGAACGTCCGGTGTAGATGCCAGTCATCACGTTTACAGCGTCAAGCTCTGTGAGTTGGCCTTTGTCATACCCCGTGAGGTCGGCTTTCATCTCTTCTTCGAAGAGTTGTTCATACGAGGGGTTGTAAACCACTTCTGTGGTTCCGGCGATGCCGTACTTCTCAAGTAAAATTGCCTTATCAAACTTTGCCATTTTCACTAAATATTTTAATTGTGTGAATATTCTATTTTACCTTTGTTGAAATCGAGTGCAAAATTAGCAAAAAAGCGTGTAATGGCAAAAAATGGCACACAAAAAATGTGGTGTGCAATTCAAAAAAGTTCAATATTTTATGAAAGCAAAGCCCCATGTGGCTCATTTGCCACATGGGGTTTGCAAAATATGGGAGATTATAGGATGAACCGTGGGATTTCAGGATATTACAAGAAATCCTGAAAAAGCCTATGCTGCTATTTCACCTCCCAGATGTCATTGGTCTCCAAGAGTTCCATGAAGTTGTGGTACTTCTTCTTTGCCGACACCTCTTCGATTTGTGCAGCGACGGATGCGTCGTAGGTGGGTGCCTCCACGTCGCGTATGACACCCAGTGCGATGGGGAACCCGTGCTCGTTGTCCATCATGGCGAGTTTCAACTGCAAGGTGTTGTCCTGGCAGTGTGCGTCATGCACGAGTACGTCGTCGATGGTGGCTTCCTCGCCTATCTTCACCACTTTGAGTCCGAAACCCTCCTGCACGAGTCCATACTCGTCGTTCTCTCCGAAGACGAGTTTCTCTCCATGCTTCACATAGATGGCGTTTTTCTTGCGCCCTTCCTTGTTGTAGACAGGGTCGTAGCATCCATTGTTGAAGATGACGCAGTTTTGCAGTATTTCACACACGGCCGCCCCTTTGTGATGATAGGCGGCCTTTAGGATGCCGACCGTTCCGGGCGAGTCGGTGGCGACGGCCCTGGCGAAGAAGTTTCCTCTTGCGCCGAAGCACAGCTCAGCAGGCCTGAAAGGATCTTCCACGGTGCCGTAAGGACTTGACTTCGAGACGAATCCCCTAGGCGACGTGGGTGAGTACTGGCCTTTGGTGAGGCCATAGATACGGTTGTTGAGCAGGATCATATTGATGTCGATGTTCCTCCTCATGGCATGTATGAAATGGTTGCCTCCGATAGCCAGTCCGTCACCGTCTCCGCTGATTTGCCAGACGGTGAGTTCGGGGTTGGCCACCTTGGCGCCAGTTGCGATGGAGGCGGCACGGCCGTGAATGGTCTGCATGGCGTAGGTGTTGACATAATAAGGCAATCGGCTGCTACATCCGATACCGGAAATCACCGCCATGTCGTGGGGCGCCACGCCCACCTCTGCCATGGCCTTGTGCAATGATGCGAGGAAGAAATGGTCTCCACATCCGGGGCACCATCTTGGCTGCCCCTTCTTATAGTCTTGTGCTTGATATTCGCTCATGGTTGTCTCTTTTTCCTATTTCTTGATGATTTCCTCAAATGCCTTGGTTAGTTCGGCCACCACGAAGGGTTGGCCTTTCACCTGGTTGAAGCGGTAGGGTGTGAAGCCGTCGACCTTTGTCCTCAGGTAAGCGGCAAACTGTCCGAGGTTCTGCTCCGCCACCACCACTTTGGGGTATCGTGTGAGCACCTCTGCCGTGTTGGCTGGGAGCGGGTTGATGTATTCAAAGTGTGCGAGCGCCACCTTGTGACCAGCACCACGCAGTTCCTCCATGGCGGAGTAAAGATGCCCGTAGGTGCCTCCGAATCCGACGATGAGCAACTGGGCGTCGTCCTTGTCGCCAGCCACTTCCACATCAGGCACCTTGATACGTGCTATCTTCTCTGCCCTCAACCGGCACATCTTGTCATGGTTCTCGGGGTTGGTGGAGATGGCTCCTGTGTCGCCGTCCTTCTCCAATCCTCCGATGATGTGTGTGTAGCCTTCCTGTCCGGGCACCGCCCAGTAGCGCACGAGATTCTCCGGGTCGCGCTCATAGGGTGTGTATTTGCCTTTCTGTTCCGGAGTCACATAATGCGGATGTATGTCGGGAAGTTCTTCCATGGTGGGCAGTTTCCATGCTGCCGACCCGTTGGCCACGAAGGCGTCGGTGAGGAGTATGACAGGTGTGAGGTGCTCCAATGCCATCTTGGCAGCGGCATAAACGGCATCGAAGCAACCGGTGGGGCTGTTTGCGGCAATGACCGGCATGGGCGACTCGCCGTTTCGTCCGTAGAGGGCCTGCAGGAGGTCTGTCTGCTCGCTCTTCGTGGGAAGTCCCGTTGATGGGCCACCGCGCTGCACATCGATCACCACCAAAGGCAGTTCGTCGATGACGGCGAGGTTCATGGCTTCTGATTTCAGGCAGATGCCCGGTCCCGAGGTGGATGTGGCGGCAAGTGCTCCGGCAAACGCTGCACCGATGGCACTGGCACATCCTGAAATCTCATCCTCGCATTGCACGGTGATGACTCCGCACGACTTGTGTTTGGAGAGTTCGTGCAGGATGTCTGTGGCGGGCGTGATGGGATAGCTGCCTAAGTAAAGTCGCAGGCCTGCTTTCTCTGCTGCTGCAATCAGTCCGTAGGCAGTGGCCTTGTTGCCGGTGATGTCCATGTATCTGCCTTTCACCTTCGATTTCGACTCGATGCGGTAGGTGGCCGGCACTGAGGCGTGCACGTTGTGACCGTAATCGAATCCTGCCTGCACCACCTTGATGTTGCTTTCGGCGATGGCGGGCTTTTTGGCGAACTTTTCCTTGAGGAAATTGAACACCAGTTCTATGTCGCGGTTGAAGAGCCAGCATACCAGTCCGAGAGCGAACATGTTACGGCACTTGAGCACGGCCTTGTTGTCCATTCCGCTGTCTGCGAGACAGTCTTTCACCATCTTTGTGATGGGGCAGGCGACCACACGGTCGGGGTCGATGCCCATCTCACCCAAATAGTCGGGGGTTTGGAAATTGGCTTTCTTCAAGTCGCCAGGCCCGAAGCTGTCGGTGTCGATGATGATGGTGGCCTGTGGCTTTGCATAACGATACTGTGTCTTCAGTGCTGCGGCATTCATCGCCACCAAGACGTCGCAAAGGTCGCCAGGGGTGTAAACCTTGCCCTGGCCTATGTGGACTTGGAATCCCGAAACGCCGGTAAGCGACCCTTGCGGGGCGCGGATGTCAGCGGGGTAGTCGGGAAAGGTAGAAATGCCATTGCCCACGGTGGCTGAGATGGTGGAGAAGATGTTGCCTGCCAACTGCATGCCGTCACCGGAGTCTCCTGAAAAGCGCACCACCACGTGGTCCAATTCCTTGATTTCCATTTTTTCTGCCATAAGTGTATTATTTAAATAAGTACTCATATCAAGTTTCGCATCAACTTTCGGGAGTTAAAGGGGAGTTAAAGGGACATATGTTCACTTGTTCCGCCATTTCCACCCATGCTTCCTCAAGACCTTGTTTAAGCCTGTTCTTTCCTTTTTATTCCTTGCATACGAAAGTTGAGTTCTCCTTTTACTCTATCATATCGAGGGACATCCCTTGAAAAATTGGTGCAAAGGTCTTAAATAATATTGAAAACGCAAAATGTTTATGAATAAAAAATCGTTTTTTGCGCACACAATGTTAAAAAAACGCATATTTACCACAATTTTGTGATAAATATGCGCAAAAAAGGATTGTCTCGTTTGTCGTTACAACGGTATTTCGGTATAACGGTATAACGGTATAACGTCATTCCGTCATTCCGAAATCCCGTCAATAGGTGAATGAGCTTCCTCCGAGGAACTCCCTGAGCAGCGAAGTGTGGGGCAGGTCACCCTCCGGAATGTCCATGAAATAGCGTAGGAACTTGCACAGGCGGTATGCCTCGGAATACTCATCCACATTCTGAGGCACCCTTTCAAGCAGTTGGAGCGCCTGCCTCTTGATGACCGCCAACTCATAAACCATGGCGGTGTTGAACATCTCGTCGGCGTTCTCCTGGTATGGGAATATCCATTTCTGCTCACCAGCCCTCACCGACGGCCAGCGGCGAATGGTTTCCTGTGCCGTCACGCCACGATACTTGTCGTCACGCACGATGCGACGAAGCAAACGGTTGTCGGTGGTGGGGATGTAGTTGTGGGTGTCGAGAAGGATGGTGGTGAGTGCTGAGGCGTAAACGCGGAATTTCAACTCTTCGGGGATGTGAGTGGTGAGTTCGGGATTGAGGGCGTGTATTCCTTCGATGACGAGGATGTCGTTCTCCCCCATCCTCAGCTTTTTCCCGCTTTTCTCACTCTTTCCCTTTTGGAAATTGTAACGTGGCAGTTCCACCTCCTCCCCCTTGAAGAGAGCCTCAAGCTGCTTGTTGAGCAACTCTATGTTGAGTGCATGTATGCTTTCGAAGTCGTAGTCGCCTTTCTCATCGCGTGGTGTGAATTCGCGGTCGACGAAATAGTCGTCGAGTGAGATGGGTATGGGCTTGAGCCCATTGCACACCAACTGTATGGAGATTCTCTTGCATGTGGTTGTCTTTCCACTGGAGGAAGGACCGGCGATGAGCACCATCCTCACTCCATCGCGCTTGGCTATTTCCTCTGCGATATGCGCAATTTTCTTTTCCTGCAATGCCTCAGCCAGATTGATCAAGAAGGTGGTGTGTCCCTTCAACACCACATCGTTGAAGTCGCCAACGGTGCTGATGCCAAGGATTTTCTGCCAGCGATGATGCTCCTTGAAGATGCCGAACATCTTGTCCTGCTTGATCATCTCACCCAGCACGGTGGGGTCGTTAAGGGCGGGGATGCGGAGCAGCATGCCATCATAATAAGGCTCCAAGCCGAAAAGCCGCAGCATGCCCGTGCGGGGGAGCAAGGCGCCATAGTAGTAGTCGGCATAGTCATCGAGGGTGTAATACACGGTGTAGATGTCGCCGGTTGAGAGCAGCAATTTCACTTTTGAATCGGTGCCTTTTTCCTTGAACACCTTTACAGCCTCCTCCGTGGTGCACTCATGGCGTCGGATGGGTAGGTTGGCATCGATGATTTCCTGCATGCGCTTTCTGACGGCATCCACATCCTTGGGCGTAATCGCACGCCCGATTTGCAAGTCGCAGAAATAACCGTTGGAAACGGGGATGTCGATGACCACGTTGCTAGTGGAGAACAGGTCGCGCACCGCCTTGCAAAGGACGAAGAAGAGCGTGCGGGTGTAGGTCCTACTGCCAGAACTGGAACAAAGGTCGAGATACTCGACATCAGAGTTGTGGTATAGACGGAGCCCCAGTCCCGTCACACGATTATTCACTTTGGCCACGACAGGACCATGCTCCATTTCCACACCTGAAATGGAAAAAATGTCAGAAAGTGTGCTTCCGATGGCTATTTCTAACTTATTTTTGTTATTTTTGCAACGGATTTTAATAGTTTCTCTCATAGTATGCAAGTTGTTTATTATTTCAGCGTGTAAAATTAGTAAAAAATTATAGAAATCAGATTATTGAAACCCTATTATTTTTTAAAATATGTCTATTTGGATATTTTTCAAGCTTCTTGGCTCGCTCGCACTCCTCATGTTCGGCATGAAATCGATGAGTGAGAGTCTCCAAAAGATGGCAGGCCCCCAACTGCGCCACGCCCTCGGTGCCATGACCACCAACCGCTTCACCGGAGCGCTTTCTGGCATGTTCGTCACCGCCGCCGTGCAAAGTTCCACAGCCACGACACTCATGACGGTGTCGTTTGTCAATGCCGGGCTGCTTACACTTTTCCTTGCCATCAGCGTCATCATGGGCGCCCACATAGGAACCACTTTCACGGCATGGGTCATGAGCCTTGATTTCTCCTTCGACATCACCGACTTCGTCTATCCGGCTTTCTTCATCGGCATCATTCTCATTTATATGAAGAAGAGGCACATCCTGGGCGACTTCATCTTTGGCGTGGCATTTTTCTTCCTTGGGTTGGGAACATTGAAAACCACGGGGTTCTTATTGATGGAAGATGAGGGTACCAAGCAGATGATCAACGGTTTCTTTGCCAATTACAACTCTCCCTCCTTCTGGAACGCCCTCCTTTTCCTTTTCATAGGAACGGTGCTCACCCTCTGCGTACAGTCATCAGCCGCCATCATGGCCATCACCATGACGCTCTGCGCCACCGGCGTGCTGCACATCGACCAAGGCATCATGCTTGTGCTTGGAGAAAACATCGGAACCACCTTCACTTCCAACATCGTAGCGAAGGATGCCAACACGCAGGCACGACGTGCCGCTTTCTCACATATGTTCATCAATATAATAGGTGTCGTATGGGCGCTTCTCTTGCTCAAGCCCTTTGTCAACCTCGTTTGCAAACTGATGGGCTTCGAGCGCGATATGGCCCCCGACGCCGCAGGCTATGCCGACAACCTGGGAAAAGCACCACTCGTGCTCGCCACTTTCCACTCCGCCTTCAACATCGCCAACACACTGCTGCTCATCTGGTTCATACCCTACATCGAAAAATTCGTCTGCTGGGTCATCAAACCCAACGCTGAAGCAGAAGACGAGGACTCCAAACTGCATTTCATCACCTCAGGCATCATGATGACGCCAGAACTCTCCGTGCTCGAGGCTTACAAGGAAGTCAAATCGTTCGCCGAGCGCATGCAGCGCATGTTCACGATGGTGCGCGAATTGCTCACGGAAAAGGACGTGCAGAAATTCAACAAACTCTACGAACGCATTGAGAAATACGAAGGCATCTCCGACAATATGGAAATAGAGATTGCCAAATATCTCAACGAAGTGTCTGAGGCTCACTTGAGTGATGACACCAAGGCGAAGATACGCGCCATGCTGCGCGAAATCTCTGAATTGGAAAGCATCGGAGATGCCTGCTACAACATGGCACGCACCATCAACCGCAAGGTGCAAGGAAAGCAAGACCACTTCACCGACAAGCAGTATGAGCACCTCCACCAATTGATGGAACTCACCAACAACGCCTTGGAACAGATGAACGTGCTGATGTCGGGAAGGAAGGAATCGTTCGACGTCAATCGCACTTTCAACATCGAGAACGAAATCAACAATTTCCGCAACCAACTGAAGACACAGAACATCATCGACATCAACAACCACGAATACACCTACGCCGTAGGCACCATCTACATGGACATCATCGCCGAATGCGAGAAACTGGGCGACTACGTGGTCAACGTCGTCGAGGCACGCATAGGCGCCAAGCAAAAAGAATAGTGACCATAAGACATACATTTGGACATTAAACGGCGTAAAAATCGATTTGTGGAAGTCCTATTCCGGTATCAGATTACTGATTGAAAAAACAAAATGAAATCAAGGTTTATTGGGACAATGACATACAAGACTTCGACATCCATCTTCGTGGCATTTCTTCTGTGTGTTTCATCAGCAGCACAGGAGAAAGTTTCATCCCAGCGAGACTATCTGTATCTCGTGGATAGAATCGATGGAATCTACATTCCCAAGGATATGGACGAAGCCATTGACTCTTTGGACGTAATAATTAGTCCTGAGGACAAACGCTACATCACCGACTCCCTGTCTTTGGATGATTTTCGCATCAATTGTCATCATGGATTAGGAATGTGGATTAGGAACAATTGGGGGTTGTGGAGAGGTTCACGCCTTCAAAAGTATTTTGTCGACAAGAATGTTTTCCACCCTGATGATATGTCGGATAATATTCTAAAGGCATATTATAAGAAAAAGATTCAAGGATTGGATTATGCTACTGAAGATGATATTGAAGCAAGCACTCCAACTCCCAAAAAGTACAAAGTGAGTAAGAATCCGCTGAAGAAGTTCTGGGTAAGACTCAAGAATAACATGAGTAAAGATTTCCGTGAGACGAGACGCGAAATGAAGGAAGAGGGCTATGCAAAGGGTGAAACCGTTTATTTTCAGTATCCTTTTGGGTGTTCGACAGCGGAAGAACAACAGATATGGTTTGATACGGAGAGCTACGGTCGGTTGCCCAAAGGTAAGATAACAGACATTGATTACTCATGGGAACGAATAAAAGTCAAACTCATCGATATGAACTCCCAGTATGGCATCATCATATTCGACGGAAACATCAAAGACGATGAGGTTGGCAACGTCAGAAGGGATTTCGATAATTTTGTCATCAATAGTCCAAACAGGTTCTATATGCAGAAGGGGGATGAGTTATGGTTTGACATCAATTCTGGATGTTGGTCTTCAGTGAAGCAATTGGAAAAGAATAAAAATAGATTCTAAAGCCCGAAAACCGTTTCACTTTCGTTTCACCACCAAAATGAAAAAGGAGTTAGCATATGCTAACTCCTAAATTTTCAAGCGCTTCAGGATGGGCAGACCGTCTATATATGGTCAACCACGTATCAGATTCGAAGGACATAGACCCGGAATCCATAGGATCAAGGCTCAGCAAATTCTCTATGAACATCTTTTGGAGAAACGAAAGGCCGGAAAGTTAAGACCATAATATTTTCAATAATTTATATTTCAAATCTGCAATATTTTTCCAAACTACCGCTAATATTATAGAAAATTTGGATTAAATTTCAAATTTGAAAATAAATAATTTGCAATTTATTTGCATTTTTGCAGAAATAGCACTATTTTTGCACCATCTTAAACGTTAAATGCTTACTTGTATGGCCATTAAATTGAAAATAGGACCACCAGTAATAGGTGAAGACTTCTTTGGTAGATGGAATGAACTCAAAAAGGCAGAGGTGCTGATACAAGACAACAACCTAATGTTGGCTGCCCCACGGCGTGTTGGCAAAACGTCTTTTGCCAGAAGGTTGAAGGATGTTCAGAGTGCTAAAGGGTGGAATACTATCTTTATCGATTTGGAGGAGATAAACAGTGTTACTCATTTTTTTAGGGCCTTCCATAACGAGTTGATGAAACTTCCCGAAGCTAGTCTTACAGATAAGGTGAAGACTAAAATGAAGAAATGGCTCTCAGGAATTGAAATGTCAACTAACGGGCTGCCTGTTAAAGCGATGGTAAAATTTGGCACATCTGAGAATGACGACTTCAAGGAACTGGCAGAAGTATTGAACACTTTGGATAACCATACACTTGTGGTATTCGACGAGCTTACGGTATTATTGGAATCCTTATCAGAAGCAAATGGTGGCGAGCGAGAGGTCAAGACGTTCATGAACCAATTTCGGGCATTGCGGACTGCAACATCGGAAAAGTGTAGATGGTTGATATGCAGTTCTATTGGAGTCCGGAATTTCACAACCCAGCACAATATGTCGGATACGATTAACGACGTTTCCGATTTTGACCTTGGTGCATTCTCAGATGCCGAAGCACGGGAGTTTGTCAATCAACTCACAGCATCAGTAGGTATTAAGATTAGTGTGGATGCAACCAACTATCTGCTTCGAAAGATAGGCTGGAATATTCCTTTCTTTATTCAATTGATAGTTTCAAGGCTTCCCGTTGGCAAAGTATCAAAGGCGAATATCGATGAAGCTTATAACAAACTCTTACAAACAGGTTCGTTTGATACATGGTATGAACGCTTAAGCAAGGAGTACGGGAGAAATAAGGATATAGCCAAGTTAGTTCTGAAATATCTTTGTGTCTGTACTGAAGGAAAGAAGCGTGATGACATTTTCAATCACATCTATGCTAAGTATCCTTCATTTGAAAGCGACGATATGGGGTTGCTTTTGAGGGCGCTGATGAATGATGGCTATCTGGTTAAAGACCGTGAACAATATAGATTCCGTTCACCATTGCTACGCGACTATTGGAAAGAGACCTATTGTTGATTAACTTAATGAACCCGATATGACTAAAAGACAGCAACAGAGGGAACAGATTCTTGACCTGGTAAAAGACAATCGTCCTAATACCATTCCACAACACCTGCTGATATCTGGCAAAGAAGGTGCTGGCAAATCCTACCTAATAGAAGAATTTGACAGCAAACTGACAGCATGTGGTCATCGAATTGTTAAGTTCTTGTATCCTCATTGTTACATTGTAACTGCTGACAACATAATTAATAAAGTGGAAGCATCCAGTGACCAAAGCACGATCATATTAATCGATGACTTCGACAAGATGCTCCAATTTCTGCCCCATGATGAACAGTTCAGGCTTCGTGCATTTCTTTTCAAGAAGAACGCTCCTATGCTGATTGCGACATCTACAGGACTCTATGAAGGATTTTCCGATTACCGTGCCCCGTTCTACGATGCCTTCCGTATTTTCCATCTGCCTTCATTGGAAAAAGAGGACTATGCAGACATCTTACCCATGGAGGTTTATGATTGGGTTAAGGGAAATGAAGATTTCTTAAGCATGGCAGCAAAATTTGGAAATAACACAAACTACATCCGTTCATTAGCTATGGCTATGCATCATGGCCAGAATACCGATGAAGCCATACAAACAATAGTCAATGAGAATAGTCGGTATTTCCGTCTCTTGTTCGATAATCTGTCAGGAGTGCTTCAACGTGCATTATTTGGTTTGGCGCATTCTGGAGAGGTTGCTCAATCGGCAGAAGTGCAACATCAAAGCGGTTTATCTGCTGCTAATACGGCGTCTGCCCTGTTTAGACTGGAAAAGCAGGGTGTCATCACAAGGATTGGAGAAAAAAAACGAAACGTAAGCTACAGTATCAAAGATTACATTTTGAGAAGGTGGTTGATCCAATGAATCATCAAGACTGGCTTGTAGAACGCCAACAACTTATTGAGCGTATCAAAGAGTTGGAGGCTGAGAATGCCAAGTTGCGAAAGCGACTTGGAGAAGACATTGTTCCTGTCGAACAAAAACCTACGATTAAGAAACGGCTGTCTCTTGAGGAAAGGGTGGAATTGTTCCGAAGTCTGTTTAAGGGACGTGAGGATGTCTTCGCTCAAAGATGGGTCAGCAGGGTAAGTGGGAAATCCGGCTATCAGCCAGCTTGCAAGAACAAATGGCATCTGCAACTATGCGGAAAGCCCAAGCAGAATTGTTCTGATTGTCCAAACCGTCAGTTGTTGCCGCTCACCTACTCTGATTTCTACAACCACCTTGAGGGGAAAAAGGAGGATGGCAGCGACGTTATCGGCCTATATGTACTTAAGGAGGACAACACCTGCCATCTGTTGTGTGCCGACTTCGATGACAAGAACTGTGAACATGGATTCCAGGATGATGTTTTGGCGTATGTCGGAGTTTGCAAGAGCTGGAGCATACCCTGTTCCATCGAGCGTTCCCGTTCCGGCAATGGTGCACATGTCTGGATTTTCTTTGAAACTCCGGTCCTGGCGGCCAAGGCTAGAAGGCTGGGTAATGCCATCCTCACCGAAGCCATGAACAGGAACGGCAAAATCAGTTTCAAATCATACGACCGTTTATTCCCTAACCAAGACACGTTGCCGGAAGGGGGATTTGGAAATCTCGTAGCTCTTCCATTACAAGGCCGAGCGCGCAAGAAGGGGAACAGCGTGTTTGTGAATGAACGGTTTGAACCATTCACAGATCAATGGGGGTATCTGCAGAATGTGGGGAAACTCACTGAAACAGCATTGGAAGATGTACTAAAAAGAAACACCAACTCTCAACCATTGGGAGAACTGTCGAGGACGAGTGAGAAAAAGCCTTGGGAAGTCCCTGCTGCAACAAAGATTGAGAGAGCCGACTTCTCATCCGAGATAGTCATCACCAAGTCGAACATGCTCTATATTCCCTTAAGCCAATTGTCTTCAAAAGTACTCAACCATCTCAGGCGCATCGCCTCTTTCCGCAACCCCGAATTTTACAAGCGGCAGGGATTGAGGTTCTCCACTTATTCGATACCGCGCATCATTTCTTGTGCCGATGTCACGGATGATTATCTTGCCCTGCCACGTGGATGCGAGGATGCCGTCACCACATTTTTGCAAGAGAAAGGGGTCACATATCGCTATAATGACAAGACAAACCAAGGAAAAGCCATTTCCATCCATTTCAATGGCAAGTTAAGAGACAACCAAAATGAGGCATTAAATGCTTTGGCAAACAACAATACAGGAGTTCTCTTTGCGACAACAGCATTCGGCAAAACCGCAACAGGCATTGCGCTTATAGCAAGGCATGGTGTAAACACCCTGATATTGATCCATAGGAAAACCTTGCTTGACCAATGGGTTCGTGAACTGGAGAAATTCCTTGTCATTGATGATGTACCTGAGGTTGAAGACGGCAAGCGAAGACGAAAGAAGAGTTTGTCGCCCATCGGTACCCTTTCATCAACTGGCAACAGACTTCACGGCATCATAGACATTGCCCTTATGCAGTCATGCATCACGGACAATGAAGTAAAACCCTTTGTCAAAGACTATGGCATGGTCATCGTTGATGAATGCCATCACATATCAGCGGTAAATTTCGAACAGGTCATGAGAGCCGTCAATGCACGATATGTTTATGGTCTGACAGCCACCCCAATTCGTCAAGATGGCCACCAGCCCATCATCTTCATGCAATGTGGTCCGATAAGATACGCTGCCGATGCGAAGGCCCAGATGCAGGAGCAGGATTTCCAAAGGTTGCTTGTACCTCGCTTCACTCCTTTCAGGCCAGTCAGTGACGAAAATCTCACTTTTCCGAAAGCTGAGCAACAATTGGATGAAGATGAATACCGTAATTTGTTCATCATAAAAGATGTCATTGAGGCGTTGAAAGAAGATCGCTCGTCTATTATTCTGACCAAAAGGACTTCCCATGTCGCCGTTTTGGCAGACTTACTCAGGCCACATTGCCCAAACGTGATTACATTGATCGGAGCAGACAAAACAAGGGAAAAACGACAAAAGCTGGAGTTCCTGCAATCCATTCCTTCCGACGAACCTTTGATAATCGTGGCAACCGGAAAATATGTAGGTGAGGGGTTTGACTGTCCTCGGCTCAACACCTTGTTCTTGGCACACCCCATTTCCTGGAAAGGAACATTGGCACAGTATGCGGGTCGGTTGCACCGTGAATATGAAGGCAAACAGGATGTCCAGATTTACGACTATATCGACATTCGTGTTCCTTTCTTCGAATCCATGTACCATAAACGCCTGAAGGGCTATGCCTCTATTGGTTACAGTATTCGAAATGACGAGTTGCTCAATAGTCTGTTCCCAACAATAGACTTGATATACAACGGTCTGAATTTCGAACAGCCGTTCATATCGGATCTCACTCAATGTAAACGTTCCATCATCGTTTCTTGTCCGAAAGTAAAAGCTAACAGCTATTCCAAAATCTCAGACAGGCTCGTCGATCTCGTTTCCATAGGAAGGGAAATCGTACTTTATACAAGGGAAGAGAATGATGAGACCGCCAGATTGAAGCAGCATGGAATAGATGTCGTCAGCAACGCGCATCTTTCTCTCCATGCAGCCATCATCGACAAAAATCTCATTTGGTATGGCAGTGTCAAAATCCTCGGTTTTCATTCCGCAGAAGATAATCTCATCCGGTTCAAGAACCCAGAGATAGCGACAAGCCTACAGGAGGCGATATTGAAATGACAAATTGTAAAATAGGAAAGGAAGATAGGAAAATGGCACGCGATTTCATTTTTTCCTGGGCGGAGAATGCAGATGGGAGGATGGTGCATGTGGATGATGTGCCACGTGGCTTGCAGTGTGGGTGTGTTTGTCCAAATTGTCGTGAAAAGCTTGTAGCCCGCCATGGTGATGTGAAAGAACACGGCTTCGCCCATCATAGTGACAATCGTGGCGCAAACCTGAACATCTGCTATCAGGTGGTCATGTACAAATTGGCCGAACAAATCATACAGACAAGAAAACGCATCCACCTGCCATCATATTATGGCATTTTCAGGGAGAGGGATGTTGAGTTCAAGGATGTCAGAATCGACAGCCGATATGAGCGGGAGGACAAGCAACCGGATGTAATCGCCACCACCAATGACGACAAACAGTATTTGATTGAGTTCGTGTTCCTGTACAAAGTGCAGCACAAGCATGCACTTGATTACAAGAACCTCACTTGTCTTGAGGTGGACCTGTCCAACCAGTCATTGGAGACATTGGAGCGTTTCCTTCTGGAATCAGCCGAAGACAGGAAGTGGCTGAACAATGAGGATTACTTCACCCGGATTGACGAGATTTACCGAAAGGCAGGGAAGGCGGTGAGGGTCGTTTGTGAGAGCGAATGCGTCCAGTGTGAGTTAAGTGACGATTGTTGCGCCGTGATGAAAGCACATTCTCCCTTGGTCATTGAGAACAGTGGGAACAGGTACCGCCTTTGCAAGATCGAACTATACGAACAAGAGAAAGAGGCGTTGAGGCTTCGCAAGAAGGAAGAAGAGGAAGAACGGCAGGAGATGCTTGCATGGCAGCAGGAACAAAGGCGTTTGCAAGAGGAAAGACAACGGAAAAGAGAAAGGCCCTCCATAGACCCGAGCCAAAGAAGTTGCTTCAACTGCCAGTCAAACCTCAGTTGGGCGAACAGAGGCGGATGGGCCAACTGCGGTTGCTACATCACCTTGGGGTTGCCTAAGCAAAGGGTCAAGCCTGACCACGCAGAGCAATGTCCAAGATTCAGATGCAAGAAGTAACAGCAGTATTAGGTTTGCCCACCACCTGTGATGATTTTAACGGACAATAATGGTGCCAAACGAGGAAGACAAGAAGAGAGAAGAAAGGAACATGGCCGCCTCCACGTTGTTGCGCCTGTCGAGTTCCGTCTTCGGTATGGCCTCAAGCTAAACAAGGTGGTCAACAAGGTGATCATCAAGGAGGATACAACCGAAGAGCGCATCAAGGAACTTGTCTATTTGGAAAACTCCAATGTCGCCGACCGCATGGAGGTCATCACCATGTTGATTGGAATGGTAGAGAAACCATTCCCCACCTGGTGCCGCCATTCCTATGCTACCAACCTCCGCGATGCAGGTGTACCCGCAGAATACATCTCCACGATGATGGGGCACACAATGACCTCAGGCAGCGCCACCACGCTCAACTACCTCTCGCGCTACAACATGACAACGATGATGGCTTACAACTCAAAACTCCTCAGAGATGGTGGGGAAGACAAGAAGAGAGAAAAAATCATGGAAGAATTGAATGGTTTGGACACTGAAACGCTCTCCGCCATCCTCAAACTGACGAAATTGAGATAAGGTGCGGGGGCAAAAAGTGGGAAATATTGCAATTATTTCAATGGTCAACAAATGTATGGTTTTCTTTTTTCAAACATCAATGATTGTTTTATGAGAAAAATCATTATCTTTGCAGCCAAAAACACTCACAAATTTTTGCAAAAAGTGTGAGTAAAAATGCTATTATCCGTAAATATGGGTGTAATAAAGGATATCAGGAAGATTATTTCTACAAGCAAAGATGGGAGCCTATTCTTTAATAGTAGCTTCCAGCAATTTGACGATGAATATATTCGTCACGTTTTGTCAGACTTATGTGAAGAAGGTTTGATAACACGCTTATCATACGGTATCTACGTTAAACCTATGAGAAGTAAATTCGGCATCGTATTTCCGCCTGTTGGCGACATTGTGAAAGCGATAGCGAAGAGAGACAGGGCTAAAATACTACCAACAGGCAACACTGCCATGAACCTGTTGGGACTATCCACACAGGTGCCAATGAATTCCGAGTATATCACCAGTGGTTCTGCCAGGGAGATAAAACTTGGAAATCGTTCCATCAGGCTGAAACGCAGCGTGCCTAAGAACTTTGAATACAAAGGCGAGTTGATGCCCATCCTTGTACAGGCAATGAAAGCCATTGGCAAGGATAACCTGACAGACGAGCATGTTGGCATTATCCGTAAGTTGTTGAAGGAACACCCTGAGGACAACACCTGGCAGAATGATGTACTACTGGCCCCCGCTTGGATTCGTAAAATTGTGACGACCCTAAAAAAAGAAATTGAAAATGAGCAGATGGATAGATAACAACCTGGCTGACCGTCTATATATGGTCAACCACGTTTCTGATTTGAAGGACATAGACCCGGAATCCATAGAGAAAGACTGGTGGGTGACAACGGTGCTGAAAGTTTTGTTTGACCTAAGCATCTCAAAATACACGTTTTTCAAAGGCGGCACGAGTCTCAGCAAGGGATGGAACCTAATCAACCGGTTCAGCGAGGACATAGACATCGCACTATTTCGGGAGTTCTTCTTGAAAGAGAAGAGCTTGTCGTGTGCCCGGTGCGAGAACAACAACCAGATAAAGATGCTTCGCAAGTCATCACACGACTTCATCCATGGTGAGTTGAAAACAGAACTTGAAATGAAACTGAAAGAGACAGGGCTTGACGTTATTGTGGAAGCTGTCACCACCCACATGACGGCAGAGGGCGAGAAGCCCATCGACCACGATGCCGACCCCACCGTTCTTCTTGTTCATTATCCAAGCATTTTTCATTCCGGACATTCCTACATCAAGCCTGTAGTGAAAATCGAGATTAGTTGTTTGTCAATGAAAGAGCCATACGAAATCAAACGTATCTCTTCTTTGATTTCCGATGTCTTTGGTGATGATGATGGGGACACGGTATCAAATATTGCCACCATATCACCCTCACGGACATTTCTTGAAAAAGCCTTCTTGTTGAACGAGGAGTATCAGCGAAGGAATCCTAGAACACTTCGCATGAGCCGGCACTTGTATGATTTGGAGAAATTGATGGATACCGACTACGCAAAGTCAGCCTTGCGGAATATGTCACTATACACTGAGATTGTTGAACATCGGAAGAAGTTCTATCATGTTGGAGGTGTTGACTATTCACTTGACATGCCAAATATGATTTCTTTCTGTCCTTCAGGTGAAATACTCAATCGATTCCGAAGTGACTACGAAAATATGAAGTCAAGTTTCATATACGGCAATCCTTTGGACTTTGATTTGTTAATCAAGCGACTTGAAGAATTGCAAGTTAGATTAAGGCACTTACCATTTCTTCTTTTTATTTGTAACATGTAGGTAGTACTCATAAAATCTTGTTTTTATGAATACTGATGATTATGCTCCTGAAATAAAAAGACTAATCAAGGAGTTTGTGAATGATTACCTCCGCTCACATGAGTTCCGGCAACAGTTGGAAAGCATCATGGGTGAGGAGGAGAAGTACTTGACTCGGGAGGAACTATGCCGCTATGCCCGGCTCTCCCTCTCTACTCTGTGGCGTATTGAGAAGAGGCAAACCATCCCCCACACCATGGTGGGAGGACGGAAACTCTATGCGAAAAAGGAAGTCGACAGGTTGATTGC
>CADADN010000014.1 GCA_902786665.1 uncultured Prevotellaceae bacterium | reverse complement strand
CGAGTGGCGCATCTATCCGCAGTTCAACGCCATGTGGAACATCAATGCCAAGAACATGCTCAACCTCGCGTTCAGCAGCGAGGCCGTCTATCCCTCCTATTGGAGCACGATGAGCAGCATCTACTACACCTCGGCCTACAGCGAGATATGGGGCAATCCCGACCTGAAGCCGATGTCGGAATACAATATCAACCTGATGTGGCAACTCAACCGCAAATACACCTTCTCTGCCTTTGCCATGCTGGAGCCCGACTACTTCGTGCAGATGGCCTATCAGCCCTCCGACCGCATGGCCGTAGTAATGAAGGAGACCAACTTCGACTATTCCAACTACTTCGGCCTGCAAGCATCGGCACAGTTCCGTGTTGGCAGCTGGCTTAACGGCAACGTCATGGCCACCGCCCTCTATCGCCACGACAAGACCATCTTCTTCGACCTGCCCATCGACCGCACTTGTCTCTCTGGCATCCTCGGCGGCATGGCCGTCGCCCGACTGTCGCAAAAGCATAACATACAGTTCACCCTCAATCCATTTTTCCAGACAAAGGCCATCCAGGGTCTTTACGACATCACCCCCTTCCTGCGACTCAATGCCACCCTCCGCTACACCTCCAATAACGGGAAATGGAGTCTCGTGGCCAAGGGTGAAAATATCCTGAATGCCCACATCGACACCCGCTCCACGATAGTCAATCAAGACTACACCATGCGCGTCTGGATGCCTTACACCAACTATTCCCTCACCGCCATCTACCGCCTCGGCGACTTCAAGGAGAAGAAAAAGAAGGAAGTGGATACATCACGAATGGGATATTGAAAAAGAATCGTACATAAAACTCTCTCACTTGGATGGGCGGTCGTCGGCCTTGTGCTGGCACCGCCCTCATTATTGGACCATGTTGGACCATGGGGACGGTTCTTGTGATCCATTCGAAGATGAAGAGGCTATCGTCGATTTGTCAAGGAACTCCATTTGATGGTCGACCCGCGCGATGACATTCTCGTAGACTCTGTCTAACGGGAATGAAGATGCGGCAGCAATCAAGAATCATAGGCATCACAGTTATGGAACTATCAACAGAGCAAATCGTGGATTATGGGACGGTTCCCATGATCCACGATTCTTCTTGATGGTGTGGAGAAATTGCCTACCAACCGTGCAGTCATTCGTTGCAATCTCAGACTATATATATGAAAACAAATTTTTATGTATTCAATTCTTGATTATGCATACAATGGCTGCCTCTATCTGAACAACGTCATGCGACCTCGACACAAGAGGCTGTCGCAACTGATGATTTATGCCACCACGGCTTGCCAGTCGCAATGCAAGCACTGCAACATCTGGAAGAAGAAAGTGGAACATCTTTCGATTGATGACATACAACAAGTGATGGAAAGCCGATGTGTGACACGACACACGACCGTTGGGTTGGAGAGCGGCGAGTTCATCCTCCACCCACAGGTGGGGGAAATCATGGCATGGTTCCAAGAGCATCACCCTAACTACACGCTGCTTTCCAATTGCCTGGCTCCCCGTCGTGTCATCAAAGCCGTCCGTCTCCATCATCCCCGGCACCTGTACTTCAACGAGATACAAGCGTTTGTCGATGCCGTGGAGGGTCATGGAAACAACGTCGTTTCGTCTATTGAGACGACACGAGACACCTATATGTTGATAGAAACGATAAAGCAACGCTATTCTTGATGATCATTCAAATGGAGAGACAACCTCAAACATTGGGAGATGGCCATTAGCCCGATGCTTGCGGATTTCTTCCTCTTGCCTGATGGTGACAAGGGCACAATAAAAATATCTGAGAGCCGTTATTCTTGTGATATAAATCCATAACAACATGAAGAGAAACCTTTTCATCTTAGCAATGCTCGCAATGCCTTTTATTGGCAATGCTCAAAGAGAAACAGGCAGTTGGACATTAATACCCAAGGTAGGTATCAACATAGCAAAACTTACAGATCCAGACATCTATATTGCTGAAAACGGGAAGATGGAATATACGAACAAGGTTGGATTTGTGGCTGGCGCGGAATTAGAGTACCAACTTTACGAACGGTTCAGCTTGTCGGGCGGACTGCTTTATTCCAACCAGGGAACAAAGACCAAGGACAATCCTGAATTCCGCAACACATCCTCCACGCTGCACTACCTCAACATCCCCTTGACGGCCAATATCTACATTGCTCCCGACTTTGCCTTTCATGTGGGTTTGCAGCCTGGTTTTGCGCTGAAGAAGCACATCGACGAGGAAACAAAAGATGAGCATGGGAACTGGATAGACACCTCTACCGACGAGACTTGGTTCAAGACATTTGACCTTAGCATTCCCATCGGCCTGTCTTATGACATAGGTGCCATTCAAATAGACGCCCGCTATAATCTCGGTTTGACAAACGCGACAAAATATGACGCCGTCAAGATTCACAACCGGGTGATTCAGTTGACTGTGGGATACAGATTTGAGCTATAAGACAAGAGATGGGATTGCAGTATCATAATAAGTTACGGAAATCAACCCCGAAAAGAAAACTAAAATTCATCATTTACATATGAAAAAAATTATTTCTACAATCTTGTTTGTTTGCGCTATCTGCGTTAGTGTCTCAGCCCAGGATGTGAACCAGAATAGTCAAAGTTCTTGTCCCGATGACAAACACCCCCACTTGATTGACCTGGGTTTGCCAAGTGGTACGAAATGGGCATGCTGCAATGTGGGTGCCGACACTCCAGAAGCCTTTGGTGAATATTACGCTTGGGGCGAGACCGAGGAGAAAAGCTCTTACACTCCCAAGTCGTATAAATATTGCACCGGTGTCGACACCGACGGGGATGGCTGGTATGATGAGAATGTGCAATATACGGAAGAAGAACAGGATTTCGGCGACATCATCAGCGGCACCCATGACGTAGCGCTCGTGAAATGGGGTGAATCATGGCAGATGCCAACGCTTCAACAGTTTAGGGAACTGCTTGACAATTGCTCCTCTGAATGGACGTCGGTCAACGACGTGGAAGGTCGTCGTTTCACAGGCCCTAACGGCGCAAGCATCTTCCTGCCCGCGGCGGGCAACCGTAATGGTGCTTCTCGCATCCTTGCCGACAGCAGCGGCAACTACTGGTCGTCCACCTGGGGCACATCCGACGCTTCCAGGGCAAATGAACTCACTTTCGACTCTGGTTATACGAGTGTACACACTACTTATCGTTACAATGGGCGCAGTGTTCGCCCTGTAGGCAAATAAGTAGGAGTCTTCAGCCAAATATACAAGAGGACTCTCGCGGTCCATTCACAACCTTACTTCCGGCACCACCTGCCCATCGAGGAGGTTGATGATGCGCTGGGCATAGCCTGCGTCACGCTCGGAGTGTGTCACCATCACCACGGTGGTGCCCTCCTGGTTGAGTTGGGTGAGCAGTTGCATCACCTCCAAACCATTTTTGGAGTCGAGGTTGCCTGTCGGCTCGTCGGCGAGAATCAGTTTGGGATTCATCACCACGGCACGGGCGATGGCCACACGCTGCTGCTGGCCACCTGAGAGTTGCTGTGGGAAATGATGGGCACGATGCGAGATGGCCATGCGGCGCAGCACCTCCTCCACACGCTGTCTGCGCTCCTTCTTGGAAACGCCCAAATAAGTGAGTGGCAGTTCCACATTCTCCTCCACGTTCAGTTCGTCTATCAAGTTGAAACTTTGGAACACGAAGCCGATATGCCCTTTGCGAACCTTGGTGCGTTGGCTTTCCTTCAGTTTGCCCACTTCCTCGCCATCGAGAAAGTAGGTTCCGCTGGTGGGGTTGTCGAGCAGTCCCAGAATGTTGAGCAACGTCGATTTGCCACAACCCGACGGGCCCATGATGGCCACGAACTCCCCTTTCTTCACTTCGAGCGACACACCGCCCAATGCTACGGTCTCCACCTCTTCAGTGCGGAAGACCTTCTGAATGTTTTCAAGTTTAATCATATTTTATTCTGTTTTAATATTATTGATCGGATTCTCAGAAGCAGCGCACCAGCTCTGGACGACAACGGTGAGCAGGGAAATGATGAAGCTCTGCATTCTTATGCCAAGAGTCGATGCTATACTGCCGCCAGGTGTTGTCTCCCATCAGGATGATGAACATCAACGACACCACCAACCCGGCTATATTAATCAAAGTATATAGCTTGTTGCGCGACAGAAATCTGAAAAAACTTCTCATTCGTTTTTGTTTTGATAGTGCAAATTTACACTATAAAAACAAATCCGCCAGCGTTTTTCACACCAGCGGAAACTGATTGTCTAATAATTAGACGGTTCGACGTATGATTATTAGACAGATTAATAGAGGAACCCAAAAGCCCAAAGGGTCACTTTTTGCATCAAAGTGTTAATCATCGTAAACACTTTATGCAGTCATTTGTTCATCTCAATAAACAAAAATCGCTTCAATGATATGCAATTCTGTCGAGACGTACAAATAATATGAGCGAAATCTGACCAAAAAAATGGTTAAATCACGAACAAATCATCTAATCGCACCTGACTCTGAATCATTTCAGAGTATTTGCCATGAGCCACGCCTTCCGTCGTAATCAACGTAAGCCAAGGTGTATGGCGCAGTCCCGTCTCTTGAATAAAAGCATTCCTGCGTTTGCATATCCTTTCATATTCATCCTTGTCCAGTTCGTATTCATCCAGACTGTACTTCACCTCACAGATATTCACAATTCGGTCTGCCCGCTCAAGGATGATATCAATCTGTGCTGCAGGTTGAGAGTTTTTGCTTCGCCACGAATAATTCAGAGTAGATATGGCATCAATACGTAAAGCATGCTTTATCTGCTGTATATGTGCCATGCAGATTCGCTCGTAGGTGAGTCCCATCCATGTATTGATTGGGGGAGTGTTGATATGGTGTGCCCAGAATTGTTGCTCCACCATAGCCTTGCCGATGAATGTCAGATAGAATAGGCAGAAGAAATCACACAACTGATATATGGCGTCCTTCTGTTTGATTTCCTTCTCGCGAACAATATTCTTGCGTATCAAGTCGCAATACACAAGGTCTTCCAGTCGCTTCCCAAGATGTCCGTTATTAGCACATTTCAGTGATGCAGCCAGTTCCTCTCTGGTCATTCCCTTATGACTTTTACTGAGAGCCTTGATAATATCTATGTATTTGTCGGGCTTCTTGTAGAGGGTATTGAAAAGCCGGCGAAATTCGCGGCGCATCTGAGTGTCTTGACTGAAGAAGAGACGATCCACATTTTGTACCAGACTCTCTCCTTGATCAAGCAGACTCAGATAATAAGGTATGCCACCAAAGACCATATAGGCTTGCAGTGTCATCTGACGATTCCATTCGAAATGCCGGTCTTCGAGATATGCTTCAGTCTCCTTTAGTGTGAATGGATGAACGGGCATCTCGATGGTAATGCGGTCGTGCAATCCCCCTTTGCTATCTATGACGTTGGTTATCATCCAACTTGTGGCACTTCCACAGATGATGAATACAATATTGTCATACAGGCAGGCCCAATTGTTCCAGAAATAGCCAATAGCACCAGCCACATTCGATCCTTCCGCATCCATGGCAGGAAGTTCGTCGATGAAGATAACACATCGTTCATAAGTGCTCATTTTGGTCTTTAATGCGTTTTTCAGCATGATAAAAGCCTGCATCCAATCTTTGGGTCGTTCTGGCATATCGAGGCCATAATCAGACATAGCATCGGCAAAGGCTGTGAATTGATCTTTCAGCGAGCCTTCGATAACCCCCGTCATCTTGAAAGCGTACTGGTTCTTAAACATCTGGTTGATCAAAAAAGTCTTGCCAACACGCCTTCGGCCGTAAAGAGCCACGAACTCTGGTCTGGGACTATTTACTGCTGTCGATAGTCTCTTCATCTCCACTTCTCTTCCGATGATGGTTTCCATTTTCACTGTTGGGTTAAAAATACGATGCAAAGATACAATTATCTATTGACATAGGAAAACATTTCGGGCGAAATCTAACCAAAAATGGATAGATTTCGCTCGATATATGCTCATTTTGGGCGAAATCCACCTAAAAATGGGCAGATTTCGCCCGTTATATGCTTATTTTGGGCGAAATCCAACTAAAAATGGATAGATTTCGCCCTTTTTCTATTCCGTCTTAATACTGTTGACCGGATTCTCATTGGCAGCGCGCCAGCTTTGGACGATGACGGTGGCAAGAGTGACGATGCCGACGGCGAGAAATGCCAGTGGAAAGAGCCACCAATAGATGGGTGTGCGCTCAGCAAATCCCTGGAGCCACTGACTGCCGATGTACCACGCCAGTGGAGCCGCAATGATGAAACTACCGACGAGCAGCCAGACATAGCGATGACAGAGCAAGCGAAGCACCTCGGAGGTGGTGGAGCCAAAGACCTTGCGGATGCCAATCTCCTTGCGGCGGTACTCCGTCTCGAACATCGTCATACAGAAGACGCCTATCAGGGTGATGATAAGACAGATGACCGAGAACACCATCACTTGACGGATAAAGCGAAACTCCTCTTGGTAAGTATCCTCCAGTTGCTGATTGAGGATTTTTACCTCCGGTTCATGCTTGGCACCCATCTTCATACAGATGTCCTTGATTTTCTGTCGCATCGCAACCTTGTCTATACCAGCCGCCACACGGACATTCATCACACCAAGATTGTTGGCCCATCCGTTGCTTATATATTTCTCACCATAAACCAGGAAAACCATGGGTGAGTCATTATTGTCGACACGGGTAGAGGCAAAGCGTACGTTGCGACAGACACCGACAACGGTCATTTCCACATCTTCATCAAGCAACTTCTTGTCCATCTCCACCCAATCCCATTTCTTACGGGCGGCCTCATTGATGATATAGCAGTCACCATCGTGCTCATTGAAATCGCGCCCTTCAATCACCTCGATACCCATCGTACGGAGATAATGCCAATCTACGGGCAGTGCCACAAATTGCACCTGATGGTTCTTGTCAGAACGCCCCCAACTCATATAACTGTCGCTGCTTCCCAACGAGAACTGTGAGTATGCCACATCTACGATACCCGTCTGCTGCATCAACTCTGAGCGCAAGGCTTCGTGCTTGTCGAGCAGTTCCCAAGTATCCGCATACAGCACCTCATCTTTATCGTAACCATAATCAGAGGTGAAGATGTAGTGGCTTTGCAGATAGAGGATGCCGATATAGACCACCATCACACTGGTAATGAAGAACTGCAGACAGAGCAGCAATGTGCGTAGTTGGCGACCTTTAGGCGTGAGTCCGAAGGATCCCTTCAAGACAAGTGCAGGCTGGAAACCGGTGGCATAGAAAGCCGGATAGACACCCGCCATCATACCTACAACGATAGAAGCCAGTCCAATACCGAGTATCAGCCACAGATGGTCGCCCAAGGTGATGCTGCCAACGAAGAGTTCGCTGATGAAGGGCCATTGGGAAAGCAGATAACAAGCCACGACCGCCAGGAAAAATGCCAACAACGAAATACAAATAGTCTCACCTATGATGTTCAGACAAAGCGATGTCACAGAACTGCCCAGCACGCGTCGGGTATTGATGCTCTTGATGCGCATGGGACTCTCGGCCAGCGTGAAATTGAGGAAATTGATGGCAGCGATCATCATAACTAACAAACACGACAGTTGGAGAATCCAGTCAACGGTCTTGTTTCCCCTGTCATGCTCAGGGTCAACACCAGAGAACCAAGTATCCGTGAGAGGTTGAAGGCGCAGATTCCACTTTTCTTTTGCCTCGGCTTCATCCCATAGATCCTCTCTCCCATGTTCTTTATACAACTGATGTATCTTTTCTACCAATGGGGCAAGGATGAGTTGCTTTGCTTTGTCTATATCCATCTGCTCTCTTAGGCGAAGATAACAATTGTAATTGTAGTTCTGGAAGTTGCCCTCGTTATCTTTTCCCATATTGCCGTAAACACAGTTTTCGACAATGCTGTTCTCTGGGAAATCTTCATAAACGCCACGCACCACGACGCTGTTTTTATCATGCTGCATACGGCGGCCAGCCACTTGAACAGAGCCAAAATATGTCATGGCAACCGAGGCGGGGATTATCACTCCTGTCTGATCGTCATCCTCCCAATCAAGTCTGCCGTCAACCAGACGGGGAGCCAATGTCGTCAACGCATCATTGTTGACATCACATCCTTTGAAAGTAAACTCCGTACCGTCTTTCGTAAACTGCCAAACGTTAGGCCAACACAACAACAAGGCCATGCTCTCTACCTGAGGCAACTTGGCCAGTTCGTCGGCCAATAAGCGATTTACGTTCGACTGCCACTTGCTGTGGTCGAATAGCGCAGGCACTTCTACACGATACAACTGTTGATAGTTGGCCAACCCTTTATTATAAGAATGATTATAGATGACTTGCGTCAGGAAGAGATAGCAAGCAGAGAACGCTACTATCAGTCCTATGAAGTTGAGCATCGTAGCCATCTTGAAACGACGGGCCATGTAAAGCATGTTTCTGAAGATGTTCATATACCAATGTATTTATTCTGTTTTGAAACTGTTCTCGGGATTCTCAGACACAGCGCGCCAGCTTTGGACGACAACGGTGAGCAGGGAAAACTCTTCATACGTTTTTGTTTTGATAGTGCAAAGTTATGCTATAAAAACAAAACCGCCAGCGTTTTTCACACCGGCGGAGACGGATTGTCTAATAATTAGACGGTTCGACGTATGATTCTTTGACAGTGGTTCTATTGATGTCAGGTTCGTTTTAACAGCGAATATTATTTAGAACACCCTAACGGGCAGAACCAATGGTCATTGTTCAGGGAAAGTAAATCATACAAATCTTATAGAGTTGTTACCAAGAATAGTTATCCAATCATTTTGAAATCTAACAATAATATTTGAAAAATTTGACTTCCGCACGTTGTGATATTAAATGATGTTAACTAAAGAGAAATGGTTGGTTCCTTGAAAAGTCGCCTAGAAAAGTGTATATTTGCAGCGAAAAGTCGCCTAGAAAAGTGTTGCAACAGACAAAAAAGTCGCCTAGAAAAATGTAACCATTAAGTTATGTACAAAAGAAAAATAGAAGAAGTACTCTACAACTTGAGATAATATTTTCTTTCTCTCTTTCCTATAGCATAAATAGTCTGGGCCTTCGTATCCCTCGTATATAAATGAATTTCTTGGTTTGTATGTTTTCCTCTTTGGATTGTTTTGGTTTTACTTTTAGTATTTTACCTTTGGTATGATACTATTTGTACGATGCCAAAATACAATTATCTATTGATACAGGAAAACATTTCAGGCGAAATCTACCCAAAAGGAGATAGCTTACTCGTTTTTGATGCAGTTGACGGGATTCTCGTTGGCGGCATGCCAGCTTTGGAAAGCAGCTGTCAGCAGATTGACCGCGAGAACGATGACAATGGAGAACAGCAATGGCATCAACTCCATACGGATGGTAAGACCAGATATGCTGCTCACCATCGGAGCCAGCCAACAAGAAAGGGGGATTGCGATAACCATGGCTACAAGTGATTGGATGACTACAGTAAGGAGCAGGCGCAGGGTGATGCTGCTTATTTCAGCACCAAAGACACGACGGATGGCTATCTCGCGCCGACGTTGACCCACGAAATAACTGTTCATGGCCATCAGGCCGAGGACCGCTATCAGCAGGGCTACGATGGTGAAGACCATCAGCACACTGAGGAACCGTTCGTAAGCCTCATACCACTCCTGATGAAGTTGACTGAGCGAGTGGACATCTTCTGCATCATGACCTGTAACTGAGCTTATATGCTGTTTGATGGCCTCCTCCACCTTTTTACGCTCACCATGGTATTTTACAAGTCCAAGACGGGGCTTTCCATACCTTCTGTTTACATAGTCGTCTGTGTCATCGTGGAATTCATCTACATTGAAAATTAAAAACGGCGTAGGATGCTCCTCCTCACGCATCACGTTCTGGTAAACCATATCTGGATAGACAGCTCCCACTTCAAGGTTTACCTTTCCGTCTGCTGTTACTATTTTCCTTTCGTCATCGTGCTTTCCGAACTGTCGTAGCAGTTGGTGGTTGACACCCACGCCATTATCTGTGTAGGTCCTATCAGGGTGGATGTTGAGAATATTATAGAAACAACTGTCGCCCATCAGCAGCCGTTGGCTGACCACGGTTCCATCATCGGCAGAAACTGTCATGTTCTCCAATCCCTCAAGGGGTGTGCCATAGCCGAAGCCAACTGCTTCCACCTCTGGCAATGCAAGCAATTTGCTGCGGAATGTCTGCCGCTGGCTTTCATTGAGGCTGACGATGTCCCAAGTCTCGAGGATGTTTTCGGTGTCGTAACCCAACGGGCGGTTCATTCGCTCATGGATGCTGCTGCCAAGCAACAGTGTGATGGTAAGCATGACAATGGCAAAGACGGCCTGCAGCACCATCAACACGTGGCTCCAACGCTGACGCACGCGGCGGCGGAACGTGCCTCGCACGATGTCGATAGGCTGGTAGCCGCTGAGCACCGAGGCGGGTACGAAACCGGCCAGCAGACCCGCCATAGCGATGAAGGCAATGAAACCGATGCCGGCCGTGAGGCCTGTGTCCTTCAGCAGGTCCAAGTGGCAATCTGCCATCTCTGTCGCTTTGTCTTGCAGTGCCAGTGCCAACAGGTAAGCCAGCAAGAATGCCACAGCAGTGAAGCCTATGCTCTCGCCGATGAGTTTTGCGAAGACCTGCAGCCGCGACGAACCAAGGAGCCGTCGGGTGGCCATCTCCTTCGACCGCTCCGTGGTGAGCGACACACTCAGGTTCACATAGTTGAATATGGCGAACACCAGCACCAACAGGGCAACAACTACATAAAGGTGGGCCATCTCCCTACTGCCGTGATTGATATCTTCTGGTCCTAACGAACACTCCATGGCATCGTAATAGAGCATGGACAGCGGGGTGAGTGTCAGTTCCTTTGCGGCCTCCATCTGATAGATCCAGAAGAAAGTCTTCAGATAGTCGCGCATGGCACTGATTTTGCTCCGCAGGTCACAGCCGTCACGTTCCATCAAGAACAATATACAACAACTGGCATTATTCATCTGCTCATCGTATGCCGAATAGTGGAAGTGGCGCAGATTCTCCACGTTGAATATGCATTCGTATCCGTCGGGAATAATGGAGCGGTCGAAGTCATCCATTATGCCGCTGACGGTGTAGGTGATACGACCATTCTCGTTGTTTGTTTCCCCTAAGAACGTACCATCGTCTCCCAACACCATCTCTTTCCCAATAGGACTTTCATCAGGCCAATAGCGCTGCGCAAACGACTTGCTCACCACTATCTGGTTGGGCGCGCTGAGCACCTTGCTGCGGTCTCCCGTCAGAAGCCGATAGTCGAAGAATGTGAAGAAATTGGACCCTGCAACAAGCACTTTGGTGTCTGCCTTCTGTCCTCCAATGCTAAACGTCATATTGTAGCCGGCAATGGAGCACCAATCCTCCACTTCTGGGAAGCGGTCTTTCAGCCGCTCGCCTACGCGGAAGTTTGACATCATGCACATCTCATTGCCCAATACGAATGTGCGGTCTGCTCGTGTCTGGTAGTTCTCCACCGTCGTCTGACGATAGATGAGGTCGCCTAACAACAAGAGGAAAGCCATCGACAGGCACAGCCCAACGATATTGATAAAGGTAAACAGCCTGTGACGGCTAAGAAACTTCAGATAACTATTCATATTGATATTGTACTACATGATTACCAAAACTTCATTGTCTTTGTATGCCTCGTATCCGCTGGTGACAACGCGCTCTCCAGGCTCCAGTCCTTCGAGCACTTCGTAGTACTGCGGATTTTGGCGGCCAATGCGGATGTTGCGGCGATAAGCCTTGGTTCCACTCTTATCGAGCACGAAAATCCACTGGCCTCCTGTGGTCTGGAAAAATGTGCCGCGAGGGATGAGGATGGCCTGCTCGGGCTGGCCCAGTTCCAGGTCAATGTAATAGGTCTGGCCTGTGCGGATGTTCTCGGGCCGCTCGCCATTGAAGACGAAGTCGCAACGGAACTTGCCCTCACGGACCTCGGGATAGACCTTGCGCACCTGAAGTTGGTATTTTTTGTCTCCACGGGTGAAGGTGGCTGTCAGTCCTTGACGTACGCGGTCGATATAGTGCTCGTCTATCTGTGCCTGCACCTTGTAGTCAGAGAGGTCGTTCAACTGACCAATCTTCTGTCCAGGTTGGATGCTCTGACCCAGTTCCACGTCGAGCAGTCCCAGTTCGCCGGTGGCCGTGGCCCTCACCTCAAGTTTGTTTTTGCGCTTCCTCACCAGCATGACATTCCGGCGCATGTTTTGCAGATTATCCTCCATCTGATCCATCTGTACGCTTCGGTAGAGGCTGTCTTGTTTCAGCCGACGGCCCACCAACGAGCGTTTTTGTGCCGACAGCTGATAGTCCTCTTGCGACTGCACGTAAGCCTCACGGTTGATCATTTTCGCATCATAGAGACGCTTGTTTTGCTCGAAAGTACGCTGTTTGCGGTGCGTGTCCATATCCATTTGCGCCTGTTCTGTCAGATTGTTGAGCCTATCCTGCTGCATGGCCACCTGTGTGTTGCGCAGCAGGTTTTGCTTCTCCGCCAACTCCGACTCCGCATTCAGTATTTGCAAGTCGAGGTTGGAGTTGCTCAGGCGCACGATGACATCGCCCTTGTGCACCATCGAACCCTCGTCGACGACTTTCTCCATCACGATGCCACCCTCCTCGGGAGATATCTGCACCACCTGGATGGGCAGCACCTGACCGTTGGTGCGCACATAGTCCTTGAATTCCGCGCTCTTCACCTCACAGATGGTCAACTCGTCTTGCCCCACTCTCAGAGTAGAGGCGTGATTGCCGAGAACCACCCATCCCAGTATGGCCAACAGCAGGCATCCACCAACAACATACGGTCCATGCTTTTTCAGATGGAAGCCCTTCTTTTTTTCAATTACTCTGTCCATATCGTCATTCCTTGATAGTATCTTACCAACTGTTCCTTGACCATGGCCATCAGACGGCACTGCAACAGCGTAGCCTTGGAATGCAGCAGTTGTGCCAAGGTGGTGTGCAGGTCGATGGCGGTGCTCAGCCCCTCCCCATACTGGTGGTATGTCAATTGATAAGCCAGCGAGTCGGCCTCCACCTTTTTCTCCATTTGTTCCGTCTGTTTGAGATACCCACGCCAGTCGAGCCATGCCTCGCGGCTCAGTTTTTCCAGTTCGGCATGCTTCTGCTCGTAAGCCTCGCATGCCATCTGGTAATTGTTTTTCGCCTTGCGGATGTTTGTCACCGTCTGCATGCGGTTGAAAATCGGTATGCTCAGCGTGACTCCCACATACTCGCCCATGTTGTTGCTGAATTGCTTTCCAAAGGATGAGACCGTCTGTGCATGCAAAGTCTTGTAATAAGTGGTGCTCAGGCCCGCGCTTAGTGAGAGAGTAGGGAAAAGGGAGGCGCGAGCCTGGCTCCACTCATGTTTGGATGTTTCCACCTGATATTGCGCTTGCTGCAAGGTAGGGAGCAATGGAGAACAAAAAGGCAGCATGGCATCCTGTCGATGGTAATCAGAAAACCCTAATTGATGAGATTTGGATTTGGCATCATCGAAAGGCGAGACAACGGAAAGGATGTCCGACAACGGATAAGCCATCTCTTTTTTCAGTTCCAGCAAGGCGGCTGCAAGGAGGTTCTGCTGACGGGTCACCTCATAGTCGGCCTCGGCATGCTGCGACTCCACCAATGCCACATCGGCGGCACTCTTGCGTCCCACCTCTTCCAACAGACGTGTCTGCCGCAACAGCAACTCGGTTTCCTGCAGTTTCTCCTGAGCCATCCTTACCATACCCTCATCATACACCACATTGACGTAGGCTTGCAGCACATTCAACGCAATCTGGTCCTGCTGCTGCCTCAATGCCTGATGCCCCATCAACACGCTTGCCTTGGCAGCCTTCAGCGCATGCAGACGGTTGAATCCATCAAACACCGGCAACGAAACCTGAACAGAATAGCCATTATAAAAGGTGCTTACATCGGTATAGCCGTTGGTTTCCGGGTCAATCGCCCTTCCGAAGTTATACTGCGCACCGATGCTGGCGTCCACGGCAGGAAGAAAGCGTCCGGCAGCACTGGCTTGGGCCACCTTGTAGTTGTCGAGTTCCAATTCTGCCCGCCTCACCTCATGGTTGTGCTCCACGGCATACTGCATGCACTGCATCACCGTCCAACGGGGCTGAGCCTCCGTCTGTGCAGCATAAAACGCCAGGATGGCAAATAGGATTTTTCTCATACCATTTTTCTTTTTGTACACTGCAAAGATACATTCCTTCCGAGGAACCCGCAATCTTTTTCGGGCGGTGGAAAGCTGATTGTCTAAAAATTATACACCTTGCCGTATGATTCTTTGACGGTTTGTTTGTACCTTCGCACCCATGAAAAAGTATGGAACCATTTTAATCGCTGACGACAATGCCGCAGTACTGACCGCCATGCGCTATTTGCTCGACTCCACGTTTGAGCAGATACTGACCACCACCAAACCCGATGACATTCTGAAACTGATGGCCCAACAACCCGTTGACATCATCTTGCTTGACATGAACTTCACCCTTGGAGTGAACAGTGGCAGCGAGGGACTGTTCTGGCTGCGCACCATCCGCAAACACCATCCCCAGACTCCTGTCGTATTGCTGACAGCATACGCCGACGTCTGCCTGGCTGTGAAGGGACTGAAAAACGGTGCCTCGGACTTCATCGCCAAACCTTGGGACAATGATGAGTTGGTGCGCAAACTGAAAGACGTGCTCGACATGCAGAACGAGATTGTCACCCTCGACGAGATGGAAGCACAGCATATCCGGCGTGCCATCGACCACTGCCACGGCAACCTGAGCCGCGCCGCGGAGATGTTGGGCATAACGCGCCAGACCCTCTATAACAAGATGAAACGACTATAAGATTGAAAATTGAATTTTTGGAGCAGCGAGAGCAGAGTCAAGCTTGCTTGAACTCTGCCGAGTCGCGACAAAAATCAGCGAAGATAAAATTGAAAATTGAAGATTGAACTCTGCCGAGTCGCGATAAAAATCAGCGAAGATAAAATTGAAGATAATGATTGTAATCTATATCATAATAGGCATCATCATAATGGTATGTTTTGCATGGCATGTGTATCACCAGCGGAAGTTGCGGTTGCGCGCCTACCTCATGCAAGAGGCCATCCGCAATCACGATTTCACCTTCCGCCTTCCTCTCGATGGTCTCTTGCCGGGGGAACGGGCCATGCAAGAAACACTGAACAAGTTGGGAGAAACCATCCGTCAGCAAGTGAATCTGAATGAGGTGGAATCATGGGAACGGCTTACCCGGGTGCTGACCCACGAGATAATGAATGCCACAGCTCCCATCACCAGCATCAGTCAATCCCTCCTTGACCGCGACGACGTGAAAGGTTCTCCTCTTGAACCAGGCATTCAGGCTATATTCGACACCAGCCGCCATCTGAACAACTTCGTGGTGAATTACCGCAAGATGTCGGAACTGGAAAAACCTGTATTGGCAAATTTACCTCTTCGTCCGATGTTTGATGATGTCTGTAAAGCCTACCCGGAACTGAATTGGGAGGTTGACATTCCCACAGATATGAACGTCCGTGCTGATGCTGGGATGTTGCGGCAAGTGCTGATTAACCTGGCAAAGAACGCAGCGGAAGCAAAAGCCAAAAGAATGGTTATACAACAAATAGAGGAACCGTCGAACAGCCAGCAATTGATGCTTCACATTGGCAATGACGGTCTGCCCATCCCTGCAGAAAACCGACAGTCGCTCTTTGTTCCATTCTTTACCACCAAGCGTGGCGGAAGCGGTATCGGCCTTTCACTGAGTCGCCGCATGATGATACAGCAAGGTGGCATGCTCGACCTTGCAGAAAAGCCTTTGTCGGGATGCCATGCTGGTTTCATCCTCACCATTCTGGTTTCGCAACAAAAACAATAGGGTGAAGGTACAAAACACCCTTATAATAAACTGTTGCCACACTCCTCATCAACAATGGCAGCATGGATGCAGACAAAGAGCCAGAAAAAGAAGACATCGTCAGCCAAGACACCTCAGATGACACATTAGTTGAAAAGACACAGTGGCCATGGATTGACAATGTTGCAAATTATTGGGAAAAAAGTTTGAAGAATATTTGAATAATTGTAAATTTGCACCACAAACATAATCAATAAAGGAGGATGAAAGCATAACCCATTTTTTATCATGAAAAAGAAATCTCTCAAAGACCTTTTGAGCCTCGCCACATTGGGCGACTTGAAGTCATTTGTAACAGAATATGCCAGGAGCAACAAACGCTTCGGTGAAAAATTGGCTGATTACCTGGCCGATATATATCTTGATGAAGAGGAAGGCGCCGAGGAACTGATTGGCAGGCTTGAGGATGCCTTTATGGCAACCACCAACATCGGTGACAGATGGCATCCGTATGATGTAACAGACTGGGATGAGGTGTGCAGTGAGGCGGAATACGTTCTGACCGATGCCCGGCGGCTTCTCGAAATGGGGAATGCCTCCGCTGCTCTACAAGTGTGCATCCGGCTTATTGAACTGGCAGACAATGAGGATCTCAACTATGTGGATGAGATGGACGAATGGGGTATGAATGACCTGTTTGAGAAGTGTGGCGACCTGTTGGTCGACAGCATCTCCTGCAAGGACTTGTCCCAAGAGGAGAAAGACGAAACAGTGGCATTTCTCAGGAAAAAACTGAGATGTGAACTGTGGAATATGGGCTACCTTGACACTGGCGATTTGCTGCGTCGGGCTACAGCAGTCTCACAGTCTGATGAGTCGATATTGCGACTGCTCGATGGTCTGATCAGCGAGGCATCCTATGAATCAGACATAGTGAAATACGTGAGACAGAAAATCGCCTTGCTAGAGAAAATGGGACAGGAAAAAAAAGCCCAAGATGTTATCAGCAACTATCTCTATCTGCCAGACATACGAAAAGACGAACTCCGTAAAACTTTGGACAAGAAGGACTACAAAAAGGCTTTCTCTTTAGTGGAAGGAGGTCTTAAAATTGCCAAGGAGAAAGGAAATAGCACGATGGATTGGATGGAGGCGGAACTTGAAATACATACCCGAATGGGCAACAAGCCGATGCAATTGGCGCTTTGCCGTCAACTGTTCATTCACCATAATGGGTCCATGGAATTATATGAGCGACTGAAGCAACTTGTATCTCCAAAAGAATGGAAAGCATTTCTTGCCCAATTGCTTTCAGAGACAAAAATGGACTCTTGGTATAGCTCCAGCATCGAGGCTGATATTTATGTGTCGGAGAACGACAGCGACCAGCTTTTCTCTTTACTGATGGGTGACCGCCATCATACCCTCGACATGTTTGACAAGTATGCCCTTCATGTGAGGAATGAACATTCCTCAGAAATACTTACCGAGTATGTTGTGATGCTGAAAGACTATGCAGCCCGGAACATGGGTGCCAAGCATTATGCCCGCATACGTTATGCCATGGAGTCAATGTTGAAAATCAAAGATGGGAAGACGGCTGCCCATCAATTGGCTGGCTATTTTCGTGAGACATACCGTCGCCGACCGTCATTCATGGCCGAAATTAGCAAGTTTTAGTTGATAAAAGTTTTTATGATTATCCACATGTTTCCGATTACTCCTTTTCTCCGTGACTCCGTAAACCCGGCCATTCAAAAAAATGGAAACTTCATACGGACTCGAGCATCCTGCCGATATGCAGAAACTCGAAAAAGACAGCGCGATGACTTCCGGCGACTGCTCTGCCTTATGGGAGTGAAGGTGCGGCAACTGTCAAGAATGACAGGAATCAGTTATGAGACTATCAACTAGGCAAAAAATGAATGTTGGAATCTTCGTAATGACAAGGATGAACACTTGATATACAATGGATGACCTAATCAAATAAGAATAAAAAAAATGTCAAAGAAAAAGCATAAGAAACAGCAAATGGGACAACAGTTCCTGACGCCCGAACAGTTTATGAAGCAGCGTGCACGCTCATTGGAGATTGGCACTTGTTACATTTCGGAGGTTATGAAGGATTGTGGCGAGGGGCACGTCATAGTCACCCGACGGCATACCGGTGGGCGTATCAGCTTGGCCATGTATCTCGTGGACATCTATTGCCTCGGTGTGAAAGACTCTTTCTTTCGACTCAGGCTTGAAGAAGAGGAATTGGAAGAGATGCTCGACCGTGGTCCCATTCTACGTGAGTGTTCCTATGATGAAGCCCACAACTGGGTGTACGGTGCCATCGCCTGGGCCGAGGAGGCGGGCATAGAACCCGACAAGTCGTTTGCCATTACAAAGTACATGCTTGAAGAGGACACCGATGACATACCACTGATAGAATATGAGTTCGGATACAATGGCAAGCATCTCTTGATGGCCAACAACAATTTGGAGGCCAGCCGATACTTGCCACTGATGAAGAAGAACCTGGGCGAGGGTAATTATTCGTTCACCATCAAAACAGATTATGACGAGGGCCTGGACTGGGATCCAGATAGAATACAAGAACGACTGGAACATGCCAGCGAAAACCCTATCTTCAAGAGTTATGGTCCCAGCACGGAATATACCTACCGCCATCCTGAGTATCCTCAAACACTCCAACTCGACGGTCCGGAATGGCTCTACAACAAACTACTGAGTACGGATACCGCATTGTATCTTCCAGAAGAGTTGACCAAACGTATCTTGGAACTGCCCCGCGACATAGTGAGACACGACTTGGAGCAAATAGTACTCTACCACATAGGCCTGACTTGCGACGGAATCCCCGATGACTACGACCCAGATGGTTATACAGGCATCCTTTCCAACTGCACCGTCCTTTTAGGCGAAGTGGGCAATGAGGAAAGCAGTCTCGATGTGGTCCTGGAATTGTTGCGCCAGTCCCTCGATTTCATGGACTATCATTTTGGTGATGCCGGTGACGAGATATTTGTCCCTACATTATATCTGCTTGGACAGAACAGGCTTGACGTGCTGATGAACTTCGTCAAAGAAGAAGGTCTTACAACGTTCTTCAAATGCCATGTGTTCCCTGCAGTGGCACATATCGCACTCGTGCAGCCGGAGCGGCGAAACGAAGTCGTCAGATGGTTCCGCGAAATAATACGCTTCGCCACGAAGATGCTGCCGAAGACACAGTGGATAGACAGCGACCTGGCCGGACTGATGCTGCACAGCCTACTAGACATACAAGCAAAGGAACTCCTGCCGGAGCTTCGTGAGATGTTCGCCACGGGACTTGTCGACCTTGGAGCCTGTGGGGATTTCGCCGATGTGACTCGCATGATCGCCAACCCCCGTTATATCGGCGACCCATCAGCCTATGAAACAGACATCTACAAACGTTTCGCGAATATGAAAAAACATTGGGAGAAATGAATCATAATGGAATAGACGAGTAAATTTGTCAACTAAAATAACTATTTTAGCAATCGGTAACAATAAACTAGAAAAAATGAGAAATAACAATTTTGCAATCAAAGCCATTCTTGCCATAGTGCTGATGGCTGGCACTCCACTTTTTTCGTTTGGCACCAATGTCGTGCCCAATGTGGAGGCTGTGGATCAAAGTACTGAATACTACATCGAAATCACCGGCAATGGTGTTCGTGGACGCATGGGACCAGGCCTGGAATACCAGGACACTGGAGCACGCTTCAACAAAGGCCAACACCTGAAAGCCTTCAGCCATCGCAACGGATGGTATGAGGTAAGATGGGGACAAGAAACTGTATGGGTGTCTGGACAGTTTGCCAAGAGAAGCGCCAACCAGAAACCCGACAAGGTGATGGTGTCGGTGGAAGGACCTGTGCGCCTGCGCTTGGGACCAGGAGGAAAGGACAGCGGACTGCGTGTGGATTTTGAAGACACATTCAAATATTTGGGCGAACAGGGTAACTGGTATAAGATTTCCTACAAAGGCAAAGCATATTGGATAAGCAAGGACTGCAGTTACGCTGAGTAACTCCAATCTCCAAAGAATCAAGTCAGGGACAGCGCACCGCTGTCCCTGACTTGCCATCTTTACGGGGAAGTTGCAACTATCCCTTCAACTTCTCGAAAAGTATCTTCATTCCTTCCGAAGCACCCATTTTCAAATGCTGGAAGCCATCTGTCTGCTGCACCCTCACATCCCCCGGGTCGATGAGATAGATGGGAGCCTGTGAAGGCACGTAATGCACCAGCCCGGCGGCGGGATACACCACCAGCGAGGTGCCGATGATGATGAAGATGTCGGCCGTGGAACATTCGCGGGCGGCCACCTCGATCATCGGGACGGCTTCCTGGAAAAAGACGATGTGAGGACGGAGCAGGGAGCCATCGCCAGCCTTCGTGCCCGGCACCACCTCGGGATTCTCACGCGTGAGGGTCTTGATGTAACGGGGGTCGTAAGGGTCGATGCTGGAACACACCTTCATCAATTCTCCATGGAGGTGTATGACCTTCGTGCTCCCGGCTGCCTCATGCAGGTTGTCCACATTCTGTGTCACCACGGTGACATCATAGTATTTCTCCAATTCCGCCACCAGGCGATGACCCTCGTTGGGTTTGGCGTCGAGACACTTGCGGCGCAACATATTGTAAAACTCCGTTACCAATTTCGGGTCACGCAACCAGCCATCGTGGGTGGCCACTTTCTGAACAGGGTAATTCTCCCATAAGCCGTCATAATCGCGAAAGGTTTTCAAACCACTTTCCACCGACATGCCCGCTCCAGTAAGAACAACGATTTTTTTCATAAAAAAGAGGTTTAAAGTCGTATGTTTTATTAATAATGTACAAAAATAACACTTTTTCTTCAAATCACAATTCCCTTTCGAAGAAAAAATAGTAACTTTGCCGAACTTTTTAAAATGCATTTTAATTTTTTATAACGATTTATGGACAAAGTTAGTTACGCTTTGGGGCTGGGCATCGGGCACCAACTGATGCAGATGGGTGCTTCAGACCTGAACATCGACGACTTCGCAGAAGCCATCAAGGATGTCCTGACAGGAAATCAACCCAAAGTCGCCAACAAGGATGCGCAACGCATCGTAGAAGACTATTTCAAGGAAAAAGAACAGAAGTTGAATGCCGACAAGGCAGCAAAAGGGAAAATCGCCCGTGAGGCCGGCGAGCAATTCCTCAAAGAGAATGCCAACAACGAAGGCGTGATCACCCTTCCCAGCGGCTTGCAATACAAGGTGCTTCAAGAAGGCAATGGCAAGAAACCCAAGGCCACAGACCAAGTGGTGTGCCACTACGAAGGATTCCTCATCGACGGCACCGTCTTCGACAGCAGTTACCAAAGAGGCGAACCCACCAAGTTCCCACTCAACGGTGTCATCACCGGATGGACAGAAGGACTCCAGCTCATGCAAGAAGGTGCAAAATACCGCTTCTTCATCCCATACCGACTCGCTTACGGCGAAGGCGGGGTGGGAACACTCATACCCCCCTACTCCACCCTCATCTTTGATGTGGAACTCATTGAAGTAAAATAAAACATCATATCAACAAAAAAAACAAGAAAATGAGAAAAATTTCATTACTTGCCGTTTTGGCAATCGTCTTGGCCACCACCTTCTCTTGTAAAAAGTCAGGCAAAGCCAACCTCAAAACCGACGTGGACACCATCAGCTATGCCATCGGACTACTCAATGGCGGACAACTCCAACAGTTCCTTGAGCAACAAGGAATGGACTCCACCTGCGTCTCCGACTTTATGAAAGGCTTTAAAGAAGGAGCAAATAATATAGGAGACAAGAAAAAGCAAGCTTACTACATGGGCCTGATGCAAGGCATGCAGATGACAGAGGGTCTTAACAAAGAAATCTTCGGTGGTGATGATGGCGACGAGAAAATCTCAGTCCCCAAATTCATGGCCGGACTCAAAGCTGGCTTGAAAAAAGACACCTCTGTGTTCAAGCCCGAGGTAATTCAGGGAAAGCTTGAAGGTATGGTAAATTCCGCCCACAAAAAAGCAATGGACAAGAAATACAAGGAGGAAAAGGAAAAGGGAGCCAAATTCCTCGCTGAAAAAGCCAAGGATCCTAACGTGAAAAAGCTGGCCAATGGCGTGCTATACAAGGTTATCAAGGAAGGCAACGGCCCCGTGCCCAACGACTCCACAGCCAATAAAGTGAAAATCAACTATGAGGGCAAGCTCATCGACGGTACCAAATTCGACAGCAGCTACGACAGGAAAGAACCCGCCGAGATGCTCATCAGCCAAGTGGTTCCTGGTTTCAGCGAAGCACTGAAGCACATGCCTGTCGGCTCCATATGGGAAGTATACATCCCCGCCGACCAAGGATACGGCGAGCGTGAGGCAGGACAAATCAAACCTTTCTCCACCCTTATTTTCAAAATCGAGTTGCTCGAAATCTTGAAGAATGACGCACCCAAGAATGGAGCACCGATGCAGGTAATGCCTGCTCAGATGGCACCGACAAAATAAGACCTGTATGAAAAGGTTTATCATCATATTGGCACTCGTCCTTGTGGCGAGTGCCTCTTTCTGCCAAGGAACTGGTGGCAAGAAAGAAAAGAAAAAGAAAGGAAAGAAAGCGACGGTTGAGGCACCTGTCACCCTTGACACAACCGCCGACTCACTCAGTTATGCCATGGGCATGGACGCCACCAACGGCCTCGTCCCCTTCCTCCAGCAACAACTGGGGGTTGACACGGCATATATGTACAAGTTCGTGGAAGGCTTCATGGCTTCCTTCGACAAGGAGCAGAACAGCAAGGAACTCACCGCCTATGCCGGCGGCGTGCAGGTTGCGCATATGTTGGAGGATAGGATGATTCGCCAAGCCAACCAGCAAATGAGCGGCGTCGTAGACAGCATCAACACTGAATTGTTTTACAAGGGGTTCCTCGCATGGTTGCAGAAGGACACCACCCTTTTCAACTCCGACAAAGCACAGAAATACATCGTCGAGACCAAGGAGGCTGCCAACCATAAGATAATGGCAAAAAACATGGAATTCCTCACCATCAACTCCATCAAGGAAGGCGTGAAAACAACATCCTCAGGCCTGCAATACAAAGTGCTGCAGGAGGGTCATGGCGAGATAGCCACCAAAGACGACGAAGTGGAAGTGAAATATGAAGGAAGACTCATCGACGGAACCATCTTCGACAGCAGCTACGAACGCAACCCTCAAACCACCAAGTTCCGTCCCACACAAGTCATCAAAGGATGGACTGAAGCACTCACCATGATGCCCGAAGGCAGCATTTGGGAACTATACATACCGCAAGACCTCGCCTACGGCGAGCGTCAGGCAGGCAAGATACCACCCTACTCCACCCTCATCTTCAAGGTGGAACTCATCAAGGTCATCAAGAAATAATTTTCATATCCGTTTTCGGGATGAGCGTGACGCCCATCCCGAAAACTTTCCACAAACACTTTTTTCATATCACCGGAACCCACAGATATTTGTGAGGAATTTTTGACTATTTCGTGATAATTCGTATAAAAAATACCAAGTCATTATTTAAATGAAAACATTCGAAGAACTTGGTGTCGCCGAAGAGATTCGCCGCGCCATCACAGAAATGGGATTCGAAAATCCCATGCCCGTGCAGGAAGAGGTCATCCCCTACCTTCTCGGCATCGGCAACGATGTCATCGCACTGGCACAGACAGGAACAGGAAAGACCGCTGCTTACGGCATACCGCTCCTGCAGAAAATCAACCCCAATGACCACACCACCCAGGCACTCATCCTCTCACCAACACGAGAATTGTGCCTGCAAATCAGCGACGACCTGAAAGACTTCTCCAAATATATGGAAGGAGTGCGCATCGTCCCCGTCTACGGGGGTACATCCATCGTCAACCAAATCAACGCTCTCAAAAAAGGTGTACAAATCATCGTCGCCACTCCAGGACGCCTCATCGACTTGATGAACCGAGGCGTGGCAAAACTCGACAACGTCGTCAACGTCGTCCTCGACGAGGCAGACGAAATGCTCAACATGGGCTTCTCTGAAAGCATCGACGAAATACTCGAAGGTGTGCCGGAAACCCGCAACACGCTCCTCTTCTCCGCCACCATGAGCAAGGAGATAGAGGCCATCGCCAAGAATTACCTCCACGACCACAAGGAAATCGTGGTGGGAAGCCGCAACGAGGGGGCTGAGCATGTCAACCACATCTACTACATGGTGCATGCCAAAGACAAATACCTCGCACTGAAACGCATCGTTGACTACTACCCCAAGATTTTCGCCATCATCTTCTGCCGCACCAAGGTGGAGACACAGGAAATCGCCGACAAACTCATCCGCGATGGTTACAACGCTGAGTCGCTGCACGGCGACCTCTCGCAGCAACAGCGTGACCTCACCATGCAGAAATTCAGGCAGCACCTCACACAACTCCTTGTGGCCACCGACGTGGCAGCACGTGGACTCGACGTGGATGACCTCACACATGTCATCAACTTCGGACTGCCCGAGGACATCGAGAACTACACCCACCGCAGCGGACGAACAGGACGCGCAGGCAAGAAAGGCACGTCCATCTCCATCGTCCACACCCGCGAGCAGAAGAAAATCAAGAACATAGAGAAGGAAATCGGCAAGAAATTCATCGAGGCCGACCTACCCACGCCGCAGGAGATTTGCACAAAGCAACTCTATCGCGTGATGGACCAGATAGAGAAGACCGACGTGAACGAAGAGGAAATCGCACCCTTCATGGAAGAAATCAACCGCCATTTCGAATACATGGAGAAGGAAGACCTCATCAAGAAAATCGTCTCGCGCAACTTCGGCCGCTTCCTGGCCTACTATGCCGACGCACCAGTGATAGAGAAACCCAGCGCCAAGAGCGAGCGCTCGAAAGGCGAGGGAAAGGGCAAAGGACGTCGCGGCAAGACGGAGAGAGGCTACCGAAGGCTCTTCATCAACCTCGGGAAGGTCGACGGATTCTATCCCGGGGAAGTGATGCAGTTCATCAACAAGCATGTCTCAGGCCGACAGGAGGTGGGACACATCGACCTGATGAGCAAGTTCTCCTATATCGAAGTGCCGGAAGAAGATGCAGAACTGGTGATGCAGTCGCTCGACGGCACCACCTACAAAGGCCGTGAGGTGAGATGCAACGACGCCGATGAGAAAGGACACGGTAAAAACAACCGTGGCGGCAGGAGTGCCTCCCAAGGAAGAGACACCAGGGAGGACCGACCGCGTACCGACGATTTCGCACGCTTCGAGAAAAAACCGAAACGGAAGCCGGCCAGGGAAGAAAGCCACCAAGAGCCTCGCAAGCAGAAAAAAGGCACAAGAGGCGCGGCACGCATGGAAAGCGGGCGGCAAGATGACTGGCGACAGTTCTTCCAAGGACACGACATCATACTACGGGGTGAAGAGCCTGACTTCAACGAAGAAGGCTGGGCTCGACGCAAGCCGAAGAAAAAGAAATAGTTTGAAAAAGGGCTGTGCTTTTGTGGCACAGCCCTTTTTTAGAAGTCAACGAAGTCATAGTAGTTATCGCTTCGCTCGATGTTATAGACAATACTTCGTGCACGTTGCCATTGCTTGGCAAACCAGCCCATTCTATTCGACCCAAAAAGAATTGGCACAGTAGGACACGTGCTAATACTTGAAGCTTGAGCCACCCACGAATTCACGCATGATGCTTGTGGGTGGTATTTCCTTGTCGCTCACGGGAAGGAAATAGTGGATGAACTTCTGCAATCTGTGGGCCTCGGTGTATTCAGGGCAGTTTTTGGGCACGGTGGAAAGGATGACCTCGGCATTGTTGCGCAGCACGGCGAACTCGATGTTGAGCGCGGAATTGAACATCACGTCGGCTGTCTCCTGGAACGGAAGAATCCATTTCTCCTCTGCCTCGCACACGTTGGGCCACATGCTGATGGTCTCACGGGCGGAATACGCCCCCTTGTTGTAATCACGGATGATGCGTCGCAACAAGCGGTTGTCACGCGTCGGAATCCAGTTATGGTCGTCAAGGGAAATGCTGGTGAGTGCGGAAACGAACACCTTGTAAGTAGCAATGCCGGGGAGGTTTTCCAACAACAACGGATTGAGTGCATGGATGCCCTCGATGATGAGCACGTTGTCGCTCTGCAACTTCAATTTCTTGCCATTGAACTCCCGCTTGCCGGTGACGAAATTATATTCCGGCACCTCCACCCGCTCGCCGGCGATCAGCCGTCCCAGGTGGTTTTCGAGCAAGGCACAATCCACAGCCTTGATGTTGTCGAAGTCATATTGGCCATTGGGTAGCAACGGAGTATCGACCCTGTTGACGAAATAGTCGTCGGTGGAGAATGATATGGGCCGAAGTCCGCAAGCCAGCAATTGCACGGAGAGACGCTTGGTGAACGTGGTCTTGCCCGAACTCGACGGTCCGGTGATCAACACGACCCGCACAGGATTCTCTGGCACGCGGAACTTGCGGTCGATTTCCTCTGCTATCTGCACGATTTTCTTCTCCTGCAAGGCCTCGCTCACCTGTATCAATTCCGAGGCATACCCCTTGAGGATGGCCTTGTTCACATCACCGGCATTCGATAGCCTCATGATGATGTCCCAACGCACCTTTTCCGCAAACACCTCGAAAGTGCGAGGCATATCCCTCATCTCACCTAATTTCGATGGGTTTCGGCTGTCGGGAACGCGAAGAAGCATGCCGTCGTTCAGCAATTCCAACCCCCATACTTTCAAATACCCTGCAGATGGCACCAACGGGCCGTAGTAATAGTCCACGGTGTCGCCCAACGTGTAATAGTCACTGTAAATCTGACCAGATGTTTCCAAGAGTTTCACCTTGTCGGAAAAGCCCCTTTCCTTGAACACCCTGATGGCTTCCTCCGTCGTGGCCTCCGTCCTCCTGAATGGCATGTCAAGGTTGATGATTTCCTGCATGCGCACCCTGATGCGCTCCACATCCTCCTGGGTGAGGATTTCGTTACCACGTTTTTTGAAATTGCAATAATACCCCCTTGACAAAGAGTGCTCGATGAAGAGTTTGCTGCCGGGAAACAGGTCGCTTGTCGCCTTGTAGAGCACGAAGCATAGGGAACGCACATAGACAAGGAATCCCGCTCCCTCCCGGGCATCGAGGAACTCCACGTCGCGGTTTTGGAAGAGTCTGAACTTCAGTCCCTGAGCCGTGTTGTTCACTTTGGCGGCCACGACGGGATAAGGCAGTTTGATTTCTTCGGCGAAAGCCTGATAGACATCGAGCAGTGAGGTTCCTTCCAGGAAGCTCTTGGTGATGTTGATGTTCTTGCAGCGAATTTGAAGCATGGGAAAAATGGTTTGTATGTGCTGTTAAGTTATGAATAATGATGACGTAAAATGCATAGAGACGGGAAAAAATCCCGTCTCTACTCTAACACCTGGTTATTGTGCGTTGATTTCCTTGAGCAGTCTGTCGGCATGTCCCCAGCGGTCCATCATGAAGAGTACGAAGCGGATGTCTACGCCGATGCAGCGTGCCAATTGCTTGTCGAAGAAGATGTCGCTGGAAAGGCTGTCCCAATTGCCGTCGAAAGCCAGGCCGATGAGTTCACCTTTCCCATTGAACATCGGCGAGCCGCTGTTGCCACCCGTGATGTCGTTGTTGGTGAGGAAGCATAGTTGCATCTTGCCCGTGGTGCGGTCGGTGTATGGTCCAAAATCCTTTGCTGAGAGGAGTTGCCTCATGATAGGCTCTGCCTCATACTCCACATTCTCGCTGGCCTTGTCCATCTTGGCAACAATGCTCTCAGCTGTGGTGTAGTAGCCTGACCCCATGCCGTTGAGCATGTACTCGCCCACCTGTCCGTAACTGAGACGCATGGTGAAGTTGGCATCGCTGTAATGGGGTTGGTCTTGCTCCATGCGAATGATGGCATCGCAGAGGTAGCGCTCCTGTTCATCGATTTGCGACGACCTCAACATCAACCCAAGATATAGTCCAATGACTTTGCTATAAATATTCCGTCCGAAAGCCACACCGGGGTCTTTCTCGAATTCTTCCTTGTTGAAATAGATTTTGGTGCCATCCTTCATCAGGAGTGAATTGTCGTAGAGATAGTCCACATAAGCCGCATAGTCGTTGTTGTATTTCGTCTTGATTTCCTCGTAGAAGTCAGGCCAATATTCCTCATCCACTTGCTCGGCATAGTTCTTGAGCATGGCAGCGAGCACTTCCTTGTCGAGTGCCTTGTCCCATTTGTCGCTGTTGTCTTCGAAAATGTAGTATTGCTCTTCGGGATTGTCTTCAGGACCTAATGCCTCCTTGCCCGTCAAGGTTTTCAGGAAACGGGTGAAAAGTTCGCTGGTGGTGAAGAAAGACTCGTAGATGTTGTTAACGACGAAATTAGGCATTTTGTTTTGTGCGTAGAGACTTTTGAGTGTATCCAAGTCCAATTTGTCCTTGAGATAGCCTGTCTTATCCACCCACTGCCGAATCTTCTCCTCGTAAGCCGCTTTCTGCGCGATGAGGCCGATGGAGTCGATGCACTTGTTCATACCGATGGCGTTCTTCCAATAGTTGGAACTTTCAGCATACTTGCTGTCATACATGATGCGTACGGCCTCGCTGGCCCTCATGTGCTTGATCATCACATCCTGCTTCACCCCTCTCACTTGTGCGCGCACGGCGTTTTCCACGTCGCGCATCTCCTGGATGCCATAAGAGGAGCGATAGCGCTGGGTGCTTCCCGGATAGCCGATGGTCATGGCGAAGTCGCCGGCCTTGTATCCCTGCATCGACACTTGAGCCCACCGTTTGGGATGATAAGGCACGTTGTTCTCACTGTATGCCGCCGGACCGTTGGTCTTGGGGTCGGCATAGATGCGGAAGACGGAGAAGTCGCACGTCTGTCGGGGCCACATCCAGTTGTCGGTCTCACCGCCAAACTTGCCCATGGACTTCGGAATTGCGAAGACAAGCCTCAAGTCGGTGAAGTCCTGATAGGTGGTGGCATAAAAGCGGTTGCCCTCGAAGAAGGGGTCGATGCTCACATGCAACGACTCGTCGATACGCTTCACCGAATCGGTCATCACTTGGGTGAGAGAGTCGATGAATTCCTCCTGACCGAAAGTGCTGAGATCTTCGAAACCCTTAGCCTTGAGCATGTCGGTGATGTCCCTCTGGTCTATCATGAAACTGACGAACATGTTTTCATTGGGCAGTTCTTCCTCATAACTTTTGGCATAGAAGCCGTTGAGCATGTAGTCGTGCTCCACAGTGGAGTGGCTGCGGATAGCCTCAAAGCCACAGTGATGGTTGGTGAACACCAGTCCGTTGGGAGAAACCACGACACCGGTGCAAAAGCCACTGAAGTTGACAACGGCGTTTTTCAATGCATTGTCACCATAATACAAGTCATTGTAAGGCATGGTACAACCTTCATTCTGCATGATTTCATACACTTGAGGTGGAAGGTTGTAAAGGGTCCACATGCCTTCATCGGCCTTGGCCTGGAATGAAGCGACCACGCAGGTCAGCAATAAAATAGTTTTTCTTATCATAATGCTATTGGTTTGGATTATCCTAAAACTAATGTTCTTGATCATTTGAAATACTTTCCCACGATAGGCAGTGTTTTGAGCGGGAAGTCGCGCTTGATGGCATAAGCCACGAAAACCCCGACAAGAATGGTGTTAACGACAATCGAGGCCCATAACGGCAGCTTGGCGGTTGAGAAATGCATGCCTAAGAAAAGGATGGCTGTAAGCACGACGTAAATGCTGATGTCGAGAATCGGATATTTGATGGGATAGAAGCGCTGCCCCACGATATATGAAAGCACCATGGCAATGCCATATCCTGCAAAACCACCCCAGGCGCAGGCGACATATCCGTATTTCGGCACAAACAGGATGTTCACAGCGAAGAGCGCTGCGCAACCGATGCCTGAGAAGATGGCTCCCCAAATGGTCTTGTCGATAAGCTTGTACCAGAATGAGAGGTTGAAATAGACCCCCATCATGATTTCAGCAGCCATGACGATGGGCACGACACCCAGGCCCTCCCAATAGTCTCTGCCTATGATTCGCTTGAGGATGTCTATATACGCCATCACGCATAGGAAAGCCAACAAAGTGAAGATGATGAAGAACTTCATCGCAGCAGCGTAGTAATCCTTGGAATCCTTATCCTTTTGCTTGCCAAACACCAACGGTTCGTAAGCATAACGGAATGCCTGGGTGATCATGGCCATGATCATGGCAATCTTGGCCACGGCACCATAGATGGCCAACTGCGTTTTCATATCCTCTCCCTTGTATAGCCATGGGAAGAGTATCTTGTCGGCGGTCTGGTTGAGTATGCCGGCAATGCCGAGCACCAAGATGGGCCAGCTGTATGCAAGCATGCGTTTGAGCAGTTGCGCATCGAAGCCATGCCTGAACCCCTTCAGCTCCTCATAGAAGAACAAGGTGACGAAACTGGTGCAAATCAAATTGATGAAGAAGGCTGCACCCGCATCGTGGCCGTCCATTAATAGATAGTAGATGCAGTTGAGCGCGATGTTCATGAAAATGAACGACAATTTCAAGGCAGCAAACTTGACGGGTCTTTTTTGATAGCGAAGGTAAGAGAAGGGAATGGCTTGAAACGCATCCAAGGCCACAACGATGGACATGAACCTGATGTATTCGGGATGGTCATGGTAGTGGAACACATCTGCGATGGGATATACAAAGATGAAAACCATGACAACGAACAGCACGGAAGTGAAAGCCACCGACCACAGCGTGGTGGAATAGACGCGATTGGCATTCTCTCCTTGCTTGTTGGCATATCGGAAGAACGTCGTCTCCATGCCGTAGGTCAGAATCACGAGCAAGAGTGCCGTCCAGGCATAGACATTGGTAATGACTCCATACTCTCCACTCGATGCCGACATCTTCGCTGTATAAAGCGGCACAAGCAGATAGTTCAAGAACCTTCCAATGATGCTGCTCATGCCATAGATGGCAGTATCCTTCATTAATCCTTTCAAATTTGCCATAAATCAATTCTATAGTTAAGTGTCTTTCATTATAGATATTTCACATACCATTTTTCCATCACCTCAAAGGCGAATTCATCAACTGAAGGATTTCCTCGTCGGTGGCAAGATTGAAGTCGCCATTGAACGTGTATTTCAACGTGGAGGCCGCCAATGCATAGTCGAGCACGCGCTGGTCGTCGTCGGGCCATTCCAGCATGGCATGTATCTGCCCGGCGGCGAAGGCATCGCCCACACCCATCGGGTCAACCATGTCCTGGATGTCGTAGATGCGGGTGGAATAAAGCGTGCCGTCGCTCCACAACAGGCAGGTGAGCAGATGGTGGCTGGCATCCACCTGGTTGCGCATTCCCATCAGCCATTTACGGCAGCGAGGGAACCGCTTGTGCAGCGCATCAAACCATTCGCGGTAGGGTTCCAAATCCATCACATAGTGGACGTCGCGGGCCTCGAAAGGTATCTTCGGATGGCCGGTGAGGAACTCAAACTCGATGACATCGCCGAACATGACATCGGCATACTCCAGCATGGCGCTGAGGGTCTCTATAGGCTTCGCACCCGGGTATTTCCAAAGGTTCTTGCGATGGTTGATGTCGAACGAGATGGTGAGCCCCATCTCATCGGCCACACGCAACGCCTCGAAAGTGGCTTCAGAAGCATTGGGCGACAGTGCACCGGCAATGCCGGAAGTGTGGAACACACCCGCACCGCGCAGCACCTCCCTCCAGTCTATCATCCCTGGCTCTATCAGCCCGAAGGCCGAGGCGCCACGGTCATAGGTGACCGACGTGTTGCGCAATGCTGCAGCACCCTCGAAATAATAGGTGCCCATGCGTTCGCCGTCGCACAACACATGGCTGACATCAAGGCCATACTCCCTGAGCATCATCTTGGCGGCCAAGCCAATCTGCCCCTTGGGAAGACGTGTGACATACTCCACCTCGTCGCCCAACGTGGCCAACGAGATGGCCACATTGGCCTCACTACCACCAAAATTGCCCAACAGCAGCTCACCTTGTGTGAAACGCTTGTGACCCTGCTTCGAAAAACGAAGCAGCAACTCACCGAAAGTGACTATACGCTTACTCTTCATCTGCATGTGTTTTAAAACGACAAAAGTAAACATTTATATTGTAAATGCCAAACTTACACCCTTCAAAAAACATTTTTTGGACATACTTACATCTATTTGGTTGGTTTTTTTGTAGATTTGCAGTGGCATTCACATATTATCAATATTGCATATGGATATCAACAAGGCATTTGAAGCGGCATTCAATCGCATGAGAGAGAAGAACTGGGAAAAAATCTATGTGGCGGTTGACATCCACGACACCATTCTGCGGGCTTGCTATGAGGACGAAGAGACCTACGATTATTTGCCATCGGCAAAGGAAGCGTTGCAGAAGATGACCATCCGCAAGGATATATGCCTTATACTGTGGAGCTCATGCCACCGTGACAAATTGATGGAATATGCCCGGCATTTCCTCGACGATGGCATCAGGTTTGACTACATCAACGAGAACCCGGAAGTGGGAAACACCCACCTGCAGAATTTCGGGGAAAAATTGTATATGAACGTTGGTATTGATGACAAGTTCGGATTCGACGGCGAGACAGACTGGGAAGTCATTTGCCACGTGCTTGAGGAATATGAAGAATCCTAGTTTCGCATTCGCTCAACTATCTGGAGTTAAAAAGGAGTTAAAGAGGAGTTAAAGGGGAGTTAAAGGGACATATGTTCACTTCGTTTGGAGTTAAAGGGGAGTTAAAGGGACATTTGTTCACTTCGTTTGGAGTTAAAAGGGAGTTAAAGAGGAGTTAAAGAGGAGTTAAAGGGACATATGCTCACTTTTACCGTTTTTTGAGGGAAGAAATGATTACTCCATATTTTTTTTAACCCTCTTCACGCCTCATTTTCCCTTACTTGTAAAAGTTGGGTAAAGAAAATGACCTCACCCCATCACCCCATCCATCAGATAGGCGATGGCACAACAGATGATGGCGACAGGAAACAGTCCCGCACCACGCCATGCAGCAACAATGCCTACGCCTAATGCGACAATGCCTGAAACCGGCGACAACGTGGTATCCACAATGGCGGGGAAGGTCATCACGGCCAAGGTGACGTATGGCACGTAATAAAGGAAACTACGAAGGAACACATTCCGTATCTGGCCTTTGATAAGCGTCATCGGCAGGATGCGGATGATGTTGGTGGTGACTATCGCCAACATGATGCAGATGATCATCTCACGCTTCTCCATCCTCTTTCTCTTTAATGGGTTTGAGCCAAGCGGCAACCAATGATATGAGCACCGTCAGCACGATGGTGCGTGTGCCCGGACTCCACTCGCTGACAAGGGGTGCGATGGCACATAGCCCGCTCAAGACGAAACTGGCCACCACGGCATAAAGCACGTTGCGGTCGGTGCGCGACGGCGGCATGATGATGGCGATGAACATACCATAAAGGGCGACGCTCAAGGCCGACACGACGGCAGATGGCAGCAGTCCCCCGGCAATGATGCCTGCCGCACAACCGGAAGCCCAACAAAACGTGGAGACCAAAGCAGCGGAATAGGTGTAAGCCGGCGGCGTGTAGCCTTTGTGGTTGACAGAGATGCCGAACACCTCGTCGGTGATGCAGCAAGCCATCAACACCCGGTGGTACCAAGGCGTGCCCGGGGCTATCTTCTGCGAGAGCGCCGCACTCATCAGCATGTAGCGCAGGTTGGCCACAAGACTCATGGCCACTATCTCGACATAGGCGGCATTGATGGCCACCAACGTATAGACACCATATTCGCCGGCAGAAGCACGGGTGAAGAAACTGCTCACAAAGCCAAGGATGGCCGTAAGTCCGGCATTCTTGGCGATGATGCCCAATGAGAATGCCACTGCAAAATAGCCCATCGCAATGGGAATGCCATCACGCAGGCCGCTGGCAACCTCACTTCTTACACCAGTGGCTGCCAACTTTTCCGCATCTTTCTTCCGAATGCCTTCCATTTACATGTCACCTTTGCCTTGGATTTTCCGTGTTACCAAGATACCTTTTCCAATACCTTTGAATTACAGGCTGCAAAGATAATGATTTTTTGTGAGAGAAACCGAGAAAAAGAAAAATGACATCAATATTGCAACAAACATGCTGCATATTGTGGAAAAATCACTAATTTTGCACATACTATACATTTACCGACCATATCTACTAGGAAAGACAAAAACGATGAACGAAGAAAAGAAAACCCCATTGTGGCTTGACCTGAGAAAGGAATATATTGACGACAACTTCGCCAAATTGCAGGAATACCTGAAAGGATGCGCCACCAACAATACCAAGGACTCCTTCCATGCCATCACCATCGACCTGCTGAGGCAACGTGTGGAAGACCTGCTGACAACCATCTCCATGCGGCCGCTATACCATGAGGACGAGGACAGGAAGACGTTGGAATTCCATGTCGGTCTGCTGGCAACATACCTCCTGACCGAAAGCGACCATCAGCTTGCCCTGCCAGCCTATCTCGCATTCATGGGAGAGCTGCGAGCCATGAACCCACATTGGTCGGACAACATCATCAAGGCTTCTTTCGAACGGCTGCGTCATGAGAAGGTCACCACACTCGGATTCGGATGGAACGACCTGCCAAAGATAGGAACCGACCTTTTCGCCTACAACTCCAGCAAATTGGTGAGGTTTGGCTCACCCATCACCAAGCCATTGGTTTTCTCAAAAAACGGTACCGCCATACTCACATCAGCAGGTTTGCTGCTGACCTACCTGCCGCAGTCAACCTCCAAGAAACTGGTCAAGAGCGGCTCCAACTCCCTGGACACCGGCATGGGTGTCACACTCCGCACACCCACGTCGGAGAGGTTGAAACAGAGCATGGAAAACAATCCCGTGGACATGGACGAGTACACCAATGAATTCATCGCACTCCAGAAGAAGGTGCAGGACAAAGCCTTGGAAACGCCGCTGAAAAACTATTTCGAGGGCGATGAAGCCATCATCAGAATCGACTCCATCGACCACTCCGGGACGATGCATGTCTCAACCATCGACCCTGCTTATCAAACCGTCATAGGTTACATCAAGTTTGAGAAACCAAGCATCGTTTGTTACTACACAAGCACCATCCATGAGTATTTCCATACCGGGGAATGCATGAAAGCCACCATCAAGGATGCTGTAAAAGGGGTGTTCAACATCGAGAACCAGTTGGTGGACTTCTTCGTGCAGGACACCAAGAAGTCTGTGGAAGAAGAGAACTCGTTCCTCTGCAAACTGATTGACGAACGACCTGACTTCTGCGGATGGATCAATGAACTCGGCATTGCATTCTCCACACCGGCACAAGCAGGAAAGTACAGCCGTGGCGACTTTGCATACCTCTCCGTGAAAAGCTATGGCAAGGGTGCCAAATATGGCAAGATCTACGCAAAGGTGATGGGGAGTGCCGAAGAAACTTTCGACGAGCAGTCCGTCCGCCATGACTGCATCCACGCCTTTGCCACCAACACTGTCATTCCCAGCTACAAGAAGGAAGAAGAAGAAACCGGCAAACTCAGCCCCACCATCCTCCGGTTGCTTGCAAGACAGATGTTCGAGCACCAGAAATCACTGCTCAAACCTTCCGACCGCATCCGCTTGCTGGCCAACGCCAACGTGATGGTGGAATTGGTTGGCGACAGCGCATCCTCATCCTATCTTCGCTTCGCCAGAACCTATCTCAGAGCACTCGTGCAGTTCGTCCGCAAGGAAGACATGGGAGCCATACAACTTAGGCCGGAAAAGGAATATGAAGAAGCCATCCCAACACTCATCCGACTGTCGGTCATCGAAATACTAAAAGAATACGGGAAGAAAGAGGATTCCGAGAAATTGTCGGACGCCATACACTCTTTCAAGGACAAGCTGCCCATGCTCTCCCGACTCGCCCGGCTCGTACAGACAGCCAATGCCATGCAGGGGACACTCTCCAAGGCCACACTCAACGTGATACACCGCGAAATCATCAAAACCCTGTCGATAGAAACGGAAAACGATGCAGACCTCGAGGCAGACGGTGGCATCTACCTCGGCATCGAAAGCGGTACGCAGGAATTCAAAACCTCCATGGTCTATCCATCCAACAACCAAATGCAGCCAGACGAGTACACCCAGAATATGAACGTGCTGAAAGGCGTGTGCGCATTCCTCAACTCAACGACAGGCGGGACACTCTACCTCGGTGTGAACGACCAAGGAACGGTGGTAGGCATAGAAAACGACATGAAATACTTGAACCATCACACGATGGATTCTTACATGCGCTATGTGCAGGACACGGCAAAGAAACATTTCGGCATCGACACCCTGCCCTATCTGCGAATCGAACCACTTTACGACAACATGGTGGTGGCCATCCACGTGGAGCCACATCCCTACCGGGTGGTGGAACTCAACAACGTGGCATACCTCAGGGTGAATGCAGAGTCGAGAGAGATGCCCGAACAGGTGCGCAAGGAACTGCTGGCACGCAAGGTGTTCACCAACGAGGACAAGGCGGCTGCACTGTCATTGCTGCAACATGCACAGACACAGAAGAAATGTGTCGTGCTGCACGACTATGCCTCGTCGAACAGCGGAAAGGTTTCCGACCGCCTCGTGGAAGCCTACGACGTGCGACCGGAAGACGGCCTGGTGATTTGCTTTGACAGGAAGAGATTCACCACCAGGGTGTTTAACATCAACAGGATAGGATATGTGGAAATCCTGGAAGACGAGCCTTGGAAATACCCCAACTCTCACAAAAAGGTGGAGGTGGACGTTTTCCATATGACGGGAGAAAAAACCTTCCACGTCTCCCTTCAGCTGGACTTGATGGCGAAGAACCTGCTGATAGAGGAATTCCCATCGGCCAAGAACCATATCAAACCTCACAAGGGGGATGACAACATCTGGTATTTCGACACGGTCGTCTATCAGCTGGAGGGGGTCGGACGGTTCTACATGGGACTGGCCAACCGCATCAAGATCCTTGAGGCCCCGGAACTGAAAGCCTACGTCTCCGACTTCAGCAAGCAATACCTGATATGAAACCTTTGCGAGACATCTGCTTGAACATATTGAATCTTACTAACCCAAAAATCATATGAAAATGAAAAAAGCGTTTATACTGACATGTTGGTGCATGCTGTTGTTGACGGCATGCAACCCGCCAAAAAACGAGACGGCAGCATTCAAGTTGCCGGAGATTGCCGACATCGCCATGTACCAGGTCAACCCGCGTGTGTTCGCTGCCGACCATTCACTCAACGCCGTGGCGGCACGAGTGGACTCCATCCGGGCTTTGGGAGTGAACGTGATGTGGGTGATGCCCATCTACCCCATCGGCGTGGAGAAAGGCAAGAACTCCCCCTATTGCATCAGCGACTACAAGGCCATCGCACCTGAGTTCGGCACCATCGACGACTTCAAGAACCTTGTGAAGGTGTGCCATGAACACCAGATGGGCATCATACTCGACTGGGTGGCCAACCACACGGCATGGGACCATCCGTGGTTGAAAGCACACCCTGAATGGTACACGCACGACGAGAAGACCGACACCATCATCCACCCAAGACCCTGGGAATGGTATGACGTGGCCGACCTGAACTACGACAACCGTGAGATGCGCGAGGCGATGATCGACGCCATGCTCTTCTGGGTGGTGGAATGTGGCATCGACGGCTTCCGCTGCGACGTGGCCGACGGCGTGCCTGCCGACTTCTGGAAAGAAGCCATCGACCGACTGAGGAAGGCTGCCGGAGAACGACAAATCGTGATGCTCGCTGAAGGAAAGCATGTGGACAACTTCACCGTCGGAGGCTTTGACATGAACTATGGATGGGACTACAAGGACTCGTTGGTCAATGTGTTCTGCAAGGGACGCAGCGCTGAGGACCTGATTGCCGCCGACAAGGCGGAATACGACAGCCTGCCGGCAGGGAAGGTGAAACTGCGCTTCACCACCAACCACGACCATTCCACTGAGGTCACGCCAGTGAAGGAGTTCACCAACGAGCGTGGCTCGATGGCTGCATACGTGGCTTCCGTCTTCCCGCATGGCGGAGCACTCATCTATGGCTCTCAGGAAGTGGGTTATGAGAAACCCATCAACTTCTTCCACTACGTGCCGGTGGACTGGACGGCTCACGCCGACCTGTACAAGGAATACCAGCACCTCATCGGCCTCTACAACGACAACCCTGCCTTGCGCAAGGCCCAACCGAAATTCTTCCCCGACCGCGACATCCTGATGTTTGAAAAAACCGATGATGCCGACACTTTCCTCATCGCCGTGAACGTGCGGAACCAAGAGAAGGAGATAGCCGTGCCCGAGGAGTGGCGGGGCAAGTCGCTCGTCAACATGGAGGACGAGAAAGATGTCACCCTCGCTGAGAACGTCAAACTGCAACCTTTCGAGTACAAGATACTCAAAATGAAGAAAAAATGAGCCTTTCAGGTCGATTTTTCAATATTACGCAAATAGGCTGCATAACGGTCCACTATCTTTGCACACAGAAACAAACAAGTGTTCATTGAAAGTAGTAGATTGTACCTAAAAACAAGCAAGTGCCGTAGATAAGACTTACTTCGTCAAGCCGAGAATGCTGGTTCGATTCCAGCCGGGACAGCCCAAAACACCACAAACCATTGTCCTGTCGTCTAAAGGTTAGGACATCGGAAATAATAGTCTTTTCGCTTGTTGCCTTGCTTTTCAACATACATACGCTGCTGCCGCAAAAAACGTCAAACATGGGAGTCAAAGACCGTAGAGTGTCTTTGACTCCCTTTTTTAACCTGAATATTTCATATTCGGATTGAATCATTGGTGCTACCACCTATATACTACAGTAACAAGCGGAAACAACGTATGTTCGACGTGATTTTTCTGTGCAAATGTTTCAGGTCGTTTTTTGGACACGCCATCCATCAGGGATTGGATTTCTTACCGTATGTTTCCAAGGTTCAAAATAAACATCAAATAATTTGTGGTTTCGGCTGATTTGAAGTAACTTTGCACCCAAATTGAAATTCACAAATCAAAGACATTTATGGCTTACACAAAACTAACCGCTGCTGAAGCAGCCTCATTAATCAAGAATGGTGAACATCTCGCTCTTAGTGGCTTCACACCAGCCGGTGTGGCCAAGGCCGTGACCAAGGAACTTGCCAAAATCGCCCTTGCCGAGCACGAGGCAGGAAGGGAGTTCAAGGTGGCAATCTTCACCGGAGCCTCCACGGGACAGAGCACCGATGGCGACCTGGCCAACGCCCAAGCCATCAAGTATCGCGCTCCCTACACCACCAACAACGACTTCCGCAAGCATGTGAACGCTGGTGAAATCCCCTACAACGACCTTCACCTGAGCCATATGGCACAAGAGTTGCGCTATGGTTTCTATGGCGATGTGGACTGGGCGATTCTCGAGGTGTGCGACATCGAGGAAGCCGATGGCTACTACAAGGCTTACCTCACCGCTGCCGGTGGCATCAGCCCCACAGCCGCCCGTTTGGCAAAGCACATCATTTTGGAGCTCAACTCCTTCCACAACCCCAATGCGAAGTTCATCCACGACGTGTATGAGCCGCTCGACCCACCCTATCGCAAGCCCATCCCCATTTTCAAAGTAGGCGACCGCATCGGAAAACCATACGTGGAGATTCCGAAGGATAAACTCGTGGGCGTGGTGGAATGCAACATCCCCGACGAGGCCCGCGCCTTCAAGGACAGCGACCCCGTCACCGACCGCATCGGCTTCCTCACAGCAGAATTCCTTGTTGAAGAGCTGCATGCCGGCCGCATGCCAAAAGAGTTCCTCCCGCTGCAGAGCGGCGTAGGCTCCACCGCCAATGCCATCCTCGGCGCACTGGGTGCCGACAAGCATGTGCCCGACTTCAACATCTACACAGAGGTGATTCAGAATTCCGTCATCGACATGATGCTTTCCGGCCGCGTGAAAGACGCCTCCGCTTGCTCGCTCACCGTGAGCAACGAGTGCTTGATGCAAGTGTATGACAACATGGACTACTTCAAAGACCACCTCACACTGCGCCAAAGCGAAATCTCCAACCACCCGGCCGTCATCCGCCGACTCGGCGTCATCGCCATCAACACCGCCATCGAGTGCGACCTCTACGGCAACGTCAACTCCACACACATCAGCGGCGTGAAGATGATGAACGGCATCGGTGGTTCCGGCGACTTCGAGCGCAACGCCTACCTGAGCATCTTCACCTGCCCATCAACAGCCAAGGGTGGACTCATCAGCAGCATCGTGCCATTCGTCAGCCACCAAGACCATTCGGAGCACGACGTCAACGTCATCGTCACCGAGCAAGGCGTGGCCGACCTGCGTGCCAAAGGCCCCATGCAGCGTGCACAACTCATCATCGAGAAATGCGTGCATCCCGACTACAAGCAACTCCTCTGGGACTATCTCAAACTCGGCACAGGAGGCCACACCCGTCATTGCCTGCCAGCAGCATTCGCCATGCACGACACGCTGCGCCGCAAAGGCGACATGCGCCTCACCGACTTCGCCGAATACGTCAAAGACTAACAATAGAAAGCCCTCCTGGAACTTCCTGGAATTTCCTAGAATTTCCTAGAACTTCCTAGAGCCTCCTATTATATCCTAAGAAAGAAGCCTATGGGCAAATGCTCATAGGCTTCTTCCTTTTTATCTCACTCCGCCGCCGGAGCCGCCGCCGCTGAAGCCGCCGCCACCACCGAAGGAGCCACTGCCGCCACCACCGGAGTCACGTGATTTCACCACCGACGACACATCGTGACAGAAGCCAGAAGCAAACACGGGCACCAACGTCTCATTGGTCATATTGCGGATTTCGATGTCCATGTTCATAAACTCTGGGTTGACTTTCTTCATATCGGCTTTCACCTGGTCGGCAATGCCAAAGAGCGTGGCATAGACCAGATAGTCCTTCCATAGCGACACTTCGGTGAGATGGCGCTCGTTGGCCAAGGTGAAGTCCTCCAGAAATTTCTTCAAGCCGAAGACCTTCTGCACGTCATCGATGCTGCGCTTGGCTTCCTTGAGTTTCATGGAACCCTTGTCCAAGGACTTGACAAATTCCATCACCTCTGTCTGATGCCTGTTTATCCATTTCTTCAATTCCTTAGGTTGGAGGATGCCATCCTCTCCTGCCGCAGACTTGATGATGTCATACAATTCCTTCAATGAGGGGTCGGACAGTAGACGGTTGGAGAAGTCGAAATCACCAATAACGATGCATTCCTGATCCTTCCCCTGCCCTCCAAACACTTTTTTCAAACCAGTGGCATCCACATGATGCACTTCTATGCGAAGGGTGTTGGAGCGTATGAGCTGAAGCAACATCGCACTGATGAGATTGTCTCTGGAAATGGGATTGGTTACATAGAACGCACCCATCAAATTCTTGGCACGGCGTAAGTTACCATTTGCGGGAACCTGTCGGTACCACTCCAAGTTGTTCAACAACTTATTGCGCTCACGCTTCAGTTTCACGGACTCATAAATCATAAATGCTACAAAGAGCAATAAAAACAGACCACCAAAGATATAACTGATATTGGTCTTAATGTAATTCCAAGCCTTTTTCAACCCAGACTCTTCCTTATAGTCACTTCCCTCAAATGCGTTCTTGCGCACCTCCTTGAACGTGCGGTTGTCGCTCTTCGCGGGATGGAGCAATCCCTTCTGAAGTTCCAACAATACGATGACCGACTCATCAGACTCGATATTTGTTACCTTAGCCTCCACCGAGTTGTCCAACATCTCGATGTTGCCATTCCGGTTGCCGAAAAGCCATATGTTGATGGAGTCTTCGGGCAGTCCGGCCTTGAGGCACGATGCCTGGATGTTGATGTCGACAAGCTGTGGAGAAGGAGACATTTCACGGGTGACAAACATCCAGTTGAAGCCGTCGCTCTCCTTATAGCTGAGCACCAAGTTGGTGACAACATAATGGGCGATGTAGATTCTTTCGCCACTTTGCCCAAGGCCCCAGCACAGTTCATAGCCATTGCTTTTGCGCACGATGCCACACTTTCCTGTCTTCCATTCACGAGACTGTTTCACTTTCCAGTCGCCGACATTGGTGTACTTCTTCCCTGTCTCATCGGTCACATAGAAATCGGTGATGTCTCGCCCGTTGAGGTTGTCGATAACGATGTAACATTCCGTCCCCTCGCTGTCAATGGACATCTGCCGGGTTTCGATGATTTCAGCATCGCCATTGTCACGCAAGTCAACCTGGATGTCGAGTTTGCGCAAAGACGGGCTTGCCGACACCATCGTGGTGACGGCAAGCATTATTGTCAAGAGCCAAAGTCGCTTATTTGCCAAATGCTTCATCGAGGTTGGGATAATTGGATTTCTTCTCTTCGTCAACTTTCAAGTATTCCTTCTCACGGAAATTGAGCATGGATGCCACGAAGGACGAGGGCCACATGCGCACCAAGCGGTTCATCTTCGTTGCTGTGTCGTTGTAAACCATACGGCTCATGCGCACATTCTCCTCATAAGAGTTGACGCTGTCCATCGCCTTGGCAAAAAGGTCGTTGGCTTTCAAGTCGGGGTATGCCTCACCGATGGCGAGCAGGCGTCCCAGCACCTGAGAGAGTTCTCCTTGTTGCTGTTGTACTTCTCCTGCGGTTGTCGCCGTCGCCCCGCGACGGGCATTGATGACATTGATGAGAGTTTCCGACTCATGCTTGGAATATTGGGCAGCCAACTTGGCTGCAGCGAGCAAGGCATCCCAACGGGAGTTGAGTTGCACGGCAATCTGGCTCAAGGCATTCTTGCACAACTCATCGATGCTGACGAGTTTGCGCTGGGTATTGTAAATATACAACAAAACGACGACGACCAAAAAAATGATCAATCCTAATAATGCGGCAATTACTGGCATAATAAAAATTTTTTAAGTGAATAATCAATAGTTGCTATACGGAGCAAAGTTAGTGAAAATTTTTGATTAATAGTGCAGAAAGTAAAAAAATCTTTCATTATTTTGCTCTCAAACTCATTTCCCATATCACGATGCCGGCTGTGACTGCCACATTCATGCTATGTTTCGTCCCATATTGGGGGATTTCAAGGCAACCGTCGCACAAGTCCACCACCTCTTGGTGGACACCCTTCACCTCGTTGCCGAAGACAACGGCATACCGCTGTGCCGAGGCCGGTGCCAAGTCCTGCAGCATGGTGCTGCCCTCCACCTGTTCCACAGCATAGACAAAACATCCCTCTTGGTGGAGAGCCTCCACCGCCTCTTGTGCGGTGGGGAAATAACGCCATTCGACACTGTCCTCCCCTCCCAATGCCGTCTTGTGGATTTCCGGATGTGGCGGGCAAGCAGTGATGCCACAAAGATAGACGGCCTCCACGCGGAAAGCATCACAAGTGCGGAAGATGCTTCCCACGTTGTAAAGACTGCGCACATCGTCAAGCACCACGACGAGCGGCAGTTTTTCAGACGCCTTGAACTCCTCCACGGTGAGGCGCTGCATCTCGATGGTCCTCAGTTTACGCATTCTCCTTGGTGTGATAGGCTAAAGCATACGCCCGTATCTGCTTCACCATGGCGAGCAGTCCGTTGCTGCGTGTGGGACTGAGATGGTCTCTCAACCCTATGCTGTCGATGAAAAAGAGATTGGCGTCGATAATTTCCTGCGGGGTGTGGCCGCTGAGCACACGCAAGAGAAGGGCTATCAGCCCCTTCACGATGAGAGCGTCACTCTCCGCTTTGAAAGTGAGCAGCCCGTCTTGGTAGTCGGCATGTATCCACACACGGCTTTGGCAACCGTTGATGAGGTTGTCCTCCGTCTTGTATTTTTCCTCCAATGGCTCCATGTCGGAACCAAGGTCGATGAGCAACTGATATTTGTCCATCCAGTCGGTGAAGTCGGAGAATTCCTCCACCACTTCGTTTTGCAATTCGTCTATGGTCATTATTTTGTCAAGTTTTACTTTCAGAAGTTAAAAGGAAGTTCTCCCTCGCCCCCGGCCTGCGGCCACCCCCTCTCGGGCAGAGGGGGATGAGTTAAAGGGACATATGTTCACTTTTTCTATTATTTATGAAGGCAATGATGCTATGCATTCTTCTTTTAAGTCTTCTTCGCACCTCTATTTTTTTCCTACTTGCGAAAGTTGAGTTATTTTGATGTCTATAACGTTTGTGAGTCGGCAACACTGCCAGAAACTGAAAGCCGGGATGAGGCGGGGTCTTCCACCAAGAGGAATAGTTTGTCGCTTGGCCTTACCTTTGCCGGTACGGGTATGGAAATGTGCGTCCCTTTCCTTGCTGTCTTCACCGGTTGCAGTTCGTAGCGTATCTCCTTTGCCTCAAGATACATCACCCCCGTGGTGGGTCCGGTGATGAGCAGTTGGTCGCCCACGCTGAATTCCGCGGCATCGCATGTGAACTCCGCCACTCCGAGGCGTGAGTAGTATTTCACACCCCTTCCCACGTACACCTTTCGTATGGTGGCGTTGCTGCCATAGTTCTTGTTCCATTCGCCAAGGCGCTGACCAAGGTAATAACCATCCCAGAAACCACGGTTGAAAACACTTGCGAGCCGTTGATCCCACTCGTCTTTCTTCTCTTCGGTGAAGGTGCCTTCAAGAACGCTGGCAATGGCTTCCTTGTAGCATTTCACCACAGTATATACATACTCCGGTCCACGCGCCCTGCCTTCGATTTTGAACACACGGACGCCGGCCTCCATCATCTGGTCGATGAAACGGATGGTCTTCAAATCCTTCGGACTCATCACATACTTGTTGTCTATCTCCAACTGGGTGCCTGTCTCGTTGTCGGTGACGGTATAGGAACGTCGGCAGAGCTGCATGCATTCGCCGCGGTTGGCCGAACGGGCGGCGTTGTCAAGACTGAGATAGCATTTGCCACTGATGGCCATGCACAAGGCACCATGGCAGAACATCTCTATGCGCACAGGGTGGCCGCTTGGTCCCAGTATGTCGCCATCGACAATCTGCTGATGGATGCCTGCCACCTGGCGGAGGTTGAGTTCGCGAGCGAGGACGACCACGTCGGCGAAATGAGCGTAAAATCTCAGGGCCTCGCCGTTGCTGATGTTGAGTTGTGTGGAGAGGTGCACCTCTTGTCCTATGGACTGGCAATAGGTCATCACTGCCACGTCGCTGGCGATGATGGCGGTGATTCCGGCTTCGTGTGCTGCATCTATGATGGTGTGCATCGTGGCGATGTCCTCATCGTAGATGATGGTGTTGACCGTGAGATAGGTTTTGATGCCTCGTTGCTGGCACTCTTCGGCAATGTGCTTCAGGTCGGCCAAGCCGAAAGCGTTGGCGGAATGCGCACGCATGTTGAGTTGGCCGATGCCGAAATAGACAGAGTCGGCTCCAGCCTGGATGGCCGCAACCAACGACTCCCTCGAACCCACCGGAGCCATCACTTCGAAGTCGCTGAGGGCATAAGAAGTATGTTCGTTTGCTTTCATGCCGCGAAGATAAGCATTATTTACGATATTGAAGAATACAGACAACTCATTTTTTACCGAATTAACCTACATTATTCACTTGAATTGGCAATAAAACAGCGGAAATGATTCTTAAACATATAATTATAATCATAATTATTATTACCTAATTATTGATAGAAATCACGTATCTTTGCCATACATAAGATAAAACATATCCAAAACCATGTCATTTCAACCATTATGAACGACCTGCTCATCATAGAAGACCATGTTTTGAAAGGTGTCAGAAAAAAGGAAATCACCTCTGCCACCATCCCGGAGGGTGTGACAACCATTGGAGAAAAGGCTTTTTTTGAATGCGCCTTGCTCAAGTCTGTCACCATCCCCGATAGCGTAACCACCATCGAGGACAAGGCTTTTTATGATTGTTCGGCCCTAACGGCTGTCAACCTTCCCAACAGCTTGACAAAACTCGGCACCAGTGCTTTTGCGTTTTGCACCTCCCTCCTGTCTGTCACCATCCCAAGCGGCGTGAAAAAGATTGGTCATGGTGCCTTTATCAACTGTTCCTCGCTCCACTCTGTCACGTTTTCCAAAGGCTTGTCCATCATTGGCGGTTCGGCCTTCGAGGATTGCATGGCTCTTGTGTCGGTCGTCATACCGGAAGGAATGGTCAAAATCGGAGAATGTGCTTTCTCTAACTGTTCGTCACTCCCGTCTGTCAACATTCCCGATAGTCTGGCAATAATCAGTAATTGCGCTTTCTCTTGGTGCAAAGGGCTCCAAACCATTCATGTCGGTAGCAACAACAGTCGTTACTTATCCATTGATGGCATATTATACAGCAAGGACAATTCTTGCATTCTGAAATATCCTGCAGGAAGACAGGATTCGCAATTTGTCATCCCCGACTGCGTGACAACCATCGGAGAAAATGCTTTCGAGAATTGCGGTAACCTTGAGTCCATCATCATTCCCGACAGTGTCACTGAGATAGGTATCAGTGCTTTCTTCAACTGTACTTCTCTCCTATCGATCACCATTCCCGACAGGGTGTCCGAAATCAGAGATGAGGTATTCTTAAGCTGTTCCTCTCTTCGAAGCGTCATGATTCCTGAAGGTGTGACCCTCATAGGCAGCAATGCTTTCTGTGGTTGTTCTGCTCTTGAGTCGGTGAGCATCCCTGATAGTGTGAAAGAAATCGGAGATTTCGCTTTCCAATACTGCTCCTCTCTGAAGTCAGCCACTATTTCCGACGGTGTGAGAATAATTGGCAAGAGCGCTTTCGCCGACTGTGTTTCCCTCCTGTCTGCCAACATCCCTGATGATGTCACCGTGATTTCAATGTGCACTTTTGCCGGCTGCACCTCACTCCAGTCTGTCAGACTCCCTGACGGTCTGACCACCATTGGCAAGAGTGCCTTCGAGCAATGCACCTCGCTTGAATCCCTCTCCATCCCTGACGGTGTGACCGAAATAGAGGAAGATGCTTTTAGGAATTGCGCTTATCAACCGGAGTGTTAGGCATTGCCTTGTTTCAAGGAAACGGCCTGCATAACAACAATATCGCCCAACCTGTTGTCAGATTGGGCGATACAATAGTTTGGAACCACAGTGGTTATTCCTCCGGGCTGAAATCTTCCTTGCCTACTCCGCAGATGGGGCAGACCCAATCCTCGGGGATGTCCTCAAAAGCTGTTCCTGGCTCAATGCCGTTGTCGGGATCTCCCTCTGCCGGGTCGTAAACATACCCGCAAGTTTCACAAATGTACTTCATTGTCTTTCGTGTTTTAATTTTAGTGAATAATATAATAAGGTTGAATATCTTTTAGCACACACTTCAAGGTCGCTTGTTCTTGTGCTCAAGCACCAACTCCACCTTTTCCACCACCTGCCGGGTGGTGATGCTCTCCATGCAAGCCTTGTCTCCCCTCATGCACGGTTTGCTGCCATAGACGCTGCATGGCCTGCAAGGCATGTCCACCTGCACCTGCGTGTCGTAACCCTGCCTCCATCCCATGAAACCGGCATAGGGATGGGTGGCGCCCCATAGGCACACCACAGGAACATTTACCATGGATGCCAGATGAGCATTGGCACTATCCATAGACACCATCACATCGAGATGACTCATCACCACCAGCTCATTCCCCAAACCATTGGCCAATGCCGAAACATTGATGCATTTAGGATATTTGCCACACCACTGTTCGAAACATTGGTGCTCTCTCTGGCCTGCTCCGAAAAGAAGGATTCTCACATTGGGATGCAAGTGCATCAGTTCCACCAACACAGCCTCCATCTTCTCCACCGGATATTCCTTGTTCTCATGGGCAGCGAAGGGTGCCACGCCAATCCATTGCTGGAAAGATTTCTTCTCAGCCAGCACATCGATGCCTGCGAGTCGCAGATTGCCACCCTTTTGAGGGAAGATGGAATCAAAGTGCAAAGTTACAGGATAGCCCAACTTCGCCAATACGTCGGCATAGTTTTGGAAAGCCGTGGGTTGCTGCACCAACCTGCGGTGATTGGGTGAAAGCAACCTGCGTTTTCCAGCCCTGTGCTTGTCGATGTGAGCCACCTTGTAACGGTCGAGCATGAATCTTGTACGCAGGTACTGGGTGCGCAGCACGCCATGCATGTCGGCAATGACCGTGAAATGCTTCGCCTTCAACCTACGATAAAGTGCATTCAGTCCTTTCACACCACGATATTCATTGGAAAGGTCGGCTTCCATGAAACCCACATTGGGAGCCAGCTCTTCAAAGAACACCTTGGCGAATTTGCGACTGAGCACCGTGATGCGCAAGTCGGGATATTGTTTGGCCAAAGAATATACCACGGGTACGAGCATCGCCACGTCGCCCATGGCAGAAAATCTCATGACCAGCAAATGATTATTTCGCGCCATGCAAGTCTGTCAGTTCTTTTTATATAATACAGGGTTGGTGGAAGGGTCATTGTACATCTTCATCTGCCTATAGGTCTTCATGTATTTGTCACCTGAGGCGATGTCCTCCAGCAACTGGTCGATGGCAGTGGAAAGGTCACGCTGCTGCTCAAGCAACACAGCCAATTTGCCACTACACCGCTCACGATGAGCCATATCGGCATCCTCGCGCTCCACCTGTTCACGCATATGGTATATCTTCAATGCGAGGATGGAAAGCCTGTCGATGGCCCATGCAGGACTTTCCGTGTTGATGCGCGCCTCAGGTTTCACGACGACATCACTGTATTGGTGAAGGAAGAAAGAGTCGATTTGCTCCACCAGGTCTGTCCTGTCCTGATTGCTCCTGTCAATCCTTCTTTTCAGCGAAAGAGCTTCCAAAGGGTTGATGTGAGGGTCGCGGATGAGGTCTTCCAAATGCCACTGCACCGTGTCAATCCAACACTTCAAGTAGAGACGATTTTCCAACGACTCCCTTTCATAAGGATTGTTGATAGGTGTGTCAACATCATCAATGATATGATAGTCACTAATGGCCTTGTTGAAAACTTTGTTGTATATTTCCGTGTTTGACATATGAATTCTTTTTTTCAATAGCAATAAAGATAAGTGCAAATATAGCAAAAACCACAAAACATAACAAATAATTGACGTGAATTTTTCATATCAGCCTCATTTTTTGCACAATTGACTACAGTTTGTGCATATTGACTTCCTTTTTTTTGGAAATAATTTGCAAACTTAAATAAAAATTTGCACCTTTGCACCCGAATTTGATAATAGAATATTTATATCACCATTTTAATTTAGAGTATCATGTCAGAAATCGAGAAAAGAGTAAGAGAAATCATCGTTGATAAACTCTGCGTCAGTGAAAGCGAAATCAAGCTTGAGTCAAGTTTCCAAAACGACCTCGGCGCTGACTCGCTGGACACAGTGGAGTTGATCATGGAATTCGAAAAAGTTTTTGATGTGTCTATCTCTGACGACAAGGCTGAGAAAATTCAGACCGTGGGCGATGCCGTCAAGTATATTGAGGACAACATTAAACAATAAATAAGTCGTTCCGACTTCCTTTTTATGGTTTATAGTCCCGGCTGCCCATAACCAATGAGCCGTGGCTATAAGCCATATTTCATTTTTAGCAAAAACGGGGGTGCTCCCATCCTATATGACACCTTTGTCATGACATACGCGACACATCCCCAGCATCATACAGAACATTTTTTCAATGGAATTAAAAAGAGTAGTAGTGACAGGCCTTGGAGCTGTAACCCCTTTGGGCAATACAGCAGAAGAGACTTGGAACAATATCCTGGCCGGGGTGAGTGGTGCCGCTGAAATCAAGGCTTGCGACACGTCAAAATTCAAGACACATTTCGCATGTGAAATAAAAGACTTGAAAATCACCGATTATATAGACGGCAAGGAAGCAAGAAAAATGGACAGGTACACACAGTTGGCGCTGATTTCAGCCATACAGGCCGTCAGCGACAGCAAGATGGACCTTGACACGGTGAACAAAGACCGCATCGGCGTGATTTACGGTGTGGGAATAGGAGGTATCAACACCTTTGAGACAGAAGTGAAATATTATGGAGTGCATGAGGCAGAAGGCCCCCGATTCAGTCCATTCTTCATTCCAAAGATGATTGCCGACATCGCTTCAGGACATATCTCCATCCATTTCGGCTTCCATGGCCCCAACTACACCACAACCTCTGCCTGTGCATCATCAAGCCACGCTTTGGCAGATGCTTTCAACCTCATCCGACTGGGAAAGGCCGACGCCATTCTCGCAGGAGGTGCAGAGTCGGCCATCTGCGCTTGTGGCGTGGGAGGATTCAACTCCATGAAAGCCCTCTCGACCCGCAACGACGACCCGGCACGTGCATCACGTCCGTTCAGCAAAAGCCGTGACGGATTCGTGATGGCAGAGGGTTCCGGATGCCTCATCCTCGAGGAATTGGAACATGCCAAGGCTCGTGGTGCCAAGATCTACGCCGAAATGGTGGGTGAGGGAATGAGCGCCGACGCCTATCACATCACAGCATCCCATCCTGAAGGTCTGGGAGCCCGCCTTGTGATGGAAAGTGCTCTGGAGGATGCAGGCATGCAACCTGGCGACATCGATTACATCAACGTGCATGGCACGTCAACCCATGTGGGCGATATCTCTGAAGTGAAAGCCATCAAGGATGTCTTTGGAGAATCGGCATACAAACTCAACATCAGCAGCACCAAGTCGATGACCGGGCACTTGCTGGGTGCCGCAGGTGCCGTGGAGGCAATGATCACCCTGCTTTCTGTTCAAAACGACATCGTCCCTCCCACCATCAACCACGACGAGGACGACAAGGATGAGGAAATAGACTACAACCTCAATTTCACCTTCAACAAGGCACAGAAGCGCACCGTACGTGCCGGACTGAGCAACACTTTCGGATTCGGCGGACACAACGCTTGTGTCATTTTCAAGAAATATGCTGAATAATCTCATTGGACGCATAAAGTTCTTTTTCCGCAAAGAAGACAAAGAGCTTTATGCGTCTTTGTATGACATCCTGGGGTTCTTTCCTGATGACATCAAATATTACAAACAGGCGCTGATGCACAAAAGCATCATGCATCGGGAAAAAGGAAAACCCATCAACAACGAGCGACTGGAATTTCTCGGCGACGCCATTCTAGGTGCCGTGGTGGGACATATTGTCTACAAACATTTCGAAGGCAAAAGAGAAGGATTCCTCACCAACACCAGGAGCAAAATCGTACAACGCGACACACTCAACAAACTTGCACGCGAACTGGGCATCACCAATCTCATCGTCACTTCAGGAAACTCCGGTTCTCACAACAGTTACCTTGGTGGCAACGCTTTTGAGGCCTTGGTGGGAGCCATCTATTTGGACAAAGGTTACGAAGCGTGCATGCGATTCATCAAGAAACGCATCCTGGGACAGTTGATCAACATCGACAAAGTGGCTTACAAGGAGGTGAATTTCAAGAGCAAACTCATCGAATGGAGTCAGAAAAACCGCGTCAACATCGACTTCGTACTCATTGAGCAAAAGAAAGACAACAGCGGCAGTCCGATGTTTCAATACCAAGTGACCATCGAGGGCGTGGAGGGTTGCACGGGAAAGGGATACTCGAAGAAGGAAAGCCAGCAGCAAGCTTCCAAACTCACCTTGGAACGGCTGCGCAAGGAGCCGCAATACATCGAAGCCATTTTCGCTGCCAAAGGCAACCGCACGAAAATGGAGGAGGAACCGGTGGAGATAGTTCCAGACACTGAGCAGAAAGACGATTTCATCATCATACAAAACAAAGAGGTGGCACCAAAGAAGACTGCCAAAGCCAGCAAGAAAGGCAACGCCTCGAAAACAACCCCTGCCAACGTAGAAAAGACGGAGGAAGAAGATGAGTTCGACCTCAGCGACATCTCTGCCACTCCCACGCAAGCCACTCGTGAGGAAATCATCGCCGCTGCCGAGGAAGCCGCATTTGCAGAACAGGAAGGTTGAAAGCACCAAAGACGCTGATAGAAAGTGTATGGCTTATACACTTTCTATCAACTTGATATTTAAAGTTTTATTCTTCTTTTTTACAAATAGCAGACCACAAGATGCATCTCTCTGTATCCAGGGGGTGCACGCGACCCTGAAAGGGTCGCCCAACCTTGCTGATGGGGCACTCTTAAAGAGTGCAGTCCATCCCCTCAGACTTTCCGCAGTTCCTACGGACACTACGGTTATTGAAAAGGTGACGCTTTCAGCGTCAATGTATCAAATTCCCTGCTCTCGTGGTACAATCAGAGAAACGTATCAAAATCTCCGTCCCCGTGATTCATTTTGTTCAAATTCATTGTCTTTTATCGTTGTGGCAGTGAAATCAAGTACCAGTCCCCGTGATTCCTTCGTTGATTCTGCCCGTGATTCTCTCAATTCTAAAATCCAAAACTTTTCCATTACTTCTTTGTATAACTGCAAAATATACAAACATAGCATTGTCTTGATTGTTAACCGTTGTCCCTTGTACTACCCAATACTTGCTTTTTTCAATGACGATTTGAGGAAAATCTTTCATATAATGCTTTTCTTGAAATGCAGACCGTTTTAATGCCTCGCCTACCATAGCGGCTGTTTCAGCAGTTTGGATGACATCTACTTTACATGGGTTACCATTTGGACCTTTTGTGAAATCATTCATATCAACCAAACCGTCCCAGAAAGAAAAGTCTTTCTCGTTGATTGTGTGATATTTCAAAACCTCATGGATTTCTACATTACCATTCTCTTTCTTTCCTTTGCATCCAGTGCATAAGATGATAGATAGGAGAATAAACATACTCATTTTACTTTTCATGATAATAATGTTCTATTTTACCATCTTTTTTTCTGATAACCATTGTGAAAGTCCCACCAACATAGCCATCTCGCAGTGTTCCACTAACGATCCAATAGATTGAATTTGATACAATCTTATAAGGTTGTTCTTTTGCACATTCTTCATCATAGATTGATATCACCGCTGCTTTTGCAATAATTGCAGCAGCTTCAGGTGTTGCTATCAACGTATCTTTGTTTGATGTAATCCAGGTGGAGGAATCACCTTCAATTGTATAGGTCGGTATCCATCCTTTTATGGATGTTTCCTTATCTCGTTCAACCCCTTTTCCACAACTGAATAGAAGTAAAATCAAAAATAAATGTAACACAAATGCAATATATTTCATTTTATTGACTGAATAGGTTTAACACATTATTGGTACGATAATGACTAATAGTACTATTGTATTTATTATAGTCAAACTCATAGAAATGCCTTTCCTCAGTTCCCACTGAATTGAGTCTGTCTGGATCTTTCTTGTCACTCGGCATGCTATTACTGATAACTGATATTTTTCCTGTATCACTTTCATATTTCTGAAGAGAGCCATGTGGTGTGGAAACATAAGCTGTCAAATGTTTTCTGTTGGCCATTCCAATGTCATCGTTTGTCTTTAATGCTTTTCTTTCCGTTTCTGTATATTCTCTGTGAGGTTTCCCTTTTTTGTCCTTCAAGTATAAACCTGAAAAGCTGTTATTATAATAATCTTCACTATATGCTGCATGGGTATGAACATATGCGACATGTTTAAATCCCAACTGCTTACTCGGTGTAGATTCCTCAGATGTGCCAATCGAAGGTAGTGTATAAGTGTATCCTTTTTTATGTTTGTCGTTAAATACTAAAATAATTGAAGAATTATATTCTTTATTATCACGAATAGAATTATCATTATAAAACTAAAGAGGTCTTCGTGTGGCCGGAGGCCATATGAAGACCTCTTTAGTTTAAGATGATTTCTGCGCTACATAAACAAATATGCCACCGTCAGGATTCCGCAGCCTTTCTCGTCCAGTCCGTTGTAGTTGCTGCCTGCCTTTTTCCACAAGGCGTTGATGCGTATGTGGTTGATGTCGACACCTGCTCCGAGGTATATGCCACACCTCAGTTCATTGTCGAAGACCAAGTCGCCCGTGGTAGGTCGTATCTCCCCGGCAAAATCATACTTGAAAGTGACATCCTTCTCCTTCATTCCCGAATTCCAGGCCATATGCAGTCCACCCTTGACGTAGGGCCTGATGCGGCTGTTGTGAGAGAATGCGTAGCACGCGCCGAAACGTGCGGCCAGTTCGTTGGCGTACATTTTCGGATGACCACCCTCCAGCATCTCCTTGGAAGCCTCATAGCGGTGGGGCGTGTAGCTGAATTCCAACTGAGCCATGAAAAACCTGCTGAAGCGCGGGAACATGAAGTCGGCACCGGCAATGAATGTCGGGGCAATTCCACCGTACGTGTTTCCCGAATACGACGTGACATGCTTGACATTGTAGTCAGGTGCGGCGTACGAGGCGTAGTTGATGCCTGCTCCCACGTAAAACCTGCGTGAAACGGCTGAAGCCTTTTTCTTGTCGTACTTGAAGACGATGCAGTCGCCCTGGCCCGTGCAGTATTGTTCGTCGTATCGCCTCACCAGTTCCGTCAGGTCGTTGCTTGTCAGGTCCATCTTCCACAGGCGGTTGGCAATCGTGTTGTCGTGGTACATCAAGGCGTTGATCTCCTGTACGACCTGCCGCCTGTCCTGCAACTTGTTGTTGTAGGCGCCCAGGTCGTTGTTCAACTTGTCGTCACAGATGACGACCTCCTTGCCTTGGTCGTCCACGAAGCCGAAATAATTGCAGTCGTCGTGGTAATAACGGTATAGGCTCACGCCGCCTTGAAGGAGGTACTCGGCAAAGAGCAGCTCCGGCTTCTCGCCGCTGTTGAACATCCGGCTGACATAATAGATTCCGTCGCCGGCAAGACGGTAGCCCTTTATGTCGGTCGGCGACAGCGACTTGTACCCTTTCTCCCCCTCTTTTTGGAAGAGACAAACCTTTGCGTTTCTAGCATCCGTCAGGTAGTCGATGGTGCCATGGATGGTGTCATTATCGTTGGTGATGACGTATCCCTTCTGAGGATTCACCTGCGCTGTTAACTGTATGGGCATCATAGCCAACAACAGTAGAAGGAGGACTATTTCTTTTTTCATATCTTTTTGATTGATGGTATTGATGATATTTGTAATACAAAATGATTAAAGTTGCCTTTTATCTTACTGTGTAATCAAGTACCTGTCCCCATAATCCTTTCTGTAAATGGTTGTTGGATAATGCTATGGAAAACGAATCAAAAACTCCGTCCCCTTTGATGATTTTTGAACATTGAGAACCATCCCCAATGAACACCTGATTATCATTTCCAACTTTTATATATTCCATGCCTATGATTAATGCTAATCCAATAGGGAATCTCTTCTCTTAGGAAAATTGAGTCAGACCAATAATCATTTCTGTTAGATCTAACTTTGTCCACCCTAATTAAGTGAACAGGCTTAATATTGTAGTCTTTCGATTGTATATTTGTAATCTCCATAAATACCTCTCGAGCATATATTGTATCTCTGAAAGGATATAGATTCAAATTTGACATTTCTGCAGATTGAGGTAAATATTCAATATAATTGTCACCCCAATGCCACCTTGAATTACTGAGATATACTGTTGTTGTATCATTGGTGTTTTTTATCTTAATAAACATATGCCATTTACCGATATAATAAACATCCTTATTGACATATAAAAAAAGTATCAATAACAGGAACAATGTAATTATAACATATCTTTTTCTCATGATAAAATCAATATGTAAATTTTAATTTGTTGTTGTTCGTTATAAATATTTTCAGATTCATTAAAAATAATTATATCGGACAGCAATCTTATTTTTTATTATTTCTCAAGAATCTTAAAAGTATTTGTGCAGTAGTATTATGTCCTAATACAGTATAACCCCATTTAATTGAGCATTTACTGTTGTTTTTCCTTCTGGACTTCCTTGATAAAAGTCAAAAGCTTTCCTTGCTGTTTTCCATGGTATACCATTTCTCGCAGCTATATATCCAGCAGCCATATTGCCTATATCTCTAGCTGAAGCATAAGTTATTTCTCCTTTTGAATTGGTGGTCAAGGGCATCCCTCTTTGAGGATCAATACCATCTATAACAGAATTAGTACCATTTGTTACTTTAAAATCATATTTTTCTCCATTTCTTGCATAATACATATATTCAATCAAATTGGGAGTATTTTTAACCATAATGTCATTCAAAAAAAGTATTCCACTATTATCCTTGGGATTTATTATCCCCCCCCACCTGTTTGAGGGATTTTTATCATCACTATTATAAAATGATGTCATTGTTGCTGAAACTCCAATAGATTCCCCTTTTATGGTATATTCATCATTTTCATCTTGTGTATAAACATATATATTACGATCTTTATCATTGATATCACCTCCTATTACTTGATATGTTCCATCTTCTAATAGTTTTACCTTAGTACTCTTTCCATCCTGATCAATATACCTCACTGGATTATTCGCGCAATACGCATAAGGGCTGACGCTGTAGTATTTCTCGCACAGCGGGTCCATCCTGTCCCAATGCGCGGTGACGGGGTTGTATTGCCTTGCGCCATAGTCGTAGGTGTCCAGGCCGTGCATCCTGTCGAACTCCTTGCCGTTGACCTTCGGTCGATTTTTCTCACGCTCTGAAGAGCAAGCAAGCTTTCTCTTCTCTCGCTCAATCGAAAAATTGTACTTGTGTGATTGGAAGTTGCTGTCATAGGTGCCACCGCACAACTGCGCCCTGAACTTTTTCGTTAAGCCAAATGAGCAGAGAGAAACTTGTTTCTGCTCTGCCATGGCGAGAAAAAGTCGCCGTAAGGCAACAGGATAGTAGTCCATCCTCTGGACGACGGTCCCCTTGTTGCTGCCTGTCGCCGTGGTCACCTGGCGGATGTTGCCGAGATGGTCGCGGTCGTAGTAATAGAAGGTGATGTTGTCCTTGTCGGCGTTGTAGGCGTACACTTTATATCTCATTTGACTTTTTTTCTTTAAATCACTTTCTCCTTTTTTAGCCTATTCGAATCAACCTTCCCTTTCATGGTCTGGTGGATTTGGTTTCGCATTCAATCGGTCAAAGTTAAGAAAAATATCGTCATATTCCAAACATATCTATTACACATTTTTACACAAAAACGTAAATATCTGTTTCCCAATTAAATACAAATGCCAAAATAATTATCCCCTATTTGCCGTAAAAACCATGAAAGGGTCTCCTCTCAGTAGTCAGGGTGTGCGTAGCACCCCCGGATGGAAACACGGTGGATGAAGCATCGACCCTGAAAGGGTCGTCCAACCTTGCTGATGGGGCACTCTTCCAGAGTGCAGTCCATCCCTTCAGACTTTCCGCAGGTCCTACGGACACTACGGTTATTAAAAAGGTGACGCTTTCAGCGTCAATGTATCAAATTCCCTGTTCTCGTGGTACAATCAGAGAAACGTATCAAAATCTCCGTCCACATGCCCCATTATTAAGAACTTAAGTAACTTACCATTTTAAAAATTTCCTAAACAGTAATATTTCCCCATTATTTATAATATAATACCATTCTTTTAAACCGTCTTTTCCTAAGACAGGAAAAATGTCATTTTTTTTAGGTGGGGGAATGCAATTTACTATTTTTTTATTGCTGTCAGCCTTTTTTGTTACCAAATCTTTGGAACTGGAACGGAAAAGGATTGTTATGTTGCCTTTGGGGGTATAGCCTATAATATTTGTGTTATAACGCAATTTATTAGATGATATGGCAGATACGTATATTGTGTCATTGTTGTTGTTTGCAGAAACAACGATATAATCTTCATTTTCCACATCATTTAATACCATATTAATGATCGAATCTAACTGAGTGGAACTGATGATGTACTCATCCAGTTTCATAGCGTTCTGTCCATTACCTACTGTGGATATGAAAACAATTAGAACAATTGTAATGAATGTTTGTTTCATTCTAAAAATCATTGACTTTCGAGTTTTTATTATATTCAATATATGATTTCGTATTTGGTAAATATATCTTCAGTTTTACATTAGGACGGATACCTTGTATATATCTAGCATACTCCATGTCTCCTGTCCCTTCATGTTCACCGAATCCAGAAGGCACTGGTGTGTTGTGAGGGTGACTGTGAATGTCTTCTCGCATAGTGTAACCATATAAAAATTGTTTAGATAGCATACTGGCTGAACCATATTCAGTGTCTTCCAAATGAGAAGTAGTTAAAACGTTTAATCCTCTATTACCTTCGATGCCACATTTCATTTGATTCCATTCTACTTTAGTATTATCAGCTAAAAAATCGAACAGGCTTGTCCCATTGTTATCACCTCTTATTTGATAGACATCAAATCTACCGTAATTTTGATCCTTTGAGGAGAAGGATTTTTCCACTGTTCCATATTTAAAACTAATACTTTTACCTTCGACCCTGTTTGTGTTATCATCAACAATGAAAAAAGCATCATGTTCTTTTGTGGGAATTCTATTTATGATTTGGCCTTGGTTATTGATTTCCCATTCATCTCTTCCGTCAGGGTCTATCCTTTTGATCGGGTTATTCCCACAATACGCGTAAGGGCTGATGCTGTAATATTTCTCGCAGAGCGGATCCATCCTGTCCCACCTTCCTAGTATCGGGTCGTACTGCCGTGCCCCATAGTCGTAGGTGTCCAGGCCATGCATCCTGTCCAGCTCCTTGCCGTTGTACTTGTATGGCTGGAGGCTGGCATTCAGCACGGCTGCCGGGTCTGCATAGGGTGCGCCGAAGGGATAGTAGTTCGTCACCTGTTTCACGGTGCCCGCCGAGTCCACCACCTCCCGGTTGTTCCCCAGATGGTCCTGGTTGTAATAGAGGAAGTTGAACCTGTAGTTCGTGGGGCTGACCATCGACGCCTTGGCGTAGCCGCCCTCGAAAAGGTACCTGTCCGTCATGCCGTCCTTACTGACGAGGCTTCCTCCGAGGAGAAAGTCCGTCGATCCCGCGTACATGGTCTGGCCCTGGGTCAGCCTGTTGGCATCATCATAGGTGAACTTGTAGCCGCGCTTCTTGGTCTTTTTCTTGTCCTTCCATCTTATGCTGCTGACATTGCCGTTGTAACGGGGGGTGCCGGGGCCGTCGTAAACATACGGGATGCTGGAGGGGTGCGTCGTAACTTCATATTGCTCATAACGATGCAAACTCATATTATTGTACTTTGTTTGTGGAATCAAGACGTCCCTGTGATTCTCCATGTATGACTTCAGCTGGAACGATTTTCCCATTCATAAATAGGAAAAATAAGGGATGATGATAAAAGAACCATGTATTATCAATAGGATTATGAATAACAGGTAGTTCTTTCCTAAATAATACTATATTCCTATTGGGTTCTCTCTTGAAAAACATATTTATACACGAGTCTGTAATATTCGCATTGACAATACTCATAATTTTGCCATTATACTGAATACATCCAACAACGTTGCAATTTCTAAAATAACCCTTATTGTATAAGATACAATCGATTATGGCGTTTGGTGTTCCAGAGTCCTCTATTTCAAAAAAGACACCATTAGTGGATTCCCCTATGATTATATCATAATATGTATGTTCCATAAACGATGTTTTTTTTAACGAGTCTATCAATTCTTGAAAACCATAACTATCTGAAAAAGAGAAAATAGGCATTACTATGGAATCATTAAGATTTCTTTCATAATTTGTTTCTTGACCAAATATATTATTAAAAAACAATAATAATATGATACATAATATTGTTTGTTTCATTGTCTTTCTCATTTTGTTATGAATAATAAAAAGCAGCCAAGGGAAAGATTAAGGTTCTGGTTTTGGTTTTGGTTCTGGTTTTACTATTAATTCAGGAAGTGTGTCATATTGGGATTCTTCGTTATAAAAATTATAACGAATCCTATCATATATAAACAATTTGGCAGATGGACTTTTTTTATGAACTTTATCTGCTAAATTTATGTCACCTTGTGAAAGTCTGTCATTTCCATATGAATGAGAATGTGTTGCTTCAGATATACTTTCGTTAGAAGCATCAACCTTGTCAACAATAACACTTAATCCTATCTCATCACCTTCAGAATGTGAAGTTGTAACAAAAGCTTGTGATTCTTCTGTATTTTGGATTTCAATATAAGACCATTCCACTTGGGTATTGTCTACTGCAAATTTGAAAAATTGTTTGCCTTCATTTACATCAGTAGTATTATAACTATCCATCGTATATTTAGATATTGCGCCACCATGATTATCAGATGCGCGTCCTTTATAAATTGCCCTATGATGACTATTAAGAAATGATTTACTTACATTAATGCTTGTTTGTTTGTTAATGGTGCCATTACTATTAGTTGCGAAAATAGTGTGAAATGAAGATTTTGTCCTTCTAATTCTCTGAATATATCCACTTTGTGTAAGTTTATAGTCATGTTTACCATTAGGATCCACCATTATTACTGGATTATTATGGCAATACGCATACGGGCTGATGGCATAATATTTCTCGCACAGCGGATCCATCCTGTCCCACCTGCCGAGTATCGGGTTGTACTGCCTTGCCCCATAGTCGTAGGTGTTCAGCCCGTGCATCCTGTCCAGCTCCTTGCCGTTGTACTTGTAGGGCTGGAGGCTGGCATTCAGCACGGCTGCCGGGTCTGCATAGGGAGCGCCGAAGGGGTAGTAATTCGTCACCTGTTTCACGGTGCCCGCCGAGTCCACCACCTCCCGGTTGTTTCCCAGATGGTCCTGATAGTAATAGAGGAAGTTGAACCTGTAGGTCGTTGGATTGACAACCGACGCCTTGGCGTAGCCGCCTTCGAAGAGGTACTTGTCCGTTACGCCATCCTTCCTGACGAGGCTTCCCCCAAGGAGGTAGTCCGTCGAGCCCGCGTACATGGTCTGACCCTGGGTCAACGCGTCCGGCTCAACGCCGAACGTCACCGAGGTGTTCGGTGTCGCTACACGGTACTCCACGCCGAGCTTTCGCCCTGTGGTGCTGTACGAATACTTCGTCACATTGCCATTGGTGAAGTATATCGTGGCCGGGTTGTTGTTGGCATCGTAGGTGATGTAAGCGATGCCGCGGCTCTTGTCTGCCACCAGGGAGCCATTGGCGTTGTAGATGTACTGAGAGCCGTTAGACCGCTTGTACTCGAAGGAGCCGGCGAAGTCATAGTCGGCGGCGGCCTCCGACACGCCTGTCAGCCTGTTTCCGTCGTAGGAGAGGGTTAGGTTGTCCATCGTGCCGTAGGTGCTTGAGGACTTCTTTCCTTTGCGGGTGACGCTAGTGATGTTCCCATGGGCGTCGTACCCCAGGCTCTCGCGGAACCTCGCCGTATAAGACGTGAACGCGTCGCCTTTTTTCATAGATGATATTTCTCCTTCATTTATGTTGAACGTGATAAAACGTATCAAAATCTCCGTCCCCGTGATTCACTCAGAAGTATTTCACCTGACCAAACTTATTTGTATTCGGAAAATTCTCGTATATAGCAAACCTCAAGAGATTGAAATATACCTTTTTTATACGCTTCCTTATGTAGTCTCGGAAGTTTTTTGTATATTTTTCTTCTAATTTTATTAACCTTTCGAAAAGACATAAAATCGTAGGTTGCATCTGCAATCATAATCAACTCAATATGATTACAATTATCGGATAATTTCAGGTCAGCAGTTTCCATTCCAACATACAAAAAAGATAGTTTGTTGACAGGCAATGATGTTTCAAATAGGAAGCATCCATCTTTCCTTGTTACCCCAAGATTGATGCTATCGTTTGCTATGATGTTAACACCAATAAGGGGCTCAAGTCCCCAGTCAGCTATAACCTTGCCTTGGATGACTATGTTTTGTGAGTATAAGGAATTATTAAATAAAACTTTCCCAATAGGTTGTACTATACATTTTGACCTCAATCCATCAAAAATCCACGTATTTAGGTGTTTGCAATGACAAGAAAGGGCATTCA
>CADADN010000013.1 GCA_902786665.1 uncultured Prevotellaceae bacterium | reverse complement strand
ATGCCCTTTCTTGTCATTGCAAACACCTAAATACGTGGATTTTTGATGGATTGAGGTCAAAATGTATAGTACAACCTATTGGGAAAGTTTTAATTAATTCTTGGACGAGCTAAGCGGCAGAGCCGAGCGCGTGTTCTTTATTATTCATCCCATTTTTTTATCGGCACTAATAAAAAGTTGGATATTGGGCAAAAGAAGGTGATACCATTCTGCTCACGGCTATTCTGCTTTTTAAAGTTGATTCACCTTCATTTTTTTCATCGTCTTTCGCGTTCGTTTCATACGGTAAACACGTATGGTTCAGAGGGTATGGATGCTATTGCTTGGAAACGACAGTGTCCAATGGTATCTTTGCATCAGAGAAACGACAAAATCATTAATCATTTAAAAGCAAAACATTATGGGACTGTTTAACAAGAATAAAAAAGAGGCGCACTTCGCTGGTGGCAGCAAGAACGCCATGGAGTCCATACAAAGGTCCAACGATAGCGGCACGCTGATTTACTTGGATCCACGACAGGACTTCAACACCAACACGGTCATCACCGTGGCTCCCAACGAACAAGTCATCTTCATCAAGAACGGTGAGTTCTATGGCACGCTTCCCAGCGGGCGCCATGAGGTGAAGACAGAGAACTACCCCGTCCTGAGCCGCATCCGCAACATGCTCACCGGCGGCATGAGCACATTCACCTGCCAGGTGTACCACGTACAGACTAATGAACAGAAAGTGAACTGGGGTACCTCGACACCCATCGAAATCCAGGACTTCTTCCTCGGTGGCGGGAGGATTGGAGTGCCCACCTTGCTTCGTGGGGCCGCCGCTTTCCGCGTACGTTTCAACATCAACGAAGATGATGACGCCTGCAAGAAAACTTTCAAGAGGCTGATGGGTGACAAGACCTCCTACACCGTCGCCGACTTGGAAAACATATTTGATGCGGAAATCAGTCAGAAGGTATGTGCCGTGGTGGGCAAGACCCTGGAGGGAATATCAAGGCAGCAGTCCATCAATGCCATCTCAAGCCAGTTGGAGGATTTCGCCATCATACTGAAACCCAGGTTCGACGAGGTGTTTGCCACCTATGGCCTGGAACTGGTGGACTTCTCGTTCTACAACCTGAACATCGAAATGACAGAGCTGCGTAAGAAATATATCGACCGCTTGACAGCTGCGGCCCATACGGGAAGCTACGACACCGCCGTGCAGCAGGAACTCCTTGGCAATGTGACCCTGTCGGAAGGAATGTCAGGAGTGGGAGCCGGCATAGGAGCGGGAATAGCAGCAGGCAGCGCCTTCGCACAGATGTCCGCCACGGCTTTTGGCAACACACAGCAGCCTGCGACATCACACCCCGACCCCACGGAGGTCTTGTCCAAGATGAAGCAACTTCTCGACCGCGGACTTATCAGGCAAGAGCAATATGATGCCAAGGTCGATGAAATATTGAGCAGATTATAACCATCATTAAAATTATTAAATCATGAAAGCAAATATCATCAAAGTCGTCATCGGACTCCTTGTCCTGACGGTGTTCAACGTCTTGTTCTTCCTCTTGGGAGGAACCCAGCGCTCTACAACAGAGTGGGTGTGCTACGGATTCATACATATCGCCTTTTTCTGCCTGGCATTCACTCACCTGTCCTTCCACGCACGCAAGGGCGAGACAGTCCTTACTGCAAGCCTTCATCTCTGGGCCATCGCATATTTCTTCGTCGAGTTGGCAACAGGCATCGGGTTCTTGTGGTACAATCCAGTGTCACTCTTCTGGCCTGTGGTCGTGCAATCCGTCTTGTTGGTCTTTTTCTTGGTTTTCCAAATGATGGGCATCCTTGCCAATGATGACACAAAGGCCTCACTCGCCAAGCAACGCAGGGAAAGAGTGCACATCCAATCGCTGGCAGAAAAACTGAGAGAGGCGATGCGAGAGGTGGACGACCCCTCCCTGCGCAATCAGATGATTGTCTGTTACGAGTCGCTCACCTGCTGCTCACTCGAAAGTTTCCCGGAGGCTGTGGACGCCGAACAGGAGTTGGAAAATGCCGTCAACAACTTGTGTGGCTCCGTCGGTCAAGACAACGCCAACCTGACAGACCAGCACATCCAGAGGGTGTTCGTGGCCATCAAACACCGCAACCATACCATCAGAATGGCAAGAGCGTAGACTTGTCGTTAACATCTCTATTTTCCCCAAAAAAAGACATTTATTAATCATTCAACTTTCGTCCCTTTAACTCCCCTTTGACTTCAGAAAGTTGAGCGAATGCGAAACTTGAGTTATTCACTTTTAAAAACAATATCATTATGGAAAGAACAACATTGCAGCTTCAACAGGTGACATGTCCCTCTTGCAAGCGACCCATCAACACCTTCAACCCCAACAAACTGATGGCTGAATGCCCCTATTGCCACAGCAAGCTTGTCAACCCGCTCGTCAAGCCCAAAAACGTGACAATGCCCAACAGGATCATCCCGTTTACAACCACTGAGCAAGACTTTGAAAAAGCACTGGTCGATGCCCTTGCCAACCAGGATTTCGTGCCGACGGACATCTTCGAAGCCATACACACCGGCAGCGTCATTCAGGCCTACCTCCCGATGTACCTCTTTGAAGGGACCTACAATGCCACTTGGAATTGTGAGTCGGCATACACGGAGGACAAGCAGACGAAATGGCGGTCGCGCAATGGTATAGAGACGGGAAACTTCGCCTTCCTTTGCCTTGCCAACGAGGGTGAGGAAATCCCCGAGGAATTGCGTGACTTCACACGACTCTTCCCCTACGACGTGATGATGTCGAAAGAGTTCAATCCCGACATGATCGACTATAACGACAACAATCTCATGACACTCGAGCGAAACACGGATGCCACCATCGTCTGGCAGAAATATGGAAAGGGACTGGTGGAGGAGCTGGCACAAAAAGCCGCCATCGTACAGGTTGGCAACCAGGACATACGCAATTTCCGCGTCTCTTCAAACCATCAGTTGACAACAAGGGGTGAATACGTGCTTGTGCCGTTCTGGTTCGTATATTACAACTACAATGGCAAGCAGTATCATTTCCTGATGGACGGCATCGGGCAGCGCACCTGCTACAGCCACCCGGTGGATGAGAAGGAGGCAAAGTTTGTCGATGACAAGGAAAGGGTCAAGAAGATTGTCAAATGGTTGTGGGTGCCGGCATTGGTGGTTGCAGCGTTGGTCAACATGACCGCGGCTGTAGGATGCCTGGCCGTCTGGTTTGTTGCAAAAATCATCGTCGGCAGGATGATGAACGGCCAAATACAAGACCAGCTTGACAAATCGAAAAACCTGCGACTGGCGGCCGCAAGAAATTTGTGACCATGCTATTTCACCACCACCTTGTAGATGGTGTTGCCGCGTGAGCCTATCACCGCAGCATTGCCCACCACCACTGGAGAAGACTCAAAATTCATACCCACTTGTTTTTTGGCCAACACTTCGCCGGTGGTGGCGCGTATCAGATACATCTTGCCACCACAGTCGCATTGCAGGATGAACATCTCGTTGTTTTCGTTCAGGAATGCCACCGGCGACGCCCAGGCGTAGCGGTCGAGTTGCACCATGTAGCGCTCTTCACCCGTGGCGGTGTCAAAGGCATGGAATTGGCCGGAGGCGTCGCCCTTGCCATCGGCACCGTTGCGGGAGATGCTGGCAAAAATCATACCCTTGGCATCGCCGCTGCCCAGCAGGGGCGTGCCATACAAGCCACCGTCGTCGACGCTTTTCCCATGGTGGAAACGACCACATGGAATCTCCTTCTCCCACACCAACTGGCCGTTGAGGCCGTTGAGTTTGATGAAATGGCAATTCCCCGTCTCCCCCTGTTTGTCCACTTCGCAGCCGGTATACAGGTAGGGGATGCCGTTTTCCACCTGGCATACGATGCTGGCGTCGGTGTCATCGTGGTTGGAATAATACCACACCGGCTTCATCGTGTTGAGGTTGATGCAGATGATGTTGCCATGGTTGTCGCCAAAAAAGCCATAATTACGATAGGCGCAGATGCTGTTCTCTATGCCCGGGGCGGCACCGTTGACCGTATATCGCAGCACGCTGACCTCGGTAAGCTGCCCTTTCGAGCGTTGGTATTTGTAGACGCTGCCATTCTCGCCGCACCAGAAGAGGAAGCCTCCGACGACCACGGGTGAGGAGTCGTAAGCCCCCCAGTTGCGACGGGCCTTCGGGTCGATGCCGCGCGCCTGGCTCTCGCTGTGCTTGTCAAGGTCGAAGACCATGATGCCAAAGGGCTGTTCAAAGGGGAGGCCTTGGCCAACGTATAGGTTGTTGTATTCGGCATCGTAGCACATGGTTCCCTTGATGGCGTTGTGGGAGTAAAGCGAGGTGCGGGTGCTGTCGCCTGTGTCGAAATTGATGAAATAGATGTGGCTGCACAAAGACCCAGCCACAATCTCGTTGCTCTTCTTCAGATACAGCGGCTGGCCCGTCCAGCCCGAACCACCGCCCCATTGCGTGTTCTGCCAAGTCCTTTTGTAATCTTCTCCTGTGCGGAATTCCCATGCCACTTCGATGTCGGTGGGAGTGCCTTGCACGCGTCCGCCGAAAGAACCATTGCGAGACATGTTCTTGCGAAAGGTGCATACATCCTCGCCGGCATAGCGGTCGTCGAGGTCGGTGAGCGGATGGTCCAAGGAGTCGGCCTGGTCTATTTTGTATTGGATGGCTTCTGCCGAGGCGTAGGTCGTGTCTGGCAGGAACAAGTCGGTATATACGGTGTCCTTTGCTGCGGCCTGGTCTTTGGAGGATGATTTCCCTTTGCATCCCGACAGGAAGGACAGGGTGAGAAACACGACTGCTGCAAATGGCATGAGGTGGTGGGAGGTGTATGTCTTCATCTTTTGCTTGCTTTTTGGGGCACTTGTTTTTGATATCAAATGTGGATGCAAAAATAAGCTTTTTCCGCGTTATTTTTGATTTTTTGGCGAACTTTTTTTGTTTGGCAACTCTTCAGAGAATATTGTTTTTGACACGCGCTCGGCTTTATCGCTTGGCTCGTCCAGGAATGATATGCTTTGACTCTGTTCGCAGAATGGCTGCGTTGAATTGGTGGCATGCCCAATCAAGCTTTTTCAATCCTATAAATGCTTCCTGAAGAACTCCAGCACCCGCTGCTGGGCCTTTAGTGGACAGCTGTGGGGGATGTCCCATATCTCCGTCTCCAGACGGTCGTCGGCCCCTTGCGACTTCCACGTCTCGTGCATGGTGGCGAAAGCCTTTTCCACACCGGGCACGGGGAAGAGCTTGTCTTGGGAGCCGTTGATGAACAGCATCGCCTTCGGGCACGCCAGGCTGGCGACATGGGGATAGTCCATCCAGCGGCGCAAGCCCGGGAAACAGTTGGCGAAGCCTCCGTTCTCCGTCCGCTTGTAATTGAAACTCATCTGCTCGTCGGTCGTCACCATCCAGCAGACGGCCGTCCCCACCTTGATGCGGTCGGAGAGGGCCGACAGCATCCATGCACGGTAAGCACCCATGGAACAGCCGGTGCAACCTATTCTCGATGCATCCACCTCGGGCATCGTGGCAAGATACTCCGTGCCGGCGATGTCGTCGTAGGTCATGTAGGCCGACAGGTCGATGCCATACATCATCATGTTGCCGGCTATCATGTCATACCGGTCGCGGTTGGGACCTTCCATCTGTCCGCGCTCACCCCACATCGGAGCATCGGCGGAGAACACCACATAGCCGTTGCGTGCCAGGAAGTCGCCGAAGAACTGTCCTTCGTAGAGGTTGGCCGCCCATTCCTCGGCATCCTTTACAACCAGGGAGTCCTCGCAGGCCAGCGGACGTATCATCTTCTCCTTGCCTATGAAGAGATGGGCGCCATGGTCGTGCAGGGCGTTGACGGCGGGGAAAGGCCCCTTGCCGTCGGGGATGAGCACATAGGCGGGCACGGTGTAGTAGCGGCTGAGACGAATCTCTATCTTGCGCGCCTTGTAACCCTCGCGCTGCTCCTCGCAGAGCACTTTCACGTCGTAGCCCTTGGAGGGTGCGGGCGGGGGGGCAAGCATGCAGTCGAACACCTTTTGACGGGCCACGCGCCGCCACTCGTCGAAATCCTTGATGTCGCTGTTGCCCCATGCCAGCGGAAAGTCGAAATCCGCAATCAGGGAGTCGGCATAGACGGGTAGGTTGCGCTTGAATTCGTATTTCTCGCGTTTTTGGGCGATGGCGCTGCCGGCACACACCATCATCATCATCCATGCAAGAATCAGTGTCTTGTTATTGGTCACTTGCTTTGCATCCATCACTTTTTTCATTTATCGTTTCTTCTCACGAGCGCAAAGATACAACATTTTTGCAACATTTACCTCAAGTTTAATTGCTTAACTATCTGGAGTCAAAAGGGGAGAAAGTCTTCACAACGATGTTCACGATGTAACTTCATATTTTTTCTTTTTATTTCTACACCAAATTCCCAAACTCTCTTTCCTAAGCGAAGCCATTTTTTTATATAGTTGTATCTTCTTGGCGACGGGCGGGCACAAGACCCGCCCCTACGACTTCGGGGGCATGCTTGACATGGTTTTCAGCCGTATGGCATTTATTCTTTCTTCTTCCACATTACAGAAAATGAATGGTTAATTAAGGCCATTTATATACAATAGGCTCTTCCACATATAATTACCGTGTAATTTCTCATATAATTATCTTGTTTGCATCCCGTCTTTTATTTTTCATTTATTATTTTTTCAATTTGCTCTCTTGCTACAGAAATAGATCCGCCCGACATTATGCTATCGATGATTTTTTGTATCCTATTTCTTTGTTTTCTCTTGGAGGCCTTAGCACGTAAAGAATTGATAGCTTGAATGTCACTTCTTTCTTGGGTAGTAAAAACATTATATGCAGCATTTATATCACCTTTTTTGTCACCGAGTACGATTTCAAGAGCGTCTTTTCTACTCATTCGAGGAGTTGTATCTTTAGCTATTTTTTCTAATTGGGATTTTGCATTAGCTATTGATATTTTCCCTGATTTTAGTTGACTAAAGACTTGGTTTGCTTGTGTCCTTTTGGCTTGACCTATTTGGTTGTTCAAAGTTCTGATAACCTCAATGTCGTTTCTTTCTTGTCGAGACAATGCATTTCGTGCAGCGGTCATATCCCCTCGTCCATCAAGTAGGATGCCGATAGCGGTGGCCTTGGACATCTGAGGGGTGGTTTTGGGAGGAGCTTCATTCACGTCCGTTGTTTTGCCTCCTTCATTCCTTTTGGGCGTTTCTTTTTCTTTGGCCGTTTGATTTTCCGGCAGATTGACAGCATTGCTCTTAGGCTTTTCCTCGTTGACAATCTCCTCAGAAGGGGTGTCTATCACTTCTTCTTCTTCTTCCATGGTCGTCTCTTCGCTCACCACCTCTTGGTTGGGTTGCTCTATGTTTTCCTTTGGACTCGTTTGCTCAGTGAGAGGTTTGTCTTCTCTGGTCTCCTTGTCTTTTGGCCATAGGAAAAACAGCAGGGCTGCAGCCACGGCAGCCGCACCGGTGATAAGAGCAGCTTTCATAAATCCATTCTTTTTCGTTCCCGTGGTATTGACAGGAGTCCTTTTGCCATCGGTTGTATACATGGGTTTGGTGTCGCGACCCTCCGTTTGTGCTGCGTCATCATCATAGTTTTTCCTTTTGATGACTTTCGTCTTGTTTATTGTCTTTTGTGGGGCAGGGGAGGGCGGCGCTTGTGTTGCCTGTGAAGCCTTTGGCTTGCCGGAGGGGATAGGGAGGGCTATGGTGGGTTCACAATTCATACCCAACTCCAGACGTTTCACCGCTTCCAGCACGGGATAGCGACTGTAACGCATCAAGGCGCTCAACTGGTTCATATCCTTGGGTATGAAGGCGGCTACACTCAAGCCATTCATTACCGGCAGAAGGGAGGCGCGCTCCACCAATGGTATATACCGGTCCAACAGTATGGAAAACTCGCCGTCGTCAATAGGTGAGATAGGTACCGTCCCATGGAAAAGATCCAGGGCGGCGTTGAGAATCTCAAGGGGACTCGCTCCGTTGGCAAGGAGATGGGTGGGAGGCAGAAGCAGGCATACCAGCAACTGCCCGGGATGGCCGTCGGAAAAGGGATACTCCTTGGTATGCAATGTGTATGCGGTGTAATCCTGGCCATGGGTGATGCTCCATGAACGGTCCTCTGTTACCAAGGCAGGGGTGAAAGGGGTGAATTTCCCAGATGCTTCGCCCACGGAAACAATGGGGGTGGGGTTGAGACCACCCTCAAGGCTTCCGCCATATACACGTAATGAAATGCTGCTGAATGGCATATGATATTTTAGACTTTGGTTTTATTGTGGAAGAGAAGGGGTGTCATACTGCAGTGTAGGAAGTACTCATGTACCTTAGCTGGGTAGCATCAATTGCTCTTCGGGATTGATGTCAATCTGAACCGTCTTGAAATGAATACCTGAATTGGCAATCAAACTGTTGGCAGTATGTTTATTCATATGATGTGTCGTTTCGTATTTAAGCGTTTGCAATTGCCATTGATTGGTAAATATAGGCAACGGCGTTAGAGTATTAGGGTTGTGATAGCCTGACTATTGATTGGTGTTTGTTCATTATGGGTGATTTGTTAACACGACCTTTGGGCTATATAACCACGTTGACGATGAATATATTATGCAAAAGTAAAGAAAAAATAGGATAGTTCAAAATAATAAGCAAACTTTTTTATCCAACTGAAACGTGACACTCGGTTTTTAGGAATTTTCGTGGTCTTGTATGGCCGCTAAGAATCATATGTTTCAATGATATTAGCTGAAAAGTGGCGTTGTTGGCCATGCTGGTTAATTTTTTTTAATTCCGGTAATAGATTCTGCACGCGAAGGTGCTCTATAAAGACAAATAAGCAAAAAAATCAAAAACAATTTTAAAAAACATAAGATTATGAAAACGAGATTTTTCCTTACGGTTATTGCAGCCATCATGATGGCAACAACGGTTTCTGCACAAGAAAAGTTTGCTGAAGAGCTTGGCGTCATGTCTTACATTGAAATTGGTGGGCACGTGACAGCGCTCCTTGACATGGACGACGACGGTGAAGAGGATATCTTGATTATTGATGTGGACGACTCCAATGACTTGTCCAAGGCCGACATCATCGTGAATTGCGAAGACGGAGCTTACATCACCGTTGGCGATTGTATGGAAGAGGATGAAGAAGAGCAAGTGAATGAGCATTTCTTCGAGGGGCAAACGGTGGTATGCTATGACCAAGTCGACGGACTTGAAGTGGCCAACCTTGACTTGAACGGCGACGGTGAGATTGACCTCTCAATCATCGATGCCGACGAATCCCGCACCTTGTCAGGGAATGACGTCGTGATGGATTACAACAACGGTACTGTAGCCACCGTAGGTGAATGGCTTGGAGATGATGAGTAACCGCTCAAAAAGGATAAAGGCATAACCAAAAGAAAAATATACAAATACGATAGATAATCACCATTGTAAAACACAAGAGGGGGTGTGTCAAAATGAAATGACACACCCCCTTGATAATTGTATACGACCTCGTCCGTGTCGCCTCGTCAGTCGTGAGCCTGTTGCTCAAGGTCGAAATTCACCTTGCCACCCCGGTAATTGGTGAACACTCCTTTGTATCTATGAAGCCCCCAGCCGATGGAAGTGAGTTATTTGACTTGACCATGGTCTGGTGACAAAGGGGTTTGCAGGCTGTCTTCTATCGGGGGAGGTCCATACACACAAGATTGAGATTTGAAATAACTCCCAAACAACCATATGAAGGCGCCGACAATCATTATGCCGATGATGATGGCAATGACAAGACATGAGCATCTCTGCATCCGTGCTATGGGTGGAGGTCCATAAACAGTCGGCTGAACAGGTGGAGGCCCATAAAGAGGCGGCTGTCTTGGTGGTTCCCCGAGTTTGTCTTTGGGTTGTTGTTTGTTTTCTCTGTCGCTCATAAAAAAGGTATTTCAGTTCAATTTGCAATTATCATGGAAACAATGGAAACCATGGAGCCTCCCTTGAGCACACCTAAGGGTCGACGCCTCCGAGCGTCGCAACCTCCGGAAGCCCATGGAGCCTATATGTTTGAGAGTGCGTCCAAGAATTCCATCACCGTCTGGTAGCGCTGCCTCTTCATCGGCTCCATGGCCTTGGTGATGCATTTCGTCAGGGCGTCATTGACTCCGGCGTTTTTCAATATGTCATCGGGGAAACCCTCGTTGAGTATTTCCGGAGCCTCTGGCGGGCGCTTGCCGGTGAGCATCTTGAAAAGTGTGCCGCTATCTTATGATAAAGTGACTATGCTTCCAACATTCATCTTAAGGCAAAAGTCTTGTCCTATGTCCATTCGCCATAGCCATTGTTGTTGTCGATAGGTGGCGGGCCGTATATTGTAGGCTCACGGGAAAGAGATTCTTGCTCTTCAACATATTGGTCTATCATCTTTTTTACTTCAAGAGGTTTTATGTCGAAAAAAGAATACGTGTCGAAACTGTCGTCTGGTGAGACGAAGTCGGGACCTATGATAAATTTGTCAATCTGAGGTATGAGCCGTCTTATCTCCTTTTCAAGAAACTCGGAGAATTTATAATCCTCAATGCCATCGACATCGCAGCGAATGTTTCCCTTGTAGTAATCTGCTTTATATAGTATTTCATAAACGTTTAAATCCTTGTCATACAATGCTATTTCCAAAGAAGCCGGGTGTATATACGCAGTGTCAACATCATAATAGTGAGGAACTTTCCTTACATATAGATTAAGCAAGTGAGCCAGTTTTTCCAAGAATCTTGGATAATCTACCATTGGTAATACAGATGCTTTTGGTATGATGTTAGGAATGATGCTTTTCGGTGTGATAAAAGACCTATATGTGCCTGTGTAAGGAAATGTGTCACTTTCATCATATTGAGGTATGAATGTGATTTCCACCATTCCCGTCTCAGGAGAGATGGTGATGCCTCTGGTTTCAATATCATTATATTTATGGAAGGGAGCTTTGTTTCTACACACCGGACAAGTGATGGTTGCCACTGATAAGCCAGGTCTCATCCTTTCTTCCAACACCGTGTTACAAGCAGGGCATTTGATTTTTATCTTTTCCATGATTTCCCTTTCTTCCTCCTTTTCCTCTTTTTGAGGAAAGGAGTTGGGGATAAAGTTATTGAAAGGATTTTTCTGCTTGCACACCGGACAAGTGACAACTTTCTTTTCGAGACCAGGTATGTTCTTTGCCGCTAACGTAGATCCACAACTAGGGCATTTGATTTTAATGAGTTTATTCATAATATCTTATGATTAAATGGTTCATTTGTTTTTCAATCATTCTGGCTTGATGGCAATTGCTGCGTATGTTCTGGCAGCCGGGGGGCACCCCAAGAAGGTTCGTCGGCCATCGTTTTGCAAAGATAATCATTTTTTTCACATAGGATAGGATAAAAAGAGGAAAAATGAATAATCATCCATTTTTTTCATTATCTTTGCAATGTCCTTTGGACAAGTAGATGCCTCACTTGCGGAAGGCGTGGGTGAGACAACTGCACACCGATGCAAAGCGGAACAACAACAACTCAAAAATTTGAATCATGATGATGAAAAAACTTTCCATTATTCTTGCGATGCTGGCAATGGTCGCAACAATCAGCGCTGCAAACGCCATCAAGATTTACCGTGGCAACAGCACCTATGTCGGGAATGTGGTCTATGCATGGGATGGCAAGCACCTCTATCAAGGCAACTCCACCTACGTGGGCAACATCCTCTACACGTGGGACGGCAAGCACCTCTATCAAGGCAACTCCACCTACGTGGGCAACATCCTCTACACGTGGGACGGCAAGTGCATCTACCAAGGCAACTCCACCTACGTGGGCAACATCCTCTACACGTGGAACGGCAAAAACATGTTTCGAGGCAACACCACCTACGTCGGCGAAATCCTCTGCACGTGGGATGGCAAGCATCTTTATCAGGGCAACTCCACCTATGTGGGCAACATCACCTATACCGCCGACGGGCCAATCCCGCCTGTCATCATCTCACTGCTCTTGTAGGCGTGGATGGTAAGCTTGCTCCATTCGGTGGATGTCAACACCAATGCTCTTTGGTCATGGCTTGTCCACCAAAAGATTGATGGCTTGGGAAACCAAAAGGTTGTTTCCCAAGCCATCATCAGTATGATGCCGTTTTATTGGTAGGCATAAACCCAATGGGACAAGTAGTCCGGGTTCAAGCCAGTCCTTGCCACATAAGCAAAGATGTCGTGATCCTTGTTGCCTAAAAATTCCGGGTGATTGTCGGCAAATGCGCGAATGGCGTCAGATAGTTTGTCTCTTTGGTCACAAACCTCAGGCCATTCCATGACAACATTATTGAAATAGTCACCAATTTCCTTTTTTGCTAATGCGAATTCTTTTCCTTTCTCGCTCATGGTATCGATTTTGACATCCTTCAAAAGTTCCTCGGCACACTCATAGTAGTGTTCATAGGCCAGAAGTCCGTCTGCTTGTTTGGCGATTTCGCTTTTTGCACTATTGTCACCATACTTCACGTTTCCTGTGGATTGACCGCTCCAGTAAGCTATGCAACTGCAAACAACAATGGCTAAAATGAACAAATAATTTTTCATAAAATACTTTTTTTAATCCAACATACATTTCTTGCTCTCTAACCATTTATTACCGAAAAGTCAAAAAGGTAAACAATCAATGAAAAAAATGAACATGCGCGGGCGTTCCCGCCCGCATCGATAGTAGCGACAATTTGTTTTCGGGCGGGCACAAGACCCGCCCCTACGACTCAGCCGTTGACCTGCTTTGCCATCTGTTCCAAAGCCCTGTAGTCGGTCTTTCCCCTTCCCGTTTTTGGGAGTTGCGCAAGGAGCACCACCTCCTGGGGCATCATGTAGGCGGGTAGGTGTTGCCGGCAGACTTGCAGGATGCTTTCTTTTAACGATTGCTGTTTGATGTCGTCATTCTTGATGATGAAATCGCGGGTGGCTTGGCAACGCTGGGAAGCGTCGCCCCCTACGGGTTGCACAAACGCTTGCAGGTGTGCAATGTGCTGCTCTTCGGCTACCCCCACCACGCAACAATCCTCCACTTCGGGCAATGCCATGATGACTTGTTCGATGCGATACGGGGAGATTTTGGTTACCAAGCCATTGTCGTCGCGTGTGAGGATGAGTCGTTTCATCCTCCCGGTGATGAAGAGGATGCCGTCCTCGTCGAGGAATCCCAGGTCGCCAGTGTGCAGCCATCGCGTGCCGTCCGCATCGGTGTGAATGACCTGTCGCGTGGCCTCAGGGTTGTTGTAGTAGCCCGCCATGAGGGTGGGGCCGGAGAAGCACACCTCTCCCTCTTGGCCGTAGGTGAGTTCCTCGCCTGTGTTGGTGTCCACGATTTTGCAGTTGGTCTTCACCAGCGGACTGCCCACGCTGCCGGGCGGGTTGCGCCATGGGAGCGAATAGGTGGTGGCACAGGTCATCTCCGTCATTCCGGTGCCTTTGATGAGTCCTCCTTTCGCCCCGCAGCGTTTCAGCAGGCTGTTGATTTTCTTTTCCGTCTTGATATCCATGTGTTCGCCCCCCGAAGCGAGAAACTTGAGTTGTGAGAGGTCGGTTTGTTCGATGTGGGGGATGTGCAGGATGGCATTCCAGTAGGTCGGGATGGTGAGGATGTGGTCGACGTGGTATCGTTGGACATACTCCACGAATTTTTCTGGTTGGTAGTGTGGGATGAGCGCCACTTTGAGCCCATGGGAAAGATGTCTGAGGATGGTGCTCACCAGGCTGTAGTTGATGAAAGGCGGCAGGGTGGCCAGAAGGCATTCCTGGCGCTGATAGTCGATGCCCGCCAGCCCTTGGAAAATCTCTGCCTGCAGGTTGAGGTTGGTGCAGACCACCCCTTTCTGCGTCCCCGTGGTGCCGCTGGTGTGGGAGATGAGCGCGAAGTCGTTGGTGGCCCTGGCAGGAGCCGGCAGGTGGGTGGCGCCGCCTTGCAGGATGAAGTCCTCCCAAGACTTTAGAGTCTTTAAGGTCTTTAAGGTCTTTAAGGTCTTTAGGGTTTTTAAGGACTCGTCGGACTTTGGGGGCGCCCCTGTCGCCACGATAGCCTCCACCTTGGTGTTTTCGAGCACCTGGCTTGTCACGGCAAGGTTTCCTGCAAACATCAGCAAAACGCGGCTGTGGGTTTCGTTGAGGTATCGGCAAGTGTCTTCCGCGTTGGCGAGGGGGTGTGTCATGTTGGCGATGGCGCCGATGCGGTTGATGGCATAGAAGGCCACGACGGCCTCGGGGATGCAGGGAAGGGCCACCGTCACGATGTCGTCGCGCCCGACACCAAGTGCCAGCAATGCCTTCGCGCATTGGTCGATGCGCTCGAAAAGTTCGCCGTAGGTGATGGCGGTGTCGAGATAGAGGATGGCGGTGTCGGAAGGGTGGTCGTGGTTGTTTTCCACCAGGAATTCGTATACCGTGCTGTCGGGAATGGGAGCGTCGATGTCGGCTTGCTGGTGGTATTTCAGCCAGGGGCGTTCCATGGAAGGCAGTCTCACTGCATGGTTCATGGCTTCTTGGTGGCTTTAGGCTGTTGTGCTGGCATCAACCTCGGTTCGAAATGCTTGCTGACACACCGGGTGAGCAGGGTGGCGAAGATGAGTTGGTGGGGGATTTCCGGATTGCCTGTCAAGATGGGCAGGAGGAACATCGTGACGAGGATGACGGCGGCATAGGGAAGCCATACGCGACGGTGCCAAGGCTTTTTCCTGCCGACAAGCCACAACAGCAGCGGGACGAGGTTGAACACAAGGAGCATCCAGTTCCAAAAGGTGCCGAACATCGATGTGCACGAGGCGTAGAGCAGATAGGCCGAGACAAGGGCGTGGGCGATGAAGAGGATGGCGTCGAGCGCACGGGGCAGTCTTCTCCAGTGCAGGAGCCATTGCGCGGCAGTGACCAGCAAGGCCACCAGCAGGAGTATGGCGAAGACCAGCGTGGGCGTCCATGTCGATGGCTTGACCTGCAGTTGGTTTTGCAGCAGAGTGCGGGGTGCTTCCGACAGTGCCGGACGACGAGCGCCGTCCAGTCCCACGATGTCGGTCTTTGGCAGGAGTTGAGCCCACAGCGCGGGATTGATCATGATGTCGATGGGTTGTTGCTCACGGGCATAGGCGGTGAGGAAGGTCATTCCCATGAAGTCGAGCCATGGCGTCTGTCGGTAGATGTGAGCGAAGCAGTCGCGGGTGCTGAGGGTGAGGGGCTCCATCTGCGGATAGTCGAAGTTCTCTTTTTCCATCACCGAACTGACACTGCGGAAGATGGTGGAGGTGCAGTTGTTGAACATGAAGTCGAAAGGCAGCGTGTAACCTTTCTTCACCTGGTTGTCCATCAGCCGCCACAGTTCCTGTTTCTCGTGCAGGGTGAGGTTGAGCATGTATTCCGTCACTCCCCGTTGCTCGTTGCGGTAACGCTCCATATAGGTCTCGTAGGGCACCGGTTCGTAGGCGGCTCTCATCTGTCCGGCGAGCAGCAACACGTTGAAGAGCGGTCCCGGCTCTTCGATGGTGTTGTAGGAATAGCAATAGTCGAGGTTGTGAACGGGACTTTTCAATCGTAGTGCGCTGTGCCCCAAGGCGTAAAAGCCTTCCTCGCCGGGTGAGGCGATGAGCAGGCTGACAATGGCCAGGTTGCTGCTGTCGGGCAGCAGTTCCACCTTGGCGGTGTCGACTGGTGTCTCCTTGGGCGTGGTTGTTCCGGAGAGAGTTTCCGTGTTGTCTTGAGCCATGGACACGAAGGGCGTTGCCAGGCAGGCAAGTGCCAGGATGATGGCTGCCAAACGCAGATACTGTTTGCGATTATCTGATTGCAAATCCTGATATTCAGTTCGGGCGGATTGCAAATCCGCCCGAACGCCCGGGTGCAAAGGCTGTTTGCTTTTCATCATAAGAGAGTCAAGTCTTATATGTCGGTATAAAATGCGAAGTGGTGCTCGTTGAACTGGCATTTTGCCAGTCCGAACCTCACCAGTCTTGCCAGTATGTTCACGGTGCGGTGGTGTCCCACGCCGGAGGTGCGCTCCACCTGCCGGAGGGTGATGCCCGGCGGTCCGTCGAGTGCGCGCATCACCTGCCGTTCCTCCTCGCCGATGTTCACCAACAGTCCTTTTGCCGTTTGTTCGTCGCGCCAGATGCGCAGGTGCACGGGCGAGGCGACGATGTTCTCGTCGGCCACACGGATGTAGGCCTTCCATCTACCGTCGTCGCCAAGGGCCTTGATGGGTTTGTGCTTGGCTTCCGGCACGGTGGCCACCACGATGGTGCGTCCCTCTGCCACGAAGGTCTCAAAGGTGATGTCGGCGGCGGGGTGGCAGTAGTGGGTGGCGGCTTCCTGAAGCATGTATTTCTCCTCCTCGGACCTGACGCCGGAGAGGTGGCCGTCGTCGCGCACGCCGACAAGCAGGCGGCCACCATCGGTGTTGGCGAATGCCGACACCGACTTGGCGAGTTTGCAAGCATCGGTGACTTTGTATTTGAAGTCTTGCTGCTGATGCTCGCCTTCGTCGATGAGTCGTTGGAGGTAATGCCGTGGCATGGTGCTGCTCTCTGTTGGTTTTTTCCAGGGTTTCCAGGGTGTCTAGTAGTCCTAGTTTTCCTAGTAGTCCTAGTTTTCCTAGAACTTCCTATAACTTCCTAAAATTTCCTATTCTCAATAAAGATAAATCTTGAAATCTTTCACGCTTGCGGGTGCTCCCTGCTCAGCGCGGGGGAGATATTCGATGGCGGAGATGGTCTGCACCGCACCAAGGTCGATGACGAGGAGATGGGGTAGGGAGGTGCCTTTCTCCGTCTGCCAGAAGGTGGACTCCTGCAGGTCGTAGACCTTGTCGCCGGTGTGATTGCCGTTCTCCTCTTCCGACGTGGCGTATTTGGTCGTCCATGGTTCGCGACTGAGCCGTTTGCCGTCGGCGCCTTGCAGGTAGAGTTCGGCTATGGCCACTTGGCTCTTGCCATCTTGCGCCGAGAGGCACTCTATGGCAAGGTAGCGGCCTTTCTTCTGCCCGTCGAACTTGACAGTCTGCCATCCGTTGCCAGCCTTGAAGGCACCTGTCGACACCGGTGTGGCGGAGTTGAGGTCGGGCTTGTCGCCGATGTTGTTGTGCTTGTTGCTCTTCTCCAACTGCAACTTGTTCAGTTCGGGTTCGGCCTGGCCCCAGACAACGGCCTCGCGGGGACCCGCTACGTCGAGCACGATGACTTCGTTCTTCCCCTTCTTCAGCCAGCAGCCAGGTATGTAGAGCGTCTGCTGCGGGCCGATGCTCCAGATGCGCCCCATGGCGTGGCCGTTCACCCAAACCTGTCCTTTGCCCCAGGTCTCGAAGTTGAGGAAGGTGTCGCCCACCTTCGAGAGGTTGAAGTAGCCGCGATAGTAGCCGCGCTTGCTCACCAGGTCGAGGCCGTCGCGGTTCCACATCACCTTCCCTCCAAGGCGCACGGCATTGTCTGGTTGGGTGTAGTCGTTGTTGTGCAAGAATGCTTCTGTGGCTTTCTCGTATGTGTCGGGCAATGTGATTTTTGTCCATTGTAGTGGTTTCCAAGTGGTCTCGATGCCGGCAATCTCCGAAGTGATGGTCACTTCGCTTGTGATGCCCTTGAAATCCTTGATGGCCCTGCCGAAGTTGATGCGCCCCATGGCCTCCACAAGGATTTCCAGTTCGTCGCCTTGCTTCACCGGCGGCAGGGTGAGGGTCTTCTCATTCTTCACACGGTCGATTTTCCCAATGTACTTGCCATTGACAAACACTTGTGCGAAGTCGTGGAAGTCGGCGGTGAGCACGCTTGGTTCGCTGATGGCCGGCAGAGTGGTGATATAGCACATGGCACCCCAGCCCATGTCCATTTCCTCAAAAGTCTTCAGACCACCTTCTTTCGCGATATAGCCGGTGGCGTTGAATATGGATGAGAACTCCTTCAACTCAAATTTTGGCACGGTGATGATGCCCATGGGTGCCTTGGGCACGGCGGGCATCTTCTTGCCATCGTTGTATTTCGCCATCATCTCGCGCAGTTCCCAGAACTTGGGCGTGGCGAGACCCCATTCGTTGATGGGTGCGTCGTAGTCGTAGGAGGTGACGTCGGGTGCGAAGCCGGGGCTGTTGGCTCCCGCCCAATGGCCGAAGGATGTTCCGCCATGGGTCATGTAGAGTGAGAAGCTGATGCCTTTGGAGAGCATCTCGTCCATGCCGGCCACCATGTCCTTGGCAGGGCGTGTCTCATGCCGTGCCCCCCATTTGTCAAACCATCCGCTCCAGAATTCCGAGCACATCTTCGGGGAGTTGGGGCGCAGTTCGCCGAGACGGCGGAACTGGTCGTCGATGTTGGCGCCGGTGCCGAAGTTCATCGTCCAGATGAGGTCGTCGAGGCCGTTCTTGGTGAAGTTGCTCGACCAGTCGCATTGGAAGAGTGCCACGTCGTTGCCATAGATGCCTCTCAGGCAGTCGCGTATTTCCGACACATAGGGCTTGTCCTCGCCGTATGAACCATATTCATTCTCCACCTGTATCATGATGATGGGGCCTCCGTTGGCGATGGTGAGCGGAGCCAGTTGCTTGCCCACCTCTTGCTCGAAGATTTTCACGCGTTCCATGAAGTAAGGGTCACGCTCACGCAGTTTGATGTCTTTCTTCTTGAGCAGCCACCAAGGTAGTCCGCCCATCTCCCATTCGGCGCAGACGTATGGGCCGGGTCTGACAATCACATACATGCCGTTTTTCTGGGCCAAACGGCAGAAAGCGGCGACGTCATTGTTGCCGATGAAGTCGAATTGGCCTTCTTGCTGCTCGTGGATGTTCCAAAACACATAGAGGCACAGTGTGTTCATACCCAAGGCCTTGCACATCTTGATGCGATGCTCCCAATAAGGCTGTGGGATGCGGGGATAGTGCACCTCGGCGGCTTTGATGACAAAGGGTTTCCCATTGAGCAGGAAGGTTTTGTCGCCAATGGCGAACGTCTCTCTTTTCTGTGCCGTGGCAGCGACGGTGAGGGCCATGAGAAGGGTGGCCGTCAGCAATAGTCTAAGGGTTTTCATGGTGGACAGTTTTTTTGTTTTTAGGAGGAAATAAGAGGAAATAGGAGATAATAGGAGGTTTTAGGAGAGACTAGGAAATTCTAGGAAGACTAGTGCCCCTAGGAAAACTAGTATCTCTAGGAAAACTAGCGCCCCTAGGAAAGACCCGCTCTCCTGGGAAACCAAGTCTCTTAGAAGCTGTCGAGCCAGGCCTTCAGCTCCATAATCATCTCGATGTGGTATTTGAAGCTCAGGCGACTGCCCCAGCCGTGTCCGCCGTCGGGGTAGACGTGCAGCGAAGCCGGCACGTCGTGGCGGTAAAGCTCCAGGTAGTAGTTGGTGCCGTTGGAAGGCTCTACCACGTTGTCGTCGTCGCTGAGTGCAATCCAGGCGCGCGGCGTGGTGCGTGTGACAAGCAGGTCGCTGCTGTAATTCTTCTCCTTGCGCTTCTGGTTGCCCTTGCCCAGGAAATTGTCGTGGGAGCCTTGGTGGCAGAAGCCTTGCATCATGGTGATGACGGGATAGAAGAGGATTTGGAAATTCGGTTTGGCGTTCCTCTCGGAAAGTGTGGCCACGATGGAGGCAAGATGGCCTCCTGCCGAGGAACCCATGATGCCCACCTCATTGGATTTGATATGCCATTGCATGGCGTTGCGTCGCACCATCTTGATGGTTTCTTCCGCATCAGAGATGGGCACTTCGGGATTGCCGTTGGGCATGCGGTATTTGAGCACGAAGGCCGAGATGCCCATGTTTTGGAAGAACTTGGCCCATTCATGCCCTTCGTGGTCCATGGCGAGACCGGAGTATCCACCACCCGGGCAGATGACGATGGCACGCCCCGTGGCTTTCTTTTCCGCGGGATGGTATGCCCACACCTTGGCAGTGTCGTTGGCTATTCCGCTACGGTTGGGAGCTCCCTTGGGCCATAGGTTGATTACTTGGATTTTCTGGGCCGGAAGTATGGCCGCAACAGCCAGCAAGGCTGTCAGCAATAGGATTTTTCTTGTCATGGTTGCAATCTTTTTTACCTCGCGTCAATCAATAGGCACATCAACCTTGTTTTCATGTAGTGTGCCGAAATCATCACGCAAATTTTTTGCAAAGGTAGTGTTTTTTTTGAAATATCCCAAGTTTGAAACTTGCTTTTGAAAGTGTCTGACATTCAATTTGATAATACTAGTGAAATGTGCTAAGACAAGGTGTGTTTGCACATTTTACTTATATTTAACCATTTTTCGCAAGTCATTTCGACCGTCGACCAGCGTTGGTTACGCCGGGATGCCGTCCCCGTATTCCAATTCGCTGAAGAGTTTGTGGCATAGGGTGATGTGGAAATGATTTGGTGAAGATGAGCAAGACAAAAAACAAAAAAATGTCCTTTTGTTTTGTTTTGTATATGGCTTGCATTACCTTTGCATGCAAAAAGAAGTAATACAAACTAAACACCCGATGACAGACCAGATTATCTGCTTTATAGAAAAAACAATTCTAAAAACCGACCATTTCTTGCATCGTACTTTCAGCAGAAACGATGGAACCGAAGGGCTTTATCCCAACAAGATATTGCCAAAGGAAGGTGCCTTCCTGCGCTGGAATAACTTTTATTTTGGCCGGAAAGTGTTCCCCCATCTCAAGAAACTCATCGACATAGCCATCAGTGAGAACATACCAGAAAATATCCAACCTGAGGAAAGGAAAAGATTGGAGAAGGATATGATACAGAGTATGTTGGCTTTGGAAATCACTCCTTTGGAATATTTCATATTCGACTTCCCACACTTGTCTTACAAAGAGCGCACGGAATATCTTTCAGATGCGGAACGTTGGCGTGTGCTCCATGAGGTTTTCGGGGCGGAAGTGCGCAACGACCATGCCGACAAATGGCGCTTTTACAATTTGATGAAGCCGTACTTCCATCGTGAGGCTTGCAAGGTGGGACCTGATGCAACAAAGGAGGATTTCATGGCTTTCTTCTCACGACATCCGCGATTCTTCGTCAAAGAACTCACCGGCTGTTTCGGGAGAAACGCCTATATGCTGGAACCCAAGGACAAGGCCGAAGCAGAGGCCGTTTACAAAAAACTGTATGAAAATGGTTCATGGATACTGGAGGAACCTATCATACAGTCGAAGGAAATGGCCTCTTGGAACCCCACCTCGGTCAATACCGTACGTGTGGCTTCGTTTCTCACAAAAGAAGGCGTGCACCACAACCTTACACCATTGTTCCGAGTCGGACGTCTTGGCTCCATTGTGGACAATGGGGTCAGCGGCGGCATTGGTGCCGGCATTGATGTAGAAACCGGACGTGTCGCCACAGAGGGGTTCGACGAACATGGGCACCATTTCGAGACACATCCCGACTCCGGCATGCGCTACATGGGGTGGCAGCTGCCTGAATGGGACGCGTTGATGCACCTCATAGAGGAAATTCACCGTTCGCTGCCTCCTTACCATCGATACGTGGCCTTCGATATGGCACACACCCAACAAGGATGGGTGCTGGTGGAGGGCAACTGGGGGCAGATGGTGCTGCTACAGAGAGGAGCACGAAGAGGAGTGAGAAAGGAATTCCTTGAATATATCAGCTAGGTCCTCTAGTATTCCTAGTATTCGTATTTCTAGGGTCTCTAGTATTCCTAGGGCTTCTAGTATTCCTAGGGCTTCTAGTATATCTAGGCCATACCATACAAACTTAAATCAATCATCAAAATGCGAAAAAGAAACTATTGCCTATTTGTAGCCATGTTAGTGATGGCATGCGCACAGGCCAAAGTGAGACTTCCACACCTCATAGGTGACAATATGGTGCTTCAGCAGAATACGGAAGCACGGCTATGGGGGTGGGACGAGCCAGGCAAAGACGTCACCGTCAGCGTCTCGTGGAGTACAAAGACCTACAAGGCCAAGACCGGGAAGGACGGAAAGTGGTTGGTGAAGGTCTCCACTCCGGCTGCCAGCTACACACCGTTGTCCATTGCTTTCGACGATGGCGAAACCGTCATCATCAATGGCGTGCTCTCTGGAGAGGTGTGGGTGTGTGCCGGACAAAGCAACATGGAGATGCCGGTGAAAGGTTTCGGCAACTGTCCCGTCGAAGGTTACAACGAGGAGGTGTTGCAAGCCCGGCGTTACAAGGGCATACACTATGTGAAGGTGCCAAGCGTGATGAGCATGACACCCTTGGAGGATGCCGACTGCGAGTGGCGAGAGATAGGCCCGGAGACGGTGGGTGAAGCATCTGCCACTGGCTATTTCTTCGCACAGGCGCTGAACAGTAGTCTCGACGTGCCTGTAGGACTGGTGATAGCCAACAAAGGCGGTACGCGCGTGGAAAGTTGGCTGACACGGGAAAACCTCCAGAAGCACACCACGGAACCGCTCGACACCATGGGCATCGTCAATGGCCATGAATGGGACTACCATCGCCAACTGGTGTGGGGGAACGGTACTTTCAACCCCATCCTCAAATACACCGTCAAGGGCATCATCTTCTATCAGGGATGCTCCAATGTGGGAGACCCGGGCAACCAATACTCCGAACGTCTGCAACTGCTTGTGCAGCAATGGAGGGAGCAATTCGGATTGGGGGAGATTCCATTCTATTTCGTGGAAATAGCACCTTATCACTACGACAATGTGGATGGCGACAACGGGGCGAGGTTGCGCGAGCAACAATATCTCGCATCAACGAAAATCCCCAACAGCGGACTCGTCTGCACCAACGACCTGGCCTATCCTTATGAAACCACGCAGATACACCCGGCGCAGAAGAAACCGGTGGGCTGGCGACTCGCCTTGCTTGCGCTCAACCAGACCTACGGGATGGGAAACGTGTGGTGCAAGAGTCCGTCGTTCAAGGATATGAAGATTGACGGCAGCACCGTCCACATTCATTTGAAAGACGACTATGGGAGCATCAACAGGTTTGAGGACATCCAAGGCTTCGAGGTGGCTGGGGCCGACCGTGTGTTCCATCCTGCCAAGGCCGTCCATTTCTGGCAACCAGGGGGTGGAGAGTGGGACGAAACCATCAAGATCACATGCCCCGAGGTGGAGCATCCGGTGGCCATCCGCTACTGTTTCAAGAATTTCCAGTTGGGCAATCTCAAGAATGGCGCCGGACTGCCGTTGTTCCCCTTCCGGACAGACAATTGGTAAGGTGATTTCTCCCTTCCAAGTCATGGCAAACATCATCAAGACAGAATGGCGTTAAAAGTAAACATATGTCCCTTTAACTCCCCTTTAACTCCCCTTTAACTCCCCTTTAACTCCCCTTTAACTCCCCTTCACTTCCATGGAACACCCCTTGAAAAAGTTCACTCACTGCCCGGTGTGCGGCAGTGCGTCTTTCACCGACAATGACGAGAAGAGTCGGCGTTGCGCCCAATGCTCGTTTGTATATTACTTGAATCCCAGCAGTGCATACGTGGCCGTCATCGTCGATGAACAAGGACGTTTGCTCGTGGAGCGACGCGGGCGTGAACCAGCATTTGGCACGCTCGACCTTCCGGGAGGATTCGCCGACATCGGGGAGACGGCAGAGGAGGGACTGGCGCGAGAAGTGTTGGAAGAGACGGGGCTCCGTGTGGCGAGGGCGGAATATTTGTTCAGCATGCCCAACGAATACCTCTTTTCTGGTTTTCAGGTTCCCACGCTCGACCTCTTCTTCCGCTGCGAGGTGGACGATACCTCGGCGCTACGAGCCGGTGACGATGCCGCCGAGTGTTTTTGGGTTCCACTTCATGAGGTGAGCCCTTCCGACTTTGGCCTTCGTTCCATCAGGCAGGGAGTGGAAAGGCTACTCAATGCAGCGAGGGGATGAGTAACGACTCATCCCCTCGCTTGTGAGAAACGCCGGCGGGGCGTTCTTATTTCACGTATTTCTTTCCGTTGATGATGTAGACGCCCTTTGGAAGGGTGTTGAGGATTTCCCTTGCCGAAGCGTCGGATGTGGTGGACACCATTCTACCGGTGATGGTGTAAACGCCGGGAAGCGTCATGCGCACGGCGCTTCCATTCTCGGTGGTCTCCACGATGTCATGGATGCCCGTTGCGATATTGGTGCTCGGCTTGATGTAGGATGCCACATGCAGCCTGCTGCCGGATTGGGGCTTGACCATGGAGGTGAAGTAGGCACGGAACGGGTATACCACGCCCTCTCCTGACACGTAGGCGAAGTAGTTGCCCCTGTTTTCCTCGTCAAGCTTGTAGATGTTGTTGCCGTATGTGCTCGTCTTGTAATAGGAGCCTTGGAAGTCGAAGCTTCGTCCGTCGGCCACCACCTTGGAGCTGGGGAAACGGGTGTCGTCACCACTGAACACCAGCGGCTTGCCCACCAGGCAGGCTTCCTCGCCAAACGTGGCGCCAGGCACGGTGATGATGTAAGGCTCGTTGGCACGCATCTCTTCCGCGTCGGTGAAATAGGTGTAGAAGCCGTCCTCGCCATAGAATTCCCTCAACCAGAACTGCCCGTCATCCTCTCCTGGCTTGTTCCATTTGACCTTGGTGTGGTCTACCGTGTTGTAGACCTTGTCCACGTCGAAGGGAAGCACGATGGTGGTCCAGTTGTTCTCGTTGATTTTTCCCATGAATCCTTTCTCGAAGGTGCGGGTGTATTCCGCATGCTCGGCGGTGAAATCAATTGGGACGTAGCAAGGTATGCTGTCGACAAGTGTGATGCTCTCGGCCGAGCCGTTCACAATCTGGTTGTAAGAGGAGAGTTCGTCGTATGATTTGGGGACATAGTAGAGGGCGTTGGGGTTGCCGTTGGGCACGATGCTTGAAGGCAAGTCGATGTTGGGGGGTGTCAGGTCGAGAGCTATGACATCGCTAGGCACCACCAATTTCTTGGTCGTCGGCTCTTTTGCATACATCTTTCCGTCTTCCTTCCACATCCTTATTGCGGGGCGTGGCACGAAGTCTCTGCTGTACAAGTGAGTGGTGAACACATTCGGGTCGTTGCTACTGTTGGTCTTGTAATAGACATAGAGGGTGAATTTCTGGTAGTAGGCCATGTCTTTGGTCTCAAAGTCCAGCCACATCGACTCTCCCGCGAGGAGGTGCAACAACGGTTTCTTCGTGTTATACCACGTGTTTCTATCGTTCCCCCAGCTTTTCTTCACCAAGAAGCGGAAATAGTCGTTGTAGTCGTAAGTGCCGTTGTTGGTGATCTTCACCCTGATCCTCAACTCGTTGCCATAGAGGTTCTTCTGGGTGCTGTTGTAGTTGTCTATGATGATGGAGTCAAGGTTGAGGCTGTATTTCACCGAATTCTTCACGTTGATGGTCTTTTGGAAAAGAATGTTGCTGCGCAAAGTGTCCGTGCAAACCAATAATTGGTGCGTACCCGTTTCTTGAGGGATGTAGATGATGTCGTAGTCCATGTTGCAACGGGCGGGAATGTTGATGTTGGCGAAGTGCATGGGCGTGATGCTGTCTTCATAGACATATAGCATGCGGTTGACCATGTCCATCGTGTTGTTGGTCAGGTTGAGCTTGAATTTTCTTGCAGCTCCCTTGTAGCATGTCGTGGCATCGTACAATTCCAAGCTGTTGTATTGGACAGGGGGCAATAGGGTCAGGCTTGCACTTCCGTTTTCTATGGATGCCTTTACAAGGCCGTTTTTCACCGTGCTCCTCACCTTGTCGAAATGCCAGAGGCCGTCGCCATTGGACAGACGGCTGATGGCATAGATGTAGTATTCTCCATTTTTGACATCTCCAAGGTTGTCGATGGCCCATGTCCTGGTGCTTACCTCGGAGTTGTTCTTCAGATAGATGCTGTCCTCACCCAGTATCTTTACGATTCTGTTGGTCTCATCCACCAGTCCGAGGGCTTCGACATAGATGCCGGGGACGCCGCTGTAGTTGCGTCTGCTGGTGACGACTTTGCCATTGCTCAGGCTGAGGGCTGTGAGGTCGAGACATACGTGAGGGTTTTCTTCCTCGACGGCTGTGGAGTTCTGCTTGGGCTCAATGTTGAAGATGCACCACAAGTCCTTGAAATATGCATAACTCGATGTGTTGTCGTAGGGGCTGATGTTGGTGAAACTGTAGTAGCCTTGGCAGCATCCGTCCCATCCCCAATCGATGTGGAATCTGGCATCTTGGTCGTATCCGTCGAGAATGAACACGTGACGTGCGCCGCCGATTCGAATGTTGCATCCAGAGACGATGACAGGCATGCCTTTCGACAAGTTGTCATAGAAAATGTCTTCCAAGTCGGGCATCAGGTATAATGAAAAGGACCTGGCTTCCGTAGAGCGGTAGCCAAAATTCTTAAGTGTCGTGTAGATGTCTTTGGTTGGAGAGGCACTGTCTTCCTGGAAGTCTGTGTGCATGTATTGACCCAGATGAAACATGAAATGGGCTATCTCGTCCATTTCAACCTGAGAGTATTCCACATCAGCATAATTGGGCAGGATGTTGTCCCAATCGATTTCATAGGCCGGAAGGTCACTCAATTCGAGGCCAAGGGTCTCTGTGATGTATCCAGCAGCCTTGGGAATGACCGCAGGGTATTTGTAATAACACATGACTTCTGCCACGGCCACGGTGCTGCATGCACAAGACGAGTGCTTTTTCGAATTGTAATACGGGTTCTGGTTATTGTAAGGCCCATAATGCCCGTAATTGTTGAAAAGGAAAGGCTTGATGGGATTCTTGGTGAGCGTCATGGCCCTCCTGGGGTTGTCGGTGGTCGTTGCAATCTGTCCGGCCTGCTCTTGAGCCCTAAGGTCGAGTGTCACTTCCTCGTAATGACCGAGAAGCGACGCCAAACCGTCGGGAATGTTGTCTAAATCGATACTTCCTTTGTCGGAATACCCGAGGATGGGATAGAGTAGGTCGTCGCCTGCCACGATGACGAAACCCTCTCCGTCGGCAGAGTTGAAAATGTAATAGCAAGGAGCTTCATTTTCCATACCGGCTCTTGTCCTGGCCTGTTGGCTCTCTCTCAATTCCAGATCGAATCCTTTTTCCAGAACAAAAGATTGTGCTCTCGACAATGCGGTATGCTTGTCAATGGGGGCAGCGTGAAGACTTGCCGTGAATGCAAGGAGCAACGCTAAGTTTGAAATCTTTTTCAACATATTTTGCCTTGGTACTGTTTACTTTAACTGAATGACTGTGATAGTGACCTGTTCCTTTGATATTGCTTTGCTTTATACAGAATGGCGAGAGTGCCTTTCCTTGTTGCATAACAAGTACATAACCACCAATAATGATGGCATTTTACATAATTCGCTGCAAAATTACAAATATATTGAAAATTTACCAAGTGAAAAGATTGATTTTTGACTTCAAGCCTTTGGCAATTTGTAAAAATAGGGATTATTTAATGAAAATTAACTATGGCGTTTTGCAACGTAACTCGAACTTTTGATGATTGTCAAAGCTGCGTTTGTCTTGTTTTTTTATCATTTTGAGCCTTAGGCCGGCCTTCAAAAGGAAGACTGAGAGAGTGGGTTGGAAATCCTATGAATCCATCAACTCTGGATGCTCAAGGATTTCCAACCGCTCTTCCTACTGACAGAAAGCTTTTTTGGCATTTTCCTGAGCCTCGATGACACGGTCGCACCATGCATCGAATTCAGGGTCCTCCACCTGTAGCTCAGGGTGTGCAAGCAGGTAGGAGACACAACGGCGCACCCCTTCGTCGAAACGGGTGGTGGCGCAGAACCCTGGGACGGCACGCTTCAGTTTCGTACAGTCGAAAGCCACGCTCACGGCCTTGTCGCCCAACAGGTTGCCCGTGAGGTCGTATTCTTCCGGGCATACGGCTGCAAGGAACGATGATGAGACATGGTAGGGATGACATTCCACGCCAAGGGCTTGGGCGACGCTCTCATAAACCTGATTCCATGTCAGTTGCTCGTCCGACATGATTTGGAAGGCTTCCCCGATGGCTTTCGGATTGCCCAGCAAGCCGATGAAGCCGCGTGCGAAGTCCTCGTTCCATGTCAAGGTCCATAGCGAACTGCCATCGCCGTGCACCAAGACGGGCTTTCCCTCCATCATCCGCTTCAGCACCTGCCAGCTGCCTTTCGGCCCATGCACGCTCACGGGGACGCCACGCTCGCAATAGGTGTGGCTGGGGCGTACGATGGTCACGGGAAAGCCGTCCTCGCGATACGCCTTCATCAGCAATTCCTCGCAACAGATCTTGTTGCGTGAATACTCCCAATAAGGATTGGCAAGCGTGGTGCCTTCGGTGATGACGTGACTGCGGGCGGGTTTGTTGTAGGCGGAAGCCGAACTGATGTATACGTATTGGCGGGTGCGGCCGGAGAACAGCCGCATGTCGCGCTCCACCTGCGAAGGGACGAAGCCGATGAACTCACAGACGGCGTCGAACGTGGCATCGCCAAGTTGTTGGAGGACGTTTGCCTCGTCGTTGATGTCCGCGATGACTTGTTTCACATTTCCTGGCACTTCGTCTTTGCGAGTGCCACGGTTGAGCAGCCATAAGTCGTGGCCGGCGGCTGCCAACTGCCTGGTGATGGCGCTGCTGATGGTGCCGGTGCCACCAATCATCAAAATCCTCATCCTCGTGCCATTTTATAGATTTTTTCCATATCTTCTGCATGCAGCACCTTCAAGCAGCCGCAGGTGGCAGTGTTGTCGCGACTGCATTTGCGGGTCATCTCCTTGATTTCGTCGTCGGTGATGTCGCGGCCGATCAATTCCTTGATGTTGACGGGCATCCCGATGTCATGGTAGAAACGCTCCATGGCCTCGATGCCTTTCAATGCCGTTCCCTCGGGGTCGGTGAAGTCGTTGGGGACGTCCATCACGTTGACGGCGAAGCGCACGAAGCGGCTGAGGTTCTCGTGCATCACATAGCGTGCCCAACTGGGCCAGATGGCGGCAAGGCCGGCACCATGGGTCACGTCGAACATCCCGCTCAATTCGTGTTCCAGTTGGTGGGTGGCCCAGTCGTCGCTGATGCCGCAGCCTGTCAACCCGTTGTGTGCCACGCTGCCACCCCACATGACCTGGGCGCGGTTGCGGTAGTCCTCAGGGTCTTTCAACACGGCGAAGACGGCGGTCTTCATACGGCGCAGCACCGCTTCTGCCAAGTCGGTGGTGAGGTCCATGTCGTCGTCCTTGCTGAAATAACGCTCCATCGTGTGCATCATCATGTCGGTGACGCCTGCTGCTGTCTGGTAAGGAGGAAGGGTGAAGGTGCGGCGTGGGTTCATGATGGCGAATTTCGGACGTGACATGTCGTTGGAATAGCCGAGTTTGATGTCGCCATCCTCGTTGGTGATGACACTCGCCTCACTCATCTCGCTGCCCGCCGCGGGGATGGTCAGCACGGTGGCTACAGGCAGCATCTGCCGAGGCTCTGCCTTGCCAAGGTAAAAGTCCCACACGTCGCCTTCATGGCACACGCCGTAGGCGATGGCCTTGGCGGAGTCGATGACGCTTCCGCCACCGACGGCGAGGATGAAGTCCACGCCCTCTTTCCTGCACAACTCGATGCCTTCATAAACCTTTGACAGCCGGGGATTGGGTACGACGCCGCCCAGGGTCACATGGTCGATGCCACCTTCGCTGAGCAGTCCGCATATCTTGTCAAGCAGTCCTGAGCGCACGGCACTCTTTCCGCCGTAGTGTACAAGCACTTTCGTGCCACCGTATTTCTTTGTCAGAGAGGCCACTCGCTCCTCTGAATGTTCTCCAAACACCACTTCCGTTGGTGCGTAATAAACAAAGTCTTTCATTTCGTATTTTTTAGTTGGTTGTAAATCTTGGTGATTGATGCTTAGCGGTCTCTGTTGCCCCACTTCTTCTCATAGCGTCTTTCCGAGTCCTTCTTGCCTCCGAATATGTTGAGGCGGTAGCGCACATGCAGCATGGCATATGAGTTGATGCTGTTGTATTCCGTGTCGCTTCGGCTGGTGGCATTGATCCATCGCTCGTAGTTGCTCTGTTGGCCAAGGAGGTCGTAGAAGTTGAGGGCGACGGTGAGGGTCTTGTCCTTGAGGAAAGTTTTGGATATCTGACCGTTCCAGATGAGTTCGTTGGTGTTCATCGATGGGTCGTTGTAGCCGCGGCGGCTGTGCTGGTGGAGATTGCTGCTCACTTCGATTTCATAAGGCAGGCGTAGGAGGAACTGGCCGCCATAATTGAACTGCCAGGTGTCGAGGTCGGCATTGGGTTGCAGCTTGTTGCGTGAGTGTTGGTAGTTGACGTTGCCGTCAAGGGTCACTTCAAGCCATTGGTTGCGGTAACTGGCGGTAAGGCGCTCGTTGAGGTTGATGCAGCGTGTGGTGTTCTTTTGTGCATCGGCTTGATGCCTTGCCACATAACTCACGTAGTTGTTGTAGCGGGCGCGGGTTTCGGTGCCCACGTTCCAGTGGGCGGCAGAGTCTATGGCGGTGTTGAAGGTGAATCCGCCATCCATGTTCCAGTTGCCGTTGATGTTTTCCGGCCGCGAGAGGCTTCCGCCCGTCTCCGGGTTGTAGCGCACGAGGTTGGAGATGCTGTTGCGGGTGTGCCGGTAGTTGGCATAGGTCACGATGGAGCGTTTGTGCTTCGAGGTGTAGTTGTTGAAATAGATGTTCAACGAATTGGTGAACTGCGGTTTTAGTCCGGGGTTTCCCTGTGTGATGTATAGGGGGTTGGAGTCGTCGGTGATGTCGAGCAGCTGCGTCATCTCCGGCTGGCGGGTGTCGCCACGGTAATGGACCCAGAGGTTGCTCTGGTCGTTGAACTTGTAGTGGAAGTCGAAGGTGGGTGTGAAGTTGGTGACGGTGCGCACCGTGTCCACATAGACGCCACGGTAGTCCTGGATGAAGTTGGAGCGCTGCGGCTGCATGAGGAAGCCCAGGTTGTAGTCGTATTTCTCCACTTTGTGACGCAGTGTCAGGCGTATGTTGTGGGTGTAGTTCTTGTATTCGGAGAAGCGGCTCAGGTTGCGGTCGAAGAAGTCATCCATATGGTCTTCCACGGGACCGATCCACTTGTCCCATTCCCGGTAATGCGGAATGAGGCCGGCGAAGATGTTCTCTGGCTGATGGCTGAAGTCGTAGGTCTGGCGGTCGCTCTTGTTCTGGTTGTAGCGCAACTCGTAGTTGGCCTGCAGGTGGGCGCCTTTCCACAGGGGTTCGCTGTAGTTGGCGCTCAACACGTATCCGCTGTTGTCTGAAGGGGTGGTGTTGTAGCGGGCGGTGTAGTAGGTGGAGTCACGCCCGGCCTGGTCCTTCACGAGGAAGAGGTGCACGTCGTTGTTGGAGGCGTTCTTGTTCTGGCTGTCGCCCCCGCTGAGTTCCGCCCTTAGGGTGATGTTACGCCCGTGCGGGTTCAGGCGGCGGTAGAGTTGCAGCATGCCCCAGGCGTTCTTGTTGCGGCCATAGCTCAGGTTGGCGTTCTTGTTGTGGTTCACCAGATAGGGGTATAGCCGGTTGGCGGGGTCGAGCGAGGCTATTGCGTCCAATGGGTCGGCTACGTAAAGATAGGGGTCGGCGTTGAAGGTGGCGGCGGCAGAGGTGGTGGTGCCGTCGTTCGAGCCGTAGCTGCCATTGGCGCGCAGGAGGATGTTGGTCAGGCTGTCGGGCTTCCATTCCACACGGAGGTTGCCGTTCCAGTTGTCGCTGCGGGTGAAGTTTTTCGACTCATTGTTGGAGAAGGTGCGCGAGGTCTCGCTGTAGAAGTTCTCGCTGGTGTTCTTCGTCTGGTTGTCACCGTTGCGGTGGTTCCAGCGCACGTTGAAGTCGATTTTCAGCTTTTCGCCGTTGTCATAGTTGAAATTGGTGCCCAGCATCTTGCGGGTGTTCAGGCCACGGCGGTTCCACCAGCCGGCATTCTCTTCCTTGTTGTTGACGTTGCCCAGCACCACGAAGCGGGTGTTGTCGGTGAAACTGCTGCCCATGCCGCGTGAGGCGTAGCGGTGGTGGGTGCCGGCGCCAAGGTCGAGGTTGGTCATGTAGCCACGGTTCATGCCTTTCTTGATGGTGAAGTCGAGCACGGTCTCCTTGTTGCCGTCGTCGATGCCGGTGATGCGCGACTGGTCGCTCTGCTGGTCATAGAATTTCATGTCCTGGATGATGGAGACGGGAAGGTTCTTCAATGCCGTCTCTATGTCACCGAGCATGAATTCTTTGCCGTCGAGCAGGATTTTCTTCACCTCCTTTCCATTGATGGTGATTTTCCCGTCTTCGTCGACTTCCGCTCCGGGGATGCGTTTGATGAGCTCCTCTATGGCGGAGCCTTCCGGTGTACGGTAGGCGTCGGGGTTGTAGACCAGCGTGTCTTTCCTGACGACGACTTGCGGCACCCGCCCGATGACCACGGCTTCTCCAAGCGTGATGCTCTCTGGCGACATCAGCAGGGTGCCCAGGTCTTGGCTTTGGTCGCGCCGCAGTGTCACCTCTTGCTCCAAGGTCTTGTAGGCGACGGATGAGATTCTCAGGCGGTAGGTGCCGTTGGATGGCGCTTCCACGGAGAAGTTGCCCTTCATGTCGGTCAGCGTCCCTCCTACGAATGTGCTGTCCTTGACACGGAACAGTTGGACGGTGGCCAGTTCGATGGGTTCTTTGGCATCCACGTCGGTGAGGTGCCCGCTGATGGTCAGGTTCTGGCTTGACTGGGCGTTGACGCCGGTGATGGCTGCCAGAAGCAGCATGAGGAAAATGAGACGTCTCATTTCGTGTCGGTGGTTATTGTTTTTGGTTGATGATGCCCCTCAGTGCTGAACTGAAGATGATGTATTGGGTGTTGCCGGCGATGGTGCCTTCGTTCTGTCCCCAGAGGAAGGGCCAGTCGTCGAAATTCTCGAAATGGTCGGGCTGGCGGAAGAGCAGTCCTGGTGCCACGTTGCCGGGGATGAAGGAGAAGTCGGCGCGGTTGTTGCCGTAGAAGACGGCCTTCGGGCGTGCTGCTCCGACGACGGCCACGAACGAGTAGTTGTGGTAGGGATGGCAGCCATAGAGCCAGTTGGCCACGCGGTAGACCTCATCCTTTGGCACGATGTCGGGATAGTAGATGTGTGCGAAGCAGACGGTGGTGCCGAAATTGAGGACGGCATTGCCGCCGGCCCAGTTGCCCAGTCCGATGGGTACGCCGTAGGGGTTCTGCTCGTCGAAGCGTTTGATGTAGGTTTCATATTGCTCCACGTATGGACGCAGGCGCTTCTTGTAGGCTTCATCCATGTAGGGTATGGCGTCGAGGGCCGTCTGCATGTTGTTGGCGACATTGCGGTCGAGGGCCTCCCATATTTGTTTCAGGAAACTGTCAAGATATGTCTTTTCCCTGGTGGCGCCGTAGAGTTGGAGGTTGGTGGCCATGTTGCCCAGTTGCTGGCGGTTCCTGCGGTTTCTGTTGGCCTGTTGCTGGTTGTTGTTGGCATTGTCGTTGCCGTCGAGCCAACTGTAGTCGTCTTGTGCGGCGTTAGCCTGTTCGGAGCGTTGCTTGACGATGTCGGTGGCCTCCTGCATCAAGCGTTTCGACTGTGTGAGCGCACGCTGTGCCAGTTGGTCGTTGTAGCCTTCAAGGGCGCGGCTGGCGGCGGCGAACATGGTGGCGGCACGGAAGTCGAGCTGGGGGTTGCGCGTGGTGAAGGCCCACATGTCGTCGGGGGTGCCGCTGCGCTTGCCGTCGGCGGAGACCTCGTAGGGTTTGAGGCTGGGGTCGTAGTGCTTGCCGTCGGTGATGCTGGCGGCGTCGCCGAGGTGGTGGTAGTTGTCGAGGACGGAATTGGAGAGCGTGGAGGCCATGTGCCCGATTTGTTCGGCTTGTGCCACGAGGTTCAGCGTGCCGTGCTCGATGAATTGCAGGATGTCGGGCACGCCGTCGGGCCGGTGGAGGTCCACATAGCGTTGTTCCTGACTGACGAATGTCTCGTCACGCTGAGGTTTGAACAACTCCCATGTGCGTATGAGGTTCTGCACGACGTTGATGTTGGAGCCTGTTTCGATGTCGAAGTCTCCGGCGTCGAAGAACCCGCCGATGTTCAGACCGGGGATGAGTTCATAGGGCTTGTATTTCGTGTCGGTGGTTGCACCTTGCGAGTGGAGGTCGAAATGGTCGCTGGGAGGGGCTTGCAGGTAGCCTTCCTTGAAAGGTTCGCCATGCCACGTGCGGTAGCCTTCGTTCACATACATGTGGTTCATGTGGATGGGCACCCACACGTCGGTGGTGGCGTCGGTGATCTTGTCATAGACGTGGTCGTCGATGAGGAAGTCGTTGGTGCGGGTGTCGCCATACTGGATGAAGTAGACGCCGGGCTGCTTCACCTCTGAGAAGTCGAACTTCACGTAATTGTATTTGTAGTATGCTCCCCACGACTTGATGTCGCCACGATAGGCTTCCGTCGTCGTGCCGTCGCCGTTGATGCGCATCAGTGTGGCGTTGGCGAGGGGGGTGTCGGTCTTGTCGAGTTCGATGACTGACACTTTCGGTTGGTTGGGGATGTAGCCGATTTGAGAGAAGCCGATGTTGGGCTGGCGCTTCCAACCGGGGATGGCATGGGGCTCCACGAGCCATGTCACCACCTTGCCCGTCTTGCCCTTTGGCAGCACGCTGCGCAGGACGAACCAGCCGTTCTGAGCGAGAATCCTCCCGTCGTAGAGTTTGAGTTCGGAGTCATCGCTGCTGATGCGCACCATGCGTTCCGGGTCGTCGGTGGCCAATGTGAAGACGTGGCCGCTCTCCATGGGCAGTGGGTCGATGAAACGCCCGGTGCCGCGGTCGTCATAGGTCTTGAAGCCCTTGAACTGACGGGGTTTCTCCGTGTTGGGTCGGGTGATGGTCTGGCTGGTGGCGTAGCGAGGTAGGCGCCCCAGTCGTCCGTCTACGGAGAAGGTCTTCAACCAGTATTGGGATGGGAGGAACTCGATGTTGAAACCTGCCTCTCCGGCAAGGGCGTCGGGGACGGGCTTGTCGAGCCATACGGCAATCTCCACGGCCTGTCCTTTCGCCGTCACCACGACACGGCTGTCGAAGTCGTAGTCGTCATAGCGCATCGTCACCTCGATGCAGCCTTTCTCGCGGTCCACGGTGCGGTTGGTCGTCTTCGGCACGAGGTCCCATTGCTCTGGGGTGTTGTTGAGCCTGACGGCGCCGCCTTGCACCGTGCGCACGCCATGGTGGATGATTTCTATGCCGGAGTTCTTCTCGTCGTTGAAACCGCCGTTGAAATTGTTGCTGAACACGAGCACGTTGACTCCTTGGCGCTCGAAATAGCCAAGGTCGTTCAGGTGCAGGTCGTCGGCGTATATTGACATGGCAGCCAACAGTCCTGCCACGATCATGGTTGTTCTCATCTTTTTCATCTCTTCAAAACGGTGTTGTTGTTAAGACCATTGCACATCATCCATGGGGTAATGCACGCCCCATTTTTGGCGGAAATCGTCCATGAGTTGCATGATGTATAGGGTTTCCTCATAGGGCATTTCGCGGGGTTCGAGCAAACCTTCGATGAGGGCGTCGCGGCAGGCGAGGAACTGGTATTCGTAGCCGGTGATTTGCCGGGGCACGTGGATGTCCTCCACAAATTCGCGATCGTGGGTGTTCACCGTGACTTTCTGGGGATTGTTGATGTTGTCGATGATGAGGTTGCCGTCGGTACCGGCGATGACGCCGATGTTGTCGCCCACGCAGGCGGCGCTCGACTGCAGGTTGCAGAGCATGCCGTCGGCCAGCACCAGGCTGATGGCGTTGGTGAGGTCCATGCCGGTGGCGCTCTTCACGCATTGGCTCTCGATGCTGACGATGTCGGAGGGGAAGAACATGCGGACGAAGTTGAGGGCGTAGACACCAAGGTCGAGAAGGGCGCCGCCGCAGAGGTCGGGGCGCATGATGCGTGGCTTCTCGCCCATGCTGTAGCCCAATGTGGCGGTGACGAGCCGGGGAGTGCCGATGCGGCCGCTGGCTATCAGGTCGCGCACCGTCTTGACGACGGGCTGGTAGCGTGTCCAGATGGCTTCGGCAAGGAACAGTCCTCGCTCGCGGGCAAGTTGCACAATGGCGAGCGACTGTGCATGATTGGCCATGAACGCCTTCTCCACCAGGCAGGGCTTGCCGGCGAGCAGGGCGTCGCGGGTCACTTCGTAATGATGGGAATGAGGGGTGGCGACATATACGAGGTCGATGTCGGGATCCGTATATATTTCACCATACGAACCGTATGCTTTTTTCACATTCCATTGCTTGGCGAATGCAGTGGCTTTTTCCAGTGAGCGTGAGGCAATGGCGTGGCACTCACACGTTTCGAGTCCGTTCAATGTGATGGCTGCCTTCTCGGCAATCCATCCCGCACCAACTATGCCGATGCGTAATATCTTGTCATTATTCATAATAGGAAATGGTTTGGGGCTGTAGGCCTCAAATCAAAAAAAGGTTGATGATATCATTCTAAAAACTACTATTATGACGTTTTTCCATAGCAAAAGTAAAATTTTTTTGAAACGTATTTATAGATTGTTAACATCTGGAATACTTGTGCCGGCAATCGGTATGAAAAGGGTCTTAATGGGCCAGCCTTATGGGCTTTATGGGGGTTGTGGGCTTTATGGGCTTTATGGGCCAGCCTTATGGGCTATGGGCTTTACCGCTAAAAAAAGTGCCTGTATGCTCCGTTCTCCGTAGGTTGTGCCTCCGGCACAACTCAATCTTCAATTTTCAATTTTCAATCTTCAATCTTCAATTTTCAATTTTCAATTTTCAATCTTCAATACGCCTTCTTGTCGGGCACGAAAAGTGTGACGAAAGTGCGAAGGATGATTCTGATGTCGAGCCAGAACGTCCAGTTTTCGATATACCAGATGTCCTTTTGTATGCGTTCCTCCATCTCCCATACCTCTTTCGTCTCTCCGCGACTGCCGCTCACCTGGGCCCATCCGGTGATGCCGGGGAGGCTGAAGTGCCTCACCATGTACTTGTCGATGATTTCACCATACTCTTTGGTGTGTGCCAGCATGTGAGGACGGGGGCCTACGATGCTCATATCGCCCTTGAGCACGTTGAAGAACTGCGGGAACTCGTCGATGTTGGTCTTTCGTATGAAGTCGCCGAAGGGGAATTTCCTCGGGTCGTCCTTGGTGGCCTGCACCTTGTCGGCGTCCTTGTTGACGTGCATCGACCTGAATTTGTAACAGGTGAATGTCTTGCCGTTGAAGCCCGTGCGTTGCTGCTTGAAGAAGATGGGGCCGGGGCTTTGCCTCTTGATGAGGTAGGCGATGAGGGGAATGAAGGGAAGCATGACCAGGCAGACAACCGCACTCACCACGATGTCGAACGTCCGTTTGATGAACTTGTTGAGAGGGTGGGAGAGGGGTTCGTGATGGTTGGTGAACACCATCGTCTCACCCAATTGCTCGGGTTGCAGGTTCAACAGGAAGTTGCCCGACATCCTGGGGACATAATAGAAATGGATGAGGTTTTTGTCACAGTATTTGATCAGCCGCATGATTTGCTCGTTCTCGTCGTGGGAGAGGCAGCAGAACAACTCATCGGTGCGGGCGATGTCGGTCAAGGTGCACGAAGGGGGAGTCGCACCCTCTGATGGTTCAAAGCCGATGAGTTGGTTGAGGGTGCCGAGGGTGCCGTGGTGGATGATTTCCTTGGGGCAATTCTCCATAAGTTCGTTGGCAAAGTAACCCCTTATCTTATAACCGGTGGAGGAGTCGGAGATGAGGTTGCGATACAGCATGAGCAAGGCGGGGTCGCTACCCACGAAGAGCACGCTGCGAGTGTTGCGGCCCGACTGCCTGAAAAACCTGATGAACAGTTTCTCCAACAAGCGACAGACGAAGATGACGACCAACTCCGCTGCAAGGAAGATGACCATGAACTTGAACATGCGCACACTGCCCCTGCCGCCAAGAAGGCGTAGACAGAAAAACATGATGGTGATATGGACAAGGCACAGTTTGAGCACGCTTAGGAACACCTCGTCTATTTGTGTCCTACGGCGGTGGATGATGGTGCCTATGCAGAAATGAGCGATGACCATCGCCACGTTGGCGATGATGAACGTGATGCGTGGCTCTTTGCTGAAATAGAGGGGGTAAACGGTGTCAAGGTACTTCTTGCACAAAAGAAGAAGCACGTTGAGGATGACGAAATCGATGATGACGACGCCGCCCTTGATCAGTTCGTTTCCCATTGAATATTTCTTCGTGTCCATGGTGTGGTGCTGGTTTTTGTGCGGATGGCAGAGCCATCCCATGGCATCCAATGATTATACATTTCCTTCCAACTTGCAAAGATAGTGCAAGGCGAGCGAAAAGCAAAATAAATAACAAAGTTTTTATTTTCTTTTCCGAGCCGCCGCCTATCTTCGCCTTCGGCAGAGTAGTGCAAGGCGAAGACAATACAAAACAAAAAACCATTTTTTTGTTTTTATTGTTGAGCCGCCGCCTATCTTCGCCCGCAGGGCAGAGTAGTGCAAGGCGAGCGAAAAGCAACTCCGATGGCATCCATGCCCAACAGATTGTCCAAGCCTATGCCAAGAAGTTGCTTTTCGTCAGAATGGTTTTCGGAAACTTCACCTTCAACAAAAAGAAAACCGTTAAATAATGATGATGATGGTTGAGTAGGGAGTGTTCACTGCATTGAATATCAGGATTCGTGATACATAAAAGAGGCGGAGTTTTTTTTGAGTCAGTAATTCTTTAATAGGATTACAACTATATTTGCTTTATGCGGATTTGCTATCCGCATAAGGATTCTTGGCATTTTTGCTGTACTGAGTCGTCGTGGTTCGCCCCACTGGTCAAGTCCTTTGTGTTGGAAGCCCCACAAGAATCTCTCATCTATTTATACCCCACCCCATAGCAACTATTACAACGGGCCTTGCCCGTGTAGTCGCAACATGAATGGACTCCTGTGCCATTACATTCAGGGCATTTGCGGTTGAAATAGCCTTTTCCTTTGCATACGCTACATCTTACACAGCGCTTCAGGTATTGTTGAGACACCCAACCATCTTCCCACAAATTGTAAGTGCCTGCATAGAAAACATGTCTAAAGCCGTTCCTTACTATACCGTCACTGGCCACAATTACGCCTTTATCAAGCTGGACGATTCCTTCACTCCCGTAAGCACCAGAATATTCCACGATGCCGTAATTCTTTCCTGGTCCTTCGCGGACGTTTACGTGAGTACCCGTAGATTTGTAATAAACATATTGCTGGGCACTTGCATTCACACAAACAAGCATCATCAGGATGCTTAATAATAGCATTTTTTTCATAGTCATTAAGTTTGGTGATTAATAGTGCGACAAAAATAGGGGATAAATCTCAAACAACCAAATTTTTGATAGTAAAAAGCAAATCTGAATGTTACTTATGTTTCTTAGAAGTAATTTCCCATTTTGTTTTTTTACTTTTTTCGAAAAAACGCATCTTACGCTTTGTGAAGCGCATGATTCTCACTACCTTTGTGCCTTGATTTGCAAAAGTAAGGAAATATAGATGGCCAATTTGAGATTCCAGGTAGTGGAGGAGGCGTTCAAGAAGAAGCCGCTGGAGGTGGCTTCCCCCAAGGAGCGCCCGTCGGAGTTTTTCGGAAAATATGTGTTCACGCGAGAGAAGATGTTCAAGTATCTTCCCCGCGATGTCTATATGAAGATGGTCGATGTCATCGACAATGGTGCGCGTCTCGACCGCTCCATCGCCGACGCGGTGGCCAAGGGCATCAAGCAGTGGGCCGACGAGAATGGCGTCACCCACTACACCCATTGGTTCCAACCCCTCACGGAAGGCACAGCCGAGAAACACGACGCCTTCATCGAGCATGACGGCAAAGGCGGCATGATGGAGGAGTTCAGTGGCAAACTGCTCGTCCAGCAGGAGCCCGACGCTTCCTCGTTCCCCAGCGGAGGCATCCGCAACACCTTCGAGGCAAGGGGCTATTCGGCTTGGGACCCCACGTCGCCCGTCTTCATCATGGACGACACCCTCTGCATCCCCACTGTCTTCATCTCCTATACCGGCGAGGCGCTCGATTACAAGGCTCCCCTGCTGCGTGCACTGCGCGCCGTGGGAAACGCCGCCACCGACGTCTGCCATTATTTCTATCCTGAAGTGAAGAAGGTGACTTGCAATCTGGGATGGGAGCAGGAGTATTTCCTCGTGGACGAGGGACTTTACAGTGCACGTCCCGACCTCATGCTCACCGGCCGCACCCTCATGGGCCACGACTCTGCCAAGAACCAGCAGATGGACGACCATTACTTCGGCACCATACCCGACCGTGTGCAGGCATTCATGAAAGACCTCGAGGTGCAAGCTCTCGAACTCTCCATACCCTTGAAGACACGGCACAACGAGGTGGCACCCAACCAGTTTGAGTTGGCTCCCATCTATGAGGAAACCAACCTCGCGGTGGACCATAACATGCTGCTGATGTCGCTGATGAAACGCGTAGCAAGAAAACACGGCTTCCGCGTGCTGTTGCATGAGAAACCCTTCGCCGGCATCAATGGTTCGGGCAAGCACAACAACTGGAGCCTCTCCACCGACACCGGGGTGCTGCTCCATAGCCCGGGGAAGACACCGGAGGACACGCTACGATTCGTCGTCTTCATCGTGGAGACACTCATGGGCGTTTACAAGCACAACGGATTGCTCAAGGCTTCCATCATGAGCGCCACCAACGCCCATCGACTGGGTGCCAACGAGGCACCGCCGGCCATCATCTCGTCATTCCTGGGCAAGCAACTGACAGAGTTGCTCGACCATATCGAGCGGGCTGACAAGAAAAACCTCTTCACCATGGAGGGGAAGCAAGGCATGCAGCTGGACATCCCTGAAATACCGGAATTGCTCATCGACAACACCGACCGCAACCGCACCTCGCCCTTCGCCTTCACAGGAAACCGCTTCGAGTTCCGCGCCGTGGGCAGCGAGGCCAACTGCGCCTCGGCGATGATAGCCCTCAACACGGCGGTGGCGGAGGCATTGGCCGACTTCAAGGAACGGGTGGATGCGCTCATCGCCGGCGGAGAGGACCAGGCAAGCGCCATCATCGACGTGGTGCGTGAGGACATACGTACCTGCAAACCCATCCATTTCGATGGCAACGGCTACAGCGACGAATGGGTGGAAGAGGCCACAAGACGCGGTCTCGACGTGGAGAAGAGTTGCCCGCTCATTTTCGACAACTACCTGCGTGAGGACACCATCCGCATGTTCGAGCGGATGGGTGTGATGAATGCCAAGGAACTGGCGGCGCGCAACGAGGTGAAATGGGAAACCTATACGAAGAAGATACAGATTGAGGCTCGTGTGATGGGCGACCTGAGCATGAACCACATCATCCCCATCGCCACACAATACCAGAGCCAGTTGGCAAAGAACGTGCTCAACCTCTACGAGGTGTTTTCGCGAGAGGAAGCCGAGGCACTCACAGCCCGCAACAAGGAAATCATCAAGGAAATCGCGGAGCGCTCGCAAGCCATCGAGAAAGGCGTGGAGGACCTTGTCAATGCCAGGAAGGTGGCCAATGTCCTGGAGTGCGAGCGCGAGAAGGCCATCGCCTACCACGACACGGTGGAGCCCATCATCGAAAAAATCAGATATCAGATAGACAAGCTGGAACTCATCGTGAGCGACGAGTGCTGGACGCTGCCGAAATACAGGGAGCTGCTGTTTATCAGATAGGAGCAAATAGGAGGAGATAGGAGATAATAGGAGCAAGTAAGAGGTCTTGGGACCTCCTACTTGCAGTGCACACCCCTCCGTGCGCAAAATGTAGAGACGGCGATTCTTCCCGTCTCAAGTGCAAAAAAGCAGTGCACACCCTCCGTGCGCACGGAGACGGGAAGAATCCCGTCTCTACCGCAAAAAAGCTCCTAAAACTTTCTACACTTGCTCCTAAGACCTCCTGGTTTCTCCTAAGACATTATTCCTATAACCCTTCCAGCACCCGCTTGATGACGGTCTCTGCGGAAATCTCGCGGTTGGCGGCTTCGGGGATGACGATGGAGTGGTCGCTTTCTATCACGTCGTCGGTGACGATGAGGCCGCGTCTGACGGGGAGGCAGTGCATGAAATAGCCGTTGTCGGTCCATGACATGTGTTCACTGTCGATGGTCCATCCCATGTCGCGGCTGATGATTTTCCCATAGTCTTCAGGTCGTGTGACGCCGGGGCAGCTCCAGTTCTTTGCATAGACGAAATGGGCGCCCTCAAGGGCTTTGCGCTGGTCGTATTCCACACGGGCGTTTCCCACGAATTTCGGGTCGAGTTCATACCCCTCCGGATGTGTGACCACGAGGTCGACGTCGGCGGCGTTCATCCACTGTGCGAAGGAGTTGGGCACAGCTTGCGGCAGGGCGCGGCAGTGCGGTGCCCAGGTGAGCACCACCTTGGGGCGTGCCACAGGCTTGTATTCCTCGATGGTGATGAGGTCGGCGAAGGCCTGCAGGGGATGTACGGTGGCGGTCTCCATGGCGATGACGGGTCGTCCGCTGTAGCGCACGAACTGCCCCACGATGGTCTCGGCATAGTCAAACTCCCTGTCGGTGAGGCCCGCGAAGGAGCGCACGGCGATGATGTCGCAGTAGCTGCCCATCACGGGGATGGCCTCGAGCAGGTGCTCGCTCTTGTCGCCGTCCATGATGACGCCACGTTCGGTTTCCAGTTTCCACGCCCCGGCGTTGACATCGAGCACGATGACGTTCATGCCCAGGTTGGTGGCTGCCTTCTGGGTGGAGAGGCGTGTGCGCAGGCTGTTGTTGAAGAAAATCATCAGCAGCGTCTTGTTTTTGCCTAAATCCTGGAAGGCATATCTGTTTTTCTTCACTTCCTGTGCCTCGGCGAGAGCGGCTTGCAGGTCGCCGAGGTCTTCCACGTTAAAGAATGTCTTCATATTTTCAATCTTCAATCTTCAATCTTCAATTTTCAATCTTCAATCTTCAATTTTCAATTTTCAATTTTCAATCTTCAATCTTCAATTTTCAATTTTCAATTTTCAATGGTGAGCATATGTCCCTTTAACTCCTTTTTAACTTCTTTTTAACTCCTCTTTAACTCCTAAAAAGTTGAGCGAATGCGAAACTAGTGCAATTTTCATTTCCTCACCTGTCCGTGGCCTTCGATAAGCCATTTGTAGGTGGTGATTTCCTCAAGGGCCATGGGGCCGCGCGGACCCAGTTTCTGCGTACTGATGCCTATTTCCGCACCCATCCCGAACTGTGCTCCATCGGTGAAGCTCGTTGGTGCGTTGACATACACGCAGGCGGCGTCGACTTGTGCTTCGAAGGCCTCTGCAGTCTGGCGGTTCTCGGTGATGATGCACTCGCTGTGTCCGCTGCCATATTGGCTGATGTGCTTGATGGCGGCCTCAACGGATGGCACGGTGCGGATGGCCATGGCATAGTCCATGAACTCCGTTCCGAAGCTGTCGGGCGTGGCGTGGCGGAGCAGTTCGTTGGGATATTTCCCTGCGAGGGCGTCGTAGGCTTGCTCGTCGGCGTGTATCACCACGTTGCTGATGATGAGGGGTGCGCAGAGTTCGCCCAGGTCGCGCAGTCTCGACTGATGGATGATGAGGCAGTCGAGGGCGTTGCACACGCTGACGCGGCGCGTCTTGGCATTGTTGATGATGAGGCGTCCGATTTTCAGGTCTCCCTCGGCGTCGAAATAGGTGTTCACCACGCCTGCGCCTGTCTCGATGACAGGCACGCGGGCATTGTCGCGCACGAATTCGATGAGGCGCTTGCCACCGCGTGGAATGCACAAGTCGATGTAGTCCACCGCGTTCAGCATCTCGGCTGTCGCCTCGTGTGTGGCGGGAAGGAGTTCCACGGCCGACGGGGTGATGTCGTGCTTTCGCAGCACCTCCTGTATCAGTGCCACGATGGCCTTGTTGGAATCATCGGCATCGCGGCCTCCCTTGAGCACGCAGGCGTTGCCGCATTTGAAGCACAGGGAGAAGACATCGAAACTCACGTTGGGGCGGGCTTCGTAGATCATGCCGATGACACCGAAGGGCACGCTGACGCGTCGCAGGTGCAGGCCGTTGTCGAGTGTCCTCTCCACCAATGTCCTTCCCAATGGTGAGGGCAGGGCTGCCACGTGGCGTATGTCGCTGGCGATGCCGTCGAGGCGTTTCTCGTCGAGCAGCAGGCGGTCGTAGAGGGGGTTGGCGGGGTCCATGCGCGCGAGGTCTCGTGCGTTGGCTTCAAGTAGTGATGCACTGTGTGTGGCGATGGCGTCGGCCACGGCGTTGAGCACGTCGTTCTTCCGTTGCTCGTCGATGAGGGCCAGTTCGCGGCTGGCGGCCTTGGCGCGCTTGAATGTTGCTGTGAGTTGTGGTTCCATTTTCACATATTGTTGTTGGGGAGTGTGGTCACTCCAGATAAAGGTAATCGTAGTGTACGATGGGTTTCTGGTCGTGGCATCCCGTGAGACGCCGGGCGCTCTCGCTGTCGTAGGCGGTGCGGCCGATGGCCAGTTTCCGTCCGTCCTCATCGTAGATGCCCACGAGGTCGCCTTCCTCGAAGTCGCCTTCCACTTCGACGACGCCGACGAGGAGCAGGCTGACGGCCTGGCGACCGCAAAGGGCCTCGCTGGCACGCTCGTTGATGATGATGCGTCCCTTGGCGAAACTGTCGCTGTGGGCAATCCATTTCTTGATGCCGCTGACGCCTTCCGCCGTGGGTTCGAACTCGGTGTGGGGGGTGTCGTCGGGGTGTTCCACGATGTCGACGAGGATGTTGTCGCGCTTGCCGTTGGCGATGATGACGCGGATGCCTTCCTCCGCCACTTTCTTCGCGATGTTGTATTTGGTGACCATGCCGCCTCTGCCGAAGCCGCTGCGGCCGCTCTGGATGTAGGCGCTGAGGTCGCTGCCAGGTTCCACGTGTCCGATGAGGTGTGAGGCGGGGTCGTCGGGAGGACCGTCATAGATGCCGTCGATGTTGCTCAGGATGATAAGGGCGTCGGCGTCCATCATCGAGGCGATGAGGCCCGAGAGTTCGTCGTTGTCGGTGAACATCAGTTCGGTGACGCTGACGGTGTCGTTTTCATTGACGATGGGTATGACGCCGTTGTCGAGCATCACCTCCATGCAGGCCCGTTGGTTGAGGTAGGCTCGTCGGGAGTTGAAGTTCTCCTTCATGGTGAGCACCTGGCCCACGGGCAGGCGGTATTCCCTGAAGAGATTGTAGTAGTGGTTGATGAGTTTGGCCTGGCCTAGGGCGGAATAGAGTTGTCGTTGCGCCACGCTGTCGAGTCGCCGCGCCACGCTGATTTCGCCGCGTCCGCTGGCCATGGCGCCGCTGGAGACGAGGATGACCTCGTAGTCCAAGGCGTGCAGCCACGCCACCTGGTCGACGAGTGCCGACATGCGTGTGATGTCGAGTTTGCCGTCCTCGCGTGTGAGCACGTTGCTGCCCACCTTCACCACGATGCGTTTCTTGCTCATTGGTCTTTTTGCCTGATTTCCACCCTTCTGATTTTTCCGCTGATGGTCTTGGGCAGTTCATCGACAAAGTCGATGATGCGGGGGTATTTGTAGGGTGCGGTGACGCGTTTCACGTGGGTTTGCAACTCTTTTACCAGGTCGGGGCCTGCCTTGTCCTTCCATTCCTTGCCCAGCACCACGGTGGCTTTCACCACCATGCCGCGGATGTCGTCGGGCACGCCGGTGATGGCGCATTCCACGACGGCGGGGTGGGTCATCAACGCACTCTCCACCTCGAAGGGGCCAATGCGGTAGCCACTGCTCTTGATGACGTCGTCGATGCGTCCCTCAAACCAGTAGTAGCCGTCTTCGTCGCGCCAGGCCACGTCGCCGGTGTGGTAGAGGCCGTCGTGCCAGGCCTCGCGGGTGAGTTCCTCGTCGCGGTAGTATTCCTTGAAGAGTCCGATGGGCTTGCGGTCGCCGACGTGTATGACAATCTCGCCTTTCTCGCCATCCTCGCAGCGTGTGCCGTCGGGTTTGATGAGGTCGATGTCGTATTGCGGGTTGGGCATTCCCATGCTGCCGGGCTTGGGGGTCATCCAGGGCATGGTGCCGAGGGTCATGGTGGTTTCCGTCTGTCCGAAACCTTCCATCAACTGTATGCCGGTGGCCTCTTTGAATTTGTCAAATACGGCGGGGTTGAGGGCTTCGCCGGCGGTGCAGCAGTATCTCAGTGCGCTGAGGTCGTATTTGGAGATGTCCTCGCGTATCATGAAACGGTAGACGGTGGGCGGGGCGCAGAAGGAGGTGACATGGTATTTCTCCATCTGCTTGAGCATCCGCCCGGCGTCGAATTTCTCGTGGTCGAAGACGAAGACGGTGGCTCCGGCGAACCATTGTCCGTAGAATTTGCCCCACACGGCCTTCCCCCATCCGGTGTCGGCCACGGTGAGGTGGATGCTGTCGGGTGAGAGGTTGTGCCAGAACACGCCGGTGGTGAGGTGCCCGAGGGCGTAGAGGTAGTCGTGGGTCACCATCTTGGGTTCGCCGCTGGTGCCACTGGTGAAATACATCAGCATGGTGTCGCTGTTGGTGTTCACGTGCTTGGGACGAATGAACTGCGGGGCGTTGCCTATTTCGGCCTGCCAGTCGTGGAAGCCTTCGGGTACGAGCGGCCCCACGCTCACCAGCACGTCGACGGAGGGGCTGTCGGGCATGGCGGCTTGCACCTGTCCGAGCACGTACTCCTCACCCACGCAGATGATGCCTTTCACTGTCGCCCTGGAGTTGCGATAGACGATGTCCTTCTTCGTCAGCATGTGGGTGGCGGGGATGGCTACGGCGCCCAGTTTGCACAGGGCGAGCATGATGACCCACCATTCCAGACGTCGTTTCAGGATGAGCATCACCATGTCGCCACGGCTGATGCCCAGTGATGCCAGATAGGCGGCGGCTTGGTCGCTGCGTGCCTTCAGGTCGCTGAAGGAGAGGCGTATCTCCATACCCTCGTCGTTGGTCCACAACAAGGCGGTCTTGTCGGGGTCGGTGGCCGCCCATTCGTCCATCACGTCATAGGCGAAGTTGAAGTTCTCCTTGATGATGAAATGCAGGTGCTCCTTGAAGTCTTCCACCGAAGTGAAGGAGGTCTGCGTCAAAAATCTTTCTACCATTTTTGTTCTTTGTCTTTTTCCTAGAATTTCTAGTACATCTAGTATATCTAGTATATCTAGATTATCTTTTTAGAAGATGATGGCCAGGAATTTCACGGGCCGCCCGTTGAGGGTGCGCATGCCGTGTGGCTGTGTGGCGTCGAAATAGACGGAGTCGCCTTCGTCGAGGGTGAGCACCTTGGTGCCGATGGTCAGTTCCATGGTTCCTTCAAGCACCATGTTGAACTCCTGTCCGCTGTGTGAGTTCATCTCTTTGGGTGCGTCGATGGGCTTGGGTTCCACGGTGACGATGAAGGGGTCGGCCTTCCGGCCTCTGAAGCCGCTGGCCAGACTCTCGTATTTGTAGGCGCTGCGGCGCTCCACGTTCATCCCATGGCCTTTGCGGGTGAGGAAATAACTGCTCATCTTGGGCTCTTCGCCAAACATGAGTACGTCGAGTGACACGCCGTATTGCTTGGCGATTTTTTGCAGGTTGGCAACGGAGAGTTCGCTCTCGCCGTTCTCCATCTGCTCATAGTGTTCCACGGTGATGCCGCAGAGGGCGGCCACCTCTTCGGTGGTGATGTCGAGCACGTCGCGCAGTCCGCGCAGGCGCTCGCCTATTTGCTTGAGTTGTTCGTCCATGTTGATAGGTGTTATGGTGGGTCATTAAAGTCTTTAGGGTCTTTAAGGTCTTTAAGGTCCTTAAGGCATCTAAAGCCTCTCAAATCTCAAATCTCAAATCTCAAATCTCAAATCTCAAATCTAAAAACTCTCTATTTCCCCATGCCGGCCTTGAGGCCTCTGATGACGGCGGAGGTGAAGCCGGCGTGCTCCATCTCGTTGAGGCCCTTGATGGTGACGCCTCCCGGGGTCGTCACCTTGTCGATGGCGGCTTCCGGGTGCTCTCCCGTGGCTTGGAGGAGAGAGACGGCGCCTTTCACCGTCTGCAACACGATGTGCTCTGCATCGGAGGCTCTGAAGCCGATTTCCACTCCGCCTTCCACGGCGGCACGCACGTAGCGCATGGCGTAGGCGATGCCGCAGGAGGCGAGGGTGGTGCCGGCGGCGAGCAGTCGTTCTTCGGTGACGATGCATTGGCCGAGTTGGCCGAACAGCAACGCAATGAGCCGGATGTCTTCGTCGGATGCTCCGGCGGGGACGAGGAAGGTCATCGACTCCCTTACTGCGATGGCGGTGTTGGGGATGGCGAGCAAGAGGCGGGGGGTGTTGCCGTCGCCTTTGTCAAGCCACAGCTTGATGCTTTCTGATGGCACTCCCGCTGCCACCACCACGATGATTTGCTTTTCGAGGTCGAGGGCTTCCTTGATGCCGCCGAGCACTTTTTCCACGAGCCAGGGCTTCACCACGACGAAGACGATGTCGGCGCCTTTTACTGCCGCGGTGTTGTCGGTGGTCTGGCTGACGCCGGTGTCGATGAAACGGTTGATGGCCGCCTCGCTGGGGTCGGCGACGGTGATGTCTGACGGGTTGGTGTCGGGGCATTTCAGCATGCCTTCCACGAGTGCGCCTCCCATGGCGCCTACTCCGATGATGGTCGTTTTCATATCAATGCGTTGTTGAGTTTTTCGATGAAGAGGCCGGCGTCTTGCCGGGTGATGCAGAGCGGGGGAAGGAGTCTCAGCGTGTGGGTGCCGGAGCAGCCGGTGAAGCAGTGCTGTTCATAGACTAGCTTGCTGCGCACCTCTTTCTGGGGGATGTCGAGTTCGATGCCTATCATGAGGCCGCGGCCGCGCACGTCGGTGATGTGTGGCTGGGTCTTCTGAAGCTCGCGCAGACGCTCTATCAGGTAGTCGCCCGTCTGACGGGCATTCTCCACCAGCTGCTCTCTCTCCATGATGTCGAGCACGGCGATGGCGGCGGCGCATGCCAGGTGGTTGCCTCCGAAAGTGGTGCCGAGTTGGCCGTAGACGGGAGTGAACTGCGGTGAGATGAGGAGGGCCGACATGGGGAAGCCGTTGGCGATGCCTTTCGCCACGGTGATGAGGTCGGGCCGGATGTCGAGCCACTGGTGGGCGAAGAATTTCCCGCTGCGGCCGTAGCCGCATTGTATCTCGTCGCAGATGAGCACCGTGCCATTGTCGCGGCATGCCTTGGCAAGGCGCCGGGCGAAGTCCTTCTCCACCATCCGGATGCCTCCCACACCCTGGATGCATTCCAGGATGCAGGCGCAGACGTCGCCTTTCGACAGTTCTGCCTCCCATGCCTCGATGTCGTTGAGGGGGAGGTAGGTGACATGGCCGTTGGCGTTGATGGGTGCTATGATCTTGGGGTTGTCGGTGGCTTCCACGGCGAGGGATGTGCGGCCGTGGAAGGCTTTCTGTGCAGCAAGGACCCTTGTGCGCCCGTTGTGGAACGATGCGAGTTTCAGCGCGTTCTCATTGGCTTCCGCGCCGCTGTTCACCAGGAACAGTTGGTAATCGTCGTAGCCGCTGGCCTTGCCCAGGCGTTCGGCCAACTCTTGCTGCAGGGTGTTGATGACAGAGTTGGAGTAGAAGCCGATGTTGGCCAGTTGCTGGTGGATGGCTTTCACGTAGTCGGGATGGCCGTGTCCTACGCTGATGACGGCATGGCCGCCGTAGAAGTCGAGATAGGGTGTGCCTTTCTCGTCCCACACCGTGCATCCCTCGCCGCGCACGATGTTGACATTCAAGAGGGGGTAAACGTCGTATAATTTCATTATTTCTTCTAAAGTCTGAAAACAAAAGTCTTATAATATAATCCCATTAGACCCATTAATCCCATTAGACCCATTAATCCCATCAGGCCCATTAAGCCCATCAGGCCCATCAGCCCCATCAAAACCCATCAGTCTCAGAATGCGGAGGGCTTGAGTCGCAGTCCTGCCGTCTCGTCGATGCCGCGCATGATGTTCATGTTCTGCACGGCCTGTCCCACGGCGCCTTTGAGCAGGTTGTCGATGCAGGAGGTGATGAGGAGTTTGTCGCCGTATTTCTCGCAGTGCACGAGGGCTTTGTTGGTGTTCACCACCTGTTTCAGGTCGATGGGCTTGTCCACGTAATGGGTGAAGGGGGCTTCGGCATAGTAGGCCTTGTAGGCCTCCACCACGTCGTCGATGGCGGCGTCGGTCTTCACCACCTCGGTGGCGAAGATGCCTCGGGCGAAGTCGCCTCGGTAGGGGATGAAATCGATGCTGGCGTCGAAATGTCCCTGCTCCTGCAACAGGCTCTGCCTGATTTCAGGCACGTGCTGGTGCTGGAAGGGTTTGTAGATGCTGATGTTGTTGTTGCGCCAGGAGAAATGGGTGGTGGCGGTGGGTTTCTGGCCGGCACCGGTGCTTCCCGTGATGGCGTTGACAGCGATGTCGCCGCTGAGGATGCCCATGTGTGCTGCGGGCAGCAGGCCCAGTTGTATGCAGGTGGCGAAGCAGCCGGGGTTGGCGATGTGCCGCGCCCGGGCGATGAGTTCGCGGTTGAGTTCGGGCAACCCGTAGACGAAGTCGTTGCCGGGGGCTGCCAGGCGGAAGTCTTGTGCGAGGTCGATGACGGTCACGTCCTCGGGCACGGGGTGCTCCTTGAGGAAGGCCTCGCTCTTGCCGTGTCCGAAGCAGAGGAAGATGACGTCGACCTCGTTGAAGGGCATGGCGTCGGTGAACCTCATGTCGGTGTCGCCGATGAGTCCCTCATGCACGTCGGAGAGGGGGTTCCCGGCGTTGCTCTCGCTGTTGGCGAAGACGATTTCCGCATCGGGATGGTTGAGTAAAAGTCTGATGAGCTCTCCACCGGTGAAACCGGCGGCTCCTAATATACCTATCTTTGTCATATCCTGTTGTCTAATAGGGCCAGCAACCATAGCACGATGTAAAGCACCAAGCCGGTGCCGTAGCCAATCAAGAGCACCAGGAATCCTGCTCTCACCAGGAGGGAGTCGATGCCGAATTGCTCGGCAAGTCCTCCGCAGACGCCGGCTAGCTTCTTGTCGGTGCTGGACAAATGAAAGCGCTTTTGTGCCATGTGTTATCTCTTCTCTTCGGGATGGATGCCGTAATAGACGCGCAGCGGGGTGCTGAGCACCTTGATGAAGCCTTTTGCATCGTCGGCGGTCCAGCCGCGCTGCATCTCTCCATATTCGCCGAGCTTCGACTTGAGCAGGTCGTCGGGGGAGTCCACACCGACGGTCTCGAAGCCTAGAGGCCTCAGGCGCAGGATGACGGTGCCGTTGACATTGCGTTGCGAACTATCGAGCATGGCTTCGATGTCGGGCATGACGGGCTCAAGGTACTGGCTCTCGTGGAGGAACATGCCATACCAGTTGGCCACCTGGTCCTTCCAATACTGCTGCCATTTGCTCAAGGTGTATTTCTCCAACAGACGGTGGGCCTCGATGATGAGTTTGGGGGCTGCGGCCTCGAAGCCCACGCGCCCTTTGATGCCGATGATGGTGTCGCCGACGTTGCAGTCGCGGCCGATGCCGTAGGCGGCTCCGCGCTCCTCGATTTTCTGGATGGCGGTGATTTTGTCGGTGAAGGCCTCTCCATCCACGGCGACAATCTCTCCTTTCTCGAAGGTGATGCGCAACTCGCTTTCTTCTTCCTTGGTGACATGCTTGAGGTAGGCTTCCTCGGGCAGTCCCTGGGTGGAGTCGAGGATTTCGCCTCCGCAGATGCTGGTGCCCCAGATGCCTACGTTGTAGGAGTATTTCAGGCGGGCGAAGTCGGCGGTGAACCCATGGGCGTTGAGGTAGTCCACTTCCTCTTGTCGTGTGAGTGCTTGGTCGCGGGTGAGGGTGATGATTTCCACGCCGGGGGCCATGACGAGGAAGGTCATGTCGAAGCGTATCTGGTCGTTGCCGGCGCCGGTGGAGCCGTGGGCGATGGCGTCGGCACCGATTTCGCGGGCATAGCGTGCGATGGCGATGGCTTGGAAGATGCGCTCCGACGACACGGAGATGGGGTAGCAGTTGTTGCGCAGCACGTTGCCGAATATCATGTATTTGAGCGACTTCTCATAATATTCTTGTGTCACGTCGAGGGTGACATACGCCTTGGCGCCCAAGCGGTAGGCGTTTTCTTCGTTCTTCTTCAGTTGCTCGGGACTGAAACCGCCGGTGTTGGCGCAGGCGGCATACACTTCGTTTCCTTCGTTGGCCAGTCTCATCACCGTGTAGCTGGTGTCGAGACCGCCGGAAAATGCGACTACTATTTTCTTCTTTGACATATTTTGATGTGGTTTTGTTGTCTTGTGGATGGGATGTATTGTTTGGTTGATGTATTGCAGCAACAAGCGAAACGCATGGCCTATTGCTCCAACTGCTTGATGCGGTCGATGACCTCCTGCGGAATCTTGGCGGGAAGGTGCTCCTCGGGGTCGTAGAGCATCGCGGTGCAGATGCAGTATTTGCGCTCAGTGCGCTTGAGGATGTCCACGTTGACGCATCCTTCGCAGCCACGCCAGAAGGCTTCGTCGTCGGTGAGGTCGTCGAAGGTCACAGGCTGGTAGCCCAACTGGGTGTTCATGGCCATGACGGCAGCTCCGCTGGTGAGGCTGAAGATCTTGGCGTGTGGCCAGCGTGTGCGGGCGAGAGAGAAGGTCATCTCCTTGATGCGCCTGGCCACTCCCCGGCCGCGGTAGTTGGGGTGGACGATGAGGCCGGAGGTGGTGACGTAGTGCTTGTTGCCCCATGTCTCGATGTAGCTGAACCCTGCGAAGATGTCGCCGTCGAGGGCGATGACGGCCTTCGCTTCCCTGATTTTCGTCACCAGGTAGTCGTGGGTGCGCTTGGCGATGCCGGTGCCGCGCACCTTGGCGGCCTCGGCGATGGTTTCCAGTATGGTGTCGACATATTTCTCGTGAGAACTGTCTGCCACCAATACGATGATATCTTCCATTTTTTCGGTTATAACTTGTCTGTTCGTTTTTGTTCTGTTATCCTATTTGATGTGCCCCAGGATGGGGGTGAGGTCGTCGAGGACATATTCCTTCGACATCCCTTCCTTGATGACGATGAAGATGGTGTCGTCGCCGGCAATCGTACCTATGATGCTGGGAACGTTGCTGTTGTCTATGTTGTAGGCGATGCTGCTGGCATAGCCGGGGCGGGTCTTGATGACGCCCATGTTGCCGGAGAAACTGATGGAGATGAAGCCGGAGGTTTGAAGCATTTCCGTGGCCATGCGGGGAGTGGTCACACGTTTGTACATCGTGTCGTTGGGAAGCACGTAGACGTATTTGCCGTTCATACTGGCGGCTTTGGCCACCTTCAATTGTTTCAGGTCGCGGCTGAGTGTGGCTTGAGTCAGCTTGAAGCCTTCCTTCTCCAATGCTTGGAGCACTTCTTCCTGACTGCCCAGCTCCATACTGGAAATGAGCATCTTCAGCGCTTCCATCCTGCTGTTTTTTACCTTCATAGATGTATAATTATTCTTTTGCGCTGCAAAATTATTGGTTTTTATGCAAACAACAAAACATTTTTGCGAATATTGTTGCAAAAAATGCTTGTTAAGTTATTTCCAATTCCTGCTTGTATCAAAATGACATGGGTTAAAGCCGTTTTTGTCGTATTATTGTGCCGACGAAAATCATTTTGGAAAATCAATAAACAAATTCTTTTTATCATGGCATCAGTAAAGGTTAAGTTCAGGGCTTCGACAGTGGAAGGGAGGCCTGGCTGCATTTATTTCCAAGTTATACAAAACAGGATGGCAAGGCAGATACACACCGACTACATGGTCCATGCCGACGAGTGGGATTCCGAGGCAGCGACTGTAGTCGTCGGCGAAGGAGAACGCCGTAACGTGCTGGAAGACATCAAGGAACGTCTTGAATGGGATGTTGCAAGGATGACAAAGGTCATCCAAACCTTGGAAAACGAGTGCCGTCGCTTTTCGGCTGACGATGTGGTCGCGGCATTCCAAAAGGTGACCCGGGAGTCGTCGCTGTGTGGGTTCATGCACGGCATCATCGCACAGTTGAAGCGGTTGGGGCGTGTGCGCACCTCGGAGACCTACCATGTTACGCTCCGTAGCTTCATGGCTTTCCGCGAGGGTGAGGACATGCCGCTCGACGGCATCACCTCTGACCTCATGCTCCTCTATGAGGCGTGGCTGAAAGCCCGTGATGTGAGGATGAACACCATCTCGTTCTACATGCGCATCCTCCGCGCCGTCTATAACCGCGCCGTGGAGAAACGTCTTGCACCGCAGCGCAACCCCTTCCGCCATGTATATACGGGAATCGACAAGACGGTGAAACGTGCCGTACCCATCAAAGTCGTCAGGGCGTTGAAGGGCATGGACCTCTCGCTGAAACCATCGTTGGAATACGCACGCGACCTCTTCCTCTTCAGTTTCTACACCCGCGGCATGTCGTTCGTGGATATGGCATACTTGAGAAAGACCGACCTGAAACACGGTGTCCTCACCTACCGGCGGAGAAAGACCGGCCAACAGCTGACCATCCGCTGGGAGAGGTGCATGGAGGATATCGTGGAGAGATACAAGGTGGATGGGTCGGAATACCTTCTGCCCATCATCAATCGTCAAGATGACGAGCGCCGGCAATACACCAACGCCCTCCATCTGGTGAACAGCCGACTGAAAAAGCTCTCGGTGATGCTCGGACTGCAACGGCCGCTCACCATGTATGTGGCACGCCACTCCTGGGCCAGTGCCGCCAAGGCGAAGAACGTGCCGATAGCGGTCATCAGTGAAGGCATGGGGCACGACTCCGAAGCCACCACGCAGGTCTATCTCGCCTCTCTCGAAACTTCCGTGGTGGACAAGGCAAACAAGATGATTCTCTCACTCTTGTGACAAGAATTGGTCGTTGCTTGTTTTGATGCAAATGGGGCGGGTTTTTTACCCACCCCTTGTTGATACTGATCTTTTGATGCAAAACACTTTTAGCCTCGACATTTTGGTAGAACATCAACCACCATCAATTGTCATAATGGGCTGCAATGAGCCGTCATTATTCATCAAGAAAAATGACGGCAACAGTGGCAGCCCTGAAGCTTATCCCATTATGGTCTTGGCGAGAGCCCGTGTGTAGGATAAACTCTTTTTCTCTTGTCTGAATAAACGATTTTCATAATCTCCTTGACTTCACTTTCAATTCATAATACCAATACAGCTTGTTTTGTAAACACAGAAGTCAAAGAACCCCTGATGTCATTCACTCTTTTTATCACGTATTAAAGAATTTTGTAGAAGAATGCCTAAACAATCTCGGGTGGAGGAACGATAGAAAAAGAAGAGGAGGTGTCCTAACCCCGAAGGGGTGACATAACATAGTCGGGGGGGTGAATCCCCGGTGACTTCCAAGATGCCAACAAAAATGCGATTTGCAAGACAATAAATTGTTGAGCAAATCGCTAACTCTCTTTCTAAGAGACAGATAATTGATGCAAAAATAGTGTTTTTTCGGCAAATTCCACCATAATTTATTTATAAAAAACGTGATTAAGGAGTTATTTTTTGACGATTGTTGGGCAAAAAGTGCCGTTCTAAAATCATAAGACCCTTGCTTATAGAGGGTTGCGTTTTCGTTCATTCTCTTAGAAAGAGATGTATCTCGGCGAAGACCACATCCCTATGCAAAATACCTAAATCTATTGTATTTCCTCACTGTGTAATAATGGTATGGTCGCCTGTCGAGGCACGATCAATTGAACAATGAAAAAGCCCAAAACAACCATATCATGGCACAGAATTACTATGAGAGTTTCAAAAAGAAACTGAAAGAGATTTTTATGATGGATCATGCCGAACTGGACTTTGGCATCTACCGCATCATGAATCAAAAGAGGCAAGACATAGAACACTTCCTCGAAAAGGAATTGCTACCACAAGTGAAACAGGTGTTGGAAAGCAATGGAACTGGAGACTCAGACAAGGCCAAACGGCGAATGGCTGAGATTGCAGCCAATGTGGGTGGCAACATAGAAGTGCTCCCCAAAGGCACACCCATGCGCGATGAATACGACAAATTGCAAGAGCAGTTGGCACAATCTGGAGATACCGAGTCTATGCAAGCACAGGTGTTCTCACATTTGGTCATGTTCTTCTCCCGTTATTATGATGGTGGCGACTTTATTTCAAAACGACGATATAAAGATAACACCTACGCCATACCTTACAATGGTGAGGAAGTGAAACTGCATTGGGCTAACAGCGACCAGTACTACATCAAGACCTCAGAGTATTTCCGCAATTATACTTTTGTGTTGCCTACATCAAGGAGAAAAGTGCATTTTGTGCTTCGTGATGCCACAACCGAACAAAACAACAACAAAGCTCAAAACAATATGGAGCGGCGGTTTGCCATTTGGCAGCAGAAAGGAGAATCCGACCCTGTTATGGATTTGAACGCTGACGGTGACCTCTGCATCTATTTTTCATACGAATTGATGCCGAAGGCAACGAAACAAAAAGATTTACTCTCGAAAGCTTTGGAAACCATCAAGCCATTGGTGCCAGTTGAATTTGAGGAGCTACTTTCAGTAAAGATGCCGACAAAGGAAAATGCTAACCGCACCTTGTTGGAGAAACACTTGTCAGATTATACTGCTAAAAACTCATTCGACTATTTCATCCATAAAGACCTTGGAGGCTTTTTGAATCGTGAATTGGACTTCTTTATCAAGAATGAAGTGCTGCACATCGACGATTTGGATTCACAGTATATCAACAATCAGTTGACCACTGTCAGAGCCATCAAGCAGGTGGGCGAGAAGATTATCCGTATGTTGGCTCAGCTTGAAAACTTCCAACGCCGATTGTGGCTGAAGAAGAAGTTCGTGGTGCAAAGTGACTATTGCATCACGCTTGACCGTGTCCCTGAGAAACTCTATCCTGAGATTATTGCTAACGAAGCACAACGTAAGGAATGGGTACGTCTATTTGCTATTGACGAGATTAAGGGAGACCTTACCACAGAAGGATATAGCGAACCACTTACCGTTGAATTCTTGAAGCAGAATCCCTTCCTTGTTCTCGACACCGCTTTCTTCGATGCCAAGTTTAAGCATCTGTTAGTGAAGAGTATGGAGAATATTGATGAACAGACGAATGGATTGCTTATCAATAGCGAAAATTTCCAGGCGTTGGAGTTGTTGCAGGAGAAGTATAAAAAAGTCATAAAGAACATTTATGCAGACCCTCCATATAACACAAGTGCAAGTGAAATTGCTTACAAAAATAATTATAAAAATTCCTCATGGTTGAGCCTGATGGAAAGCCGTTTAGCATTAGGCAAGCAACTTCTGACCTCAGACGGAATACAATGTACTACTATTGATGATGTTGAGCAAAGCAAATTGAACTTTTTACTTGAAAGTGTTTTTGAGGAACAACCAGAAGTTGTGGCTATTCGAATAAAGCCTTCTGGCCGTCCAATACCCAATGGTTTTGCAATTTCACATGAATATGGTTTGTTTTCTAAGACAAATGAGAAAACATCTATAGCAAGGCTTGCTCGCACAGATGAACAATTGGCACGATATAGAGAACGTGATGAAAAAGGGCCATTCTTTTGGGAAATGTTAAGAAAAGCAGGCTCTAACTCTCATAGAGAAAATCGCCCTACTATGTATTATCCTTTTTACTGGAACAAGGCAGCTGGAACTTTCCGTTTGCCCGAAATGGATTATATTGAAGAAACAAAAACTTTTGAAATTAAAGAAGAACCTCAACCCAATGAAGTCGTTGTCTATCCTATTAAAGACGATGGAAGTGCAGGATGCTGGTATTTTGGTATTGACAACATCAAAGAACATGTTAGCTCTCTTAAGGCCGAAATACAAGAAAGTGGAATAACTTATGTTTATTATCGTCGTCGTCCCAACGAAGGCGTTCAACCCTTAACCACATGGGGAGACGCAAAGTATTCAGCGACAGAACACGGAACTGATTTGTTAAAAAAAATGGACATACCTTTTGATTATCCCAAATCCATTCATGCTGTAGAAGATTGCTTGCGTGTTTCAGGCTGTCATAGAGATGCTGTAGTCTTGGATTATTTTGGAGGAAGTGGGACTACAAGTCATGCTGTTCTTAATCTTAATAAAGAAGATAATGGGAACAGAAAATATATTCTCTGTGATATGGCAGAGTATTTTAATCCTGCTCTTCGCACAAGAACAGAACGTGCTATCTATTCTGAAACATGGGACAACGGCAAACCCATCTCTCGTAAAGGCATCTCTCACTGTTTCAAGTACATCCGTTTGGAACAGTATGAAGATACGCTGAATAACCTTGAAATCAAGAAGCAGCAGATAGATTGGCGCGATGACAAGTTCCATGAGAGTTATATGCTCAACTATATGCTCGACACTGAGACTCGTGAATCCCTGCTCAGTTTGAAATGGTTTGTCAACCCTTTCAATATGTCACTGAAAACCACCAAAGACAATGAATTGGTGGAAACGAAGGTAGATATGGTGGAAACATTCAACTATCTTATAGGACTGAATGTAGAAACAGAAGATTGGCATAAAGATGACCAAATCTGTGTGGTGCAAGGAAAGACTCACCGCGATGGCTTAAAAACCTTGGTCATTTGGCGCAACTGCGAGAAAATCAACAACGAAGCGTTATGTGATTTCTTCGACCGTATGGATTTCCGAACCCGCGACTCAGAGTTTGACATCATTTATGTGAATGGTGACAACACCCTGCCCAACCTGCGCCGTGACGAAGAGCATTGGAAAGTGGTGCTGATAGAAGAGGAGTTCCAAAAACGAATGTTTGAAGAGGATTGAGCCATGCCAAGAGTAAAACAACCAGCAAAACGCCCGCCACGCTTACAAGAGGCGTTGGTGTTGCATAAATACATCCTGCATCTGTTGGGATGCAAGGATTTGGAAGCGTTGAGCAATGACTTGAAAGACCCGGCGTTGGAGGGTGTCGATGATGAAGGTACATCGCACATTTTCTACGCTTTAAAAATGCACATGTATGATTACCATATCACTGAGGAACAGCTTTATGAGTATGACCGCAACATCGTCAGCCATACCCGTGAAATCAACGAGCGGCGTGAGGAAAAAATCACTTGGAAATATTATCAATACCTTGCGCTGTTGTTCACTGAGATATACCTCGACCGTTATTTCACCGACCGTCAGAAACTGCTCATCGACATCAACACCTTCTTGGTAGATGATTTTAATTTCCGTCAAGAAACTTGGCATGGCATGCCTCTTTTTACAGAGGATGATTTAAACAAGGTGGCATTTTGGTGTGCAACAGGAGCAGGTAAGACGCTGATGATGCACGTCAACATAAAGCAATATCTACATTATGCAAAGAAGTATAATGCCAAGAAACTCAACCGCATTTTGATTCTCACACCCAATGAGGGACTTTCGAAACAGCATTTGGATGAGCTGCGGTTATCCAACATGCCTGCCGAGATGTTCACCAAACAAACTGGAGGAGGACTGTTCAAGGGTGACACCATAGATGTCATCGACATCAACAAATTGGCAGACACAGATGGCGATAAGACTGTTGCTGTAGAGAGTTTTGAGGGCAACAACCTGGTGTTAGTAGATGAAGGACACAAGGGAAGTGGTGGCGAAGTATGGAAAGGCTATCGTAACACGCTGACAATGGAAGGCTTTTCCTTTGAATATTCTGCTACCTTTGGACAAGCCATTGCCGCACAAACGGGTAAAAACAGACAAGCCTTATTGGAGGAATATGGAAAAGCCACATTATTCGATTATAGTTACCGATATTTCTACAACGATGGTTATGGCAAGGACTACCGCATTATGAATATGGCTTCGTGGGATGACGAGGAGTTGTTGAATATGTATATGACAGCCTATTTACTTTGTCTGTATGAGCAAACATTGGCTTTCGACAGTGACATCCAAATCAAGAATCGATTTCTCATTGCCAAACCATTAGGCATCTTCGTTGGAGGATCAGTCAATGCCGTGAGAAAGGTACGTGGGTTGGATGTCAGTGATGTGGTCCAAATTCTCTTGTTCCTAAAAGCATTTATCGAAAGACACAGTGAGTTTACTGGCTATATCAAACGCTTGCTCAATCCCGATGATGGCATCAAGAACCCAAACGGCTACTCGCTGTTTGCCAACAATTTCATATTGACAAAGAAGGAATTGAAACCTGGAGAGGAAGATGCTTTTGCCCAACAGACTTATCGAAAGGTCGTAGAAAAACTGTTCCACAGCCATGTGCCTAATGCACACCTGCACGTTGACAAACAAAAAGGAGGTGATAAAGAGATAGGCCTGCGCGTAGGTTCTGCCGACTATTTCGGGGTGATTAATGTAGGTGACAGTGACTCTTTGATAAAACTCTGTGAAAGCCAAGGCCTGGACTGCGAGACAAGGGAGTTTGGAACAAACTCTTTGTTTACTGGCATCAACAATGACGATTCTACCATCAATATTTTGATAGGTTCCAAAAAATTCAGCGAGGGTTGGAGCAGTTGGCGCGTGTCAGTTATGGGACTGATGAACGTAGGGCGAAGCGAGGGTTCTGAAATCATCCAATTATTTGGTCGCGGTGTGCGTCTGAAAGGTTTCCTATATTCCTTGAAACGGAGTAGTGCGCTTGATGCCAGTTACAATCCAGGCAACCTGCCAAACGGTTTGCGAGAAATTGAGACCTTGAATATCTTTGGTGTACGTGCAGACTATATGGAAACCTTCCGCAAGTATTTGGAGGATGAAGGCTTGCCTGCAAATGAAGAAAGCTATACTGAAGTGAAGATACCAACAGTCAATCTGCTTGGCGACAAGAAGCTGATAGTGGTTCGATTAAAGCCAGGTTACGACTTCAAGAAAATGATTGTGGTGCATCCGGATGAATGCTTGGACAAAGTGCATGTCAAAGTAGATTGGCTCCCAAAGGTGGAAGCTATTTGGAGCAAAAAGGCTGGTGTGGATGCCGGTGCCATCATACCCAAAGGAAAACTCAATCATCAACATTTGGCTTTGCTTGACTGGAACAAGGTTTTCTTTGCCATTGAGCGGATGAAGAATGAACGGAGTTGGTGGAATATGGAGATTAGTCGTGAGATGCTTCAGCACATAATGAATCAAACTGACTGGTATGAACTCTATATACAGGAAGAAGACTTAAAACCTCATGACTTTGGACGTGATGTCTCTCGGTGGGAGGAAATAACAATAGCCTTGCTCCGAGCCTATATAGACCGTGCTTATAAAATGTGTAAAGGCAAATGGGAGTCGAAATATATGGAGACGGTTGAACTTTCGCCTAATGATCCGAATTTCTTTGAAGAATACAAGGTAGAAGTGCGGAACGACCAATCTGCATGGATAGAGAAATTGAAGGAGTTGAGAGAGCAAATCTTATCGGGTAATCTTGAACGTGACTTCTCCATTTATGGTTCTTGGATTACGTCTTTCCATTTTGACCATCATTTGTTCTATCCGTTGCTTTGTTTGCGTGACAAAGATTCTAATGGGAAGAAACTGTTGGTCGATAAAAACACCAATGAACCACTAATTAAAATTTCACCAGTGGCATTGAATGTCGGCGAGACCAGTTTCGTAAAGCGGATAAGGGAATATTATGAAGCCAACAAGTTTGGTATATTGAGGGATAAAGATGTATATTTACTTCGCAATGAGAGTCGGAAAGGCATTGGCTTCTTTGAAGCCAGTGGCTTTTATCCTGACTTCATTCTGTGGGTGAACGACGGGAGCCATCAACATGTGACATTTATCGACCCGAAAGGAATCCGCAACCTGAAAGGAATGGATGACCCCAAAATCCAGCTCTACAAGACACTGAAGAATGAAGTGGAGCCGACTTTGCAGGATGCAGATATCACGCTTGACAGTTATATATTGTCAAATACCGATTATTCACAAGTGAAATTCTGGGGACCAAAGCCCAAATTTATAGAAAACCACGTGCTCTTTGACAATGACAATGACTATTTGGATTCACTATTTCAAAGGATTATTCAATTGTAAATCTCCTTACACTTAGGAGTTGTTAGGTGAGGCGAATGACGCTGGCGACGCTGGGAAGCGTCGCCTTCTAAAGTTACCCTGCTTCGGGAATATCCTTATACCTGGGACTTGTGGGGCGTGAATCAACTATTCAACAAAGGCGTGACTTTTTGTCACGCCTTTGACGGTCTTCTCACCTTAAAAGGTTAATTTACAATGGTCTTACAATGGATAGTCCAAGGGCATTGATAATGCTGAGAAACAAACCGGCACTCGGATCAACGCTCCCCGTCTCTATGCGGGAAATGTACGATTTCTTCGTGCCTACACGGTCTGCCAGTTCTTGCTGCGTCAACCCCTCGCTCTTGCGACCGTCACGGATAATCTTCCCCACACAATAGGCGTATGCCTCCTTGCGGAAAGCCTCACGCTCGGGAGTTCCTACTTTGCCATAGCGTTCATCCATTATGGCATCAACGCTCATTACATCATCTCTTTCCTGCATAATATTCCTTCTTTAATTTAATCGCCATATTGATTTCCTTTTCAGGGGTTTTCTACGTCTTTTTCTGAAAACCATTGAACAACATCACCACGTTCCCATCGTCGAAGATGAAGAAAACCCGAAAGATGTTGCCGCCATGCTCGGCACGGAGTTCATAGATTTCATCTCGAAGATACTTGACGAACTTACCATTGATTCGCTCCTGCGTCTTTAACATATCAATGACATAGAACACCTTGCGAGCTTGTGCATCAGTGAGTGATGAGATGAAATCCTTAAAGTACGTCTTATACGCCAATATGGTTCTTTCACATTTCATGGGTGCAAAGATATACAAAAGTTTTCAAATCTGAAAACTTTTAGACATCAAAATGTAAATCCGCTAAAAAATCCCGCCTGATTTTTCTTTCAACTCAAGTTCCAACTTAAGAAGTTTCTGAAAAGCTTTGGGCTCTTCATTTTTCAATTTCCTGGCATCCTCAATGGCCTGCTTAGTATATTTGATACTATAAGCCATTATTCTATTCGTTCAAAAAGATTCTCGACAGTTTCCCCTTCCTTTAATTCGTATAAAGGACCTTTCTTTGCCTCATCAACTCGTTGGAAGAACTCTTCTTTTGTAAATAGCGTAGGGTCTTCCTTCTCTGAAACAAGTTTTCGCAAATATTTGACAGCTCGTTTCAGCAGTTTTTCATCTTCTGCAATGATGCTCAAGTTTCGAAGCAATTCTGCATTTAATTGAATACTCGTCATACCTGTTTATTCTTTTGATTTGGTGCAAAAATAAGACAAATAAGTGAAAATAGCAAAATAATAGCAATAAAATATGGGACAACCAATACGGATAGACATGCAAACTAACGTATAATTGCCATATGATTATCCCTATCCCCTTTAACTCCTCTTTAACTCCCCTTTTAACTCCTGAAAAAAGTGAGCATATGTCCCTTTAACTCCTCTTTAACTCCCTTTTAACTCCCTTTTAACTCCTGAAAGTAGTAAAAAAAGGGAGGCCGGTGTTTTCCAGCCTCCCCTTTGATGGTGAATATGTTTATCAGCTTCTCCTTCCGAAAATGCGGAGCAGGTAGAGGAAGAGGTTGATGAAGTCGAGATACAGGGAGAGTGCTCCGAGCAAGGCGAGTTTCTGTGCGCTGGCGTCTGCGTAGTCAAAGCTGTTGCACATCTCCTTGATTTTCTGAGTGTCATAGGCGGTAAGGCCGGCGAAGATGAGGACACCTGCGTAGCTCAGGAGCAGGTCGAAGCCTGCGCTCTTGACGAACAATAGGTTGACCACCGTGGCGATGATGATGCCGATGAGAGCCATAAGAAGGAACCTGCCCATCCCCGACAAGTCTTTCTTCGTGGTGTAGCCTAACAGGGCCATGGCGCCAAATGTGGCTGCCGTGATGAGGAACACGGTGCCGATGGTCCCTATATCATATACCAGGAAGATGAACGATAGCGTAACACCATTGACCAAGGAATAGATGACAAACATGATGGTGGCTACCGACAGCGACAGTTTGTTGATGGCTGCCGAGAGTGCGATGACAAGCACCAGTTCGCCGATGATAAGTCCCCAGAGTATGGCTGGATTGTTGGCGATGGTGAAAATAAGGTCGGAATGGGCGACATAGTATGCTGCTCCGGCTGTGATGGCCAGGGCGAGAGTCATCCATGTATACACCTTGCGCATCAAGACACCGAAAGCCATGCCTGTCACGGCGCCATTGCGCTCCTGCACGTCGATGCTTGATTCTTGTTGCCTTAACATTGAGGCGAAATCTTTTTCATTCATAATCGTATCGTTTTGGTTGTTGTTACATTTTTTATTGTAGCTTCATAATGTCTTCATTCAAATTCCATACCAAAACATATTATTATATATTAAGGTATAGGAAAAAGCGTTTCTTTTTGCAAAGATACCCGTTTTATGGGAAAATCTATCATTCCTTGCCATTTTTTTTGTATTTTTTAGTAACAAGTCTGGTTATTCCTCCCATTCCGTCCCCATTCCTCCTTTTTCGCCCACTCCTCCCGCTCTGCGCATCCCCCCTCTCCACCCCCTGCTTTCACCTCCGGATTCCCGTTGTTATCCCCTTTTTCCCCTCCTTTTCCCCTCCTTTTGGTTGATTTATGTCAAGAAAGGCGAAAACTTTCGCGTTTTCCTGAAATTTTCCCCTGAAAAGTTTGGTCGGTCCGCAAGGAATGCCTACCTTTGCATC
>CADADN010000012.1 GCA_902786665.1 uncultured Prevotellaceae bacterium | reverse complement strand
GGAGTCTCGGACCTGCCTTTCTTTATGTACCGATGCATGATGATTTTTGGTTAGGCTGCGGTGGGGCCATCCACGGACAATCCCCCCTGAGCCCAAAAACATCCGTATTGTACGAAATCCCCTTTTGGCTGTATGAAATATCATAAAGAACTGAGCCCACTTGAAAAAGTGGACTCAGCAATGCGTTTCTTCGCTTAGGAATTGCCGCTAAAAATCGAGACGGAAAACGTATGCGAAGGAAAAAAACAATTCTGTGGCGAAGATGTAAAGGACTATGATGATGGCTGCTCGCTCCACCCCTCTTACCAATGATTTCACTACATCCACAATGGAGCGCATTGTAGCGGTGAGCATCCCAAAAGTGCTGGCGGCCATTGCCACCGCCGCTGCTGTGACGGGAATGATGGAGTGAAGGAATGAGCTGTGTTGCAGGCTTCCCGTTGCACTAAGTAAAGGCGCATGTGGTATGAAGGCTACCAAAGCAATGAAGAGCAGGTATACAAATAATTGAACTAACACGATGCGAAAGGCGAAGGTTTGCCTATAAGTCCATTCTCCCCTCCCCTTTCTCCATATTTTCATGATATTACTGTCTCTGATAGCTCCATATGCCATGGCCGACACGATGATCCATGCCAATGGCGGCGTGGTTACATTGTAGACAAACGCCCCGAAGAACCATCTGAACCCCTCGCTGCTGAGAAGGGAACGCGTGGTAGGTTCGGGTGATGCGGCCACAATGAGCCACGACACTAGGAAAAGCAACAGCTGTACAAATGTGACGACAATCACAGCCATTGCCAGGACGTATGACCATCGGTTAGTCTTCATCCGGCATCAGGTTGTCGATGTCGAGGATTCGGAGTTCGCATGCCCTCACTACGAGGCGGGTGGCATTGACACCATATCCTCCGTTGCCGTTGGGGAATAGTTTTTGAACCAATTCGTTTTGTCTTTTTTCCAAACTTTTCACTCCGAAAGGCATTCCACGCAGGTTGGTGATTTGGTCTTTGGTGTAGCCCAAGGCCAGATGCCTGAGGAAGCGCTCGTCGTACTCGTCTATCTCATAATTGACAAGTGCTTCCTGGCGCATGAGCTGGCTTCCTACGCTGTATTTGAATCTCTCTACAATCTTCTCCAGGATGGGCTGGTTGAAGACAAGCCTTTTCCCGCTCATGACACTGAAGACATCTCCTCGTGTCAATAGTTCCCCACTTTTGAGTATGATGCCATCGGCTCCAGCGTCGAGGACGTCAACCCATAGTTTTTCGTTGAGGATTTCTCCTGTGAAGATGAGCACCTTCACGTTCTTGTGCAATTCCTTGGTTTGTCGGCATATTTCCACTCCAACAGTCGTTGATCCACCTAGGCCCAGGTCTAGGAGCACAAGGTCGGGCAGTTGCTGCTTGATGAGTTTCCAATAGGTCATTTCATTGTTGGCAGTTCCAATGATTTGGGCCTCGGGGATGTCGTTGCGAATGATTCCTTCGGTGCCTTTCAGTTCGAGTGCAACATCCTCAACGATGATGATTTTGAATTGTTCCATATTGCATTGATTTTGGTTGTCTATATGATTTTTTGATTTTTTGCTTTCACCAATGTCACCATGACATTGGTGCCTCCATTTTCTCCAGGCCGTGCTTCTATGCCGCAGGCTCTGGCGTTGGTTGATTCTCCCACGTCTCTCACGATTTGCCTGCAAAGCAGGAACGGAAGATGGCTCATGCCTGGGTTGAACAGCTCATAGCACTCCTCTTGGGAAAGATGCATGTTGGGATATTCTACTTTAATGATGATATATTTGTTGTCCTTGTTTGTAGTGGTGAAAAAGGGTTTCTCTCCACCGCCCTGTTTTTCCAATATTTCAAATAGATGCTTAAACATGATACGGTCTCCCAGAACGGTGATGTCGCCATTCACATCTTTGGTGGCTCGTGGCAAGATGTCTGAGAGTTTCACAGGTGTGCATTCTTGTTTGATACTCTCCACCTGTCTCATGGCTTGAGCGCTGAGCAGTGTGTAGAGTTCCTTGTAATAATCAGCCAATTCAGAGATGCCTTGAAGTTGCTCGTCTCTTTTTTCCACCAAGGTTCGTATACGTGATGGATAATACATCGTCTCGTGCTTTAGAGTGCTGAGACAGTTGTCAAGCACACTGTTGGCCACGTGCAACTGGTCGTTCTCCAATTGGCATTTTCTCACCTCGTCCTCTGCCAGTTCGATTTCTTCCAACTTCTTCTGTTGTATGTCCATGCTTTGCTTGAGGGTGCTAATCAGTTCGTCGGCAACATTTTGCAAAGGTTCTGGCAACTTCTCACCAGCATAGATGGAGCTTTTGACCTTGTTGTTCTTCCCTTCGGCATCACCATCGCCAGCCAATCTTATCATCTCCTTCAATTTGTCATTGTCGTCGGCGTCAGACAACAGCACGTTGCTCATGGCCTTCACCCTTTCATAGCAAAACCGGTTGTAGACCAAGTGCCTGTAATAAAGCAGGAAGTAGGCGAGGATGATGAGTAGCAACAAGATGACAAGGATGCCGATGGCCATGTATTTGTTGGATTGCGTCTTTTGCATGCCACTGCAGTATCCTGGCAGCGTGCTGTCGGCTGACATCTCTTTGTATAGTTGGGTGTACACCTTGTTGTTGTAGTTGTAGAGCGACCATTCATGAAGCGATAATGCTGCGACAGCAATCTCGTTTCTTAAGTCAAGGATGGTTTCATAGTTGACAGGAATCCGATCATGGTACCATAGTATTTCCGATTGTAGCACAGACTTCTGGCTTTCCATCACAAGTGTGTCGGTGCCCAAAGCAACGATGGTTTTGTAAGCTTTATTGATGCAGTCCAATGCAGAATTGGCATACTTGATGGCATCCTGGAACCTGTCTTGTGTGTTGCAAGTCCATACGCTATCCTTGAATTGTGCCGCCTTGGCCAGTAGGCTGCCTGTATCAGCAGCATGGGCGGAACCCGCCGCCAATGCCATGAAGCAGGCCATCAAAGTCCTTGCCACACCTTTCGGAAGCCTGAAGAAGAAACGGCTCCCCTCACCCACCTTGCTTTCGACTCCGATGTCGCATACTTTGAACACCGAACTGATTTTCTTATATTTCTCTATGATACCCTTGCAGTTGACCAGTCCGAATCCGTGCCCTTTTTCCCTGTTGACAGAGAGGGTGTTGCCATTTGCAGGCTCTTTTGCTTCTTCTTCTGAAAAGACCATTCTCTCCACGCTAAAGGCATTGGCAGCTTGTTCTGGAGTCATTCCCTTTCCTGTGTCGATAATCCTGATTTCCACATGGTCGTCACCTTCTACAGCCTCCAATGTGACCTTGCCTCCTGCTGGTGTGAACTTCCTCGCATTGTCAGCCATGGTGTTTATCATGAAAAGAGTGAGAATCTTGTCGGCTTTCACCCAAGTATTAGAGTCCACCACTTCCAAGGTGATGTTCCTTAGTTGGAAACTCCTTCTACTGTGTGCCACGATGTCGAGCAAAGCCTGTATCGGGAAACTCTCTATGTGCAATTTTAGTTCACCTTTCCTAAGTTGTATCCATTGGGTGAGGATGTCGTTGTAGTCTATGATGCGGTCTGTAAGTTCAGCTACATAAGCGTATCTTTCATCTCTGAGTTGCTCTGTCTCATTGGCAGACTGCAACTTTTGTATCTCATGGAGCATCCTGTCGATATATGGAGTGACCATTCCTACAAGCGACACTTTTGCGCGTTGTTCGAGATTGAGACTCTTTTCCTTCTCGGTATGTTGTCTTCCAACAGCCAGTTGCTCCATGGTTTCTTCATATTGTTCGTTGAGTGCAGCCAAATGCTGCTTATTCTCATTCTTCCATTTTTTCAAAGGCTCCAACAAGCTTTCGATGGAGAATTTCTTTGACCTTTTCTTTCGCAGATACGTGAAAAAGAAGAGCATGGCGACACCCACCACGATGACTGCCACGATGATGGAGATCATGGCGTTGAGTTGATGGACGGACTGGTCCAGTTGTTCTGCTCTTGATTCGTAGTATCTGTCCTGTCGTGTTTGGTCTTGTGTGTCAATGTAATTGTTACGGTATTTATGTGAATTGACCTTGTCGTTGATGACAGCATATATGACACTGAGTTGTTCCCAGATGGAAGCCACCAGGTCGGGTGCTTGGAAGATGGCAGTATCGTTCGACAAGGCAAGATTCAAACAATCAAGGGTCTTCTCATTGTCGCCGATATTTCGAAAGCATTGTGCCAATGTACGGTATGAACCTGCCGTCTGGTAAACATCACCATAGTCTGAGAACAAGGTAAGTGAGCGTTGGGCAAGATTGACTGCAAGCATGCTGTCAGGAACATTGTCAACGTTGATGTACTTGAAAGAAATGTAATTGTCATTGATCAACCTTTTGGCAAGCTCAGGCACTTGCAAGTGTTCGCTGATGGCTTGAAGGGAGTTGGCCGTCCAGAAAGGATAGCCATAATTGAGTGACATGTTGTAGCACTTGAAGAGGTATTCCATTTCTTGCTGGTTGATTTCTTCCTGGGTGCCTTGTGTGATGGTTCCTCCTGCTCCAACATTATAGTAGTAATTGAGCAACTGTGGAATGTCTTGCAGGATTTCTCCATATTGGTCGATTTGTTCAATTGCTTCCACAGCAGGTTGTTCCAATCCTACATAATAATAATATGTGGAGGTGACGATGTCGAACTCTGTCCTTGCATATGTCATCCTTCGTTGATGATGCTCGTTGAATGTATGCTCATCTTCTGCGATTCGCTTGAATTTTTGTATCGCACTTTCACGGAAGGTGTAGAAATCCTTGTTTCTCGACTGTCTCTGGCAAAGACGCATCTGTTGGATGTCTGCAATAAGCAACTCTATCTGGTTGTCTGTGATGGCAGTGATGGAATCCAGTTGCCGAGCTGCAAGGTCGTATTCCATCCTCGCGATGCTGACGAACGCCTTGTTGTTGAATGCTTCGGCAATGGCGCCATCGTATCCTCCAGCCTTTGCCATCGCCTTGTTTGCATAAATCAGCGTGGAGTCAAGATTGCGATAGTGGTAGTCGTACGCCAGTTCGTTGAGCGCATCGACTTCTTCCCTGTTCCCTGTGGAGCACGCAGCAAGCATGGACAGTAGTGCGCCAAACACCACGCACCACCATCCCTTAAGGCAAAGTTGTGATACTTTGCCCTTGCAGGTGACAGCCCCACTGGTCAAACCCCGCGATTCCAAATTTTCAGACCTTTTAAGAACAAGCATCTTCACATAAAAACAATCAAGTTGTCCGCTTTAAAAAAGTCCCTCTCCCTGCTGTGTTTGCGGGGAGAGGGAATCTGTTCGTTCCCTTTCGGGAAATATTATCCTCTGGCCTTGGTGATGTATCCAAGAGCTTCTTCGCACTTGTCGGAAATGGCCTTCCAGTTCTTTGCGGCGACCACCTCTTTTGGAAAGAGTTTCGACCCCATGCCAACGCAGAGCACGCCGGCCTTGATCCAATTGGTGAGATTCTCCTCATCGGGCGACACGCCTCCAGTAACCATGATATTCGACCATCTTAAAGGTGCCATGACGTTTTTCACGAAAGAGGGTCCTCCCACATTGCCTGCGGGGAAGACTTTCGTCACGTCGCATCCCATGGCTTGTGCATTGTTGATTTCGCTCACGGAACCGCACCCCGGGCTGTACGGGACAAGGCGCCTGTTGCACACCTCGCAAATGGAAGGATTGAAATTGGGACCTACGATGAAGTTGGCACCCAGCTGTAAATAAAGCGCTGCCGTTGCGGGATCCACGACGGTTCCCACACCCATGATCATTTCCGGGCAATTCGCTATCACCCATTTGTTGACCTCTGCAAACACTTCGTGTGCGAAATCTCCACGATTGGTGAACTCGAACACCCTCACTCCGCCATCATAACAAGCCTTGACCACGTTTTTCACCACTTCGGGGTCACTGTTGTAAAAGACAGGCACCATGCCGGTTTCCCGCATGGCGGTGATGACTTGAACTTTATTGAATTTTGCCATTATCTTGTTTTTATTTCGTTTTATCTTTGTACACGTCCGGAAGCATCACCTCCAGCAAGGTTTTCCACTTCCTCTTTGGATACGAGGTTGAAATCGCCAGGGATGGTGTGCTTGAGTGCTGATGCAGCTACAGCGAATTCAAGAGCCTTGGCTTGGTCGCCAGGATAGGTGAGCAGGCCATGGATCAGGCCACCGGAGAAGGAGTCGCCGCCACCAACACGGTCGATGATGGGTTTGATGTCATACCTCTTGCTTTGATAAAAATCTTTCCCGTTGTAAATCAAGGCTTTCCATCCATTATGAGATGCAGAGAAGGACTCTCTCAGAGTACTGACCACATATTTGAAACCGAATGTTTCCATCATTCCTTTGAAAATGCCATAATATCCTTCTGCGTCGGTTTTGCCACCTTCCACGTCGGCGTCGGGCTTGAAACCGAGGCAGAGTTGTGCATCCTCTTCGTTGCCTATGCATACATCCACATATTTCATCAAGGGTTTCATGATGCTCTGTGCCTTTTCTGATGTCCACAGCTTCTTGCGGAAATTGAGGTCAACACTGACGGTCACGCCGTGGCGCTTTGCTGCTTCGCAGGCAAGTCGGGTAAGTTCTGCCGCTTTGTCACTGATGGCAGGGGTGATGCCGCTCCAATGGAACCATTGTGCCCCTTCCATGATCTTGTCGAAGTCGAAATCCTCAGGTTCTGCTTCTGCTATGGAACTGCCAGCACGGTCGTAAATCACTTTCGACGGGCGCATGGAAGCTCCGCTTTCAAGATAGTAAATGCCGACGCGGTTGCCTCCGCGAGCAATATAGTCTGTTTTCACTCCATACCTTCTCAATGCATTGACAGCGCACTGTCCGATTTCGTGTTTAGGTAGTTTGGATACGAAGTAGGCTTCGTGACCGTAGTTGGCAGCACTAACTGCCACATTTGCCTCGCCGCCCCCGTAGACGACGTCGAAATAGTCACTTTGGATGAATCTCTTTTGTCCAGGGGAAGACAGGCGGAGCATGATCTCGCCTAATGTTACAACTTTAGCCATTTTTTGATTTTGATGTTTATAGATGATTTGATGTTTGTCTTTGCTGATTTCGGGTAGGACGGGACGGAAAGCCCGTACTTGTCGTAGAATGACGTACAAAAATAATTATTTTTTTGTGAATCAAGAAATAAAAGTTGAAAAATTAATGTTTATTTAGCAAAAAATGGTGTATGCACTTCCGTTTCAACCCGACTTGTTTTTGATGTCGCCTCAGTCGCCGACGGCCAGCTTGTATTCAAGTATCTTGTTATGATAATCGGCAAAAGCGTCTGTATGCTTGTCCAGTGATTGTTGGTAGAGTGTTTGGGCCTCCAGCAAGTCACTCATGGTCGAGATGCCTGTTTTGTAGTAATCATTTTGCAGACGTAGGTTTTCCTTGGCTTGTTCGATGCTGCGCTGGGTGATGCCAAGTTGCAGGTATGCTTCCACCACGTCGTTCCAACTTTTTTGCATCTTGATGGTCAACAGTTCAGAGTTGTCTGTCAGTTGGTCGATGGCTTTCTGTTGTTCTATCCCCTTCCTTTTGATGGCATGGCTGCCACCCCACCATGAGGAGATGGGTATGTTGACAGTGGCGAAGACCATGGCGAAGGTGCGGTCGTTTCCAAGGAGATTGTGATAGTTGTAACCCGCTCCTAAAGCGAAGGAAGGCATGTTCTCCCCGACAGCCATCTTCTTCTGCAGGGTGGCTGCTTCCACCTGCTTGTTGAGCAATTGATATTCCGGTGTCTTTTCAAGTGCGATGGCGTGGTCTTTTTTCAGGGTGGATGGCAAGGGGATGTCGCCGGGGTCGTAAAGTAAGACAAAAGTGGTGTCTTGCAACCCGCAATGGTGTGCGAGAAGCAATTTCACGATGCCGATGCCGTTCTGCAATTTGAGTTTCTGGCTCTCCACTTCATTCTGTTTAAGTTGTACCTGAAGCAGGTCGTTTTTCATGGCGACGCCGGCAGTCACAGCTATGTTCACGTCCTTGCAGATGTCATTGAGCCATTTCTCCACCGCCAGGACGGTGTTCATCTTTTCTTCCAAGGTGACAATTTGCCAGAAATACTGTTCCGTTGTTCGTTCCACTTCGTTTTCAGAGAGTTGCAGCTGCAGTTTCGAGGCCTCCTCTCCCACTTTTGCCAATCGGTTTCCATTGACAATCTGCCCTCCGGCGAAAACAGGTTGTATGGCGCTCACTCCGGCGAGGGTTCCATTTTTCATCATCTCCACGCTGATGGGTGCCCCTAATTCTATCAAGGCCTCTGGGGGCAATGACTGAGCGAGTGTGGCGGCGAGGGTGGGTGGCATGGATTCGGAAAGGTTGACATCCATTTGGCTCATGCTCCTGTTGGCGTTGAACCATAGTCCGGTTGCGCTCACGTTGGGGAAAAATTTGGTGAAAGCCTCCTTCCGCTGTTCCTCTGCTGCCTTGATGCCAAGTTGGGCGTTGCGAATGTTGATGTTGCTGGCTTTTGCCGAATCAAGGATTTGGTTGAGGGTGAGCGTGACTCTTTTAGGGTCTTTTTGGAGGAGATTTTGCCCGGAGACTTTTAAGCACGTGCAAGTCATCAGCATGATGACGCATATAAACCATTTGCTCGTTATTCTCATATTTGTTCGGTAGGATTGGCAGGTTGTATTCTTGGTGATGGTTCGTGTGATATCAGGTTCACTTTCCAATAGACCACCGGCAGGATGGTGACAACAAGTATGAGCGAACCGATGCCACCGGCGAAGATGGTGACACCCACAGGCATCCAGAAAGACGACTGTGCGATTATCATGGGGATGACGCCCACTGCCGTGGTGGCGGTGGTGAGGAAGATGGGCACCATCCTCCTGCGCCCAGCATCGTAGGCTGCCTTTCTGACAGCCTCGTTGTAACTCTTCCGGTCGTACTCAGGATGGCTTTCCACATAAGCCTTCATCAGGTTGTTGGCGTGCTCGAAGATGAGAATCTCATTACGCATGATCATACCCATCAGTGTGATAAGTCCCATGACAGAGGTCAGCCCGAGTGTGCGGTTCATCAGTCCCAAGCCTATCAATGCACCAGGCATCATGAGCGCGAGCGCCACCATGCACACGGTGGTGATGCCATATTTCTTGAAATTCAGCAACAGGAAGAAGAAGATGATGACCAAGGCTATGCCGATGCCTCCCATAATTTGCGGCATCGCTTCGGCATCATATTCCATCTCTCCTCCCACCTCGCTTCTCACGCCTTGAGGTAAATCGATGTCGTTTTCCATCATCTCTGCGATTTGCCTTTCCACCGGTGCTGCATATACACCTTGGGCAAACTGTGCCGTCACCGTCAGACAACGCTCGCCTCCCCTGTGCATGATGCGGCTCTGGCTCCATGCGGGTTTTACCGTCGCCACTTGGCGGAGTGGAACGGTGCTGTTGGAGGAGTACTGATCACCAGTAAGGGAATGGAGCCCGGAGGATGCGATGGCCATGGGTGAGGTGATGCCCAGGTTTTCAATATCCGAGAAGGTCATGTCGCTGTCGTCCTTGACGATGATGGGCACCTCATAGTCGCCTTCCCACAGCTGTCCCACTTTCAGGTCGCTGGTGACGCTTCCAAGGGCAAGAGCGGCGGAGGTGCGGCTGATGCCGAGTTGTGCCGAGGCAATGGGGTCGAGTTCCACGTTGATAAGGGGAAAGGGTTGCAGGTAGTCGGTGTGCACCCACTCCAATTCTGGCATATCCTGCATCTTTTCCATTAGTCTCTCACCTGCAGTCTGTAGAGAATCAAGGTCGTTGCCATAGAACCTGTATTCCAATTCCTGCACTTCAAGGAAATCGAGGCGTTTGAATTTGACGTATGCCTCAGGAAAGGCATCGCTGTATTTGGGTTGATATTCGGCCAACAAGTCCAAAGTGGCTTCTTGCGACGTGGTGTTGACGATGAATTGTGCGTAGTTGCGTCCCGCCATCTGGGGGGCGTAACAAGTCATGAAACGGGGGGAGGAGCACCCGATGAAACTGGTGATGCACTCCACGCGTTCATCCGACTGCAACACCTGGCGAAGGGAATCGGCCACCATGCGGGTTTCATTCAATCCTTTTCCCTCCGGGAGGAAAATCTCTACGGCGAACTGGTCTCGGTCGGCGTAAGGAAAGAGACGTATTTTAAGGAATGGGACGATGAGGTTGGAAAGAAGCACCAAGGCAACCCCTCCGCCAATGGTGAGCCACGGGTGGCGGAAAGTGAATGCCAGCAACTTTTCATAGACGTCTTGCACCACATCCGTGATTCTTCTTCTTTTCCTTGCGTTTTCCTTTTCTGGATCTTTGGGCTTGATGATGAGCACTTCAAGGAATGGTATGACCGTTACAGCGAGGAAGAGCGATACCATGAGGTTGATGGAGATGGTCCAAGGGAAGTCTTGCAATGCGTCGTTGAACGCGCCTTTCATCGTGATGAGCAATGGGAAGAAGATGACAGAGATGCAGATGGTGGCCAGCATCATGGGCATGAAATACTGTCGTGCCGACACGATGGCGGCCTTTTTCGGTTCATACCCCTTGCCTAAATATTCAAGGTATCCATCGATGACGACGATGGAATTGTCGACCACCATCCCCAGCACCACGATGAGGGCTGCCAAGGTGACGATGTTCAACTCTATTCCAGCCATGTACATGAAAGAGACGGAAATGAAGGTGCTCAAGGGTATGGTGATGGCCGCCACGATGGCCGAGCGTATGGGAAAGAGTATCATCATCACGATGATGATGACAGCCATGGAGATGAGCAGGTCTCTGAGGAACGACTTGACACTCCCTCCCACCACTTTGGGTTGGTCGGCAATCCGGGTGATGGTTACGTCTTCTGGAAGTTCTTCTGTTCGGAAATCGTCAATCACACGGTCAACATCGTCACCATACGCCACGATGTTGTTTCCAGGTGTCATTTCCAATGAAAGCAATATGCAGGGATGGCCGTCCTGCTGGATGTAGCTATTCGATTGGTCGTATTCCCTCACCACTTTCGCCACGTCTCTCACCCGTACCATCTTGCCTGTCATCGGGTCGCTGAAGATGATGAGGTTGGCCACTTCTTCCTCTGTGTTTTCCGTTGGTACGATGTGGATGGGGATCTTTTGGTCTGCGTCGTCGATGCCTCCACTGAGTGTGGTGAGTCCTTCGCTTTGCAACTTGGTGAACAATGTTTGTTGGCCTATCCCGTAAGCTTGCAGCCTCTGCCTGTCGACATAAAGGCTGATTTGCTCTTGTTGCTCGCCGTAGACACGCACGTTGGCCACAGAGGGGATGCGTCGCAGCCGGTCGCTGAGGTCGTCACTGTAATGGTGCAGTTCCCTATAGCTCCTGTCGGGACTTTCGATGGCGATGAGCAGGGCTGAGGTGTTTCCGAAATCATCATTGGCCACCAAAGCCACCACTCCGCCTGGAAGGTTCTGCTTGTAAAGCGTCAGGCCGTGCTTGATTTTGCTCCACACCTCGTTCTTGTTGTTCACTTCATCATTAAGGCGCACCATGACAATGCACATTCCATTTTGGGCGGTCGTGGTTGTTTTGGCACGGTTGACTTCCCCATAGGTGAAAAGGAATCGCTCCAAAGGCTTGGCCACTTGCTCTTCCACTTCTTCGGAAGTGGCGCCGGGGTAAACGGCTATGACCACGCCTTGCCTGATGGTGAACTGAGGAAATTCATCCTTCGGCATGACGTACATACCGAAGACGCCCAAGCCGAAGAGAATGACCACCACGAGGAGCGTGATGGGATAATGGTCCAAAGGCCATCGATACCAATTCTTGGATACGTTTTCCATAATCAATATGTCACTTTGGAACCTTCACTCAGTTTCTGGTAACCTTCAACCACCACTCTCGTACCGGCATCGACCCCTTGCTTGATGACAAGACGGTTGCCTATGGTCTGCCCTGTCTCCACCTTGGTGCGGTGCACCTTGTTGTCTTGGCCAATCGTCCATACGAAGAGCGTGCCGTCGGATTTCTTTTGCACACAAGTGACAGGTAGAGTGAGAGCTCCGGCGCTTCCCTCTCCAACAAACATCACGTTGGCCACCATGCCAGGCAGGATGCGGTGGTCGGAGTTGGGGACATGCACCCTCACATCATAAGTATGTGTCAATGCATCGGCTTTCACTCCTTTTTCTATCATGCCGCCTCCTACCCTGGCACCCACTGCTTCCACTTCAATATAAGAAGAGGTGTGGCTGCCAAGGCTTTGCATTTCCGCCTCGGGGATGGAAACCTTCACCTTTACGCTGCTGATGTCGAGTATGGTGACGACGGCCTGGGAGGGCAATGCTGTCTCTCCAGCCACGATCTGCCTGCTGCCGATGATGCCGCTGACGGGTGCGACAAGGCGGGTGTCGGCCTGTCCTTTCCTTGCTATCTGTTCTGCAGCGTTGGCAGACCTGACACCTGTTTGCGCGGTGCGAAGGGCTGTCTCTGCCTGTTGCAGACGTGTCTCCACCTCTATCCATTTCATCTCGGGCAGCGACCCATTGTCGTGCAGTAGTTTCATTCGGTCATAGGCGTCCTTTGCCTGTTCGTACGCACTTTGTGCCTGGGCCACCATGTCATGAGCCTGACTGGTGGAAGCACGTGCAGCCTCAACGCTGTTGTTCATAGTGGTGGCATCCATCTCAGCCAACAATTGTCCACGAGTGACATACTGGCCTTCCTCCACCAATACACGACGCACCACGCCCATGCTGGTGAAGCTGACAGCTGTAGCCTCTCGCTCCTCCACGATGCCCACGTATTGTTTGCCATAACTGCCGCCCGTCTGCGACACCACCTCAGTTTTCACGCGGATAGGACCTTTGGCGGTTGAAGCCTGTTTTTTTCCACAACTGCCTGCCAGGAAAACAAGCATTACGAGCGCTGTGGCCTTGAGGACTGTGCTGGTTTTCCGATTACTCTGAGTACTCGTGGCATTCAGGGTATTCCGATAATCCTTAGAAACTCCTATGATTCTCATCATCATATGATGTATTTCAATTCTTTAAAAGTAAATTTTCGCAAATCTGTTCTGTCATCTGCAGTATGTACTTCAAGCACCAAAGTTCCGTCATCTTCAACGTTGTGCATGGCTGCCTTGAAGCATTCGCCAGAAGTGTTTTGAAAACAATGGATGCCATCTTTCCTATATAGCGCACCACGATAGGCGTTCCTGATTGAAGGCCAATTGCATGAGGACTCCAATAGGGTCATGTACTTGATGAACCTTTCTGTCACTTGGGACGCCACTTCCTCTCTAACCAATTCACGGGCACAAATTTGTTTGAGTGAGACGGGGTTGGGGGCGTCGCTGCGGAAGACGGTCTGATTCACATTGATTCCCGTTCCGATGATGCAGTCGGCCACCACTCCTCTTCTCAAGGATGGTTCAATCAACGTACCTGCCAATTTGAAATCCTTCCAGTAGATATCGTTGGGCCATTTCACGGTGAGGTCTTCTGTGAAGCATCCAAGAGCTTCCTTGAGTGCCAAGGCGTTGGCCATAGAAATGATGAACTGCTTGGATGCCGGCACATGGACGGGGTGGAACAATACACTGAAAGCGATGTTCTTTCTCGCCTCACATTCCCATAAATTGGCGCCACATCCTCTTCCTGCCACTTGTGCATCGGTCCAGACGAAGGTGATGTCTTCATCTTGCGCATGCTTGTAGCATTGCAAATAGTTGTTGGTGGAGTCCACCTTGTCGAGATGGATGTGTCGAATGTTCATGGGATGTGGCATATTGATTTGCAAAGATAGTGCAATTTTTTACGAAACAAAGAACAAAATGAAATTCTTTTTAAATTTTTAAAAAAGGGAAGTATGGAAGAACTTCTCATTATTATGAAAAAAATATGCTGTTTTTGTTGGAACATCAGTTTTTTTTATTATTTTTGCAAACAAATCCAATATATGTCAAACATCAACAAATAACTATTATGGCAAAAACACCAACGCCCCACATCGGGGCACAATACGGAGAAATCGCTGAATTTGTCATCATGGCAGGCGACCCCTTGAGAGCAAAGTTCATGGCAGAGCGTTTTTTGGACAATCCCGTTCAGTTCAACAATGTTAGAGGCATGCTTGGTTTCACCGGCACTCACAACGGCAAGCGCGTCAGCGTGATGGGCCATGGCATGGGCATCCCTTCCATCGGCATCTACAGTTATGAGTTGTTCAATTTCTATGGTGTAAAAAGCATCATCCGCGTGGGTTCCGCAGGCACCATCTGCAAGGACTTGAATCTTGGCGACCTGGCTATTGCCATGGGTGCCTGCACCAATTCCAACTATGGCATGCAGTATGAGATGGCAGGCACTTATGCTCCCATTGCCGACTTCGACCTTTGTCGCGGTGCCGCCGAGGCATGCGAGCGTTTCGGCTATAACTACAAGGTGGGCAATGTGTTCTCTTCCGACACGTTCTACAACGAGACCGACACCAACGGCCCATGGATCAAGATGGGTGTGCTCGCCGTGGAAATGGAGGCCGCCGCTCTGTATATGAATGCCGCCAGGTCGGGCAATCGTGCACTCACCATTTGCACCATCTCCGACAACATCCTTACAGGAGAGGCCACCAGCGCCGAAGAGCGCCAGACCTCGTTCACCCACATGATGGATGTCGCCTTCTCATTGGTGTAAAAACTTTTCATCCCATCGAGGTACCCTCGATGGGATGAATCATTTCGTCAAGCCTATCCCTCAAAACGAATCTCCACCTCTGCTTGAGGTTGCAGAAGTCTCCTTATACTTCACCTAAACAGACAACTTATATCATCACTTCAACCCCCAATTAACCTTATGTCAGCTTTAGTTTCGGTTATTCCAATAGTCCTGCTCATTGTCTTGATGATGGGCTTCAAGGTATCTGGTTACAAAAGTGCCATTGTGACACTTGTTGTTACCGTTCTTCTCGCATTGTTCGCGGCCCCGGCATTGGGCATCATCCCTGAAAAATATGCAAGCGCCTCCATCTTTGGCATTACGCTATGGTCTGTCGTTGAAGGGTTGCTCAAAGCCTGCTTCCCCATCATACTCATCATCATCTGTGCCATTTTCAGTTATAATATCCTTTGTGAGACAAAGGAGATAGAAACCATCAAGACGCAGTTCATCCAGATGACTTCCGACAAGGGACTTCTCGTCTTGTTGTTGACCTGGGGACTTGGTGGCGTGCTCGAAGGCATGGCTGGTTTTGGCACAGCTGTCGCCATACCTGCCGCCATCTTGATAGGCCTTGGATTCAAACCTATGTTCTCGGCCGTCATCTGTTTGATTGCCAATACCGTCGCCGTTGGATTCGGCGCCGTGGGACTTCCTGCCACGACCTTGGCCAACCAGGTAGCAGCATCAGGTACTGCCACCCCTGAAGAACTTTGCGAAGTGGCTACTTTCATCATCATACAATTGGCGATGATGTTTTTCATCACCCCGTTCCTCATTTTGATGATGACCGACAGGAAGAAGATATTGAAGAATCTAACATTGGCTTTGTTTGTAGGAACATTCTCCATCATCGTTCAGTTCTGCTGTGCACATTTCATCGGCCCGGAGACCCCTGCCATACTCGGTAGCGTGGCTGCCATCATAGCCATGTTGATTTACAACAAGCTTTTCATTCGCGACGAGAACCCCGATGACGAGGTGAAGGTGGAGAAGAAGAAGTTTGGTTTGGCCAAGACGCTCAAGGCATGGAGTGTCTATGGACTCATTATTTTCTTCATCCTCATTTCCAGCAAGATTGTTCCGCCTATCAATGAACTGTTGGGTGGCACATTGGTGACGCAGTTTGAACTGCCTGTAGTAGGCAATACGTTCAAGTTTGGCTGGCTCTCCAACGCTGGTCTGATGATTTTCCTTGGCGCTGTCATTGGTGGTTTGATTCAAGGAATGAGCTTTGGCAAACTGATGAAACTCTTGGCCAAGACAACCATCAACCTTCAGAAGACTGTTGTCACCATCTGCTGTCTTGTTGCCATGGCGATGTTGATGAACAATGCCGGTATGACCAATGACATCGCCAAGGGGCTTGTTGCACTAACCGGCTCTGTCTTCCCCTTCTTCGCACCACTCATCGGCTCCATTGGAACATTCGTCACGGGCAGTGCCACAAATGCCAACATCCTCTTTGGCAAGTTGCAAGCCACGGCCGCACATGACCTTGGACTTGTGAACCAAAGCACATTCTTTGGCGTTTCGGGTAATGAAACCAACTGGCTTGCAGCCGCCAACTGTGCCGGTTCCGAGGGTGGCAAGCTGCTCTCACCTCAGAGTATTGCCATCGCCACCGCAGCGTGTGATATGGAGGGCCAGGATGGTGACATCATGCGCAAGACGATGCCATTCGCCATCTTCTGGATTTTAATGAACGGCCTGATGGTGTTCTTAGGGCTGCACGTGTTCTAAGGGCAAGTTTTATTATTATTTGCATATTGGCGTGTCACTCCCTGTGGCGCGCCTTTTTGATACAGTACACTACTTTAGAACTCTTCAATTTTAGAATAATTGGCATTAATTTTCTTTGTTTGTCCTATGTTAGTTGCCAAATATACTTGAAAACATATCGAGTTTAACTTTAATTAACAAATAAAGGGGCAAATCTTGGCATTTTTTTGTGTATCTTTGAGTCGTAATTTCTAATATCATCCATCAACAAGCTTAATACCTTCAAAAAACATTGATTATCAACTTAAAGCTTCATACTTATGAGACAAAAAATTCTATTGTTATTGCTTATGCTCCTGAGCTTGGCGGGAAGCATAGGTGTGAAAGCCCAAAACTCCAACAAAGAGGCATATTATGCCTTGGATAAAGACATGGATACTGACGGAGAAGAATCTTGGATTTTGGGAGAAAGGGTCACGTTCTACTATGATGACCAACGAAGTACCAGGGGTGAGACCTACCTGCTGCCTCAGAATGGTGGAACACTCAACATTCCAGACGCAGAGTCTGGTATCTATATCACATTCGATAGCAGTTTCGCTAATTACCGCCCCACCAACACATCATATTGGTTTTCGGGCTTATATGCTCGCTCTGAAATTCAATTCAGTGGATGGGAATATTTCAACACTTCTCAGGTGAGAAACATGAGCCACATGTTCGATGGACTTGGACGCGATATCAGAGACAATGATGATTGTTACTTAGAAAGTTTCGACCTTTCCCATTTCGACCTTTCCAGTGTCACCGATATGAGCTACATGCTCGCGAATTTGTCATATTACGTATAAAGGTTACGGCGTTAACTACGGTATCGACGTATCCGACCTCGACTTTAAAACAACTATCAACACTACGGGACTGCTGAAGAACGCTAGGACTGTAATCCTGAAAGTTTCCTCCTCTGCCAACAACTTGGCCTCGGATGCATTCGAGGGAATGGGAACTTCTTTACCTTGCACCCTCGTGTGCCCTGCAGATTTCACACCACAGGGAGCCACGCAACAAGACGGAGATGTCATATGGAAGGGCGGCAGATTCGACAGCACATTCCATTCTGTATTATTAGAGCCATACGCCGAGCTCAACGGTTCCACTCTAACTTTCTACTACGATGATCAGAGGGTCTGGACCTCCAACACGACATACGACATGAACACTGGGAGCAATAACCCGGAATGGCACACCAATGGCATCAATATCACCAAGGTGGTCTTCGACCCCTCCTTCGCTGACGCCCGCCCCACCAGCTGCCATAATTGGTTCTCCATGCCCTATCTCAACAGCATCACAGGCTTGGAATATCTCAATACCTCGGCGGTAACCGACATGGAGCAGATGTTTATGCAATGCCCCCTGGAGAACATCGATGTAAGCCATTTCAACACGGAAAACGTGACAGTTATGGGATCTATGTTCTCTATGTGTTCAAATCTCAAAAACGTCGACTTGAGCCACTTCAATACCAGTAGCGTGGTCGCCTCAGAAGAAGGTTTCGTTTCCATGTTCTATGGTTGCTCAAGCCTCACTAGTCTCAACCTGAGTAGCTTCACCTTCACCTCTTTTGTAAAAACCACGACGATGCTCGGTGGCTGTTCCTCTCTGCAAACCCTCACCATCCCCGCCACAGCCAACCATCTCTCTTCCAGTGCCTGCTACAATGTGGGAAGCCCAACAACCCCCTGCACACTCGTCTATCCTGAAAACTTCAATCTTGAAACTGACGAAACGGGCAACGGTTGGTACAAATGGAAGTCCGGCTACTTTAAGGATGGAAGGCAAGAAGCATACGCAGTGCTCTCCACGGACGAAACCACATTGACATTCTACTACGACACGCAGAGGGCCTTGCGCTCCGGCACGACATACGATATGAACTCAAGGGGCAACACCCCGGGATGGATATCCAAAAATGGCAGTATAACGAGCGTTGTGTTCGACCCCTCCTTCGCCGACGCCCGCCCCACCTGTTGTCGCTATTGGTTCGGTTTGTACAATCTCAACAACATCACTGGATTGGAATATCTCAACACCTCGGCTGTGACCGATATGGTGAATATGTTCATTCAATGCCCCTTGGAGCACATCGACGTGAGCCATTTCAACACGGAAAACGTGACATCCATGACAGGAATGTTCAGCTTGTGTACAAATTTGAAGGACATCGACCTCAGCAGCTTCGATACCAGCAGCGTGACAGACCCGAATGAAGGCTTCGTTTCCATGTTCTATGGTTGCTCAAGCCTTACCAATCTCAACCTGGGCAGCTTCACCTTCAATTCAAGTGCCAACACCAAGACGATGCTTGGTAGCTGCTCCTCTCTGCAATCCCTCACCATCCCCGCCACCGCCAACGACCTCGCTTCTGACGCTTGTTTGGACGTGGGTAGCTCTACAACCCCCTGCACCCTCGTCTATCCCGCAGGCTTCAATCCTGTGACGGACGAAACGGGAGACGGCTGGTACAAATGGAAGGGCGGCTACTTCAAGGACGCAGAACCAGAGCCATACGCCGTGTTCAACGGCAACACATTGACGTTCTACTACGACAAGCAGAGAGCCAATCGTACCGGCACGACATACGATTTGAACACGGCATATGACGAGCCGGGCTGGTTTGTTGATCACAATTGCTTCCAGACTCAAACCGTGGTGTTCGATGCAAGTTTTGTTGATGCCAGACCCACTTCGTGCGAATCCTGGTTCTGTGGTATGACGGGCTTGACCAGCATTGTGCATCTGGACTATCTCAACACATCCGAGGTGACCAGAATGAGTTATATGTTTGGCAGATGCCAGAACCTTACGACCTTGGACGTAAGCAGTTTTGTGACAGACAATGTGACCTCTATGTCATATATGTTCTACCAGTGCTACAACCTTACAACCTTGGAAGGCCTTTCTTCGTTCAACACGGGTAACGTGGCATCCATGGTGTGCATGTTTATGGACTGTACCAGTCTCACCAACCTTCAGGGTATTTCCTTCAACACGAGAAACATAATTAACTGCGATGGGATGTTTGCCAACTGTAGTAGTCTCACCACATTGAACCTTATAAACTTCACCATTCCAGAGGTTTACAATACGGGAATGTTCACAGGCTGTACGTCGCTGCAATCCCTCATCCTCCCTGCGACGGCGAACAGGTTGGCCGAAGGTGCCTGCGATGGCGTGGGAACCTCCGACAACCCCTGCACCCTGCTCTATCCCGACAATATCACGTTGGAGGGTGCCACCACAGGCGACGGCTGGTACAAGTGGAAGGACGGCTACTTCAAGGACGCAGAACCAGAGCCATACGCCGTACTTAATGGCACCACGTTGTTGTTCATCTACGACAAATGGAGGGCCACAGCCGAAGATGAGACATTTGGGATGAACACAGGAAATGCCAACCCGGAATGGTACAGCAAAGCAGGCACCATAGAGAGCGTATTGTTTACCTCCTCCTTTGCAGACGCCCGCCCCAAGTCCTGCGCTCGTTGGTTCGACGGTATGTCCAAAATCACCAACATTATCGGCATCAATTACCTCAACACAAGCGAGGTGACCACTATGTATCAAATGTTCTCAAGCTGCAATAATTTGGGAAGCCTCGACTTGAGTGGATTCAACACCTCCAACGTGGAAAATATGAATTCCATGTTCTTTTTCTGCAACAATCTGGAACACGTCGACGTGAGCAGTTTCAACACAGCAAAAGTAACCAACATGGAAGGCATGTTCTACTATTGCTACAAACTGTCGAACCTTGATGTGAGCAGCTTTACATTCAACGAAACGGTGCAGTCATCCTACATCTTCTTTAGTCTCACTGGACTTAAAGAACTCATCATCTCCCCCACCGCAGGAAACCTGAACAGCAACGCTTGCATCGGCGTGGGCAAGCAGGCCACTCCTTGCACTCTCATCTATCCCGAAGGCTTCAATCTTGTGACAGACGAAACGGGAGACGGTTATTACAAATGGAAGGGTGGCTACTTCAAGGATGCAGAACCAGAGCCATACACCGTGCTCTCCACGGACGAGACCACGCTGACGTTCTACTACGACAACCAGAGGGTCTTGCGCGCCGGCACGACATACGACCTGAATGATGGTGAATCGGAACCGGGATGGGATCAAAGCTGTTATGATGTTACAACTGTTGTGTTCGATTCCAAATTCTCTGATGTCAGGCCAACCACGTGCTTTATGTGGTTTGATGGCATGTTGAAACTGACCACCATCGAGCACCTCGATTGTCTCAACACCTCTGATGTGACCAATATGAAGAATATGTTCAGCAGGTGCAAGAATCTTACGACCTTGGACGTAAGCAGTTTCGTGACAGACAATGTGACCTCTATGGCATATATGTTCGACAGTTGCACAAACCTGCGAACCTTGGAGGGCCTTTCCTCGTTCAACACAGAAAACGTGGAAGCGATGATAGCCATGTTCCAAAACTGCAGCAGCCTTACTGAATTGGAAGGGGTGGATGGCTTCAACATGGACAAAGTGTATGACAATGGGTATATGTTCAAGGGCTGCAGCAAGCTCAAACGCTTGATTCTTGACGATTTCAAAATCCCACATGAGAGCTCAAAGATGCTGTCAGGTTGCACGTCGCTGCAATCCCTCTCCATCAATCCGATAGGAGCAAATGAGTTGTCCTCCGATGCCTTTACGGGTGTGGGAACCGCTGCAAACCCCTGTGCCTTGTATACTACAGTCGACATCACGCCGGACGCGTCTTTCGACAACTACTTCAAATGGAAGTCCGGTTACTTCAAAGACCCCGTGAACGAGCCTTATGCCGTGCTCTCCGGCACCACGTTGACGTTTGTCTATGACAAAAACAAGGGCATAACCCGAGGTGAGATATTCGGGATGAATACGGGGGTAGTCATACCGGGATGGCATTTCAAAGCCAGCACCATTGAGAACGTGGTGTTCACCTCCACTTTCGCAGACGCCCGACCCACGTCCTGCGCTTATTGGTTCTCTGGCATGTCCCAAGCCAACATTATCAACATACAGTACCTCAACACAAGTGAGGTGACCAATATGTATTATATGTTCAATTCTTGTAATGGGTTAACGAGAATCGACTTAAGCGGATTCAACACAACCAATGTAACCAATATGCAGAACATGTTCTATGGTTGCTCCAGCCTGGAAAGCCTCGACGTGAGCGGATTTAACACAGAACAAGCCACCAATATGAGTGGAATGTTCTCTGGTTGCTCCAGTCTGGAAAGCATCGACGTGAGCGGATTCAATACAGCGAGAGTCACGTATATGGGTGGAATGTTCGATAAATGCTCCAGCCTGACGAGCCTCGATTTGAGCAGTTTCACCATGCCATCGAATATGTACTGGTCAACGATGCTGAAGAACTGCACCGCCCTGAAAACCCTCATCGTACCTGCCACGGCAGGAAACATGCCTGCCAATGCCTGCTCCGGCGTGGGTACGCAGGATGCTCCTTGCACCCTTATCTATCCTGCTGGCTTCACACCTGTAAAGGACGAGGAGGGCGACGGCTGGTACAAATGGAAGGGCGGCTATTTCAAGGACAGGTCGTTCCCGATGGGTGACGTGAACCACGACGGCGCTGTGACCATCACCGACGTGACGCTCACCGTGGACTACGTGCTTGGCAAGCATCCCTCACCCTTCTACATCGAGAACGCCGACGTGTCGGGCGACGAACTCATCACCATCACAGATGTCACGAGCCTCGTGAACATCATATTGACCCAAAATGCGTCTCACGCCCCTGCCACGGCACGTGAGGCCACCTTCGACCGCCTCTGGCTCACCACAGACGGCAGCCATTGTCTCCTACATCTCGACACACCGGAAAGCTACACCGCAATGCACCTCACCCTCCGTCTCCCGGAGGGCGGGGCTATGGGCAACGTGAGGCTCTCCTCCTCACGTTCCGCCGGCCACCACGTTGACTCTCGCGCCCTTGGCGGCGGCCTCTACAACATCATCCTCCACGCCAACGACAACACGGAGCTGCGTTCCGACGACACCTCCCTCCTCCACTTCGACCTCGCCGGTTGCCAGCCAAGTGACGTGGAGGTGGTAGCCGTGCAGTCCGCCAATCGCCTTTATGAGACCATCATGTCCGGCGGCACGGCAACAGGCATCGAAGTCCTGGAGGTTTCCGATGACGCCACCGGTGAAGGTTACAATACCGTCGGCGTCCGCGTGGGCAAGAACGCACGTGGCGTGGTCATCAAAAATGGCAGTAAGACGGTGAGACACTAATCAAACAAGAAGTCTACGGACTCAAAGGACAACCCCCAGTCTTTACAGTCCATAAAGTCCGTAGACTTCATACGCCAAGAGGTCCATAAACAATGATATGAACCCTTACATGGGAATTATATGTATGAATCCACTGTTTCAAATAGTCTCTCGACAATAAGGATTATGGAGGCTCTAGTTCTTTGACTAGGGCCTCCAATGTGTTTACTTCACCTTGAAGCCGCGGTCACCCACCCTCACGATATAAACGGACTGCGAGGATGGAAGGGAGATGCGCGTGAAATAATCTTCACAGACATGTCTCTGTACAAGGATTCCTTTCAGGTCGTAGATAAAGACAGGCGTTCCGCGTTCCACCCCTTCAAGCGTGAGGATGTCCCCTTCCCTACTCCACTCCCATGGGCTGACAGGTGATTCGTCGATGCTGTCGTATTGGTCGAAGAATGCCTTGATGATGATTTCCTTGCATGACGGCACATTGAAGGAGAGCGCAGGACCTTCTATGTATTTAGTTGAAGCACCCCCGTTTGTGCCCACTGTCACCATCATCCATTTGGTGACTTTTTTATCGGCCAACGGAGTGGCTTGGATGGTCATGGCGCGCCCGGTGAAGAACTTGCCTTTGAAAGTTCCCTCTGACAGTGGAATGCCGTTGATGCTGGTCGTCACTGTCTTGAGGTCCCCCTCGTCACAATCGAGGTTGACTTGTATGGGGACGGGAGCCCCTAACCCATAATGATTCGCCAGGTGGTTGTAGAAGTGATTGGGACGTTCTGCCAACCAATCACGCGCAGTATTGAGTTCTGATGTGTAATTGGGCCACCACTGATTGATGAGTTTGCGATGATGGGGATATTCTGTTTTGATAAGTTCATACATGGGATCCCAGATGGCCACCGTGCCGTGGTAGTTCATGAAGTCGCCCATATAGATGGCTGCACGGTCGATGAACTCGCGTTCAAAATCCTTATCCTCCATCATCCTCCTGAAGAGCCTGGTGTATTCATATTTGTTGGCCCAACTTCTGTCGGAATCATAATCAGGGTTGTAAATCCATTCTATGGTGTTATAAGAAGGATTGCCACCATAGAGTCCCAATCCGAAGTCGGTGTCCTTGGCCACGAAACGCCACACTCCACCTTCCGTTCTGGGTCTCCACATCACGATGTTGTTTCCAGGAAAGTCTTGGTTGTTGTAAAATAGGTTCATCACCATCAAGTTGATGAATTCCTCCCAGTCTATCCATTGCGCATATTCCTCCAATGTGTGGCCATGCTCAGCATAAAATTCTTGGAACTGATTCCAATTAACCTTGGTGCCCTCCTTCAAATCCCACCAATTCTCAATCATGTCAATGTCTTCCAGTTCGTTGTAGTTGCTGAAAATGTTATCTGCAGTGCTTCTCTCCCTGATGTTGAGCATGCCTTTGTATACGCCGTTGACATAGAAGATGGCCGGGCTCCACGCCTGCCAGTCGAGGTCGGTGTGTGCGGCCATCGTGCGCTGTATGATGGCGTCGCGCATATAGAGATAGTCGAAGTCGTTGCCTGCATTGCGGAGGATGATGGATTTGAAATTGTCCAATCCCGGCTTCTGGTCTGGGAAGAACTCATGCTTGAGCCTTTTCTTGCCAAATCTTTTGTTGGCATACACCACAAGAGATTTCAGTTTGCACCCTCTCGACGCCCCACCCTGTACGCGTGTTTCGCAGAGCTGGTTGAGACGACTTTCCACCTCTGTGCCCTCGAAGTATTCGAAATTGATGGGTCGGCGCCAATCGTACTCGTAGTTTTTTTTCCCGCTTTTGTAGGTGCCCTCCACATAGATGCCTAACTTGTTGTCGTAAAAATACTTGTCGTCGGTGACGATGGAGATGACCGGGAGGGTGACGTTTCTTGTGTGATAAATGTATGAATGGGTCGTGGAGCGAGGCGACAGCCACCCGTCACAAAAGAGTTTTGCCCTGATGGTTTGCGTGGAGTTGATGCTTATGGGGCCTTGGTAAGCGGGGCTTGACGACGTGGGTTCCGTCCCATCACGGGTGAGACGGATGACAGTTCCTTCGGGAGAACCATCTGGCAATGACAGTTGAAGGGTGACGACCTTGCTGCTTGCGAACACCCTCCCTTTTACACTAAAGACAGGTTCTCCGAGAATGTTCTCACAAATCTTTCCGCAGTTGGCAGCATTGGGTGTTGCCTCTGCCTGGTATCCCCATTCAGGAACGGCGTTGGTCTTCCTTCCATAAGAGATGTTGGGAGCTGGTTGCTTGTTCAACCCAGTCACCTGGTCAACAATGACCCCATTCTTGAAAAGGAAGACAGCGCCATCATTACCAGACTCCAATTTGAAATCGGCATGCAACTTGTCGGATACCTTGTCGCAAAAGATGATGACATATTTGTGAGACAAGACCTGCTGATTAGGCAGTCTCCATGCCTTAGAGGCCTCTTGGGTGACACCGATGCTATAGTCGCCAAGATTGATGGTGGTTGAACTGGGGTTGTAGAGTTCCACCCATGAGTCGGGAAACTCGTTCATATCATCCATGATGCAGTCGATGTTCGACTGCATCAGCTCATTGATGAGGAGTTGGGCGTCTGCCGTAGCTCCCATTGCCAAGATGACAACGAGTGTTAGGAAAAATCTACGCATGGGGTGATGAGGGTGAATGGGATTTAAGCGTTTATTCAACCAAGCACTTATCCAGTTCTTTAGCGATGGCTTTTTTGTCCAGATGCTGCCCTATGAAGACGATTTTTTGCATGCGGTCGCCATATCGGCTGTCCCAGTCCCTTCGTAAACCTGGCTCGCGTTCAAGAAGTTGACGTAACTCGTCGGCAGGCATGGTTGCATACCATTGTCCGGCATTCTTGATGCTCAACTGCTTGCCTGCCTGTTCAAACAGGTAACAAATCTCTTGCTCGTCATAAAAATAGCAGAGCCCCTTGGCACGGATGACATTCTTGGGCCATTTGCGTGCGACAAACTCATCAAACAATCCCAAATCCATAGGCTGACGACGGTAATATACATAAGTGCCAATGCCATATTCCTCGGCCTCTCCCTCACCATGATGATGGTGGTGATGATGGTGATGCCCGCCTTCTTCATGGTGGTCATCGTGGTGATGATGTTCATCTTCATCGTGGTGATGATGTTCGTCTTCATCGTGGTGATGATGCTCGTCTTCATCTTCATCCTCATCCTCATCTTCGTCGATATGTTTCTCCAATTCTGCAATCCAAGTAGCCGACGATGCCACCTCGTTGAAATCAAACATACGGGTATCAAGGATTTTTGCCAAATCCACGTCACCGTAATCACACTCGATGATTTTTGCCTTTGGTTGCAAAGAACGAATGACTTGATGTAGCCTCGACAATTCATCACGTTCCACTTCCGAAGCCTTGTTGAGCAAAACGATGTTGCAAAATTCTATCTGTTGAATGACAAGGTTTTCAATGTCCTCTTCATCAATATCGGATTTCAAGAGGTCGTTGCCACCTCCGAAGTCGCTTTTCATCCTCAATGCATCAACAACAGTGACAATGCAGTCGAGCCGAGCCAGACCGTCTTTCACGTATTCCGGCCCCATGGTAGGTATTGAGCAGATGGTTTGCGCGATGGGTGCCGGCTCGCAAATACCACTGGCTTCGATGACAATGTAGTCGAATTTCTTGAGTCTTGTGATGTCCCGCAATTGTTCAACGAGGTCCATTTTTAATGTGCAACAGATGCAACCGTTTTGCAACGCCACCAGACTCTCGTCTTTCTTGCCAACGATGCCACCCTTCTCTATGAGGTCGGCATCTATGTTGATTTCCCCGATGTCATTGACAATCACTGCAAATTTAATTCCTTTCTTATTGGCGAGGATCCTGTTCACCAATGTTGTTTTCCCGCTTCCCAAGTATCCGGTAAGCAGGAGTACGGGTATCTCTTTTATTCTCATTGTTGTGTATAAAATAAATAGGACTGCAAAGGTATGCAAAAAAAAGGAAATGAAAAGATGAAGAGCGTTAAAAAAAGTCTAAATACTTTGTATTTCCAACAAATTGTTCTATCTTTGTAGAATCGATGTGAACGACAGAAACCTTGCGTAGGTGGCATGTCAATCACCTTAACTTATAAACCTGTTCGACAATGAAGAAGAAAACGATATGGAAGGCAAATGTCATCTTGGGGATGTTCATTTTCTTTGCCACAACAATGATGGCCGTTCCCGTCAAGCGTGGGATTTGGCGCGACCTTACCTTGACCAATGGCAAGGAGGTCAAGGCTCAATTGGTGGGCGACGAGTGGTTCCATTACTATGCTGATGTTGACGGCAATGCTTATGTGGAGAAAGGCCAGGGCAAGTATAAGAAAGTCAGCAAAGGAAAACTGGAGAGGATGCGCAAGAAGAGTCAGAAAAGAAGAAACACAATGATGAGGAGATGAAAATGCGACGGATGACATTTTCAGCCATGATGCTGCTCCTTTCCTTGGTTGGAAAAGCCCAGGAAGCAGAACCCTTCTGGCTTGGGGCTGACATCAGTGGCACGACAGCCATGGAGGCACGAGGGCAAAGACTCTACAACACAAAAGGCGAAATCAGGGAAAACACAGCCTTGATGGCCGAGTATGGGTTGAATGCGGTCAGGTTGCGTGTATGGGTGAATCCCCGCGATGGTTTCTGCAACAAGGAGGATGTGTTGGAGATGGCAAAGCGTGCACGCTATCATGGCATGGCATTGATGTTGGACTTCCATTACAGCGACTGGTGGGCCGACCCAGGCAAGCAGCACATACCCGCCTCTTGGCAATATATGAAATATGACGAGATGAAATACGCCCTGGCTGCTCACACCCGCGACGTGCTCCAGTTGCTCAAGGATCACCATATCGATGTGAAATGGGTGCAGGTGGGCAACGAGACCACCCACGGCTTCCTATGGCCGATGGGAAAGGCAGAAGAGAACATGGAGCAATACGCCGGGCTGACACAAGCGGGATGCCAAGCGGTGAAAGCCGTCTACCCTGATGCCAAGGTCATCATCCATCTGGATGGTGGATGTGATCCCAAGCGTTTTGATTTCATTTTTGACGGCTTGCGAAAACATGGCGTCCGTTGGGACATCATCGGCCTGAGTGTCTATCCTTATTGGGACCAGGAAGCTGGGTTGGAGAAAGACACGGAAGGCACAATCCGAGACTTCCCGCTCAACATCAAGCGAATGTATGAGAAATACGGGACGGAATCTATGGTCGTAGAAACTGGTGTGGAGGCGAAGAAACCTGTAGAGGGCAAAGCCACTATGAAAGCCATCATCGATGCCGCCCGCAACAATTGCGACGGTCATTGCCTTGGCGTATTCTATTGGGCACCCGAATTGGAAGGTCCCTATCCCCTTGGGGCTTTTGAAAATCATCGCCCCACCATTATCATGGATGCCTTCAAGGAAGCATCGAAGTAAGATATATCAACCTTCTTAGAATCAACAATTAAATGAAACACACAACTACAAAAATCATCGCATTGATGACATTGGCAATAGCGCTTTTCGCGTCTTGTGCCAGTACGCAAACACCTGGCTTGTCCAAGGCGGAAAAGAAAAGGATACAAGCAGAAAAAGTGAGGCAGGCTCTTTATGACCGTCATTTCACCATCAATGTCACAAGTGCCCATCCCACCTCTTTTCCACCCGTCAACCTCACCAGCCCATATTCGTTGGAGGTGCGTGGCGACAGCGTCATCTCCTACCTGCCATATTATGGAAGGGCCTACTCCGTACCTTATGGCGGTGGCAAGGCACTCAACTTCTCAGGCAAGATGAGCGGATTTGACCTTTCCAGGACGAAAAAGGAATACAACATCAAATTGGCGATTGAAAACGATGAAGACAAGTATCTCTATTATATCGACGTCTTCGACAATGGGCATGCATCCATACTCGTCGCGCCACAAAACCGAACCGACATCCTCTTCTACGGGGAAATGGAATGAAAGATATTTGTAATTCTATATAAAACAATCAAAATAATTAAGGTTTCAATGAGAAAACATGCCACCCTTTTGTTGTTCGCCTTTGCCTCCACGGCGCTATGGGCACAAAAGACATTTGATTTGACACTTGACAATGAGAGCAAGATGAATGTCAGCCAATACCCCGTCAGTCTCCAACTGAAAGACTACGACATCGACACACAATCCGCATCGGTCACCAACGAGGGACGTGAAATACCATGCCAGCTTGATGACTTGGATGGCGACGGGAAGTATGACGAACTCTTTTTCTTGACCGACTTGGACAAACGAGGAAGCAAGACCTTTCAAGTGACACTTTATGACACAGGGGTGCCAAGACAATATGAAGCACAGGTATATGTAGACATGATGCTCACCAACAGCAAAATCAAGGAGTCCAACAAGCAGAATCTATATATCCAAAGCCTCATGGTTGACCGTGGGGTCAATCCTTACTCGATGTTGCATCACCATGGGGCGGCATTCGAAAATGAGTTGGTGGCCTATCGTATTTATTTCGACCATCGTCAAACAGTGGACATCTATGGCAAGTATAAAAAAGGACTGGAATTGAAACAGACACAGTTCTATCCAGACAAGGAGCAGGCGGCTGCCGGCTTTGGCGACGATGTGCTCTGGGTGGGAAACACGTTGGGCTTGGGCACGCTTCGCGGTTGGGATGGCACGGCACCTGTGATGATCGATGATGTGGAGCACAGGGGGCAGCGCCTTGTGGCACGTGGCCCGTTGCGCACCATCGTGGAGGTGAAAGACGAGGCTTGGCGCATTCTTCCCGACAAGCAACCTGTCGACATGACCACATACTACACCCTGTATGCAGGACGCCGAGACTGTCGTGTCGATGTGAAGTTCGACCGCAACGTGAGCGACTTGAGATTCGCCACCGGAGTCATCAATGTGAAGAACTCCACTGAATATAGTGACAAGCATGGCCTTCGGGGCTGTTGGGGAACGGACTGGCCTGTATCAGAGAAGGACTCGGCAGGTCACAAGCGGGAGACGGTGGGCCTTGGCGTTTGCCTGCCTCCAAACGTGGTGGAAAAAGAGTTGAATGCAGATAAAGACAACTATGCGTATGTATTGCATATTGACGGCGACCACCTCACCTACCATATCTCTTTCTGCAGCGACAACGAGTCGTTTGGCGTGCACAGCGCAAAGGACTGGTTTGCCTTTCTTGATGAATGGAAAAAGGCTTTGGCCGTGAAAGTGACAGCGAAAACGCGTTAAAACTCAAATAAATTTGGCTTTTCACTCGATTATTCGTATCTTTGCAGTCTTGTAGGACATCATCCGAAGAATTGTTATCATTAATTAGGAAATATGGATTTCACAGCTAAACAGATTGCGGAATTGACAGGAGGCAAGCTGGAGGGCAACCCAGAAGCCGTTGTCAACACTTTTTGCAAAATAGAAGAAGGCCGGGAGGGAGCCATTTCTTTTCTCTCCAACCCTAAATACACCCATTTCCTTTATGAGACCCAGGCGAGTGTCGTCATTGTCAATGAGGACCTTGCGTTGGAGAAACCAGTCTCAGCAACGCTCATTCGAGTGCCCAATGCTTATGAGACGGTGGCAAAGCTGCTGCAATTGTATGAGTCGATGAAGGCAAAGAAGAGCGGCATCGACCCTTTGGCATTCATCTCCCCCACGGCAAAGATTGGCAAAGACTGCTACATAGGAGCCTTCGCTTATGTTGGAGAAGGTGTCGTTCTTGGCGATGGTTGCCAGGTCTATCCCAATGTATATTTGGGCGAAGGTGTGCAAATGGGAAACAATTGCTTGGTCTATCCCAACGTAGTGGTCTATCATGGTTGCAAAATCGGTAACAATGTCACCCTCCATGCAGGTTGCGTGGTAGGAGCCGATGGCTTTGGTTTCGCTCCAGGTCCCGATGGTTACGACAAGATTCCACAAATCGGAATCGTCACCATCGAAGACAATGTTGAGATTGGTGCCAACACATGCATTGACAGGTCCACAATGGGAAGCACTTATGTACGAAAGGGTGTCAAACTTGACAATTTGGTGCAGATTGCTCACAACACCGACATCGGTGCCAACACGGTGATGTCGGCACAAGTTGGCATTGCTGGCAGCACCAAGGTGGGACAATGGTGCATGCTGGGTGGACAAGCTGGTTTGTCCGGCCATATCACTGTTGGCGACAAGGTGAACATTGGAGCCCAGTCTGGTGTCATAGGCAACCTTGACAGCGGTTTGACATTGATTGGATCCCCCACCCGGGAGCCTCGGGCATTTTTCCGTGAAGTGGCTCTCACACGACGTCTTCCTGAAATGTACCAACAACTGAAAAACCTGCAAAAAGAAATAACAGAACTCAAGAAAAATTTGGAACCAAATGAATAAGCAAAAGACTCTAAAAGGCAGTTTCTCTCTCTTTGGAAAAGGCTTGCATACCGGACTTAACTTGACCATCACTTTCTATCCTGCCTCAGAGAACAGCGGCATTAGAATCCAGCGTATAGACCTTGAAGGTCAACCCATTGTGGAAGCCAAAGCTGAATTGGTATGTGACACGAGGAGAGGCACCGTGCTTTGCCAGAACGATGTCAAAGTGTCCACCGTGGAGCATGGTCTTGCTGCCCTTTATGCTCTTGGCATCGACAATTGCCTGATTCAAGTCAACGGACCAGAGTTTCCCATCCTCGATGGCAGTGCCGCCATTTATGTCGAGCACATCAACAAGGTTGGTGTGGAGGAGCAGAACGCCCCCAAGGATTACTATATCATACGTCATAAGATTGAAGTGAGGGACGAGGAAAGCGGCTCGTGCATCACCATCTTGCCAGATGAAGACTTCAGCATCACTGTGATGTGCTCCTTCGAATCCAAATTCATCAACAGCCAATTCGCCACACTCGACAACATCAACCTATTTCCCGAGGAGGTGGCCCCGGCTCGCACATTTGTTTTCGTTCGTGACATCGAACCACTGCTTAATGCCAATTTAATCAAGGGAGGCGACATGGACAACGCCATCGTCATTTATGAAAAGCAGATACCACAGGACAGACTGGACCAATTGGCCGACTTGCTCAAGGTTCCACACATGGATGCCACGAAAATGGGATACATCCAACCCCGCCCCTTGCAATGGGAGAACGAATGCACACGTCACAAGTTGCTTGACATCGTTGGCGACATGGCACTCATCGGAAAACCCATCAAAGGGCGAATCATCGCCACGCGTCCCGGACACACCATCAACAACAAATTCGCACGGCTCATGCGAAAGGAAATCCGCAAGCATGAGATACAAGCTCCCATCTATGACCCTAACGAAACACCGGTGATGGACAACAACCGCATCAGAGAGCTGTTGCCCCATAGATACCCTATGCAATTGGTGGATAAAGTGATAGAGTTGGGCCCAAACTATATCGTAGGCGTGAAGAATGTCACCTCCAACGAGCCTTTCTTTCAAGGGCATTTCCCGCAGGAACCTGTCATGCCTGGCGTGTTGATGGTTGAGGCCATGGCCCAATGTGGCGGCCTGCTCGTACTTAACACATTGGAGGAATCCGAACGCTGGTCAACCTATTTTATGAAAATCGATGACGTGAAATTCCGTCAAAAGATTGTTCCAGGCGATACCTTGCTCTTCAGGGTGGAACTGCTGCAACCTTTAAGGCATGGCATCAGTTCGATGAAAGGGTATATGTTTGTGGGCGACCACGTCGTAGCCGAAGCCACTTTCACTGCACAAATAGTGAAGAACAAGTGAACATCCATCCACGTCTTGAATTAGAAACCCCAAATAATTATCGAATATGAATCAAATCAGCCCCATGGCCTATGTGCATCCCGAAGCCCAATTGGGCGATAACAATGTCATAGGACCATTCTGCTATATCGACCGTAATACGGTCATTGGTGACAATAATGTGTTGCAGAACAGTGTGACCATTAATTATGGTGCGCGAATCGGCAACAACAATGAGTTCTTTGCCGGTGGAAGTATTTCCGCCAAGCCTCAAGACCTGAAATTCAGAGGCGAGGACACCATCTGCGAGATAGGCAACAACAATAGCTTTCGTGAGAATGTGAACATTTCCAGAGGGACGGCTTCGAAAGGCACGACCCAGATAGGCAACAATTGTCTCTTGATGGAAAACGTCCACATAGCCCATGACTGTTTCCTTGGCAACAACCTCATCATCGGAAACTCTACAAAAATAGCTGGCGAGGTGTTGATTGACGACAACGCCATTATCAGCGCCGCAGTCCTCATGCACCAGTTCTGCCGTATAGGTGGATATGTGATGATCCAGGGAGGAAGCCGTTCAAGCATGGACATCCCCCCCTATGTCATAGCCGGAAAGGAACCCATTCGCTATTGTGGCATCAACATCGTTGGCTTACGACGTCGAGGTTTCAGTACGGAGACGATAGACTTGATACACAACACATACCGGCTGCTTTATTCCAAAGCGGTGCGGAAAGAAGGCATCGAGGCTGTTAAGAATGAAATGCCGCAGACCGACGAAGTGAAATACATCCTACGCTTTGTTGAAGAGTCACAGCGAGGAATCCTCAGATAGGTTTTCGCGTATGGAGACGCTGTTCGTGGTGACGGGCCCCACTGCTGTTGGCAAGACGGAGCTCACCCTTCGCATAGCGGAATTGCTGGGTGTGCCCGTAATCAATGCCGACTCGCGCCAGCTCTACCGGGAGATTCCCATAGGCACCGCCGCCCCCACCTTTGAGCAACAGGAACGTGTGAGACATTACTTTGTGGGCACGCTTGGCCTGGCCGACTACTATAGCGCATCCAAATATGAGAATGACGTTCTCAGCCTGCTCACACCTCCCGGCGAATTGTCATCCATGCCTTATGCTTTGATGTCGGGCGGCAGCATGATGTACATCGATTCTGTTTGTGACGGCATTGATGACATTCCAACAGTTGATGCCGACACCCGTTCCATGCTGAAACAACGGCTCGAGATGGAAGGGCTTGAAAGACTTTTGGAAGAGTTGAGATTGCTTGACCCGGATTATTATCGCATTGTTGACAGGAAGAACACACGTCGAGTCGTGCATGCCTTGGAAATCTGCTATATGACCGGTCGCACTTACACTTCGTACCGAACCAACAAGCGCAGGGAGCGCCCTTTCAAGATAGTGAAAATCGGGCTTAACAGGAATCGTGAAGAACTCTACCACCGCATCAACCTTCGTGTGGAGAAGATGGTGGAAGAAGGATTGGTGGAAGAGGCTCGCAAGGTACATCCGATGAAAGGCGTCAATGCGCTTGACACGGTGGGCTATCGTGAAATGTTTGACTATCTGGAAGGACGTTGCAGCCTCGACGAGGCCGTCACACGCATACAAGGCAACACGCGCAGATATTGCCGGAAACAACTTACTTGGTTGAAACGCGACGAGCGCATTCGTTGGTTTCACCCTGACGATGAGCAGAAAGTGCTCTCCTTCGTAGAAGAACAGGCGGGGCGTGGCCCCCACTCCATTTAAATCATTGCCCTATGAGATTTCTCTCTTGGCCTTTCAAGATGATGAAAAAGGTGCTCAGATGGTATGTGCACCTGTTCAAAGGTCGTCGATGGTATGTGAAAATCCTGTCGACCATTGTTTCGTTTATCGTGTTCACACTGGTCTATTTCGGAATGGTAGACATCAACTTCCTTGGATTGTTCGGGAAATCTCCCGGCTTCTACGAAATACTCCATCCACCTACGAGTGTGGCGTCAGAGGTGTTCAGCAATGATGGCAAGTTGATAGGCAAATTCTACAATGAGAATCGCAGTCCTGTGGAATATGAGGATGTCGCCCCGATTTTCTGGGATGCACTTGTGGACACGGAGGATGAACGTTTTTACAGCCATCGTGGCATCGATTTCGCAGGAGTCTTGGGGGCGGTCAAGGATGCGTTGGTGAGGCGTGACGCACGTGGCGCCTCGACTATCACACAACAATTGGCAAAGAACATGTTCCGCATGCGTTCCCAAACCTCCACCGGCTTGCTGAGCAACCTTCCCGGCTTGCGCATGCTGATAGTGAAGAGCAAGGAATGGATATTGGCAACGAAGATAGAGTTGGTGTATGACAAGAAGGACATCTTGACGATGTATGCCAACACGGTGGATTTCGGCAGCAATTGTTATGGCATCAAGACAGCCAGCAAAACCTATTTCAACACCACCCCCTCCGAATTGACAACCGACCAAGCTGCCGTGTTGGTGGGCATTCTCAAGGCCACATCCTTCTACAATCCGCTCATCAACCCCGACAACAGCCACCAACGTCGCAACGTCGTGTTGTCTCTGATGGTGAAAAACAATCATCTGTCACAGAGTGAATACGACCGTATGGCACCTGTGCGCACCCCCCTCAATTTCCATTCCGATGTCAGCTCTCAAGGGCAAAGCGCGTATTTCAAGGATGCCGTCGAGGCTAGTCTTGCCAAATGGTGCCATGACACGGGATACGACCTCTACACTTCTGGTTTGAAAATTTACACCACTCTCGACACTGACTTGCAGGCGTATGCTGAAAAGGCTGTGTTGAGCCAGATGCGCTCATTGCAAGTCAGTTTCAACAATGACTGGGGGGGTCAGGAACCTTGGAGGGACGATGATGGCAAGGTCATTCCTAATTTCGTACAGAAATTGGCTAAGAAAGGTCCCGAGTATGCACGTTTGAAACAGCATTTTGATGGTAATGTCGACTCCATCGATCACTATATGAACCTTCCTCACAAGGTGACGCTTTTTGACTACAACAGGGGCAATTATGAGGCAGAAATGAGCACCCTCGATTCCTTGCGCACGATGTTGCGTTTCCTTCATGCTGGCATGGTTGTGATGGAGCCCCAAACTGGCCATGTCGTGGCATGGGTGGGTGATGTGGACTACAACACATGGCAATACGACAAAGTGTCGGCCATGAGGCAACCTGGTTCGACTTTCAAGCTGTTTGTCTACACAGAAGCGATGAACCAAGGCTTGGCTCCTTGTGACAAACGCCGTGACGAAGCCGTCACCGTACCCATTTACGACTCTGAGACTCATTCAGAGACAATATGGTCGCCTACCAATTCAAGCAAGAGATTCTCGGGAGACTCCTTGTTGCTGAAAAGGGCGTTTGCCACTAGCATCAATTCCATCGCTGTCAGGCTGGGAGTTGAAATGGGGGTGAAAAATGTCATCAGAACCGCCCATGAGATGGGTATCAAGAGTGAACTTGACCCTCATCCATCCACACTTCTCGGAGCTTCGGATGTCAATTTGCTTGAGTTGGTCAATGCATACTGCACCATTGCCAACGACGGGATGCGCCATGAAGCCATTTTGGTCACAAGAATCCTTGACAGTGAAGACAACCTCATTTATGAAGGCCCTGTGGACAGTCCGCGTGCCATCCCTTATAAAAGTGCTTTCATGATGCAGCAAATGCTGATGTATGGCGTCGACGAGGGGACGTCGAGAGGATTGCGGGGCTATGTGGGCAGATGGGCCGGTACAGACCTGGGTGGCAAGACAGGAACGTCGAACAATGCCGCCGACGGATGGTTCGTTGCGGTTACTCCCAAATTGGTTTGTGGAGCATGGGTGGGTGGCGAATATCGACAAATCCATTTCCGAAGTGGAAGGTTGGGACAAGGGGCATACACTGCTCTGCCCATATGCGGAAAATTCCTTGAATCGGTTTTCATCGACCCTGCGTATGCCAAATACCATGGCAGATTCGAGGTTCCTGCAGGCGAGGACATCAATCTCGATCTCTTTTCTTGTGAGCCGAAAATTCCGGCCGCCCCCAAGCCTGTCGTCGACGATAGCTTGTATATGGTAGATGACAGCCAGGAAATGGAAGAGGAGAAAGAACCCGAAGACGAAGAAAACAAAGAAAACACCAGGGAAACAGAAATCTATGTCCCTGAAAGAGAAGAAGAAATCTTGTTCCAAAACTAAAAGCAGCTTGGAAAAACTCACCACCATAGACAACGATAATCCGGAATTTGGCAAGGCTCTTCAAATTGTCCAATACACCAACCAAAGCCTTTTCCTTACGGGCAAAGCCGGCACAGGAAAGTCCACGTTCCTAAGGCATGTCTGCGCCACTACGAAAAAGAAGCATGTGGTGCTGGCTCCAACGGGTATCGCTGCCATCAACGTGGGAGGAACCACGTTGCATAGCTTTTTCAAGATTCCCTTCCATCCTTTGCTGCCCAATGACAACCGTTTCTCGGAGCGCAACATACGAGAGACCTTGAAATACACAGGGGCCAAGCGCAAAATCATCCGTGACGTAGAACTCGTCATCATTGATGAAATCAGCATGGTAAGGGCGGACATCATCGATTTCATCGACAAAGTGCTGCGTGTCTACACCAGAAACCACTACACCCCTTTCGGTGGGAAGCAAATGCTTTTTGTGGGAGATATCTTCCAACTCGAACCTGTTGTGCGCGATGAGGACAGGCAACTCTTGCGGCCCTTCTACCCTTCGCAGTTCTTTTTCGACGCACATGTGTTCAGGCAATTTCAATTGATCAGCATAGAACTCACCAAGGTATACCGACAGAACGACCCTTCGTTCATCACTCTGCTCGATCACATACGAACCAACAGCACCACACAAGGCGAACTTTCACAATTGAATTGCCGTGTAGGGCAGCAGGTCAACCATGAGGGGGAGTTGTCCATCACCCTGTCCACACGCCGGGACACGGTGGATTACATCAATGAGCAACAACTTGATAAATTGCCTGGCGAAGTGACTTGCCTCCATGGTGAGGTTGAAGGCGATTTTCCCACTAGCAATCTCCCCACCTTGATGGAACTGTATGTAAAGGTTGGCGCACAAGTTATTTTCTTGAAAAATGACTTCGAACATCGATGGGTGAATGGGACATTAGGCACCATCACTGCCATAGACACCGATGAAGACGATGAGGAAATCCTTACTGTTCTTTGTGACAATGGCGAGGAGTATGAGGTCACTCGCGACTACTGGAGCAACATGCGTTACACCTATAATGAAAAGGAAGAGAAAATAGAAGAGGAGGAAATCGGTCGGTTCATCCAATTCCCACTCCGACTGGCGTGGGCCATCACAGTGCATAAAAGCCAGGGCATGACATTCAACCATGTCAACATAGACTTGTCGGGGGGTGCTTTTGCAGGTGGACAGACTTATGTGGCATTGTCAAGATGCAGGTCAATGGAAGGCATCTGCCTTGCAGAACCTATTCGTATGAGTGACATATTCGTTCGTTCCGAGGTCGTGCGCTTTTCACGAAATTACAACAATGAACGTCTTGTCAATGCAGCTATAGAATCATCCCAGGCCGACAAGGAATACCACGACGCTGTTGTTGCACTCAACCAAGGCGATGCAGAAGGTTTCATGACCAACTTCTTCAAGGCCATTCATCATAGATATGACATAGAGAAACCTCGCGAGCAACGTTTCATACGTCGCAAACTCAACCAGCTATTGGCCTTGAGGAAAGAAAATGAACAACTCTTGGAGGAACGCGCCAGGCAGCAGGCGTTCCTGAGGAAATTGGCAGCCGAATACACCCTTATGGGCAAGGATTGTGAAAGAGAGGGCATGCCTGAGGCTGCCATCTCCAACTATCGCAAGGCCCTTGAGCTCTCGCCAGAATCAAAGGAGCCTCTAAGAAGACTCCAAAGATTGGAGAAAGGGAAAAAAACATCAAGATAAAAAGAAGAAAAATGGAAATCAAGACATCTGCATTCACACAGAGCAGTGCAACATTGGACCAGTGTCCTCGTGACAGCAAACCTGAATATGCATTCATCGGGCGCTCCAATGTGGGAAAGTCGAGCCTGCTCAACACGCTCTGCAACCGCAAGGGGTTGGCCAAGACATCTTCCACACCGGGCAAAACATTGCTTATCAATCATTTCATCATCAACAATGAATGGTATCTTGTGGATCTCCCCGGATATGGTTTTGCCAAGCAATCGAAGAGCATAAGACAGAAACTTCAGAACATGATATCATCATACATCCTTATGCGCGAGCAACTGGCCAATGTCTTCGTGCTCGTAGACATCAGGCATGACCCTCAGAAAATCGACCTTGAATTCATTGATTGGCTGGGAAATAGCAACATCCCTTTCTCCATAGTATTTACCAAAGCTGACAAACTCTCTTTACCGAAGTCGAATGAGCATGTACGCAAATATCTGGATGCATTGCGTGAGACATGGGAAGAACTCCCTCCATATTTCGTCACCAGCAGTGTGAACAAGAGAGGTCGTGAAGACATTCTTGATTATATTGATGGCATCAACAAGGAAATCAACTCAACCACCCTTTGATTCTATGAACCCATATCTTGATGTTCAGAACCTCACGAAGACTTTTGGCGCACTGACGCTTTTTGAGGACATTTCATTCTCCATCGCTGAAGGGCAACGTGTCGGACTCGTTGCCAAGAACGGAATGGGAAAATCCACCCTCCTTTCCATCCTATCCGGCAAGGAAGGGTATGATGAAGGTGAAATCATCTATCGTAAAGACCTGAAGGTGGGATTCTTGGAACAGTCGCCACAATTTGACCCCGAAGAGTCTGTCCTTGATGCCTGTTTCAACCATCATGGGGATGAAGAAAAGGTTCTGCGTGCCAAACAAGTGCTTACCCAACTGAAAATCAACGACCTGTCACAACCCATGGGGCAGTTGAGCGGAGGACAGCAGAAACGAGTGGCTTTGGCCAATGTGTTGCTCACCGACCCGGATTTCCTCATTCTTGACGAGCCAACCAACCATCTCGACCTTGATATGATAGAATGGTTGGAAAGTTATCTTTCAAGGGGCAGAAGGACATTGTTGATGGTGACGCACGACCGGTTCTTCCTTGATCGCGTTTGCGACATAATCATCGAACTGGATAACCATACAATCTATACCTATCGTGGCAATTATGCCTACTATTTGGAAAAACGCCAACACCGTCTGGAGGTGACACGGGCCGAAATCACACGCGCAAACAACCTCTACCGCCGGGAATTGGAATGGATGCGCCGTCAGCCTCAGGCAATGGGACACAAGGCCAAATATCGCGAGGACGCTTTCTATGAATTGGAACGAAAAGCCAAACAACGCATAGAAGAGCGACAAATGCGCCTGAAATCCACCAATGTATATATTGGCAGCAAGATCTTCGAGTGCCAGTATGTGTCGAAAGCATGGGGAGACAAGGTGATGCTCAAGGACTTTTATTATAATTTCGCACGTTTCGAAAAGATGGGTATCGTGGGTAACAACGGTACGGGAAAGTCAACCTTCCTCAAACTGCTCATGGGGCATGAACCTGTCGATTCCGGCCGCTTCGACATAGGCGAAACCGTGCGTTTCGGCTATTTCTCGCAAGAAGGTTTGCAGTTTGACGAACAACAAAAAGTGCTTGATGTGGTGCGTGACATAGCTGACTACATCGACCTTGGTGGCGGGCGTCATTTCACCGCTTCACAGTTCTTGCAGCATTTCCAATTCACACCAGAACAGCAATACAATTATGTATACAAACTCAGCGGTGGAGAGCGAAGAAAACTATATCTTTGCACGGTTTTGATGCAAAACCCCAATTTCCTGGTGCTTGACGAACCCACCAATGACTTGGATATCCAAACGCTTCAGATATTGGAAGAATACTTGTCCGACTTCCCCGGGTGTGTCATCGTGGTGAGCCATGACCGTTATTTCATGGACAAGGTCGTGGATCACCTGTTGGTTTTCAAGGGTGATGGTGTCATCAAGGATTTCCCTGGCAACTATTCACAATATCGAGAATGGTGCAGCCTTAAAGAGAAAGAGGATTCTTCGGATGTGAAAGTGGAAAAACGTGTGAAACGAGATTACCACAACACCGACAAGAGGAAGATGAGCTACAAGGAGAAGATGGAATACGCTCGGTTGGAGGGCGAAATAGCATCGCTGGAGGAGGAAAAACGCAACATAGAAGCCATGCTTTGCGGTGGCACCAGCGATGTGGAAACCATCACAAGGATGAGCAAGCGTCTTCCCCTCCTCAACGAAGAGCTCGATGAGAAGAGCATGAGGTGGCTGGAGTTGAGTGAGTTGGAATGACTACTTCATTGCTTCCAACACCTGGCTTGCAATGGCTTGCATGCCTTTCTTCGAGGGATGACCGTTGATTTTATGGATGTCGTGAAGGGCGATGCACGTCACGTCATAGTGCTGGCAGATGACCTTGCATGACTCCGTGATGTCATCACGTAATTCTGAGTTGAGGATGAAGTATACCTTTACATTGGGATACCGGAGGGTGACGTGGTGCAGCAAGTAGGCCATGGCAGGCCTGAACGTATAAAAATCTCCCTTCTTCCAATTCTCGTATTTGTATTCACCCACAGGCTCTCCTGCCCAACTGTCATTGGTCGCTCCAAAGATGAGGATGATGTCGGGGGTTCCAATGTTGTCCATCCTTGTAAGGAAAGAACGGTCTGTGTAGTCGTTTCCGTCGTAGCCAAGATATCCGATGGTGCTCCCACTGTATGAGTTGTTGATGCAGAGCCGATACCCCCCTTGTTTGGCTACTTGCCACCACCATGTTTGTGTCACGTCGTCCACGTCAGTCCTGTCGCCGCTTTCTTCATAATACCACATCTCATTGGTTGAAGGTGTTACATAACCTTCAAAAGTGGAATAAGAGTCACCCAACACAGAGATGGAGGGGTTTTGGGCACAAACGCTCGATGCGCAGAGTGCGAGAAGCGCGATGATGAATGAATGTCTCATGATTGTGAAAATATTGTTGGAGATGATTGTTAGAAAGGAGTTTCTGGAGGTGGTGGAGGGCCTAACGGGTCTGATAGGCCGTTCATCCTCGAACCGATGATTTCCCCTCCTTCCGTGGGTGGAATGTAGGCGTCTTCCGGATTGTCGAAACGGGTGTATTGTCCTCTGAAATGCAACAGTACGTCGCCGACGGCACCTTTTCTGTGCTTGGCAATGATGATTTGCGCCATGCCTCTGAGGTCGTTGCCATTCTCGTCGTGGTAAATGTGATAATATTCGGGACGATGCACGAAAAGCACCATGTCGGCATCTTGCTCTATGGCTCCCGATTCTCTCAAGTCGCTGAGTTGGGGGCGTTTCCCGCCGTCGCTGTCACGTTGTTCCACCGACCTGTTGAGCTGTGACAAAGCGATGATGGGAATGTCGAGTTCCTTGGCAAGTGATTTGAGCGAACGACTGATGGTGGACACCTCTTCTTGTCGGCTTCCAAAGCGCATGCCACTTGCGTTCATCAATTGAAGGTAGTCGATCATGATGATTTTCACATTCTTCTCTCTTGCCAGCCTCCTCGCTTTCGTCCTGAGCTCGAAAATGGAGAGGCCTGGGGTGTCGTCGAGAAATAGTGGCACTCCTTCCAGTTTCCTGATGTTCTTGTCGAGTCTTCCCCATTCCGCATCATCCAACTGACCGTTCATAACTTTTTTACTGTCTATTTCACAAGTGTTGGATATGAGGCGGTTGACCAATTGCAAGTTGCTCATTTCCAACGAGAAGAAAGCCGTGGGAATGTGGTTGTCTACGGCAATGTTCTTGGCGATGGAAAGCGCAAAGGACGTCTTTCCCATGGCGGGTCTTCCAGCAAGGATGATCAAGTCGCTTTTCTGCCAGCCTGAAGTCATATCATCAAGTTTGGCGTATCCACTGGTGATACCCGTCAATCCTCCTGTATTGGCAGCCGCCCTTTGCATGACTTCAAGGGCGTTTTTCACGACAGGGTCTATCTGGGTGTAGTCCTGACGCATATTGGTCTGTGAAAGTTGGAAAAGCTTTCCCTCCGCCTCTTGCATCACCAATTCGATGTCGTTGCTTTCATCAAATGCTGCAGTTTCTATCAGGCTTGCATATGAAATAAGTTCTCGGGCCAGGAATTTCTGTGCCAATATTCTGGCATGATATTCAACGTGTGCGGAAGATGCGACATGTGCAGTGAGGTCGTAGATATACATTTGTCCACCTGCTTCTTCCAATGTCCCGTCTCTCTTGAGTTGTTCTGTGACGGTGATGAGGTCAACAGGGTGCTCATTGACGCTAAGTGTTTGTATGGCGGCAAACACTTTCTGATTGCGAGGCTCGTAGAACGTTTCGGGCTTAAGGATTTCACTGACAACAGTGAAAGCGTCCTTATCCACCATCAGAGCTCCAAGCACCAGTCTTTCTGTTTCTGCGGACTGTGGTGGCAAATGTCCCAGTCCTGGGTCAAATGCAACTGTTTTATTGGCAGTTTGCTTGAGGCTGCCATTATTGTTGTTATTGTTATTGGGCATGATAATAAGCTTTGAATGATAATGGATGGCAAAGTTACGAAAAAATGAGCGGAGAGCAAAAAGAACTAGACATTTTTTCCATCCCGATAAAGAGAAGGAAGACATGGTGGAAATGAAAAAATTGCCAAACGAGAACTTGATGTCACCATTTCATATTCAAATAAATGATTGGATGACAGTCGGGCAATTTTAAAGGGGCTTGCCGTCAATGGCAAGCCCCTTTAATAAACAAGGTGTGGGTAAGATTAATCTTCTTCGGCGAGTTCTGCCTCATGCTGCTTGATGAGTTCCTGCTGGATGTCGTTGGGAACCAATTCGTAGCTTGAGAATGAAGTGGTGAACGAAGCACGTCCGCCAGTGATTGAACTCAACGCGATGCTGTAGTTGGCCAATTCCTTGAGTGGTATCTTGGCGTTCAGTTTCTGATAACCAGCCTCGCTGTCCATACCCATGATGATGGCGCGACGTCCTTGCAGGTCGCCCATCACGTCGCCCATATAGTCGGCGGGCACAAGTACCTCGAGGTCGTAGATGGGTTCCAACACCTTTGGTCCTGCATCTTTGAATGCCTTTGAGAATGCATTCCTTGCAGCAAGCATGAAGGAAAGTTCGTTGGAGTCCACCGAGTGCATCTTGCCGTCGTAAATGATGACACGCACGTCACGAGCGTAACTTCCGGTGAGAGGTCCTTGTTCCATGCGTTCCATGATGCCTTTGAGGATGGCTGGCATGAAGCGGAGGTCGATGGCACCACCAACCACGGAGTTGAGGAATACGAGTTTTCCACCCCATTCGAGGTCGATTTCCTCACGGCTCTTGATGTTCATCTTGAACTCCTGTCCACCGAACTTGTAAACCACGGGATCGGGCATGCCTTCGGTGTAAGGCTCCACAATGAGGTGTACCTCACCGAATTGTCCTGCACCACCTGACTGTTTCTTGTGTCGGTAATCAGCACGATTGACCTTTGTGATGGTCTCACGATACGGGATTTTCGGCTCTTCGTAGATGACAGCGATTTTCTCGTTGTTCTCCAGTCTCCACTTAAGTGTGCGGAGGTGGAATTCACCTTGTCCGTGGATGAGGATTTGCTTGAGTTCCTTGCTTTGCTCCACCACCCACGTGGGGTCTTCCTGCCTCATTTTGAGCACGGCAGCCATCAACTTCTCAGTGTCGCTCTCGTTGGCAGCCTTGATGGCGCGAGAATACTTGGAGTTGGGATATTTGATGAAATCGAAGCGAGAATCCACGTCTTTTGCGTTAAGGGTGTTGCCTGTCTTCACATCCTTGAGCTTGACGGTGCAGCCGAGGTCTCCAGCCTTCAACTCGTCAACGGGGAAGCGGTTGGAGCCAGCGCAAGCGAAGATTTGTCCCATGCGCTCCTTGGAACCACGATCGGCATTGGTGAGGTCGTCGCCTTGCTTCACTGTTCCGCTCATCACCTTGAAATAGCTCACCTCTCCGATATGCGGCTCCATGCCGGTCTTGAAGAAGAAGAGGCTCTCTGGTCCGTTGCTGTCGATGGTGATTTCATTTCCATTGGTGTCGACCACTTTTGGCATGTCAGTTGGAAGTGGCACCACATTGCCAAGGAATTCCATCAACCTTCTTACGCCCATGTCCTTGTTTGAGCAAACACAGAAAACGGGGAACATGCTGCGTGCGATGAGACCTTTGCGAATGCCTTCACGGATTTCGTCTTCGGTAAGAGTTTCCTCTTCAAAGAATTTCTCCATAAGAGCTTCGTCGTTCTCTGCAGCGGCTTCAATCAGAGCGGCGTGCAGCTCCTCTGCTTTGTCCATTTCCTCAGCGGGTATGTCTTCGATGATGGGAGCACCGCCTTCGGGCTTCCATGAATATTTCTTCATCAACAACACGTCGATAAGCGCATTGAAGCCAGGACCTGTGGCGATGGGATATTGCACTTCCACGCATTTGCTTCCGAATGTCTCGCGCATGTTGTTCATCACGCTCTCGAAGTCGCAGTGCTCACGGTCAAGTTGGTTGATGAGGAAGATGACAGGTTTTCCAATTTTCTCAGTCACCCTGAAACTGTTCATCGTTCCCACTTCGGGACCATATTGGCCGTTTACCACGATGACAGCTTGGTCGGTGACGTTGAGTGCTGTAATGGCACCACCTACGAAGTCGTCGGAACCCGGGCAGTCAATGAAATTGAGCTTCTTGTTATTCCATTCCACTTGGAAGACAGTGGGGAACACGGAGTAGCCATATTCCTGCTCCACAGGGAAATAGTCGCTTACGGTGTTCTTGGCCTCAACGGTGCCACGACGTTTGATAACGCCAGCTTCATAGAGCATGGCTTCGGCAAGAGTCGTCTTGCCGCTACCCGCACTGCCAATGAGTGCGATGTTTCTGATTTCGTTTGTCTGATAGACTTTCATAAATGATATTGGTAGATATTAAGTGAAAATATTCTCATTTTCAAATTTGAGGTGTAAAAGTACTCATTTTTTAATGAACAGCCAAAATATTTCCGCTAAAACTGCATTTCTTTACAAACATTTATGTATTATCAAGAAAAAAGGAAGGTATACAGGTTTGTATTTTGTGTTTTTTCTTGTTAATGTATGTGTAAAGTCTTAACTTTGCATGATGGCAGGTCTCTATATCCATATCCCGTTTTGTCAGCGGCGCTGCTCTTACTGTGGATTCTTCTCCACGACAGCCTTGGAATGTCGTGAGGCATACGTTGATGCCTTGTGTCATGAGATGCGTTTGCGTGGAGACGCCACCATACGTACCATCTATCTTGGGGGGGGCACACCATCCTTGTTGAAACCGTCGATGTTGCGGCAGTTGTTCACCAATATTAATGAGGTGTTTGCCGTCGACCCGGAAGCAGAGGTGACCATGGAATGCAATCCCGACGACGTGACCGACGAATATGCCCGTGTGCTATGTGAAGTAGGAGTCAATCGTGTGAGCATGGGTATACAGACGTTCTCCGACGACCGTCTTCGTTTTCTCAACCGTCGTCATGACAGCCGTCAGGCAATGGAAGCATTTGGCCGTTTGCGTCATGCAGGATTCACCAACATCAGTGTTGATTTGATGTTCGGCTTTCCTGGTGAGACACTTGCAGACTGGCATGACGACATCGATAGGGTTCTTGCGCTTGGCATGGAGCATCTTTCCGCCTACAGCCTTATGTACGAAGAAGGCACTCCGCTCTATCGGTTGCTGGAGAAAGGAGAGGTGGACGAGGTGGATGATGAAACCTACCTATCCATGTATGAGATGTTGGTGGAAGCCCTGTCAAAGGCCGGTTATGAACATTACGAGATCAGCAATTTCGCTCTGCCTGGCTTCCGCTCCCGACACAACAGCAGCTATTGGGATGGCACGCCATATATAGGCATTGGTGCGGGTGCCCATTCCTACGATGGCGACGTCCGTCAATCCAATGTTACGGATTTGGAGCGTTATATGGAGGCTGTTTCAAAAGACTCCCTCCCATGCGAGGTGGAAGTGCTGACTTTGACCGACCATTACAATGACATGGTCACCACTGCGTTGCGAACGAAAGAAGGTATCTGCTTATCGGATGTGGAAAGAAAGTTTGGACGGGCATTCTTGGATGACATGATGGAAAACTCACAACCCCACCTTGATGCTCAACGACTCGTTGTGGAACGAGGATTCCTCCATCTCACTTTAAAAGGCATCGCATTGAGTGACATGGTGATGAGCGACTTGGTTCGTGTATGACTTTAAACAACCCTTGAAAGAACAAAAGTATGGAACAGAAAAATGAAGTGTTTGAGAATTGGTGGCAGGCCAACAAACAGAAGGCTTTAGCCGAAGACCGCGAGTACCGTGAAGCGGTGGAAACTTACAAAATGAAATCAGGGGCAGACTGGCTCTTGTTCGGCATCCCCGTGGTGACGGGAATTGTTTGCGTGCAGCATCTTCCCATCAACCATGAGATACTGCGTTGGGTGGCAAGTATCGCCATCACTGTTGTCGTTTTCGTCATATGTGTATATGTCAAATCCCTCTTCCACCCTCACCGACCCATCAGCGACATCGAGGCAGACGTGAAAAAGCGTTGTTTGGAGGAATATCTTCGCACAGGGAAACTTGGAATTCAGGAAGGGAGAAGTGAGTCAAAGTAAACAAACGTTACTTTAGCCTGCATTATTCACTCGAATTTTCAATCAAATAGCGTAAATTGTCCTTAACACATAATTTCCATATAATTAATCATAAATTGGTGCGCACCAACATTTATGAATAATTGATGGATAATTGATGGTAATTCTTTGGCAAGCCCTGCGACAAAGTCGAGCGTGGGTAAAGACAAGTTTTTGCTATTGGAGAGATGAATTTCCATTAATAATTCAAGTTAACTCCCCAATACCCACCTTATAACATATAATTCTTGCTTGGGCAAGCGTCTCCTTCGTCGCCGAGTGATCATATAATTAGTCATAATTTTCTGTGCGTTAGAATTTTTGATTAGTTTATGATAATTCTTGGATGAGCCAAGCGGCAAAGCCGAGCGCGTGTTCTTTATTATTCATCCCTATTTTTTTATCGTCACTATATAGAAATTCATTGCATTCATACGGATGATAATCGGAAGCATGCGGATAATCAAGCGGACTCAGTTAAAAAAATCGTCATAGGCAGACAAAAATATCGTAACATTGTAATACCGATTCTTTTTGTTTTTGGAAAAGAATCAGTAATTTTGCACGAAATGCAGATGATTATGAAAATACTTGTAGTAGACGACGAGTTGGATATCTGTGAGATACTCAAATACAATCTTGAGACAGAGGGTTATGAGGTCGACACAGCCTGTTCAGCCGAGGAAGCACTTGAAATGCCCCTACATGATTATTCACTCATTCTGCTTGACGTGATGATGGGGGAGATGTCAGGCTTCCAGATGTTGCGCAGGTTAAAAGACAACCTCTCTACATCACGGATTCCCATCATCCTTGTCACAGCACTCGACGATGAGGACAACCTGGTGAAAGGATTGAATATCGGTGCAGACGACTATATAGCCAAACCTTTAAGTATGAAAGAGGTGAAGGCCCGGGTAAGAGCCGTTCTCAGACGGTCAATCCAGCCCCGGCAAGACCAATCCCTTCCCGATGACAGCATGATTGTCTATGAGGGCCTGACGCTCGACGTCAATGCAAAGACTGTCACTTGCGATGGTGAGAAGTTGGTATTTACCAAACAGGAGTTTGAACTACTCTCTTTTTTTCTCCAACATCCCAACAAGGTCTTTTCTCGCGAGGATTTGCTGAAGTATTGCTGGCCACAGGATGTGGTTGTGCTCGACCGTACGGTGGACGTGAACATTACTCGGCTTCGCAAGAAGATAGGCTGTTATGGCAAACAAATAAGGACACGTGTAGGTTATGGCTACAGCTTTGAGAAGTAAGTCATTCCAGCGCAATCTGTTGCTGAGTATTGGCGGCGTGTTTCTTCTTTTTGCCATCTGCTTCAGTGTTTATCAGTACCGTCGTGAAAAGGAATACAAGATCGACATCCTGCATTCGCGTCTTCAAATGTACAACTACGAGATGGTGCAGACGCTCGGTGAGGACAGCTTGACCAACAGCCGGTTGTTTCGGGATTATGTGGCTCGTCATCAGGTGGAAGGTCTCCGCGTGTCTGTGATAGACCAGAAAGGACGGGTTATCCTCGACAGCTACGACACCAATGTAGACTCGTTGGGCAATCACCTCCAGCGAATGGAAATCCGACAAGCGCTGCGTGTGGGCAATGGTTACGACATCAAGCGCATGTCGCAGTCCACCCACGAGACCTATTTCTATTCTGCCACACGCTTCGGCCATGTCATAGTACGTGCAGCCGTGCCCTATTCAGCGGAACTGACCCGCTCGCTGCAAGCCGACAACACCTACATCTACTTTGCCGTTGTTCTGACCTTGCTGCTGGGCATCGTGCTTTACTACATCACCCATCGCATCAGTCGTCACATCGGCTATCTACGCGAGTTTGCCGTCAAGGCAGAGGAGGGCGAGGAGCTCGACCATGAATTGGAGCGGCGTATGCCCCATGACGAGCTGGGCGACATCAGCCACACCATCATCATGCTCTATTGGAAATTGCGTCATTCGGAGGAAGAGAAGTTGCGCATCAAACGTCAGCTGACGCAGAATGCCGCCCACGAGCTGAAGACGCCTGCCTCCAGCATCCATTGGTATCTGGAGAGCATCCTCGACCATCCCGAGATGCCCGAAGAAAAGAAGAAGCATTTCCTGGAACGCTGTTATGCCCAGAGTGAACGTATGAGCAAGCTGCTACTCGACATGAGTGCCCTCGCCAAGCTTGACGAATCAGACGACCACAAGGCCATAACCCGGCAGTCATTTCATCAAGTTGATGTGTTGCAAGTCATTCAGAATGTGCTCGACGACACGTTTCCACAGCTCAAGGAAAAGGGTATCACGCCATCATTCCATGCGCCACGGCATATGGAAGTCTTAGGTGACCAAAGTTTGATATACAGCATTTTCCGCAACCTTGTAGACAATGCCATAGACTATGCCACAGGGGCGTCACAACTAGAGATAAGATGCAGTGAGATAGAACAAGAAGGCCGCCATTTCTATGAGTTCACGGTAAGCGACAATGGACCGGGTGTAGAGTCGCATCACCTTGAGCACCTGTTTGAGCGTTTTTACCGCATCGACAAAGGTCGTTCTCGCAAGCTAGGAGGCACCGGCCTCGGCCTTGCCATCGTGAAAAATGCTGTTGCCGCTCATGAAGGCTCTACAACAGCCCTTGTCACTCCCGGCGGAGGACTCACCATCAAGTTCACACTCGCACGTTTTTAGCCCTGTTCATTATACGGCAAGTCCTCAAAATCATTATTCCTTTTCTTTCCAGCCTGCACCACATTCATCACGTAGTCGCCGAGTTTCTCGCACTCCGAGATGAAGTCAACGTAGAATACACCAAGTTGATAGTCGTAGAGGCCAGCATTCACATCGTGCAAGTTTTGGTTTTTCAGTTGCGTACGATAATTGTTGATTTCGTGCTCGATATTGATAGAGGTCTTGATGCCCTTTTGGTTGTCGGCTGGTCTATCCGCCCCAACATCTCTGCCAACGCTCCATCCACGAGTTGCATCATCGTCTGCATATGCTGTATTTGTTCAGCGGTGAATTCCTCCTGGCAGTGCATGCGATGGCGGTTCAATGTTCGGCCGAGGTTGTACACCGAGTCGCCGATGGACTCTAGTTCCGTGATCTGTCTCAGCATTTTCTGTATCTGATTCTTTGAGGCATCCGACAGCCGGCCTTTGCTTACCTTGTTCAGATAACCGGCAATCTCCATTTCCATAGAGTCGGTGATGCTCTCATATTTCTCAATACGCGAGAAGAGTTTGTTGAACTCCACCTCGTCTTTCAATAGCAGCAGCTCCGGCACGAATCCGAACATCCGCTTGCAACGCTCGGCAAAGTTGTGAATCTCCTTTTGCGCCTCCACGATGCTCAATTCGGCGGTAGAGAGCAAACCGCCACTGATGAACTTCAGCCTGTAGTCTTCATCATGAGCCTTCATTGGCAGCACCTTGCAGACCAGCGTCTCTATCTGCTTGACGAAACCGATGAGCAGCAGCGTGTTGATGATGTTGAAGGCCGTGTGGAATGCAGAGAGCTTGAAGAGGTCGTTGCCGCCACCCATCACATTCTCCACCATCCAACTGACGGCATTGCAAGCCGGATAGAACACGACGAGGAATGCCACGACACCGAACACATTGAAGAACATATGGGCCAATGCGGCACGGCGCGCCTGCGTGTTGGCGGTGAGCGAAGCCATGAATGCCGTGATTGTAGTGCCGATGTTCTGTCCCATGGCCAGCGCTGCAGCCTGTTCAAATCCGAAGCCAGGGATATTCATGCCAAAGAGCATCAGCGTGATGGCCATCGTGGCAGCCGAGGCTTGAACTATCATAGTCACTATTGCCCCCACGATGACGAAGAGGATGATGGTGAGGAATGAGTCCTGCGGCACGTGGGCCAGCATTCCAGCCACAATGTCGCCAATGTTCATGGCTGTGGCTGCCTCCTGAAGGAACGACAATCCCATGAAGAGGAACGAAAAGCCGAAGATAAACTCACCGACACTCTTCCTGTTGCCTCTCTTGCTGAATATCAGTGGCATTCCGACGGCCAGCAGCGGAATGGCAAAAGCCGCGATATTGACTTTGAAACCTACAGCGGAAATTATCCACGCCGTGACGGTGGTACCAATGTTGGCACCCATGATGACACCTATGGATTGCGCCAATGTCATCAGCCCGGCATTAACAAAACTCACCACCATCACCGTTGTGGCACTCGACGACTGTATGAGTGCAGTGATGAGAATACCTGTCAGCACGCCCATCACGCGATTTTTCGTCATAGCCGCCAATATGCTGCGCAGACGGTCGCCTGCAAACTTTTCGAGTCCCTCCGACATCGTCTTCATTCCGAAAAGGAACAATGCCAGTGAACCTACAAGCGAGAAAATGTTTGTAATCAAATCCATCTTGATGCTTTCCTATATTTTTGCCACAAAGGTTTTACAATCTTGTTGCAGCACCGTTACGCTAATATTACAATGTTGTTACAAACGTTATTGCAACATCACCTTCATATCATTGAAATGATATTGCAATATCAAAAACGTAATATTGCAGCGTAAAAGCAATAAGATGGAATCAATATGGAAAAAGAGAAAGCAGATAGGATTATCAATATCTACAATTGGTTGAGAGGCATCATCCTCGTACTATTCATCGTGCTTGTGATCATAGGCCTGACAACTTATTAAACTTCACCGTGTAAACTTCCCAACAATTCAAGATCTGACAGGAGGCTGCTTCCGCCCATGGTGATTGCGAAGCATCCGAATTAAGTAAAAGTTAAATAATAACTTGGTACTGTTTTTAACTACCAGAAAGAAGTGCGAGTGCTCAGCCTGGGTCACAAATTGAATTTATAACCCACGGTGAAGGTGAAGAGCTTGTTTTTCTCTGAGGGCCATGAGTCGTCCTTATACAATCTTGTAAGTCCGAAATGGTAACGTGCGTCAAGCACCACATTGAGATATTCGTATGAAAGACCAACGGGGATGGAAATATCCATGGAACGCCTGACTGACTTCTGGTCCATGTCTATCTTCTCAGTCGTCCCATACTCCTTCCTACCATCGGGATAATGAGTGATTGGAGTTGAGGAATAAGAAAAGTTGGATTTGACTAGGAACCCCAACTGCACACCTGCCTTCAATGCCAGTCCTTCTGCCACATATTGGTTGACGGTAAGTGGACATTGGATATAGTCCAACTTGTCGCGCATTTTATTCAGGCCTTCCGATAACATGTCGTTGGTTTCACCTATCACTAAATCAGAGAAGCGGCAACCTTGCTGCACATAAGCCACCCCCAAGGAAATACTTGTTGTTGGCAGCATCTGGTATTCCGCCTCAACCCCACCTATGAATCGTGCATTGTATTTCCCCTCCATAGACAACTCTTTCACATTACCAACGACAACCTTGTCGCCCGACACATTGGCGATGCTTACTCCGATTTTTGGTATGAGCGAAAAAGAGCCCACCTGTTCTTGTCCTTTCGCCGAGGACGCGAAGACCATGGCCATGACGGCCATCACATACAAATTCTTCATACTATCTGTTTTTTCTAATAAACGTTTCGCCTCCTCAGATTATTGTCAAGTGGTGTAAAAAAATGTTATTACATTCTGTTTTCGCTTTGTTTACAATGCCATTTCACCTCATTTATCCACAAATGTTAGTCAAACAAAGAAAAAAGTGAGAAAAAATTTGGTGGTTAGGAAAAATAGCATTACCTTTGCACCCGCAATTAGAAAAACATCGCGGAGTGGAGCAGTTGGTAGCTCGCCAGGCTCATAACCTGGAGGTCGCATGTTCGAGTCCTGCCTCCGCAACCATAAAACCTGTTTGCCAAGCAAACAGGTTTTTCAATTTATGATATTGGATGTGAAAAACAAGAATCAAAACCTTTACGTTCCCACCTCCACCACCAAGCCTTCCTGTGCGAGGATGACATTTGGGAAGATGGCCTCCGCCTCCGTTTTCAACAGTTCCTCATTGTCATAACGTGAACTGTAATGACCGAGCATCAACTTCTTGGCCCCTGCATCCTTTGCTGTTTTTGCCGCATCCGCTGCCGTGCTATGGTAATATGCGTTGGCCAGATGTTGGTATTGACTGTCATAGGTGCTCTCGTGGTAAAGCAGGTCCACCCCCTTTATCAAGTGTTGCAAGGTGGGGACATATCTTGTATCAGAACAATAGGCGTAAGACCGTGGTTTGGAAGCAGGAACCAGCAGACGTGTCGCTGGTATGACCTCCCCCTTGGCTGTTATGAAATCCTTCCCCTCCTTGATGGCATCCACTTCGGAAAAAGGCACGTTGTAATACTCCATCAAATCACGATTGAGATATGGAGGGGCTGGTTTCTCCTTGAAAAGATAACCACAGCAAGGCACTCGATGGTCGAGCGGAATGGTTGAGACAGAGACACTATTGTCTTCATAAACCACTTGCGCTGCGGTGGTGTCAACAGGGTGGAAAAATGTGGTGAACGACAGCCTTGGGCAGAAGAAAGCCATCATCTGCCGGAACAAATGCTCAAATGAACCGTCGGCAAACACATGCATGGGAGCAGTTCGCCCGGTCAATCCAAAAGAACTGATGAGTCCAATCAACCCCAGGCAGTGGTCTCCATGCAGATGGGATATGAAAACATGCGAGATTTGAGTGAACCTGCAATGTGCTTTTCTCAACTGCACTTGTGTGCCTTCCGCGCAATCCACGAGAAACAGTTTTCCCCTCATCTCCACAACCTGGGATGAGGGATGATGTTTTGTGGTAGGTGTGGCACTGCCACATCCAAGGACATGGACTTTGAATGGACGCATGAGTGATGTCTCTATTTCACTTGCGCTTGTACCCAAAGATACCCCTTGAATTTTCCAATATGAGGGAGTCGGCCCCTAGCTCACAGACGTCGAAAGTGTCTTTTGAGAGGATGAGCTTGCCGTTGAAGATATGCCAAGAGGTGTAAGGATTGGTTTCGGCCTCCACGCGTGACTCCACCACGCCACCATCCTTGATTTCAAAGTCGCGGTCAAGGCTGGTCCATCTTCCCATAAGCGATGTGAGGTTGATGATGTTTGAGGCCAGATTCTCTTCTTCTCCGATTTTTCCGACGATGGCAACTCTGTCGCCTGTGAACACCCCTCCTTTCACCACTTGGTTGATTACATTCCCATCGTCATCGTAAACATCTGCGCAAACATATTGCACGGTGTCTCCGTTGTTGGTCAGGATGGACACGGTGTTTGATGTGGCATCCACACAAGTGCCGTATTGTGTACTGTCGCCTTCTGCCGATTTCAGTTTGTTGGTGTTCACTACAGGCAAGTTGCCTGTGTTTGGTTTGTTCTTGCATGCCACGATGGCAGCTGCCACTATTGCCAATGCCAGAATAGTTCTTAAATGTCTCATATGTCTTGTTTGGTGTTATTGTTTTTCCAATGCTTTAGCTTCGTCCCAAAGTTGATCCATCTCTCCAAGGGTCATCTCCGTGAGTGGTTTCCCCTCTCTGATGGAGTGCTGCTCTACATAGTTGAAGCGACGGATGAATTTTTGGTTGGTGTGTTCAAGAGCGTTGTCGGGATTAAGGTGATACAACCTGGCTGCATTGATGACACTGAAGAGAAAATCACCCAGTTCCTGGGTGGAACGTTCCTTGTCCTCTCGTTCCAATTCAGCCTCCAATTCATCCAGTTCCTCTCTCACCTTTTTCCATACGTCTTTCTTGTCCTCCCAGTCAAATCCAACGTTGCGGGCCTTGTCTTGTATGCGATAAGCCTTGATGAGGGATGGTAGCGCTGCCGGCACGCCGGAAAGCACGGTCTTGTTGCCATCCTTTTCCTTGAGTTTGATTTGCTCCCAATTCTCCAACACTTTTTCCGCAGTTTCGGCTTTCACTTGTCCATAGACATGTGGATGACGGAAAATGAGTTTGTCGGCTTGTTTGTTGCAGACATCCGCCACGTCGAAAAGGCCTTTCTCTTGACCTATGAGCGAATAAAAGCACACATGCATCAGAACGTCGCCCAATTCCTTGCAAATGTTGGTGTTGTCATCACGCATAAGCGCGTCGCATAGTTCGAAAGTTTCTTCAATGGTGTTGGGTCTGAGACTCTCGTTTGTCTGCTTCCTGTCCCAAGGGCATTCCACCCTGAGACGGTCGAGCACGTCGAGGAGTCTACCAAAAGCTTCCATTTTCTCTTCTCTGGTATGTGCCATATTCTTTGATTTCGTTTTCCATTGCAAAGGTAATCAAAGGAGTTCAGATGACAAAAAATAAAGGGGACAGAAAACGAGAATGTGATGAAAAAAGCTCGTTTATGCTATTTTTTAGCACGTTTTCTTCGTCAAAGGGGAAAATAATGATTACTTTTGCAGTTCAAATCAGAAATCATCAAAAAGTTATGGAATTAGCAAGCAAGTACTCCCCACAGGACGTGGAGTCGAAATGGTATCAGTATTGGTTGGACAACAAGCTTTTCAGTTCGAAACCCGATCATCGTGAACCCTACACGATTGTCATCCCCCCACCCAATGTGACGGGAGTCCTCCACATGGGGCACATGCTGAACAATACGATTCAAGACATCCTCGTGCGTCGTGCACGCATGAAGGGCAAAAATGCTTGCTGGGTGCCTGGCACCGACCATGCGTCGATTGCCACGGAGGCCAAGGTGGTGAATCGCCTTGCCGAGCAAGGCATCAAGAAGCGTGACCTCACCCGTGATGAGTTCCTGAAACACGCCTGGGACTGGACCCATGAGCATGGAGGCATCATTCTCAAGCAGTTGCGCCGACTTGGTGCCAGTTGCGACTGGGACCGCACTGCCTTCACCATGGACGAGGTGCGCAGCGAAAGTGTCATCAAGGTGTTTGTCGACCTTTATAACAAAGGTTACATCTACCGCGGCCTTCGCATGATCAATTGGGATCCCAAGGCTTTGACCGCCCTTTCTACCGAAGAGGTTGAATACAAGGAAGAGCAGAGTCATCTGTATCATTTGAAATATTACGTGGCAGGCAACCCGGTGATTGAGAACGAGGAAGCTCTGCGAGAGGCGGGCAACATCATCCACAAGGACAAGAAAGGATATTATGCCGTTGTGGCCACCACTCGTCCGGAGACCATCATGGGCGACACCGCCATGTGCATCAACCCCAAAGACCCCAAGAACCAGTGGCTCAAGGGCCGCCGTGTGATTGTTCCTCTCGTCAACCGTGTCATCCCTGTGATTGAGGACCGTTATGTGGAAATCGAATTCGGTACAGGTTGCTTGAAAGTCACTCCCGCTCACGACCCCAACGATTACACCCTTGGAAAGACGCATGACTTGGAGACCATAGACATTTTCAACCCTGATGGCACCATTTCGAAAGAGTCGCCCATCTACGTGGGTATGGACCGTTTCGACTGCCGTAAGCAGATTGTTGTCGATTTGGAAGCAGCAGGCTTGATGGAGCGTGTGGAAGACTACACCAACAAGGTTGGCTATTCCCAGCGTAATCCCGACACCGCCATCGAGCCGCGTCTCTCCCTGCAATGGTTCCTCAGCATGAAACACTTGGCAGAGATTGCCCTGAAGCCCGTTGTAGATGGTGAGATGGAATTCTTTCCGGCCAAGTACAAGAACACCTACAAGAACTGGTTGGAGAACATACAGGACTGGTGCATCTCACGCCAGTTGTGGTGGGGACATCGCATTCCTGCGTACTATTATGACGACAAGGATGATTTCGTGGTTGCAGAGAATGCCGAGAAAGCTTTGGAGCTCGCTCGTGAGAAGAGTGGAAATGCCGACTTGCAGCTGAATGACTTACGTCAGGATGAGGATGCGCTCGACACATGGTTCTCTTCTTGGCTGTGGCCTATCTCCCTCTTCGACGGCATCAACAACCCTGGCAATGAGGAAATCAAGTATTACTATCCCACCAGCGACCTTGTTACCGCTCCCGATATCATCTTCTTCTGGGTGGCGCGCATGATCATGGCCGGCGAGGAATACATGGGCAAGTACCCCTTCAAGAATGTCTATTTCACCGGTGTGGTGCGCGACCAACTGGGACGCAAGATGTCCAAGAGCCTTGGCAACTCTCCCGACCCGTTGATGCTCATCGACAAGTATGGTGCCGACGGTGTGCGCATGGGCATGATGCTTTGTGCTCCAGCTGGCAACGACATCCTCTTCGACGAAACGTTGTGTGAGCAAGGACGTAATTTCAACAACAAGATTTGGAATGCCTTCCGCTTGGTGAAGGGGCTTGCCGTGGCCGACATCGAGCAGCCCGAAGAGTGCCGCATCGCCACGGAGTGGTTTGAAGCCAGACTACGCCAGACATCTGCCGAGCTTGACGATATGTTTGGGAAATACCGCATTTCCGAGGCTTTGATGGCTGTCTATCGCCTGTTCTGGGATGAATTCTCCAGCTGGTATCTTGAGATGGTCAAGCCTGCATACGGTTCGCCGATGGACCGAGTGACAATGGAGAAGACACTTGGCTACTTCGACACCTTGCTGAAGATGCTCCATCCCTTCATGCCTTTCATCACCGAGGAGCTGTGGCAGCACCTTTGCGACCGCCCCGAGGGCGCCAGCATCATGGTGGAACAGCTGGAGTTGCCAGCACCCACAGAGAAGGACGCCGATATCGTAGCCAACATCGAGCGTGTGAAGCAAGTGGTTGCCAGTGTGCGCATGGTGCGAAATTCAAGGAATATTCCTCCGAAGGAAGGACTCGACCTTCAGGTGGTGAAGACCGATGCCTACCACGCCTATGAGTGTGTCATTTCCAAGATGGCCTATTTGCGCTCGTTCACCGTTGTAGAGAACAAACCTGCTGATGCTTCCCAGTTCATGGTTGGCACCGACGAGTTTGCTGTTCCCCTTGGCAACCTTGTCAACGTGGCTGAGGAAATTGCCAAACAAGAAAAAGACTTGAAGCACTTGGAGGGTTTCCTTGCGGGTGTGGAAAAGAAGTTGGCCAACGAGCGGTTCGTGGCCAATGCTCCTGAGGCTGTGGTTGCCTTGGAACGCAAGAAGCGCAGCGACTCCATGGAAAAGATTGCCTCGCTGAAGGCATCCTTGGAAGAACTTCGTAAGAAGCTTTGATTTTCCTATTATAAGGTCATTAATCAATAGCAACCCCTCATTGGATATCACGAATTATGGAATTACAGAATTGCCACGCGTCATGTATTGGTCGAGTGATGATTCTCTAATTCTTTAATTCGTGATAAACAATACTAAAGCACCCATCTTGAAGAACACTTTAATACTGGATAATTTTTAATTCATCATCCCCAATAACCCCATAAACGATATGAGAAAAACCTTGTTGATTGCGGCGATGGCCTTGACCATGACCGTCCAAGCACAAAACTTGCAGAAAGGGACCTATGGTTATCTTTACTGCCATATGAGCGACCGTGGAGAGTATACAGCCTATGCCTTGAGTCGTGACGGTTATCACTACGAAGACTTGAACAACGGTGATGCCATCTTCGACCCGGAGGTGCACGCCCGTATAGAAGGCGGCACCCGCGATGCCTTCATCACGCGTGCCCATAACGGGAAGGGATACTTGATGGTGACAACCGACATGTGTGTGCGCAAGTCACACATTTGGGACAACTATGGTATCGACCTGCTCCGCAGCAAGGACTTGGTGACATGGGAATCGGTGACGTTCGACTTCCGCAAGGGTGCTTCCATCTTCTGCGACCCCGAGTCCCCCGACCCATATAAGGACTATAGCACAATCAATCGTGTGTGGGCGCCACAAATCTTCTGGGATCCTGACTTCGTATGGAGCGACGGCAAGAAAGGTGGTTACCTTATTTATTATTCTTTATTGAACCGTGCCGAGGAGGGATACGACCGGATGTACTACTCACATGCCGATGAGAGTTTCACCCGCCTCACAAAACCGCGTCTCCTCTTCGACTGGGGATATGCCACCATCGATGCCGACATCAACTATCTGAAATCGGATGGCAAATACCATATGCTCATCAAGAAGGAAGGTGGAAAGCCTGGCATTTACACAGCCACCTCAGACCACCTCACCGGATCGTGGAGCGAACCAGTGGAGAACGACTATGTGAGTTTCGAGGGCAACAAGAAATGCGAAGGCTCGTCTGCCTTCCAATTGATAGGAGATGACACTTGGCGTGTGGCATACATCGAGTATTCCTCCAACCCTAAGCATTACCGCATCTGCAAGGCTGACAAAAACTTGCGTAATTTCAACTCCCCCGTTGACATAGAAGGAGTGACGGGACCACAGCATGGTTCATTCATGCGCATCACCAAGAAAGAATACAAACGGCTGAAGAAAGCGTTCCCCAACAAGTAACTTCTTTTTACAGGAGTTAAAAAGGGAGTTAAAAGGGAGTTAAAAGGGAGTTAAAGGGACGTATGATCACTTGATACCATTTAGACTTCATAGAGTTAAAAGGGAGTTAAAGGGACGTATGATCACTTTTTAATGCCATTATTCCCCCGAAGTCGTAGGGGCGGGTCTTGTGCCCGCCCGAAGCCAAGAGGCACAAAAACAAAGGGACAGGTTTTGGATTGAAAACCATTACAATCCAAAACCTGTCCTTATTTATTGCAAAGAGGCTTATTCGACTATAGTTCAATAGGTTCGTAAGGCAGTCCAAACACGTCGGCGACGGCCTTGAAAGTGACTTTCCCTTCCACGATGTTTAGCCCTTGGAACAGAGCCTTGTCATCCTTGCATGCCTTGCGCCATCCCTTGTCGGCCAATGCCAAGGCATACCTCAATGTAGCATTGGTGAGGGCGATGGTCGAGGTGTTGGGCACCGCTCCCGGGATGTTGGCTACAGCGTAATGGAGAATGCCATCCACCTCGTATACGGGTTCCGAGTGCGTGGTGGGGCGAGATGTCTCGAAGCACCCCCCTTGGTCGATAGCCACGTCAACCATCACCGTTCCTGGTTCCATCAATTTCAGCATGTCGCGTGTGATGAGGCGTGGTGCCTTGTCGCCTGGGATGAGTACGGAGCCTACCACGATGTCCACGTCGGGCAGTTCGCGTTCAATGTTGTGGCGGTTGGAATACATCGGTACGACATTGGGGGGCATCACGCTGGACAGGTGACGCAGCAGTGGCAAAGAGATGTCGGCGATAACCACCTGAGCACCCATGCCGGCAGCCACCCTGGCAGCAGCCTGTCCCACGACTCCACCTCCCAATACTAGCACCTTGGCCGGTTTCACACCGGGCACGCCGCAGATAAGCTTTCCTTTGCCTCCTTTGGTCTTTTGCAAGTAGTAGGCGCCATTGATGGTAGCCATGCGTCCTGCTACCTCACTCATTGGTATGAGCAATGGCAGAGAGCGGTCGGGCAACTGCACGGTCTCGTATGCCACACATACACCTCCTGCCTCGATCATCGCGTCTGTAAGCGGACGGTCGCAAGCGAAATGGAAATATGTGAAAAGCACCTGCCCTTTCTTCACCAACTTGTATTCTGGTTCAATGGGTTCCTTCACCTTCACTATCATATCTGCAATGGCATAGGTCTCATCGATGGTAGGTAGTATGGTAGCACCCGCCTTCACATATTTTTCGTCGGTGAAACCACTCCCCTCGCCTGCCGTGTGCTGCACATAGACTTCGTGTCCGTGGCGAACCAACTCAGCCACACCGGCTGGTGTCATGCCCACCCGGTTCTCATTGTTCTTAATCTCTTTTGGAATACCAATCTTCATAGTCATAAGGTTTTTTAGTTGATATATTATGGAATATGGTGCGAATTTAATGAAAAAAATGAAATGTTGGTGCTATATGCCTGTGTTTTTTTGTTACAAAGTTGCAAAATTCATTCATAATCGTCCACTACGGCGTTGATGAAGTCCATCATGGGTTTGGCGGCAGTGAAGATTTCCGCCATTTTTTCAAGACTGTCTTCTTTGTCGAAGAATTGTTCATCCACATTGTGCCAGCAACAGTAGTCTTTCATACGGAGATATTCGATATGTGCGAAGTCACGAGGGAATCCCGCCGGACATGTTTTCAAACGCTCCAGACCGAAACCGCCGCCGTTGTCGGGGCTGAAGAATTGAGTGAAACGTGGATGCCTCACCCTGCTCAGCCATTCCTCCACATTGGCCATGATTTCATTTCGGCAAGCCGTCAGAATGTTCATGGGAAGCCAGTAAGTGCCACATGCGAGCATGCAGTTGCCTGGTTCAAGATGGATGTAATATCCCCCATGGAAGGCTTTCTTGCCATGGGCGGCGATGTATGCGCCAAGATGCCTCTTGTAGGGTGACTTGTCGGGAGAGAAACGCGTGTCCCTATAGAACCTATAGGTGGTGTCTTTTACGGTGAGGTGGGCTATGGAAGGGTCAAATTCTGCGATGCGTGTGATGGATTTGGCTACGAAGGCCTCGAATTCCTCCCTTGCGGCAAGATATTCGCCGTGATGTTCCTGGAACCATGTGCGGTTGTTGTTGGTTGTGATGTCACGAAGGAAAGTAAGGATGAGTTGTGTGTTCATGATGCTGTTAATACTTATTTGTCATTTTCGATGATTTTGGGGCAGATGGCGTCGAAAGGGCATTTTGCGCATTTGGGTTTCCTGCTGGTGCAGACATACCTGCCATGAAGCAATAGCCAGTGATGCGCGTTGGGGATGTCGGTTTCTGGAATGTTCTTCATCAGCTGTTGCTCCACTTTGAAGGGTGTGTTGTCATTTTTCCCCACCAGTCCCATTCTTCTGCTGACACGGAACACGTGTGTGTCCACAGCCATGGTGGCCTTTCCGAATGCCACTGCCTGTACGACGTTTGCCGTCTTTCTACCCACTCCGGGGAGGCGGGTGAGTTGGTCGGGATTTGAAGGTACGACACCATTGAATTCTTCCACCAGCATTTTCGCCATGGCAGACAAGTGCTTTGATTTGGCGTTGGGGTATGAAACGCTTCGCACATAGTCATGGATTTCTTTTTCCTCAGCCGCCGCCATCGCTGCAGCATCAGGGAAGCGTTGGAACAACGCCGGTGTCACCTCGTTTACCCTTTTGTCAGTGCATTGTGCACTGAGTATGGTGGCCACGAGCAGTTGGAAAGGCGAATTGAAATGCAGTTCGGTGCCTACTTCCGGCATATGTTGACGGAAATGTTCAAGTATGAATGCGTAGCGTTGTTTTCTATTCATGTGATGCAGAAATGAAAAAGGTGCCGGACATATTGCGGCACCTTATATTAAAGAATATGGATGTTACTTTTTCTTTTCTTCGGTTTTGGCTTCAGTTTTCTCGCTGGGCTTGCTCTTATATGCCTTGTTGAGGCCAGCCACTACTTCAGCGGTAATGTCGAGAGCCTTGTCGGCATAGAGGATGTTGTCACCTGACTTGGAGATGATCATGGAGAATTTCTTGTCCTTGTTGTAGAGGTCAAGGTAATGCTGCAAACTGTCGTGGAGGGCCTTGTTGAATTTTTCAGTTTCCACTTGCAAATCACCTGCAAGGCGGTCACGAGTGGCGAGCAAGTTTTCCTGTTGCCGTTGCAAAGCAGCTTGTTGATTTTTGGCTTCTTGCTCAGATGTGAACCCATTGTTTTGCAATTTATTCTGGAAGTTTTGAGCTGCAGCATTCAGGTTTTTCTCTTGTCCTGCAAGTTCGTTTTGGACATTGGTTTGACGCTTCTCAAGGATTTTGGTGTATTCCTTGCAGAACTCATATTGGGTCATGATGGAGTCTACCTCAACGTAAGCAATCCTCAAGGAACCAGGAGTAGCAGTCTGTGCAGCCACCTTTTCTGGTTTGTCATCCATCTTGTTGGAATCGTTGCAGGAACTCAAAGCTAATGTGGCAACAGTGGCTATGGCCATTGTGCGGAAAAGATTTTTCTTGTTCATTTCTTCTTATTGTGTATTTTGGGTTGTTCTAGACTTCTCCCTGACGGTTTGCTTTTTCTCTCTTTGCTCCCGGTCTTGGTCGATGACGCAATGGATGCCTCTATCGCGCATGGCTTGACTATCGTGAATATGTTGGGATGTGAAAGAGCCGTTTTTCTTGAAAATCACCTTCACAGACAGCAACATCATCGCGATAGCAATTATTAACACGCTTGAGATGAGAATTTCCGTCATTTATTATTATCTTTGCGGTCAATAAGCGCAGAATGTTGCGTCTTATGTTGCAGGTTACCGCTAAAACGCTGCAAAGATAATACAAACATTGCTAATAACAAAGAATAAAGCACAAGTTTTAACAATTAATACCCTAATGTAATTAAAAAGGAAAAGACATGACTAAGACTGAACTGACCCCCCGGCGAGTTTTCGAGCAATTTGCCAAAATCAACTCGATTCCCCGCCCTTCCAAGCATGAGGAGAAAATGATTGCCTACCTTTTGGACTTTGGCAAGCAACGTGGTCTTGCGACCAAGGTTGACGAGACGGGCAACGTGCTCATCAGCAAGCCCGCCACACCGGGTTATGAGAACCGTCCCACCGTCGTGTTGCAAAGCCATATGGACATGGTATGCGACAAATTGGTGGATGTAGACATCAATTTCGAGACCGACCCCATAGAGACCTATGTTGACGGTGAGTGGCTGAAGGCTAAAGGCACCACGTTGGGTGCAGACGACGGCATAGGCTGTGCGATGGAATTGGCGCTCCTCGACAGCGACGACATCGCCCACGGTCCTATCGAATGCCTCTTCACCGTGGATGAGGAAACAGGCCTCACCGGTGCCTTCGGTTTGCAAGCCGGTTTCATGACTGGCGACATGCTCATCAACCTCGACTCCGAGGACGAAGGGCAGATTTTCGTGTCGTGTGCCGGTGGCATCACAACCCAAGCCCGTTTCATTTATACTAAGGAAAAAGCCCCTGAAGGACAGTTCTTTATGAAAGCTACGTTGAAGGGTCTTTGTGGTGGACACTCCGGCGATGACATCAACAAGAAGAGGGCCAACGCTATCAAAATCCTTGCACGCTTCCTTTACACCATCAACGAGCAATACGGTGTCCGTCTCGCCAGTTTCAACTCCGGCAAGATGCACAACGCCATCCCTCGCGACGGTGCCGTGGTGTTCAGCGTACCTGCCGACAAGAAAGAAGAAGTGAAAGCTGCTTGGAACATCTTTGCCTCCGACGTGGCAGAGGAATACCATGTAACCGACACCGCAATGGAGTTCGCCATGGAGAGCATTGACGCCCAACTTGTTCTGCCTGCCGAGACCTCCACACGCATCATCCGTTCCCTTCAGGCTCTTGACAACGGCGTGTTGTCCATGTGCCAGGACGAGGAAATCTCTTGGCTGGTGGAAACCAGCAGCAATGTGGCCAGCGTGCAAAGCGGTGACGAGGCGATGACCATCGTTGCCAGTCAGCGCTCCAACGTGATGAGCAACCTCCGCAACATGGCCAACACCGTGAAGGCATTGTTCCAATTGGCAGGCGCCGAGGTGGAGCAAGGCGACGGCTATCCTGCATGGAAGATGAACCCCAACAGCAAGCTGACGAAGTTCGTGGTTGACACCTACCGTAAACTCTTCGGCAAGGATCCAAAGGTTTTGGGCATCCATGCCGGCCTGGAGTGCGGTCTCTTCTCCGAGCGTTATCCCAATATGGACATGGTGTCGTTCGGTCCCACCCTCCGAGGTGTCCACTCCCCCGACGAGCGCCTGCTCATTCCCACAGTGCAGATGGTATGGGACCACTTGTTGGAAATCTTGAAAACCATAGAATAATAATGAAGCCAGCCTCTCCATAAAGAGAGGCTGCTTTCATACCACATTACACAAATGCCCCGGCACATAGTATCACTACTGTTGCCGGGGCTTACCTTTCAAAAAACTACCTATTGAACAAATATGTTATAAAGAATCAACCATGGACGTTGGACGCCTTGGCATATTCTTGTGGTTACACCTTATATATAATAAAGATGATCATTGTATTTCATCATCACCACGAAAGCAATGCACTTAGATTTAATGGCGTCTCAAAGATTATGTTGCAAAGATAATAAAAAAAGTGAAACAAGTAGCATGTTTTACAAAAAACTTTTTGTTTTTTTTCATTTTTCATGGCGAATGGAGAGAAAAAGCCCCTCTGGCAAAAATGTAGCAAATGGAAGCCCTCAAATCACCCATTTGGCACGGTATTTGCATATTGAAGGCTGAAATGAAAAAAATCATCAACAACATATAAAAACTTAACAAAATGCAAAAAGGTAACATCGGGGTGACGACAGAGAACATTTTCCCCGTCATCAAAAAATTCCTTTATTCAGACCATGAGATTTTTCTCCGTGAGATGGTATCCAACGCCGTGGATGCCACGCAAAAGCTCAAGACCCTGGCCGAACGAGGCGATTTCAAGGGAGAAATGGGCGACCTCACCATCCACGTAAGTATCGATGCCGACAAAGGTACGTTGACTTTCAGCGACCGGGGCATAGGCATGACCGCAGAGGAGATAGACAAATACATCAATCAAATCGCCTTCTCTGGCGTGAACGACTTCCTTGACAAGTACAAAGACAATGCCAACGCCATCATCGGTCATTTCGGACTCGGTTTCTACAGCGCCTTCATGGTAAGCGACAAGGTGGAGATAGTGACACGTAGTTACAAGGATGACGCAGTAGCTGTGAAATGGAGTTGCGACGGGAGTCCTGAGTATGAAATCAGCGAGACAGAGAAAGCCGACCGTGGCAGCGACATCATCCTACATCTGGCAGAGGACTGCAAGGAATTCCTTGAAAAGGACAAGATTCAAGGCTTGCTCGACAAATATTGCAAGTTCATGGCGGTTCCCATCGCATTTGGCAAGAAGACCGAATGGAAGGATGGCAAGCAGGTGGATACCGAAGAGGACAACATCATCAACGATACCGAGCCGATGTGGTCAAAGTCGCCCAGTTCGCTTTCCGATGAAGACTACAAGACTTTCTATCGCAAGCTTTATCCGATGCAGGACGAGCCTCTCTTCTGGATTCATCTGAATGTAGATTTCCCCTTCAACCTGACGGGTATCCTCTATTTCCCTCGTGTGAAATCCAACATCGACCTGCAGCGTAACAAAATCCAACTCTATTGCAACCAAGTCTTTGTGACAGACCAGGTGGAAGGCATCGTGCCGGAATTCCTCACCCTGTTGCATGGCGTGATAGACTCCCCCGACATCCCTCTCAATGTGAGCCGTTCTTATCTCCAGAGCGATGCCAACGTGAAGAAGATCTCCACCTACATCACCAAGAAGGTTGCCGACCGTCTCAACAGCATTTTCAAGGAAGACCGCAAGGATTATGAGTCGAAATGGGATGATTTGAAGATATTCATCAACTATGGCATGCTGTCGCAAGAAGACTTCTACGACCGTGCCAAGGACTTTGCCTTGTTGAAAGACACCGAAGGCAAGTATTTCACTTATGAGGAATATGCTGCTCTCATCAAGGAGAACCAAACAGACAAGAACGACACCTTGGTATATCTCTATGCCAACAATGTGGAAGACCAGTATAGCTACATCGAGGCTGCCAAGGCGAAAGGCTACAGCGTATTGCTCATGGATGGCGATTTGGACACTCCGTTGGTTTCCATGCTGGAGCAGAAATTGGAAAAGTGCCGTTTCACCCGTGTGGACGGAGATGTCATCGACCGTCTCATCATGAAAGAGGAGAAGAAGGAAAATGAGTTGAGCGATGAGGACACTGACATTCTGTCACAAGCATTCCGCTCCCAACTTCCCACTATGGAAAAGACCAACATCTATGTTGAGGTGCAGGCCCTTGGTGCAGAAACCCAACCCGTGGTCATCACCCAGAGCGAGTATATGCGAAGGATGAAGGACATCAGTCGTTACCAGAGCGGCATGGCCTTCTATGGCGAGATGCCCGACACCTACAGCATGGTGCTCAACAGCGACCACCCGCTTGTCAAGCGAGTCCTTGAGGACGAGAATTCCGCTTGTGCTGAAGCCCTCAAACCAGTGAAGGCAGAAATCAAAGGTTTGGAAGCGCGCCTCGCCGTCTTGCGCCAGGAACAAGACAAGAAGAAGCCTGAAGAGGTGACCCAGGAGGAGAAAGACGACGTGGCAGACACAGAGAAGAAAGTGCGTGAAGAGAACGAGAAGAAGAAGCAAATCGTTTCAGATTATGCCAAAGGCAACGATGTCATTCATCAATTGATCGACCTCGCCTTGCTGCAAAACGGCATGCTGAAAGGTGCCGCTCTTGCCGCCTTCCTCAAAAGGTCGGTCGATATGATTAAATGATTCGGGAGGTAAAGAAGTAAAAAGGGAGTTAAAAAGGAGTTAAAGGGACAACTGTTCATTTTTACAGCTATCATGAAGTAGTATGATGCAGTCCATATATCCACAAAACTATCTTAACACCCTATTTTCTCTTACTTACGATATTTGAATATTGCAAACAACTTGTCAGGCAGGAAGGTCGATTCCCCAAAGGAAAGGCCTTCCTGCTTTTTTGTTCTCGAAACAAGGAAATATACAAATTTTATTGTACTTTTGCAATGTAAATGTAAAAACCATTTTTTCTTAACTGCATATTCGCTTTATGGCAAAAGACAAAATTGCTTATGTGTGCTCCAACTGCGGACAAGAGTCGGCCAAATGGATAGGCAAATGTCCTGCTTGCGGTCAATGGAACACTTTCAAGGAAATCCGCATCGCCAACGAGACGGGTAGCCAGGCTGCACGAGCCGCTGCCTCGTCACTTCGTTCACAACTTGGTGGCAAGGCACGCCCCACCCCATTGAAAGACATCTCCGCAAAAGAGTCTCCTCGTCTAGACATGCACGACAGCGAGTTGAACCGCGTCTTGGGAGGAGGGTTGGTTCCCGGCTCCATCGTTCTGCTTGGTGGCGAGCCGGGCATAGGCAAGAGCACGCTGACCTTGCAAACCATCCTCAACATGCCCGAGAGAAAAATCCTCTACGTGAGTGGAGAGGAAAGCTCATACCAGTTGAAGATGCGCGCCGACCGCATTGGCAAGGGCGACAGCGAACATGTGATGATATTGTGCGAGACCTCTTTAGAGAACATCTTTGCTCAAATCAAGGACTCCCGCCCCGACCTTGTCATCATCGACTCCATACAGACCATCTCCACCGAGGAAGTGGATAGTTCGCCAGGCAGTCTCTCACAAGTGCGCGAATGTGCCTCCGCCCTGCTCCGTTTCTCCAAGTCAAGCGGCATACCCGTCGTCATGATCGGGCATATCACGAAGGAGGGGACTTTGGCTGGTCCCAAGATATTGGAACACATTGTCGACACGGTGATTCAGTTCGAGGGTGACCAGCATTACATGTACCGCATCCTTCGCTCCATCAAGAACCGCTTCGGCAGCACCAGCGAACTCGGCATCTACGAGATGCAGCAAAACGGCCTGCGTGCGGTATCCAACCCTTCCGAACTGCTACTCAACCAAGAGCATGAGGGATTGTCGGGTGTTGCCATCACGGCAGCCATAGAGGGAGTGCGCCCCTTCCTGCTTGAAACCCAGGCCTTGGTGTCCACAGCGGCATACGGCACCCCTCAACGTTCGGCGACAGGTTTCGACCATCGTCGCCTCAATATGTTGCTCGCCGTACTGGAGAAGCGAGTGGGGTTCAAACTGATGCAGAAAGACGTTTTTGTCAACATCGCCGGCGGCCTCCGCGTGACCGACATGGCAATGGACCTGAGCATCATCTCCGCCGTGTTGTCGAGCAATGTGGACACTGCGATAGAAACGGGTTGGTGCATGGCAGGCGAGGTAGGCCTTAGCGGCGAGGTGCGTCCTGTCAGCCGCATCGAGCAACGAGTGGCAGAGGCGGAAAAACTGGGATTCACCGACATCATCATCCCAAAATACAACTTTGGCGGCATGGACACTCGGCGCTTCAACATCAAAATCCACCCAGTCAAGAAGGTGGAAGAAGCCTTGCGCGAACTCTTTGGGTAACCAAGTGATACTTGGTATTAGTATTCGATGAAAGAATCCTGGTCGTCTTGACAAAAATATCACTAAAAAGTGGTTTAAATACTTGTATTTTTGTCCTCAAAGATTCAGGTATGCCTTTTTTTTGTATTTTTGCAGCAACTTAAGAAACTAATCATAACCAATCATCAAACTATATGAAACCTTTTACTTTAAGAACATTACTGTTGGCACTATGCGTGCTGACGGGACTGTGTGTTTCAGCACAATCCACCGTATTGTACCAGAAGGAAGCCGGGGCATGGACTTCCTCCGACATTGAAGACTGGCCTGGCGATAATTCCACTGTGAGTGTGAACGCTGAGGGCAACCTCTATTTCTTTGCCTCAAACACCAGTTATGAGAACAAGAAGAGCATCTCTTTCACCGCGAATTCCATCATCACCCTCAATTTGACTTGGAATGTAGGTCAGTCCACTGGCCGTAACGGTGGCTACAACTACATCAAGATCGGCGGCGTGGAGCTTCGAGCTTATGGGCAAGACCAATATGGCGCCATCCTTTTTGATGGTGTCCAAACCAGCACATTCGGCAAGAAGGAAGATGTGCGTGGTGGAGAGTGGTCCATACTACTCACCATCGACCAGGCATCCGGCGAATGCGAATACTCCATCAACATGTCCACCAGTGGCGAGGTGACCGGCTCTGGTGCAACCCAAGTCGCACCCGACGGCGTAGCCATTGGCTACTCTAAACCAGGACGCGTGGCAGACATCTTCCAGACCATCAAAGGCATCAAGGTGAGCGAAGTGAAACAGGTCGTTCAGACTGCTTCATACACCGTCAACTTCCAAACCACCGACAACATCCTGCTGGCCAGCGAAACCCGCACCGGAGTGGTGGGCAACGGCATCGTGCTGAGTTCTACCGACCGTGCCGACAGGTGGAAGGATGATGTGAAATACCTTTATTTGAGTGACGATTCCGAAGGCATGGTCATTAAAGCCAACGGTAGCACCGTGGTAACCGTTCTCTTCAAGGAAGCCGTACAGGATGCATATACAGTGACCGCCGTCGATGGCGACGACAATGAACTTCAACAGTTGGCCAAAGGCGTATTGTATGAAGGTGAGAGGACTGTCGTTTATTACAGGAAAGGCATCAAGGTGAATGATGTATGGTACCTGACCGAGCAAAGGTCCACCGACCCCTATTATGGTGTATCTGTTGAAGGTGGCGATGACATCAAAGTGACCTATGCCCCTTCCGAACTGGATGATTTCATTGAAATCGAAGACCTCACCCCGTCGCGTTCTTGGGCCACTACAGGCTCCGTCCCTGGACGATATTCCAACGGCCTTGCTCCACGACTCCAGAAACAAAGCCATGTGGCTACGGCACCGCTGCCAGCCGGCATCTACACTGTGTCTCTTAGAGGACGCAACCAAAGTTCCTCACAGACTGCCACCCTGCCACTCCATCTAGTGGATGCAAACGGCAACCTCTCCTCCTCTCCTTCCGCCACATTCACAGAATGGCCCGGTGGCCAGCAGGCTGAGATGACTGTTGAAGGTGTCGTGGTGCCCGAAGGTTACGCCCTCGCACTCTACAACGCCACGGAATGGAATTCCAACCTTGAGATGGACTACCTTACTCTGAAGCGCACCGGCAATCCTGAAGTGGCGGAATATACGGTGAAGTTCGTCGATGAGAATGGCAAAGACTTGAAAGACCCAGAGGTGCGCAGCAGCGCCGTGGGCGTGGAGATCACCCTTGCCTCCACCGACAAGGACCCCATCACCATCAGCAGATTGGTTGACGACAGTGGTGAAGAGCCTGTGTATGAGGATGTCATCTACATCTATGCAAGTGACGACAGTGAAGGCAAAGTGGTGGCCAATGGTGTCGTGGTGACCATCAAGTTCCGTGAGGCCCAAGACATTCCTTTCACCTTGACTGCTGTTGACAGCGAAGGCAACGAGTTGGGTGTCGTTTCAGAAGGCGCCATCAAGGAAACCCTTTCGCAAGTAGTCTACTACACCAAGGCAGTGGAGAAAGACGGCAAGTGGTATGCCATCGAGCAAAATGCAGCCGACCCCTATTACGGCATCAAAGTGAATGCCGGAGAGAACCCGACATTGACCTACCAGGAAGCAGACTACGACTATTTCAGCGAGATAGAAGACCTGACACCTTCACATTCATGGGCTGCCAACGGATTGTTCCCTGGCCGTTACGCCAACGGGCAAGCACGTCGTTTGTACAAGAATAGCTATGTGAAGACCGATGCCCTGCCAGCCGGCAAATACACCGTCACCCTTCGTGCCCGCAACGGAAGCCGCAATGATGCAACAGTCAGTCTTGGCATTGCCAGCAATTCTCTTCCAAGCATCATCGGTGAACTCGAGGCATGGGGCAACTCCGCCCAGGCCGAGAGGACGATAGAAGGTGTCAACGTTGCAGAAGGTTTCAGCGTAGCCATCATCAACACTGACACAGAGAACAACAACAACCTTGAACTTGACTACATCTATCTCAAGCGCACGGGTGACTACGAAGCCCTCCTTGGAGATGTCAATGGCGACGGCCAAGTCACCGTCACCGATGCTGTGTTGTTGGTGAGTTATTGCTTGACCGATGTTGAGCCAGCCACCTTCATCAAGGCGAATGCCGACACTAATCAAGACGGTGACATCACCATCTCCGATATTGCTATTGTTGTGAACATGGCTCTCGGTAGTAATTGATTTGAAATACCATACATCATCCTGTCAAGGCCTGGGGTATAGCCCAGGCCTTGGCTTTTTTAGTACGCTCAGCATGAGTATCAACTAACGGGTGCAAGTCCCGAGCGAGCCCTAATAGCGGGAATCGCACAGCCCAAGGCAAGGGTGTCCATCGCG
>CADADN010000011.1 GCA_902786665.1 uncultured Prevotellaceae bacterium | reverse complement strand
AGGAAAATGGGCTGTGGGAGACTTGTGCCATGCTCAAATACATTGAGGATTTGGTGAAAACATTAGATGTATAGGGGCTGAAATGGGAGATTCTTTATTGCAAGGCATCATAGCCAACACCCGTCGGAGTGCCGATGGTCTCTACGGCGACGGGCAGTTCTATGCGTTCACCGACAGCGGCGTGTGGCTCCTCCGTTTCAGCAACGGTAGATGGAATGCACAACAGTCGGCGACAAGAGCCTCGATGCGGCGTCCGGGACAAATGGTGGCGACAAGCGACGCCGTGGCGTTCATCTCCCTCCGCGGCTTGATGCTGCTGAAAGGTTCGACATGCACCTGCCTCTCCGACCCTTTGCGCGGGCACGACAGCACGCTTCAACATCTGCCCCACCATGGTGAGGCATTGGCCACAGAGCCAGCCCTTGGCACCCTGCCCCTCCCTCTTCCCGAATGGACGGGGGAGTTCATGGATGACGCGCAACTAGCCTACGACGCCGCCACCGACCGTCTATGGCTCTTCACATGCCACGACACCCCGATGCTCGTATATTCCCTCCGTTCAGGAGCGTGGGCGATGGCCACCCATGCCCCCCGCGACATCCTTCAGGACGGCAATGACACTTGGTGGACAGACCAACACGAAGGATGCCGCAAGGTGTCGAGACTGAAACAGCATATGGGCGAACGACATGCAGTGGCACTGGTGACACGTCCTTTGGCACTCGGGCTACGCCACATCGCCAAAACGGTGGAGAGGATGCTTGTCAGAGGCCTTTTCTGTCATCAAGGGTCGTCGGGCAGCCATATCGGCGTGGTGCTTTACGGCAGCAACGACCTCTGCCAATGGCATATCGTTGGCAGCAGTGCTCACCAATACCTGCGCCGGCGACGAGGCACCCCTTTCAGATGGTTCCGTGTCATGGCGGTAGGGAGTCTCAGGCCCGGCGAGACCTTGGAAGGGGTGAGTTTTGTGTATCAAAAAAGGTGAAAGAGAGGAAATACGCTCTTCCAAGAGAAAAATAAGGTGACAAAGTGAAAGAATTCCATTTTTTTTGCTTACATTTGCAAAAGATTGGAATTCTTTCATATTTTTTCCTGCATTTTATGGAATCTATCAGAATCAACATCAACAAGCAGCAAGGTCGTGACGACCTGATGCACGTCATCACTTATCCCGCTACAAGTTCCTATGACTTCCACCTCCGCAGTTGCAGAGATGACATGCGCAACATCTCCACCGACAGGGCGTACAACATCCGCATATACCCTGACGGCAAGAACATCCAGGCATCGCTCATCAAGGCGGCGGAAGAAGGCTTTATCGAATATGCCATACTCATCAACAACAGCCACGTCACCATCGAAGGGAAAAAGCTGGTGGAACAGTTGAATGAGTTGTCCACCGCCTATGAGACACTTGCTGCGAATGATGACAAGCCCAGCGAGAACCCTCAGTTCCTGGCAGCTGTGAAAACCATCCACCAAAACCTCACCACGGACACACTGCCCGGCTATCCCCTACCCCTCAAGGTGGCGGGGAAGAGTGATGACACTCCCCTCACCTACTACATGAACTATAAAACGCCGGGGGAGATAAGTACGCTGATACACTATCCCGACCAAGAATTCTTTTCATTCACCAATTCCATCTACCTCATACCCGACACGGTCCACCCGGCCTATCCACAGAACTGCAAGCACATCCATTCCCTTGTGCTCCGCACCTTCAAAATCAAGTCTCCTCAAGGCTATGAATACGGACAGGTGAAAGAAGGCGAGACCGTTCGCATCAACCTCAAGGGGAAGGAGGGCATGCTGCCGATGACCATCGATGTGCGAGGCGATGTGACCAAACCCAGTCCTTACGGCTATTTCGACACCACGACCAACACCATCCGTATCGACGAGCGCACCATCAAGTTCTATTATGAACTGAAATTCTTCGTGAAATACAACGGCCGCATGCTACGTAGCAGCATTGTCAGATACCAAGGCGACCAACTGATGCCCGACAGCAATGGCTGCTACCTGATCAAGGTTTACGAAGACCAAGTGAACGATGCCGGCTACATTCATTTCTCTTGCGAGAACATGAAGAGTGCCGACATCCAGGTGACCCCCGGCATCGTGAAGCAACAGGAGTATGTCTATACCCCTGAACCCCAGCACGAACTCACTCGCGTCACCTTGGACTTTGGCGACGGCCGCCCCATAGAGACGATGATCGATGTTGGTACCAACGACCGTCTTTACAACCAACTCAACAGCGGGAAGGTGAAAGGCTACGAGGTGTCGAAAGATGTGGATGGATTCAAGATGCACATACCGAGGAAGTTGACGAAAACCTCCAAATTCGCCCTACGGTTGCTGAAGTTCCTGACCATGGTGGCGTTCACCCTCGCTGCTTACGCCCTTGCCGCCTGGCTGTTCTCAGGCAAATGGCCCTGGCCTGTCAATGAAATCATCTCACCCACCACCAAGCATGTCAAGCAAAAGAAAGAGGTGGACAACGAAGGCAACATCACCATAGTGGAACAACAAGAAGAGGATGCCGGACTGATCGTGGACGACAGCGAGGACCAGTATTCATTGGAAGAAACAGACCGCGAATACCTTCGCTATAACGACGTATGGCGCAAGGACTCTCTGAAAAGTACGAAATACAAGGACGTCATCTCTGTCATCTACAACGGCAACATCAGTGAGATGAAAATGAGGAAACTCAACGCCGAAGTGATAGACAACGACCATTGGGTGAAAATCTGGCGCGACATCATCGTGCCCAACAATGTTCCCAAGGACATTGCCAAGAATATTTTTGAAAATCTCATCAAGAACCACAACACGCTCGATGTGGAGCAGCTGCAAATAGAGTTGGAAAAGAATGCCCTTCCCAGCGGTGATGCATTGAAGAACACCGGTCCAAAAGGGGCCGCCACCTTTCCAGCATCTCCTCCCCCACCAGGCAGCACCCCCCAACCGGCAGTGAATCCATAAGAATATCAGAAGCCCTGGGAATACCATGACAACAGTATTTCCAGGGCTTCCTTTTAAACAAAGATTCCGACCTATGTGGTTTTGAATCCTTTCGTGCTTATGCTTTTGATGACGTCCTTGATGGTCAACTCCGTGAATCCGTTTTTGTGGAGTTGTTCAGCCAATTGTTGGTCAACGGCTTCCTCTTCATCGTTTTTCTCATAATTACACGAATTGCCTTTCAACTCGGCCAAGGCCCATCCCATCAACGCAGCGGCGAAGAAGATGGCTAATGAAATGATTGTTCCAAACATATTGTAGTCATTATTGTTTTCTCGCCACAAAATTAGGTATTATTTCACAAACTTCCAAAAAAAGGACGAGAAAAGCGTCATCGTTCACACCACCTCCATCCTCTTCCTTGCTTGGCGATGGCATAAGGAGACACCCTTGAACAACCTCTCTGCTGCTTCGTCCGCCTTCCTTTGCCATTCCGGGGCCTTGTCTTTCGCCGTGATGCCCAACCAGTCGGCTATGGCGGATGCGGTGACGTATTCGTAGGCAAGGATGGCCCAATAGTCTATGGTGCAGGGAGGCAGGCCATAGGGTACAACGATTCGGAGGACATACTCCTCTTCGCCGGCGTTCTGATGTGTAGACAGGGAACATCCCGTCTCTTCTACGTCCACCACCCACTGGCGCAACAAATCCTTCACACGGCAGAAAGCCAATGACATCACCCGACACACACGGTCGATGTTCTGCCCTTCCACCACATCTTGAACAAGATGCCTTATATGAGGTCCTGCATCCTCGATGGTCTCACCTACGACAAAGGCGTTGTTGGCAATGTCATAGATCATCCGCTGCTTCGACAGCCGGATGATGGCTGTTGTTGTCTTTGTTTTCTTTTTCATGGTTTTTCACTTTTGAGAAATGGATATGGGGTCTCGGTTTTCGTTGTCTTGCCTCAAGGCAGAGCCTCACTTGTTCCTGGTGTGCCTTTGCCTGGACGGAATGGTTGGTTGAAGCCTCCGGCCACACAAGAGCCATCCATCTTTCCACCATGTATGCCACGAAAAAGGCTTGGAGGGAAGTCACTACTGACGGAGACTGCGTGTCATCCCAATTTTCGGGCATCAACAAGAGAGCGTGGAAGTCACCATCTTGAGAGGCGGAAGGAGATGGGCAAGTGGCGGGCTGTCGACAATATTCCTGAAGGATATGACCGACGATGGCGCAACAATCGCGCCAAAAGGTTTCCAATAAGGAGTGGTCTGCCCTCACCACCGCGACGCGGTCGTAAAGGTGGGCGGCATCATCGTTTTTCACGGCTTGGTAGGCAGTGGTCATGGCCACGGCGTGCAAGGTCTGAGGCTTGCTGATATGGATGTCCAGGGGGATCATGGGGGATTTTTATTTTTAGGAGGGGGAGGGAGGGGTGGAGAGAGGGGGATGGGGGGATGGGGGCCGCGACACTGTCGCGGCATAGAGAACAAACCGAGAGGACAGGAGAGGATGAGAGAGGACGCGGGAGGATGGGAGGGCGAGAGCCTGGGACGGGAGGGGCGGGAGGACTATGGGGACATGGGAGGGGATTTTAGGGGATGGATGGGGTTTAGGGGTTTGTGGGAGTGAGGTTTCCGTAAGAGCCGTTGGAGAGTTTGTAGGTGCGGAATCTGATGAGGGACTGCTGAGAGTTGTCGGGGTCTGTGGGTGTGGCGATGGTGTTGCCAGAGATGACGACGGTAGCCGGGAGTCCGACCTTGTTGATGGTTATTCCCTTGTTTTGGTACATTGGCGGCGTGTAGTCGTACTTGACGCGTAGGAAGTTGACCTCCGTAGGCACGACGGCATCGTCCTTGACGAAATCATCGACGATGAACTGGTTGTTTGAGATGTCGACGGTAGCCCTTACGGGTCTACGCACGAGGATGGTGTTGTTGTTGTGTAGTTCGAGGGTGGGGTCGTTTGCGATTTCCTCTATGGACGGCGTGCCGTTGTAGGTCTCGTATGTGGCCTTGTAGAAGTCGTTGGGTACGATGTTGAAGATGAACTCCTCCTTGTCGGGGTCTGAGATGTTGTCCTTCATCCATCTCCTTGCGGTGTAGAGGACTTTTCGGGTGTTGTCTTCGGTGTAAACCGAAGCCATTCTCCTTGCCTTGAAGATGTTGTTCCGGCAGATGAAGTTGCACGTGTTGATGGATGAGGAGTCTGCCATGCCACCGAGGCAGAAGTCACCGAGGTCGATGACGTTACGCTCGAAGACATATGTGTAGACCGGTGCGATGATGTTGTTGTATTTCTCCTTGTACCCCTGAATGATTTCGTTGAAGTACAGCACGATGTTGTTTTTGAAGTCATGGTCTATCCCGTCGGGGTCAACGTTCTCGATGGGTTCGAGGTTTTCGTCGAGTCCTTTCTGGAAGACCTGGTCGTAGTGTCTCTCCCCGATGAGCCACGGGAACTTGTCGGACGGGTATGTGGTAGAGATGTGCGGCGTCCCTCCATAGTCCTCGCATTCGGTGTTGTCGCATTCCGTGGCATCCCTTGCGAGAGCCTTCCCGCATGTCCTGCACGTTTTGGCGATGGGGACGTGCATAGGCGGGAAGTCGCCATACTTGTCCTCGATGAGCCATTCGCTGGGTTTCCAGTTGTTGCCGACGCTGATGCCGTATGTGGTGAACGGGTCGTAGGGGTCGTATTTCCTACCCTTGACGTACCTTTCGGTTTGCCCCGTGCAGTCGAGCCAGCTGTTCCAGATGGTGTTTTTGTCGAGTGTGACGGTGTTCCCCACGAAGTATCGGATGGGGTTTGCGAAGTTCCACCCCGGCCTGAAGTCGTAAGGAATGCCCGTACCCTTTCCCTTGAAGATACCCCTTGAGTCGCTGTTCATGTGAGTGAACCACGCGATGTTCTCCAAGGCGTTGTTGACGAACCATAGTTTCGTGACGCTCATGTAGGACTCATAGTTTGCGTGGCATCTGAAGTGGAATTCTGCATACCTTCCCCCGTCGAAGAGCGTCTGCTTGACGATGAGGTTACGGAAGGTGTTTCCGATGAAGTAAGCCTGCGCCATCTCCAGTCCGATGGCCTCGTTTGACGTAGACCATGTGACCCTTTTCGCGATGGCTCTCTCCGGTCCCAGGAACTTGTTTCCCACGAAGAACATCGGGCAAGAGTGGTATGAAATCTTGTTGGCATAAGACGCCCCGTTCAGGTTGGTGTGCGATATGCAAGACCCCGTCTCCCCCCTGATGAGGTGTCTTGGCCTCCCCGCGTCGAGGTTTTCCTCCGCGTGTCCCAAGAAGAATGTGTTGTCGATGGCGCGGTATGAGTTGACGAACCTCACCATGTCGGAATCTATGAATTTCGTGCCGTAGACGGTGTTGCCCTGTATGAGTGCGTGTCTGATGCAGTTGTCGTTGACGAGTTGCGAGCGTGTCGCATCGGTCCATGGTGAGCTGTCCTTAGTGTAGATGTAGACGTAGTTGGCGGCGAACCCATGTCCGTTCCTGGTGTTGATGTTGTCGGAGTCGGGCGCAGCCTGCTCGAAGACGCAGTCGGTGATTTGCAGTTGTTCGATGCCCTCCTCGCAGTCGACGTAGATGGTCTTGTATGACTGCTCGTCCTTCCTCTGGAACCTCGCCTTCCTGAGCACGAGGGAGCATGTAGTGGCGAGGAGTCCGTATCTTGACACGAATCCCCCGACAGCCTTCTTGTCCACCTCCCCGTCGATGAGGAAGTCTCGCCTTGGTCTGAAGCACCTTGCGAGGTATGTGGACGGAGAGCGCAGCGACACGGAGCCCTCGTATAGCACCGGGTAGACCTTGTCGAGTTTTAGTCCGACGCAGTTGGGGTGGTTTCCTGTGGTGTTCTTGTCGATGGCGACGTGTGCGTTCTCGATGTCCTTGAGCCGCTGTGCGTTGTAGTATGCGATTTTCTTTGTCGTGATGTCTTTGCCTGTGGAGGATGGGTTGTACTCCCTCCACCAGTCGAGTTGCTCGTTGTAGAGCGTGTTGTACGCCGTGGAGTCGACGCCGACGTATTCTGGCTTTGCGGAGGGCGCGATGAGTTTGGCCCCCCTTGCCGTCCAGATGAAGGGAGCTGGGTTTGCGGGGTCGGTGTATCGGGCGAAGTCGCTGTTGTCGAGCATCTCGTCCCAGGTCTGGTTGATGACGGGTATGCCCTCGAAGAGGTCGGGGAGAGAGAGGGCGTTGACCACGTCGGCCTTGGTGATTTCCTCAGGACGCTTTGAGAAGGAGATGTCGCCGGGGTTGAGAGGCAAGGGGTCGTTGAAGATGCGGTCATCGTAGGGATGGTCGTCGGAAGGAGGAGGAGGGGTGGGAGGAGTCGGGGTGGTGCGGAGGGCGTCGCGAAAGGCGCGGAGGGCATCGCGGAGGGCAGTGAGGGAGGATTTCATTTTTTGATTTGAGGGTTGAGGGTTGAGATTGGAGATTTTTGGGGCGCGTCCGATATCGGCCGCGAATGCGGGGGTGAGGGATGACCGCGAGGACGGGGAGAGGACAGGAGAGGATGATAGAGGACGCAAGAGGATGACAGGGGGGGAGGATGGAGCCTGCCTTATCTTGGTACAAGGAATTTCAAGTTGTCATCGGGAGACTCGTTTACTGCATTGATGATGGCAGACGCGAAATGGGCGTAGCCAAGCTCGTTGAAATGGAGGAGGTTCACGCCGTTGTAGGTCGGGTAGCAATGGTACTTGAAGTTGTTGGACTTGATGTCCCCAGCCTTGATGACCGCACATCCATACCTTTCTGCTACTCCGTCTATTGTGGCGAAGGTGTCAGCCAAGGTCACGTCTTGTGTTCCTGTTGTCCATGGCTTAATCAAGAGGATGTTCGCCCCAAGGTCTGCGAAGGTCTTGACTATCTTCGCGTAGCATGGGACTCTTTTGGTCATGTCCCAATTTTCCTCATCACCTTCTGGTGCTTCCGTGTCAAGTGTGTCGGTGAATCCTCCGTTAGTGCCAAGGAAGACAATGCACAAGGTCTTTCCCGTTTGAGGTATGGCAAACTGGTCTGAGAATGTCGCCCATATGTATTCGGCGTTCTTGCCACCTTCTGCCCAGATGGACAGGTTGTCGAATCCGCAGGTCTTCTGCAAGACTTTGGGGAAAGGTCTGCTCGCCACCCTTGAACCATCAAGGGTATAGACCACGCCCTTGGTCAACGAGTCACCGATAGCTACAAGGTTGTCGTAGGCCGCAAGGATGTTGTATGTCCGTGGCGGGAGGTATAGAGCCTCGTGCACCTTTGATGACATCTCAGTGGGTTTCCTTCTGATGGTGACGAAGCAATCTGAAGATTTGAACGTGGAGATGACAACATTCATGTCCCTTGGTGCGATGTAGGCATATGTGTTGTTGCCTGTTTCGGGAGCAGTCATGCCTTTGACGAGGACGTTGTACTTTGCTACTGAGTTCTGCCCCGTGTCCTCCGTCAGCACCATTAACGAGGTGTTTACCCTTGTTTGGACGACGATGCACTCGCCAGCAGCAAGATGTATTGGTGTGGAGTAATGCGTGATGGAACTGCTTGACACCACGATTTGGTCAATGCTGACATATCCGTCGCCCGCCCATGTGATGTCGCTTGTGATGTCTTCAGTCTCGGTCAAGCCAAGCAAAGGCAACACCTTCACGCTATCGTTCAACCCATCGATGGAAGAGCCAAGGCTAGCCATGTGTTCTTTCGTGGTTTCGATTTCCTTGACTGTTGGCAACACGACCGTACTGCTTGACTTCCGTGAGGTATAGAGGAACACGGCATCGCTGGGGGCTACAATGGAGACTGATGCTCCATTGCTCAAAGAGGACAAACCAGTTGCTTCTCCTGCGTATGAGACAGGGTCGTTGTTGGCAGAACTTTTTGCCTTGACAAAGGCGTAGTATATGTTTCCCGATGCAGCGGCCAGCTTGTATGTCTTGCCCGCCTTTACGGGGAATATCGCACCTTGAGTAGTGGAGGATTCACTCTTCCACACGTCACTGGAGATGTATCTTCTGTCGGATGCAACACTGTTTTGAGAACTGATTGCAGTTTCACTCCAAGTCCTGTCGTCCATGATTTGGTCGGACACGCCCTTCTGGCTCATCGCCTTTGTGTTGTCCTGTCCCATGGTGTGGGCAAGGACAAGTCCAGACACGTCTTCGATGGGTTGGAAACTATCGCCCTGGGGACCAGTGGCCCCGGTGTCACCCTTGAGGGCGGCGTATTCCTGGGAGTTGTGGATGATGGATGTGATTTTTTTCATTTTATCGGGTGTTTTTGATTTTTGTGAGGGGGAGATGGATGCGGCATCCGAGCACGGCTGCCGACAAGGAGGGATTGATGGGAATCATCATAGTGGGTCGAGGGGTTAGGGATTGGAGGAGGAGGGGGCTTTCCTGGGCGGCTCTTCCTGCCGGGCTTCCTCGATGGCTTGTATGATTTCACGCTTGGTGCGCGACTCGAAATCGCCCAGCTTTGTCTTGAAGTAGATGCTGACACCGAAGATGCCACCGGCGTAGGTGAGCGCCTGGGCGACATACCAGAGGACCCCTTCGGAGATGTCGCCGTTGTTCTTGAAGAAGGACATGAAGGCGAGGACGATGCCGGAGAGGATCATGGCAATGGCAGAGGAGTATTGAATCCAGTCTTTGGGGGTCATTTTTTTTGATTTGAGGGTTGAGGGTTGAGATTGGAGATTTTTGGGGCGCGTCCGATATCGGCCGCGAGTGTGAGGGGGGGACAGGGTGGTTATGGGGACTTGAAGATGTGGTCGTAGTCGCGGTGGACATCGAAGGAGGGACAGGCCTTGTTGGCGTACTCGCGATGACCGTGGAGGGTGGCCTTCGGATAGAGACGGTGAAGGTCGGTGAGGAGGGACGCAAGGGCTGCCTTCTGGGCGGCGGTGCGGGTGTCCTTGGGGGTCTTGGCATCAGTGGCGACACCACCGACGTATACGACGCCGATGCTGTGGGCGTTGTGGTTGGTGCAGTGGGCACCGGAGAGGTCGGCGTCGCGGCCGAGTTCAAGGGAGCCGTCGAGGTGGATGACATAGTGGTAGCCGATGTCGGAGAAACCACGCTTGAGATGCCAGCGGCGGATGTCGGCGACACTGTACTCCTTGCCTTCAGGTGTGGCGGTGCAGTGGACGATGATTTCATTGATGGAACGGCGGGACTTTTTCAGGCGCACGGGGATGAGCTTCGCCATGGTGGCGGGACCAACGATGCCGTCGACGGCCAGGCCGTTGTCCTTTTGGAACAACTTGACGCGCTCTTCGGTGAGGGGACCGAAGATGCCGTCGGGATATAGATGGAGGGCGATTTGGATTTGACGAACCATCTCGCCTTTTGAACCTTTTTTGTAATTCATGGGGATGATGGGGATTATGGGGGATGATGGGGATGATGGGGATGATGGGAAGCAGCGGCCGAACTCGGCCACTGCGGAGAACGGGGAGGATGAGGGGGCTATCAGATGGGAGGGGGGCTATCAGATGGGAGGGGTTATCATACGTATGGGTCTTGGCCTGTGGCGTCGAGCCACTCGAAATCGGGGTCTTCTGAGGGGGCGGCGGCATTGTGCGCCCATACGGGCTTCTGTATGTCGGTGTCGTAGTAACACATTCCCTCGATGGGCTCCGACGGTCGGTCTGCGGTGGGACCCGCACCATACATGGCAGGCTGGTTGACGATGCGCTGCCAGTCGTCGTCGGTCTTTGTGACGATGTTGTCGGCGAGAGAGGCGATTTCCGTGGCGAGTTCACGTATTTCGTTTGCAATGGCGAGGATGTCCTCCGCGTCCTCGTTGATTTGTATCATGAGAGGAATGAGCGCGTTCTGGTCGGGCTGCTGCGCGACCTCCGCATACGTGTCGTAAGCTCCATCGACATTGTCGTCGGCAGAGATGAACTCCTGCGTGTCGGCGTCCCTGACGAAACCGTAGTATGCCTGTTGCCTTGCCTTCGCGACGAAGAGGACGCCGCGCAGGAACGCGTAGGTCTTGTCTTCGAGGATGTATTCCTCGTTGAGCAGCGTCTCCAATGGTCGGTTGTGCAAAGTCTGGATGGCGAACCTTACGGAGCGCTCGTTGTCGATGATGGGGTTTTCGGACGCCTGTTCGTCGGTTGCGGTGTACTTTCCCGAATATCCCGCATCCTCCAGCGCCTGCTTGAAGCGCGAGACGTATGTGGTGGCCGTGCGGCTTGGAAGGTCGTTGGCGAAACCGAGGTCCCATCCCTCGTCGATGAGAAGGCTGATTTGTTCTCCCTCGCACGGCCTGATGACGAGCGGCTCCTGTCCCGCCACGGTCTTCGTCTTCTTCGCCTGGAGTCGCAGACGGACGATGAATGTCGACGGCGAGCCGTTGAGGTTTCTGCACTCCATCACCTTCCCGTCGTCGAGGTCGAGGTACTGCGTCCCCACCTCTGGCTGTACGGGCGGCGTATGCCTGAGCGGTACGAGGTGGTCGATGCCGAGCAACGCCTTCCACAAGTCCTTGAGCGAGTCGGAGTCGACGATGCCCGCCACTGTCGCCGCGAGCGAAGACAGTCCGCTTTGGAGAGAGGAGGTTTGAGAATTGAGGGTTGAGGTTTGGGATTTGAGGGTTGAGATTTCAGTGTTGATGACCTTGTTCTGCACGGGGTTGGCGGAAGTGGGCGACAAGGCGGCATCTACGGTGATGGTCTGTGTGATGGGCACCATGTCGAGCAGAGCGGTGTCCCATCGGTAAGCCTTGTTCTGCGAAGCGTGGATGTACAGGCACGTGTCGTAGAGTTCGGCCTCGTTCCAGGTTTGGAGTTCCTGGTCGTACACGTAAAGTTTGTGCAGATTGTAAGCGTATGCGAAATCTCCTTGTTGGAAATGCGTCCCAGCGGGGAAGATGGTGTCGTTGGGGCTGTTTGGAATCCACGCCTTGCAAACGACCACCAGTCGCTTGGAGTCCGCGTTGGATGCGATGAGCCAGAAATCATCTCCGTCGAATCCGAGAATCTGGTCGTAGACGAGGTTGACGTATAGCTTGTTGATGTCGAGGGGAGTCTCCTGCCACTGCGTGCCGTCGTGGATGTACAGCTTCTTTGTGACGGGGTTGTACCACGCCTCCCCCTCCTGTCCCGAGACGCTCTGCGGGTCATCGTCCATCCACTGCGTGATGAGAACGACCTTGCAGTCGCCACCCCCGATGTCCCCATCCTCAATCATCTGCTTGATGTCGGCGATGTCGTCGGTGTTCTGCTGCACCTGTTCGGCGAGGGACTCGTCCTCCCCTCCCCCACCCTGCGCGATGACGAGGTTGACGTTCCCGCTGTTGTCGGGCTTGTGCTTGGTGTTCTGCGAGCCGTTGATGGTGATGGACTTGACGGTGCCGGAGAGCTGCTGCCTGAGGTTGATGATTTTCGCGTCGAGAGCTCTGTCCTTGTCATCGAAATACTTGATGACCCCGTCGGAAAGTTTTTCAAGGGAAACGGCGCCATCCACGATGTTTCGGGTGTCTATGATGATGTCGTCGAGAAGGGTCTTAGCCGTCCATCCCCCCGTGCCATCCTCACCCAAAGTCCAGAGGAGTGCCGACACATTGCGCACCTCGATGTTTCCGAAATGGACGTATTTGCCGGGTTGTGAGGAGAGGTAGAAGATGTTGTGGTCGTTGGGTCTTCGTGGGTTGGTTTCGGGTCGTGCCACCCCTTCGAACACATACCCTGTGTTGGCGATGTCCTCCACGATGTCGCGAACATTGTTGTATGCCTCCAGGTTGAAGGCGTTTTCAAGGTTGGTCTCTCCCACCCTCTCCCATTCGCCATGGGTCGTGCATTGCCACAACTGGGGTCTCTCATTGGTACCCACGAGCGCCCAATCACCTCTCATCGGCGAGGGCACGGTGTGCATCAATGTTTCAGCATCGGGGAAGAATCCCCTGTCATGTTGTTTGATATGTCTGCATACGAGTTTTCCCTCAATGGTGACATCACCCTTGAAACGGGCTCGATGCCATGCTATCATCCTGCCTCCCACGCGCAGGTCACCAAAGAGGTCGAGGTCGCCGGATTGCTCCAACAACAAATAAGAGTCGGTGTTGACAAGGGTGTCGAGCATCCAATTTTGCTGGTGTTCGTCCCAAATGAAGATCTCGTTTCCGATATGTGCATAGTCGCCTGATGATGCTCCGTTAGGCATGCATCTCCACAGGTGTTCGAGGGAGTCGAAACGGCCGAGGTCGTTTTTCTTTTGATGGATGGTTCTCATTTTTTCAGGAGTTAAAGGGGAGTATATCTGCTTTTTCAGGAGTTAAAGGGACAATTGTCGTGATAGTCGAGTGCAAAGTCAAGCTTGCTTGCTCTGCCGAGACGCAACCGACAATCGAGCGAAGCTCAAATGTTCACTTTTACTGTTTTTCCGTATTGTATCCCAGTGTCTCTGCTGTGAGCGAAGCGAGTTGTCTCACCACGTCGTCGTAAGCCATCGAGGGGATGTTGATGCAGTCGTCTTCTGTGATGCGTGGAATGGGATGGTATTGCGCCTTTTCGATGACCACCCCCCTCCCCGCGGTGGAAGAGAACAGTTCTGCCACCCATCCCGTTGGTCTTTGGCAGATGACGGCAACGGGCCTGTCCGGGTTGCCTCCCACCCCGGGGAATGGTGTGTGCTGCCATTGGTATTCAGGGTCGTCTTCGGTGATGATGCGTGCAGGCCTGTTCCAGTCTGACAGTTGTACACATAGGAGTCTCATGCAGTCCAGTGGCAGTGGCATGACCGCCATCCCCACGCCCGGTGTCCCTCCCGGCCATGCGAGTGTGGTTCTTATGGGTGTTCCCGGTGCGAGCAAGAGGTTGTCGAGGTGTTGCACGACGTTTCGTGTTGCCATTTCCACCTTCGACCTGATGATGTCATCGAGTGTGAGGTTGCCTGCCCCACAGGTTTCGAAGAGTGGTGTTTCTTCTTGGTTGAAGTCAAGCGACACCCTTGTGTCGCGTATGATTTTCCTGACGGGATTTTTCATGATGGGTGGTTGTTAGTCGTCTATGTCCTTGCATACGAGGTAGATGGTGTTGGGTTCGCAGGTTTCCGGTGGTTCTTCCACCACGAGCAGTTTCAGTTGGTTGTCGAGTTGTTCCTCAAGAAATTTCAGTTTTTCCTCCACCTCTCGCATCCTTCCGTTTCCTCTTGCCGCGAAAGGGGTGTGTTTCTCCTTGTTGTTTTTCCAAACAGTCATATGTCTTTCATTTGAGGTTGATGACCACGCCGTTGTCTTCGGCAATGGCCTTGATTTGTTCAAAACTTTTCAGTCGCGTCCTTGATATGCCGAAGTTGTCGGCACAATAGTCTTTTGCATCTGAAATGGAAGAGAAGGTGAGGTTCACGGTTTTCCTGGTCTGTTCCGCATCCGTGTCAGGGCGTTTTTGGTGGTTGTCGTCCAAGGTGTTGGCGAGTGTGATGCGTGTGCCGAAGAAACGGTGTTGCTCGATGGCCTTTTGCAGCATGGGGTCGTCGGTGGCGAACGACGACCCACCCAACGTGCGTGGGATGAAGGCGAGGTGCCGGTACGCCCCTCCCATGAGCACGTTGATGCTGACTTCCGTTTCGGCGGAATAAGTTTTCAGCATGGTGGTAGTTGGATTGGTCAGTTGGAAGCTTGTGCGAGTTGGAGCCGCGCATGTGCCTTGCGGTATCTGAGATAGAGGCAGCTGATTTCCTGGATGACGACGGCGTCGGTGTTGCGCACTCCGGCCTTCTTGAGGTCGAGGATGTTACGGCTCCAGCTGAGGTAGGTTTTCTTGGTGAGGAATTCCGGGTCGAGTGCGAAGGCGCAGTCTGCCATGCCGTTGAGGTCGAAGAGTTCGTCGTGCATGGCGAGGATTTCGCCGAAGTCGGTCTCCCATGACTTGAATTTGAGATTCCAGATTTCTACGGTGTCCTTGAGTCTGAACTTGTCGCTGTCGATTTTGGAGAGTGCGGCGAGGAAGTCGCTTCCACAGAGCAGCACCTTGCGCTTGTTGCCGATGCCGGTGCCGACGAAGAGGTCCTTGGAGATGTCCACCAGGTCGTTGTCGGAGATGACGGCGACATGCTTGGTGGCATCATACGAGCCTACTTCGATGTCCTTTCCTTCCTGCCACCAGATGCCCTTGGTGAACCACTGTGACATGCCATCCTTCACGCTGTGGTTGATCATGTTCATGTCGCCGAAAAGGAAGGAATTCTCCATGGCGAGGCGCATGTCGTAGATGCTGTCTTCCTCCAGGTCGGAGAAGCCCCAGTTCACCTCCTTGGCAGCTATCTTGTCCAAGGTAGACTGCTCGATTTGTGCCATGAAGTTCTGGCAGTATTGGAGTTCGGAAGTGGGGATGTTGTTGAAGCGTCCTGTCTGCACGTCTAGTTCCCCGCACGACTTTCCCATCCTGATGAGGGTGGTGTTGACATCGATGGCGGGGAGTCCGATGGGCTGTCCGCCGACGAGCGTACCGTTGACGGCATAGACGATGGGCTGTCCGCTGGAGGTCTTTCCGCAGACACAGAGCACGAGGTCGGGTGTGGCGGCGTCGCTGCCATTGTAGGCCGTCCCCTTGTAGTTGAAAAGGGCTTTGACACCTACGACGCGGATGGTGTCGTCGAGGGTGAACATGTCGGGGTCGGCCACCTGGATGGCGGTGGAGACATTGTTCGATGCGGTGACGGCGGCGGTGAGGGTGGTCTTCACCGGACGTGTCCCCACGCTGTAGTATTTCACCTCGAACGACTTGGCTCTCTGTGCGGTGGCGTAACGCGAAATCTGGTCGATGGGGGTTGCCATGGGCCTGATGCGTGTGATGCGCTCGTCGATGTCTTTCTGGTACATCTCGTCATCGCCGTCGACGCGCGAGAATGTCTCGGTGAGGATGCCTTCGGGGTTCTGTGGGTGCGCTGCAGCGGCGCCGGCTGTGGTGTGGTGCTCCGTGGTGCCCTTGTACAATTCGTTGCCCGAGCGTGTCTTCCCTGCATCGGGAAGGTCGGCGGCGGCGGCCATCAACGTGCCGGCGTCCACACCAGCGGCGGCAAGGGCGATGCCCTTCACCGCGAGGGGCAGCAGGTCTTTCAGTTGCTTGACTTTTCTCATGTGTTTTGATTGAAAATGAATAATGTGAACTATCTCGCTGCAAAGATAGCATGGGAAAAGCCGGAAGGGATGTCATTTTAATATAGGCGAGGCTAAGGGGGCTGGAAAAACGGGAATGCCTGGCCAGCACCAAGCCAAACCATGCAAAATCCCGCCACCCGGAAGACCGGATGGCGGGATTATTGGATTGAGGGTCTTTAAGGTCCTTAAGGCCTTTAAAGTCCTTGGAGTCTTTACTTGCCCAGCATGATGTTGACGATGTTCATCACATCGACGATGTCGATTTCACCATTGCCGTCGGTGTCGGCATTGGCAAAGACGAATGGCGACACTTTCTTGCCCAACATCTTGTTGACCGCAGTCATCACGTCGGAAATGTCGATGACGCCGTTGTTGTCGACATCACCCATTCTGACATTGCTCGATGGCTCGTAGTCGACCCTGAACGAAGTGTCGCTGCATCTGACATGCTTGCGGTCGCTGGTGATGAAGTCCACCTCGGTGATGGTGGCGTCTCCACCCATGAAGTCTTGGCTTGCGACGAAGGTGAGGAGTACGAGGTCGCCCGACGACCCGCTGATGACGCCGGAGGCGAGGTCGATGCCGCATACATTATATATATTCGCACTTGGGTCGGGCGACCCCACCTCGATAACACCTGCAAAGCGACTGGTGGCTTCTCCCTCCAGTATTTTCAAGCCCTTCGGCAAGGTCATCGTCATGCTGAATGCCGTGAGGTTGTAGTGGGTGTTGGTGAGTTTCAGGGGCACCTGTATGGTGTCACCCTGCTTGATGCTGAAATCATCGATGCTCACATTGTCTGCCTTGGAGAAACTGGCGATGCTCAGAAAAGCGATGACCAGGAATATGATGTTCTTTCTCATTGTCTCGATGCTTATTTGATGATTACTTTCTTGCCGTTGACGATGTAGACACCCTTTCCAGGCTTCTCCACCTTCACGCCGTTGAGGTTGTAGTATACTCCATCCTCGAAAGCGGCGTAGCGGCCTTCCTGCTGCATCTCCACGATGCCGGTAGGCAAGGCATGGTCGACATTGTCGAAGGAATGGATGGCACCATCCAGGGAGACGAACTTGATGTTGCTGACCACGATGTCATCGAGGGCGGCAGCTCCTGTCTGGATGTTGATGATAGTCCCCTCGAACCCACCAAAAGGTGCGTTGTTGAAGGAGATGGATGCGAAACGGTAGGTGTTCTCACCAATCTTGTTGTAGACCAACTGATGTCCGCGAGTGGCTCTCTGAGAGAGTTGCGCGAGCTCCACTTCGCTGATGTCAGGCAATGTGAGGTCGAACTGGAATGCAGTGTACCTGACGGGGCTGCAGAGGTCTAGCGACAAGACATTGTTTGACGACATGGTGACGGTGAGTTCCTCTTCTTCGTCGAAGTGTGCCGGTGCGGCGTTGATGTTGGGAGCAGCCTCTCCATTGGCAATCATGTTCACCAGCATGACGGCGTCGGCAACAGTGACAAAGTCGTCATCGTCGAAGTCGGCAAGGAAGGGGTCGATGGTGATGGCTGGTGTGCCTACAACATACTTGACAACATCCACGGCGTCGAGCATGTCGGCAAAGCCGTCAAGGTTGACATCGCAGTTGGTGTACTCGATGAACTCCTTGAAGTTCTCCCAGATGGGTGCTTCCATATAGTCATACTTCGTACCTGCCGGCACATAGAGACGGATGTCTTCTGTCAGCGTGTTCTGGAAGGCGTTGCCTGTGATGTTCGGCTCTGCAAGCGGAGTCTTCCAACCCAGTTTCATCACAGCGAGTTTCGTACACTGAGTGAATGCGAACTGGTCTACACTCTGCACCGATGCCGGGATGTTGACATAGGTCATCGACGAGCACTTTGCAAAAGCACCATAAGGAATGGCGGTGAGCGTCTTGGGCAGGTGGCACTTGGTGAGTTTGGTGGCACCGCAGAAGGCATACTGTCGCATGGTGGTGACACCGTCGGGAACGATATATTCGCCTGCTTTGCCTCCAGGATAGGCCACGAGGATGGTCTTGGCCAAATTGAAGAGGACGCCGTCCACAGCAGTGTAGCGGGTGTTGCCTTCTGCCACCTTGAATTCTTCAAGTGAGGAGCAGTTGGTGAACACTCCGTTCACATAGATGTTGGTGACGGAAGCCGGGATGTCGATGACCTTCAGGCTGGAGCAGTTGTTGAATGCAGCATACAAGATGTCGGTGACACCACTTGGAATCTCGATGGCATTCAAGCTTGAACAGTCTTGGAAGGCATAAGAGTCAATCTTCTTGATGCTCTTAGGCAGGGTGACGGACTTCAGTTGTGAGCAGCCGTCGAAAGCTCTTGACGGGATGGAGGTGAGGGCGGTGAAATATTTCAGTTCGTCGAACGACTTGATTTCCGTACCCTTGAAGTATGTTCCAAGGCTCTTGATGGTCTTGGCCTCTCCCACTGTGAGTTCTCCATCACCATCCTTATCCCAGTTGGCGACACAGATGGCCTTGACCAATGGGTCTTCGAAGTCGATGGTGGAGATGTCGTCAAGATAGACGACGATTTTGCCGAAGTCCTTCCATACACTTGCACTCTTGTAGAGCCCGTCGGTGCCCTTGGGCACACTGAGTGTAGCATTGGCCACGTCGACACCCTCGAAGGTGTTGGCTGGCACGGCAAGTGGTGTGCGCCATTCCACGGTGACCGAGTCGAGTTGTGCACACTCAAGGAAGGCATAATTCCCTATGGAATTCACAGCGAAGGGGATGTTGATGGACTTGAATTCCCCGCATTTCTCGAAGGCATATTCACCGATGGTCTCCACGGAGTTCAACACAACGGTCTTCAAGTTGATTGCTCCACTGAAGGCATAGGGATAGATGTTCTTGAACTTGCTGCTCGACACCTCGAAATTAGAACGGTTGAGAGCCGCCGGGAACTGCACGACTGTCGTGGAGTCGCGTGTGAAGAGGATGGACCCGATGGCGCGGTAACGGGTGTTGCCGGAATTGACGGTGAATGACTTGAGAGACATGCAACTGCCAAATGCGCCTTTGCCTACAGCCGACACATTGGCGGGGATTTCACAGGTGGTGAACGCATCACAACCATAGAAGGCCTTGTCGCCGATGGTGGCAAGTGTGGTGGGCAAGCTGACATTGGCGAGCGTGGAGCAGCCCTCGAAGGCTTGTGCACCGATGGTGGTCACATTCGCCGGGAATGTCACTTTGGTAAGGGCGGAACAGCCCTTGAACGCGTTGGCATTCACTTCGGTTACCGATGTGAAGTACTTGAACTCGTTGAACTTGGTGATATCCTTGCCTGCGAACACTGTACCCAGGGTCTTGACAGCCTCCGCCTCGGTGTAGCTGAGTTGGTTGTCACCGTCGGTGTCCCAAGCGGCCACGGCAAGCTGCTTCACCAACGGGTCGGTGAAGGTGATGAGGGTGGCGTCATAGTCGGCCATGTTGCCCTCGTAGACGATGTTGAAGAAGTTCCATCCCTGGGCAGTCTCAAAGGCTGCCTTCGCACCTGTGGGAACGAAGAGGATGCCGCTGATCTGACCCTGGGCCAAGGCTTCGAAATTGGAGAAGGTGTTGGCGGGGATGGCTGGTGGCGTGGTCCATGCCACCTGGCATCTTACGCCTGCCGGCATGCCGTTGAAGGCTTTCGCACCGATGCTTTGCACATTGGTGGGAATGGTGATGGCCTGCAGGTTCTGGCAGTCGATGAATGCGCAGTCGCCGATGGTCTTCACATTGTTGCCGATGGTGAGGTTGGTGAGGCCTTCGCACTTCTCAAAGGCGTATTCGCCGATGGTCTCGCAAGAGTTGAACACTACGGTCTTCAACTTTGTCGCACCACTGAATGCGTATGGATAGATGTGCTTGAACACGCTGCTCGACACCTCGAAGTTGGTGCGGCTGATGGCTGCAGGGAACTGCACGACGGTGGTGGAGTCGCGTGTGAAGAGGATGTTGCCGATGGCACGGTAATTGGTGTTCTTGGAACTGACCGAGAACGACTTGAGCGACGAGCAACTGCCGAATGCTCCCTTGCCTACGGTTTCCACATTGGCGGGGATGGTGCAGGTGGTGAAGGCATCACAACCATAGAACGCCTTGTCGCCAATGGTGACGAGGGGGGTGGGAAGGGTGACATTGCCAAGAGCGGTACAGCCCTCGAAGGCTTCAGCACCGATGGTGGTCACCTTGGTGGGCAAGGTCAGCTTGGCCAAGGAGGAGCAACCCTTGAAGGCATTCTCGGGAATGCTGGTGACACCGGTGAATTCCACCAACTCTTCGAAGGAAGTGATGTCGGTGTTGCCCTCGAAAATGTTGCCAATGGTGGTGACGGCTGCTGCCTCATCGTAACCGAGTTTGCCGTCGTGGTTGGTGTCCCACTTCTGCACGCAGATGCGCTCCACTTTCTCGTCGGCAAAGATGACGAAGGACTTGAAGGTGACGAATTTGCCGAAGTCCTTCCACACTGCTGCTTCCTTGTAAAGATTGTCAACCCCGTTGGGGACGTTCAGCGTGGCGTTGGCAAGGTTGACACCGTCGAACACGTTCTCAGGCACGTTGAGCGGTGTAGCCCATCCCACGGTGACATTGTTAAGTGAGGTGCATCCGCCAAAGGCTTCCTCGCCGATGGAGGAGACTGCGCTGGTGGAAAGGTTGACGGAGACGAGTTTGGTGGCTCCGTAGAAGGCCTCGGGGGCGATGGTGGTCACTGCCTTGGGGATGGAGATCTTTGTCAAGGAGTTGTTTGCGACAAACTGCACCACGGTGGAACGGTCATAGCTGAAGAGCGTCCCGCTGGAACTGGTGTAGGCCGAGTTCTCTGTATCCACAGTGATGGTCTTGAGTCTCTCACAAGCCTTGAATGGTCCCACACCGATGAATTCCACATTCTTGGGTATGGTGATGGTGGTGAGGTTGTTGCAGAAAGCGAAGGCATTGTCGCCTATCGTGGTGAGACTCTCCGGCAGGATGATGGATGTGACGGTGCTTCCATCGAAAGCATTGTCATCAATGGTGGTGAGCGAGGTGAAATACTTCAGCTCGTTGAAACTGCCGATGTCGGAGTTTTGGAAGATGTTGCCGATGTAGGTGACGGCAGCGGCTTCGTCGGTGGTGAGGTATCCGTCGTTGTCAGTGTCGAAAGCATCGACACAGAGGTCGCGTGTCCTCTCGTCGGCGAAGGTGATGATCTTGTTGGCATAGTCGGCAATGGTGCCTTCCTCGATGAAGGTGAACCAGTCCCATCCCGTGGAGGACTGATAGTCGGACTTTGTGCCGACGGGCACGAAGAGGCGGCCGTTGATTTCTCCAACAGGCACGGTGACGTTGGTGCTGAAGGTTCCGGCGCTGATGTCGAGCGGGGTGTCCCATAGCACTTGCACGCGTACGCCCTTGGCAATGCCCTTGAAGGCGTTGGTGCCGATGAATGCGAGTGTGTCGCCCATCAACACGGTGTAGAGATTGGAGCAGTCTGCGAAGGCCTCATTGCCCACTTGGTACACCTTGTTGAGATTGAGGTATTCCATGTTTTTCGCCCCTTGGAAGGCATAGGGTTTGATTTCCGTTATGCTTGTGGGGATGTTGATGGTCTTCTGCGATGCCCCCGGTGCAAAGCAATAGAGGATGTTCTTCTCACCCTTGTTGGTGATGTAGGTCTTTCCCGAGCTGTGTGCATAGTTCTTGTTGCTGCTGTTCACCGTGAAGGTGGCGAGTGAGGAGCAGTTGGCGAAAGCGCCGTCGCCAATGGAGGTCACCTTGGAGGGAATGTTGACAGCGGTGATGCTTTTGCATCCGTCGAAAGCATGCTCTTCAATGGTGACGAGGCTGCTGGGAAGGACGAAATTGCCCAACTTGGCACAGCCCGCAAATGCGGAATGGCCGATGGTGTTGAGTTTTGCCGAGGTTGTCGACTGGAAGATGATGGTATCCAGCTTCTCGCAACCTACGAAAGCCTCTTGCCCGATGGTGGTGATGGTGGGTGCCATGAAAATCTCGGTGAGGTTGGAGCATCCCTTGAAGGAGGAAGCGGGGAGTTCTGTGAGGCCGGAGAAAGAGCGCAACTCTGTGAAGCTCGTCATCTCGGTGTCACCCATGAATGCCGCTCCAAGGTCGGTGACAGCCTGGGCTTCACGATAGGTGAGCTCTCCATCGCCATCCGTATCCCAATTGGAGACGCAAATGTCCTTCACATGCGGGTCCTTGAACCACATGTTGAAATCCATGACTTCTTGGTAATTATAGGTGTTGATGGTGCCGAAATCCATCCACACGTCGGCCTCTTGGAAGGCTGACTTGTAGCCCGGAAGGACGACGAGTGTGGCAGCAGGAAGGTCTACTCCGTCAAACACGCTTTCACTGATGCTGATGGGTATGGTCCATTGCACCTTGACAATCTGAAGGTTGTAGCATCCCTGGAAGGCGAAGTCGCCAATGCTCTCCACGGAGTTGGGGATGGAGATTTGTTGCAATGAGATGCAATCGGAAAACGCATCTTCGTCGATGGAAGTCACTTTGTAATAAATGCCATTGTACTGCACCCTCGACGGGATTTCGGGGTCGACAGGGCCGTCGGTGGCAGCCTTGTAACTTCCCACCGGTGGTGTGGCGGGAGAGGCTTGGCTTGAATTCTTATCCCAGCCTATGAGGGCGACGGTGCGCTCAGAACTTGAGGTCACAGTGTATCTCATTCCTTCGAAGGAAAAAGTGACTGCTGAGACCATCGTCACGGCACAGACTGACATGAAAGTTAACAATAATCGTAAATGTCTCATATCAATAGTTTGATTTGTAAATATTCGGTAACATACCAAAAATCGCTTTCTCACCTATACCTTATTATATATAAATGGAACAATAGGAGAAAGTGATGCTTGGCTTTTTTTAATCCCGAATTGTGGAACGAAGGTCATCGTTCCGCAATTCGGGATCAACCCTTAGTCAAGCCTCCTGTCCATGGGGGTCTTCTGGGGTATGAAAGGATGGTCGTCGCTTACTTGACAACGACTTTCTTTCCGTTGACGATATAGACACCCTTTTGGGATGCATTGGCCACTTTCACACCAGAGATGGTGTAGATGTCTGCATCAGAGTTTTCCACGGTGGCCTGGTTGATGCCTGTGGTTTCCTCGAAGAGGTATGCTTCGGCGGAAGCTGCCTCGGGAGCGAAGTATGCCTTGTATTGCGGGATGACCACGTCGGGCAGACAACGGTAGAAGCCAATGCCCTCGGCCTTGTTGGCCAAAGCAAAGATGTTGGCGCCTTCCTCCACCTTCAATGTTCCAGCAGGTGTGCCGCTAAGGATGCTTTCCGACACATCCTCTACGTCGCCCTTGGTGGTGGTGAGGCTGTAGACACCCGGAGTACCCTTGATGACCAACGGAGTGTTGGCGGGCACTTTCTCCACCTCGGAGAGGGTCATGTAAGTGGTGCCTGTCACACCCACGCCGATGTTGGCCTGGAAGTCTTCACCCGTGATGCTCGAGAAGTCAAGAGCGGTGGGCCAGCAGAGTGTGGCGTAACCGGTGGAGCCAATCTCAAAGTTGATGCCGAGCTGATAGTCAAGTGGAACGTCCTCCAAAGGCACGCCGATCTGGGTGGTCTCACCACCCACCTCGTCAGGATAAGTGAACTTGATACCGTTGACAGACAAGTTAAATTCTCCCGTCTGCACCTTGTCGGTTGCTTTCACACGGATTTTGAAGAGGTCCTCTTCGATGTTTTCCCATTCCTCTCCGTCATCTGGGCCATAAGGAATGGCGTACCCGTCCTGGGTGAAAAGGAACCCAAGGCGATAGCTGCTAATGCCTGTGGTGTTTTCAGGATCGTCGAAGCTTACGAAATTCTCTGCAAATGTCATATTCTGGTCTGCGAGAGAATTAAGCAATTGTACGTTACTGGTTACTTTTCCTTTTTTCACAATCCAAGTCGGCTCAACACCTTCAGGCATGTCTATCACCAACTGGAAAGCATTGTAAAGATATCCGTTCTCAACCGGTCCGTGATAAGTGATGACGACATCCTGCGTCTCACCTGGCTTGAGCGAAATAGTGGAAGGCGACACTGACAGGAACTCTTCCTGTGCAAACGTGGTGCCAGCTGCAAGCAACATGGCGAATCCAAGTAAATACTTTTTCATAATGTAATGAATGAATTATTGATTGTTTTTATTCTGTTTTTATCTTTTTAATCGTCCACTTTGATGCTTTCCAACAAGAGGTTGGAGCAAGTCATCACATCGACAATGTCCACCACGTTGTTGGAATCAAGGTCGTAGGTGCTGGAAAAGAGGGTTTCCTTGCCCAACATGTAGTTGACCACGGTCATCACATCGGAGACGGTAACCTCGCTGTCATAGTTGGTGTCGCCCCTTACCACCTTGGTGGTGGCCACATCGAAAGCATCGCTGATCCATTCAACCTTCCTTCCGACAGAACTGACAGCGAACATGTCGACAAGATCCACTTTTCCACCCTGGAAATCATCGTCGGCGGTGACCGACACCTTCAGCAGAGGGGCGTCTTCCTTGGAAAGGGCCGTGAGGCTGTAGGATGTGGAGACGAAACGGTATTTGTTGCCATCCAACTTGCCAACAAACAACATCTGCTCCTTGTCCTTCACCCGGGCGGGAAGCGTGCATTGGTCAACATTGACCTTCAGCCCCTCGGGCATGATCAAGTCGATTTGGAAAGACACCAGGTTGTCAAGCGTGGTGTTCATGTAGATGTAGAACTCTCTTGTCTGGCCGGCACCGATGGTGAAGCCATACGTATTGATTGACTTGGCCTCGATTACCATGGAGAAGCCAAGCAATGCAAGAAGCAGGGTGATGAATTTCTTTTGCATTTAAAAAAATTATACAACACTTGACGTCAGGTTGCCTTCAATCAATCATTGTAATGGTTATGTATAAGTGTCTCAAAATCTATGCGCGTGGCAAGCAGCTTTCAAGGCCCATTTCCTACTACAGATAAAGAAGCCTTTGCCGCCTCTTTCGACATGCCTATCAATCAATGTGCAAAATTATGGAAAAATTTTCAAATCACCTATTTTTTCTCAAAAAGTTTTCGACAGAAGGCGTTTTTTTATCATTTTAGCAAGCTAAAACCCCTTTTAGGGATATTTTTATCAAGAAAAAACGTTCTAGTTTTCCTAGGAATACCAGAGTCACTAGGAAAACTAGAAAATCTAGAAATCCAGAAAAGCCAGCCCTGCCTATTCCCCAAAGGGGAAGAGGCCGTAGAGCCTTGAATCCACCTGGTCGGTGATGCGCTCGAAGTCGGCGGGGTTGCTCTCAAACTTGCACGTGTCTCCATCGATGATGATGAGCTGCCCCTTGTAGCCTGCTATCCATTCCTCGTAGCGCTCGTTGAGTCCTTGGAGGTAGTCGATGCGGATGGACTTCTCAAACTCCCTCCCTCGCTTGGAAATCTGAGCCACAAGGTTGGGAATGGTGGAACGGATGTAAATCATCAGGTCGGGGAGTCCGACGAGGGAAATCATCAGGTCGAAGAGGTCGCTGTAGTTGGCGAAGTCACGGTCGCTCATCATGCCCATGTCGTGGAGGTTGGGGGCGAAGATGCGGGCATCCTCGAAGATGGTGCGGTCCTGTATGATATATTGCTTGCTCTTCGATATTTCCACCACTTCCTTGAAGCGTTTGTTGAGGAAGTAAATCTGCAGGTTGAAGGACCATCTCTCCATGTCGGCGTAGAAGTCGTCGAGGTAGGGATTGTTGTCTACAGGTTCGAAACGAGGCTCCCATCCGTAGCGTTTGGCGAGCATCCTGGTCAGCGTGGTCTTTCCGCTGCCTATGTTTCCTGCTATTGCAATATGCATGGCTTTCTATGGTTTATGTTTGTGGGAAAAGGCCGAAGAGTATGGCGTCGATACGGTCGGTGATCGATGCCAGGTCGGCTTTGCGATTGAGGAAGTCAAGGTTGTCCACTTCCACGGTGAGCACCTTGCCGGGGTATTTCTCGTAGATGAACTCGTCGTAGAGGCGGTTGAGGTTTTTCAGGTAGTCAAGTTGCATCTGCTGCTCATAGCCGCGACCGCGCTTCTGGATGTTCTCCACCAAGTGGGGAATGGAGGCGCGGAGGTAAATCATCAGGTCGGGCACATGGACGGCCGACATCATCGACTCAAACAGTTCCATATAGCATTTGTAATCGCGCTCGTCGAGATTGCCCATCGCGTAGTTGTTGGCCGTGAAGACATGCACGCCTTCGAAGATGCTGCGGTCCTGGATCACCGTCTGCCGGGCGTGGGCGATGTCGAGGATGTCCTTGAAGCGCTGCTTGAGGAAATACACCTCGAGGGCGAACGACCACCGCGGGATGTCCTTGTAGTAGTCCTCCAGATAGGGGTTGTGCTCCACAGCCTCAAACTTGGAAATCCATCCATAGTGCTTGGCGAGGAGTTTCGTGAGCGTGGTCTTCCCACTGCCGATGTTGCCTGCGATGACGATATGCACGTGAGTCCTTTCTTTATTGGAGTTAAAAGGGAGTTAAAAGGAAGTTGAAGAGGAGATAAAGGGACATGTGTCTACTTTTACCTGCCTATCTTCGCTTGTAAATGCAAAGATAGTGCAATTTTGGAACAATGCAAAATATTACGCTGTTTTTTTATCCAAAGCGCACAAGGTTCGGGAGACGGGTGGCGAAGAATCAACCGTTTATGGAAATGCGCACCATCAAGCTATCCGCGAAGGATTTTGCAGGTGTGTGTCTTGGTGTCCTTGTCGTAGTTGCTTGCAATTTCACACTGATTGCACTGCCTCATCTCCAAGAAACGTGAAATTCTTTTTCGATTTCGCTTGCCATTCCCGTTTTTTTATCTATATTTGCAGCGTATAACCCGGAGAAAACACAAAGAACCTTACCAGAAATCACACAAATACAACTTAACCATGCTATTATCTACATTATTACAAGCAGTATTGGTCATCAATGAAATCATGGCCTCCAACGTGGGGACAGCCATGAGTCCAGCCACCAATTTCGACAGCTGGATAGAGATTTACAATCCCGGCACCGAGGCCGTCGACCTCGGTGGCATGTACCTCAGCGACGACCCCGACAACCCCACACGCTGGCGCATGCCTGGCGACGTGGGTATCGTCCCGGCCAAGGGTTTCAAGGTGGTGTGGCTCGGCTCCCACGAAATCAAGACCAACCAAGGTCCCTTCAAACTCGACTGTGACGGCGGCGCCATCTATCTCAGCGACCAAAGCGGGCAACTCATCACCAGCGAGGAATACCCCGAGGCCATCAGCCGCACTTCATGGGCACGCAAGACCGACGGCACGGGAGAATGGGGATGGACGGCCGATGTCACGCCCGGCAGGAGCAATGCCAGGGCGGTGTTCAACGACCAGCGACTGCAGCCCCCTGTCGTCAGCAAGGACAGCAGGATTTTCAACAGCGCCTTCTCCTTCCAAGTCAACATTCCCGAAGGCGCCACGCTGGCATACACCACCGACGGCAGCCTGCCACAACGGCCGAGAAACGGACAAAGCAGCCAATGGACCAACTACGTCGTCAACGGCGACTGCGAGGGCGACGACGACATCTCCCTCGTGGGGAAGGACGGTGACGAAGGAGGAGCGTTCATCACCAAGTTCGTCGAAGGAGAGGGCTTCAACGGCTCTCGCGGCGTGAAAGTGCACGCCGTGGCCAACCCCCAGCAGGACTGGGACACACAATTCTTCGTCTTCACCCCCAACCGCGTGTGGAAAACCAACGACAAATACCGCTTCAAGATGAAGGTGCGCGCCGACAGGGCCTGCCACATCTCCGTGCAGTCGCACACCACACCCGGCAACTACATCCACTACCAGATGCTCGACTACAACGGTTACGACATCACCACCGAATGGCAGGAAATCGTCTTTGTGGGCACCATCACCTCTGACCAGACGAGTGGCAACACCAAAGACATGCAAACCATCGCCTTCAACCTCAATGAGTTGAGAGAGGTGGACAACAACTTCTATTTCGACGACATCTCATGGGAGGAGGACATCCTCGACACGCCATGGGTCGACTATGTCATCAACGGCGACTGCGAGAGCGACGACGTCACATCACTCGTGGGAAGGGATGGCGACAATGGTGGGACGTTCATCACCAAAATCGTCGATGGAGCAGGCTACAACAACTCACGCGCCGTGAAAGTGCACGCCGTGGCCAACCCCTCGCAGGACTGGGACACCCAATTCTTCGTCTATACACCCAACCACACTTGGAACACCAGCGAGAAATTCCGCTTCAAGATGAAGGTGCGTGCCGACAGGGCCTGCCACATCTCCGTGCAGTCGCACACCACACCCGGCAACTACATCCACTGGCAGATGCTCGATGGTGGGTACGACATCACCACCAGTTGGAAGGAAATCGTATATGAAGGCACCATCACCTCTGACCAGACGAGTGGAGGCAACAAGGCTTTGCAGACCATCGCCTTCAACCTCAACGAGTTGAGAGGGGTGGAGAACAACTTCTATTTCGACGACATCTCATGGGAAGCATACGAAGATGAAACCACTTCCAGCACGAAAGTAAGCACCGACGGACAATTCACCGTCAGCAACACCACAAACTACCGCTTCCGACTTTTCCAGGACGGCTACCTGCCCAGCGTGCCCGTCACTCGCTCCTTCATCAAGACCAGCAACCAATACACCATCCCCGTGGTCTCCATCGTAGGCGACAAGCGATATTTCACCGACAACCAATGGGGCATCGACACCGAAGGCACCAACGGGAAAACCGGCAACGGACAGACGCAGCCGCGCAACTACAACATGGACTGGGACAGGCCTGTCAACTTCTCTTTCATCGACACGGAAGGCGAGATGACCATCAACCAGGATGTGGACATCTGCGTCTCCGGAGGATGGACACGCTCCGCCACTCCAAGGTCGTTCAAACTCAAGGCGGGCAAGGAGTACGATGGCCAAAACACACTCGACTACATGTTCTTCCCGCAGAAGCCCTACCTGAGAAACAAGACCATACTCCTGCGCAACGGGGGCAACGACATCTGGTTCCACGACGGCAGCCGATTCATGGACCCCGCACTGCAGACCATCGTGCAACGAGCGGCCATCAACCTCGACCTGCAGTCCTACGTTCCCGTCATCGAGTATGTCAATGGTGAGTTCAGGGGAGTGCTCAACATGAGGGAACCCAACAACAAGAAGTTCGTGGAAGCCAACTGGGGCTATGACGACGAACGCATCGACATGTTCGAGATGAGCCCCGACTCCAACGTCTGCTTCAAGGTGGGCAACGCCGAGGTGCTCGAGCACATCTACGAACTGGGGGCCGCTTCACCCGACCCCGCCGCCTACCAGGAACTGATGCAAATCCTCGACATCGACGAATATGTCAACTACATGGCCGTGGAACTCTTCCTCGGTTCCGACGACTGGCCGCACAACAACATCAAGGGATTCCGAAGCCAGGACGACGGCAGATACCGCTTCGTCACCTTCGACCTCGACTTCGCCTTCAACAACGACAACCCCTTCACCGCCTTCGCCAATGAGCAGCGTTACAGTTTCAATTACATCGACGGAGCACGCGTCGAGGAAATCAAACTCGTCACCTTGTTCCTCAACTTGCTCAAGAACAATGAGTTCCGAAAGAAATTCATCGATACCTACTGCCTCATCGGTGGCAGCGTCTTCGAGACGGAACGCGCCACGGCCATCGTCGACGAACTGGCCGACAGGGTGCGCCCGATGATGCAGTACGACGGATTCCACACCCCTGACGGTTCCGCCAACGTCATCAAGGAGCAACTCAAGACCCGCAACGGACAGATGACATCGCGCATGAAGGAGTTCTCTCCCATGAAACTCTCCAACGTGAACAAACAGCAGGTGAAACTCTCTTCCGACACCGAAGGCGCCAACCTCTACGTCAACGGCATCGAGGTGCCCTACACCTACTTCAACGGCTACCTCTTCGCTCCCGTACAACTGGAGGCGAAGGCTCCGGCGGGATACACCTTCGCTGGATGGAAGAAAGGCAACGCCACCACCTACTTCTCCACCGAGGAGGTCATCGACCTGCCCACGGACAACACGATGCAATTGAAGGCTTGCTTCACACCGATGACGGAGGCTGAGCGACTCGAACAGGGCTTCACTCCGGTGCGCATCAACGAGGTGAGTGCCTCCAACAACATCTTTGTCAACGAATACTGGAAGCGCAACGACTGGGTGGAACTATACAACACCACAAACCAACCCGTCGACGTGGAGGGGATGTACCTCACCGACAACCTGAGCAAGCCTCACAAATACCAGATACAGAAAGGTGAGAGTAGCGCCAGCACCATCATACCGCCGCGTGGACATCTCATCATCTGGTGCGACAAGCTTCTACCCATCAGTCAGTTGCACGCGTCATTCAAGTTAGGTGCGGAAGGGGGCGACGTCATGCTTTCCGCTGCCGACGACTCCTGGAGCGACGTCCTCTCCTACCCGACGCACAAGGCTGACGAGACGGTGGGAAGATACCCCGACGGTAGCAACACCGTGCAGGTGATGAACATCCCCACCATCGAGAAGACCAACATCACCAGCAGCTATGCTGTCATCTACAACAATATCAAATATCTGTTGGGCGACGTCAACCATGACGGCGAGGTGACCGTGCTCGACGTGACGATGACCGTCAGCCACATCCTTGGCGAGACCATGGAGAATTTCCATATAGAGAATGCCGATGTCAACGGCGACGGAACAGTCAACATCTCTGACGTAACAGCCATCGTCAACATCGTGCTGAAGATATAGGAAAAGTAATACGTGCTGAAAATATAGGAAAAGCATCATAAAGGCGGTGTGATATCCCCTCCCCAAGGAGATATCGCACCGCCCTCATATCGTAGCGTGCAACAACATGGTGCAAACTGTAGGCATTTGCTTCATGCATGAACCCCCTGACGCACCTAGGGGGCGACGCTTCCTAGCGTCGCCACGCCAAGAATGTCCCCCGAAGTCGTAGGGGTGGGTCTATAAGATTGAAAATTGATAACTAGGTGCACACCCACCCTCGAAGTTGTAGGGGCGGGTCTTGTGCCCGCCCGAACGCCAAACTGTTCCCCGAAGTCGTAGGCACTTGCTTCATGTATGAAAACCGTGGACGCACTTAGGGGGCGACGCTTCCAAGCGTCGCCGTGAACAAAAGGCCGTGAACAAGAAGCCGTGACCAAAAGGCCATCAACAAAGTCTTGGGGAGTTGAATGAGTTCACTTACAGAGGATTCGCAAACGGCGGAGCAAACCACGGCGACGCTGGGAAGCGTCGCCCCCTACACCACACCCCCATGCCATCACGGTCACAACACACGTTATTTTGCGCTGCGGCGTTGTTTGCACAAGGGCCGGCGCCGTAGAGGCCGTTACTCCAGTGGAGCCCGCCGCAGGCAAGAAGATGCTTGCACCGTTTTTCTTGCTGGTGAACTTGCCACCTTTGACGCCGTTGACATTCGGGCGGGCACAAGACCCGCCCCTACGACTTCGGGGGAAGTTTTACAACGACGGTGCAAAAAGCGGTGTGCACTTCCGTGGACGTGTGACAACAAGATAATGATTGTCATATGGATGTTTGGGGATAATCATTAAAAATTATAAGATAATTATATGGAAATTATATGTAAAAAATCATCCAACCTTATTTTTTGACACCCTAACCATGAATTTTCCATTAATTATCCATCAACCCTAATACTCGGCAATTGATGTTTAATTTCAAGGAGATGATTTGTAAAAAATCGCCACTAAAAGACGCTTTTCGTAAAGAAAAGCATCCTTCTATGATACATTATGTATAAGATATGATACAAGGTGAATGATGGAAGACACGAAAACTCCGTACCTTTGCACACTGTTATCATACTGAATACCAAATCAACCATCCATGCTTTTATCAACTTTACTAGAAGTAGTACTCATCATCAATGAAATCATGGCCTCCAACGTCGGGACGGCCATGAGTCCAGCCACCAATTTCGACAGTTGGATTGAGATTTACAACCCCGGCGACCAAGCCGTCGACCTCGGCGGCATGTACCTCAGCGACGACCCCAACAACCCCACCCTGTGGCGAATGCCCGGCGACGTGGGCACCGTCCCCGCCAAGGGTTTCAAGGTGGTGTGGCTGGGTTCCCATAACATCAAGACCAACCAAGGCCCCTTCAAACTCGACTGCGAGGGCGGCACCATCCTCCTCAGCGACAAGAACGGACAGCTGGTCACCAGCGAGGAATACCCCGAGGCGATGAGCCGCACCTCCTGGGCACGCAAGACCGACGGCACAGGCGACTGGGGATGGACGGCCGACGCCACACCCGGCAAGACCAACGCCACGGCGGAGTTCGCCGACCAACGCCTCGACGCCCCCGTCGTCAGCGTCGACAGCAAGGTCTTCACCAGCAACTTCTCCTTCCAAGTCACCATCCCCGAAGGCGCCACCCTGGCATACACCACCGACGGCAGCCTGCCGCAGAAGCCCAAGCAAGGACAGGCGGCCAACGACTGGACCGACTACGTTGTCAACGGCGACTGCGAGGGTGACGACGTCACCTCCCTCGTGGGGAAGGACGGCAACGAGAACGGAGCGTTCAACACCAAGATCATCGACGGAGCAGGATACAACGGCACGCGAGGCGTGAAGGTGCACGCCATCGCCAACCCCTCGCAGGACTGGGACACACAGTTCTTCGTATACACCCCCGACCATGTGTGGAACGCCAACGAGAAATACCGCTTCAAGATGAAGGTGCGCGCCGACAAGGCCTGCCACATCTCCGTGCAGGCACACTCCACCCCCGGCAACTACATCACCTGGCAGATGCTCGACAACGGATACAACGTCACCACCGAATGGCAGGAAATCGTATATGAAGGTTCCGTCACCCAGGAACAGTCGGGCAGCGGCGGTGGCGGCTGGTGGGGAGGCGGCGGTCCCAGCACCCTGCAGACCATCGCCTTCAACCTCAACGAGATGAGAGGGACGGAAAACAACTTCTATTTCGACGATGTCTCGTGGGAGTCATACCATGGGGAAGACACCCCCAGCAGCAATGTCAGCACCGACGGCAAATTCACCGTCAGCAACACCACCAACTACACCTTCCGACTCTTCCAGGACGGTTACCTGCCTAGCGTGCCCGTCACACGCTCATACATCAAGACCAACGACCAATACACCATACCCGTCGTATCCATCGTAGGCGACAAGAGGTATTTCTCCGACAACAAATGGGGCATCGACACCGACGGCACCAACGGAAGAACCGGAAACGGACAGTCGCAACCACGCAACTACAACATGGACTGGGAGCGACCCGTCAACTTCTCCTTCATCACCCCGGAAGGCGTGATGACCATCAACCAGGACGTGGAAATCTCCGTCTCAGGAGGATGGACACGCTCCGCCAACCCAAGGTCGTTCAAACTCAAGTCGGGCAAGGAATTCGACGGACAGAACAGCCTCGACTACGTCTTCTTCCCACAGAAACCTTACATCAAGAACAAGGTGATTCTCCTGCGCAACGGAGGCAACGACGTGTGGGAGAACGGCGGCAGCCGATTCATGGACCCCGCGCTGCAGACCATCATCCAGCGCGCCGGCATCAACCTCGACCTGCAGTCATACGTCCCCGTCATCGAATATGTCAACGGACAGATGAAGGGCGTGCTCAACATGAGGGAGCCCAACAACAAGAAATTCGTGGAGTCCAACTGGGGCTATGACGACAAATTCATCGACATGTTCGAGATGAGCGCCGACTCCAACGTCGTCTTCATGGTGGGAACACCGGAGGTGCTCGACCGCATCTACGAACTCGGGGCGGCAGCTCCCGACCCCGCAGCATATGAGGAGCTCAAGCAAATCCTCGACATCGACGAGTTCCTCAACTACATGGCCATCGAACTCTTCCTCGGCTCCAACGACTGGCCCCACAACAACATCAAGGGCTTCCGCAACCAGGACAACGGCAGGTACCGCTTCGTCACCTTCGACCTCGACTACGCCTTCAAATACGACGACCCCTTCGCCGAATTCGCCGCGGACCAGTGGCACACCTTCAACTACATCTACGACACCAACGAAGAGCGGTATGAGGAAATCAAAATCGTCACTTTCTTCCTCAACATGCTCAAGAACGACGAGTTCCGTAAGAAATTCATCGACACCTACTGCCTCATCGGCGGCAGCGTATTCGAAACGGAGCGCGGCACCGCCATCGTCGACGAACTGGCCGACAGGGTGCGCCCGATGATGCAACTGGAAGGATGGAGGTCGCCCGACGGCTCCGCCAACGTCATCAAGCTACAACTCAAGTCGCGCAACGCGATGGTGACACAGAAGATGCAGAGTTTCAAACCCATGCAACTATCCTCTGCAAAGAGACAGGAAGTGACCATCACCGCCGACACCCAGGGCGCCTACCTCTACGTCAACGGTCTCGAGGTGCCATGCGCCGTCTTCAAGGGCTACCTCTTCGCTCCCGCCCAACTGGAAGCGAAGGCTCCGGCCGGCTACGTCTTCGACGGTTGGAAGAAAAACAACGCCAGCGGATACTTCTCCACAGAGTCCGTCGTCAGCCTGCCCACAGACAACAAGATGACGCTGAAAGCCTGCTTCAAACCCATGACCGAGGAAGAACGACTCGAAAAAGGCTTCACACCCGTGCGTATCAACGAGGTGAGCGCCGCCAACGACATCTTTGTCAACGAGTACTGGAAACGCAACGACTGGGTGGAACTCTACAACACCACCGACCAACCCATCGACGTGGCTGGAATGTATCTCACAGACAACCTGGAGAAACCCCACAAATATGTAATCGACAAAGGCGAGACAGCAGCCAACACCATCATCCCGCCACACGGACACCTCATCATCTGGTGCGACAAGTTGGAACCCGTCAGCCAGTTGCACGCCTCCTTCAAACTGGATGCCGACGGTGGCGACATGATGCTCTCTGCCGCCGACGGCTCATGGAGCGACATCCTCACCTATCCCAAGCACCAAAAGGACGAGACGGTGGGTAGATATCCCGACGGATGCAACACCGTGCAGGTGCTCAGCTTCCCCACCATCGAGAAGACCAACATCACCAGCAGCTATGCTGTCAATGTAGAGCAGCCCTACTCCACCGGCATCGATACGCCGACAATGCTCGCCACCAACGACCTGACAGCACGCTATGTCATCGACAAACTCATCGTGCGCAGCAAGCAGGACGGCGACATCCAGGTGGAAATCCATAACCTCGCAGGACAGTCGATGGGTCAGCTCAAAGGCCGTCTGCAGGGTGGATATGCCGAGCTTTCCATCGACCACCTCTCCGACGGCTGCTACATAGCAAGAGTGACAGACGAAAACGGACAAAGCAAGTCTTGCAAGTTTGTCAAGAAATAGGAGATAATAGGAGATAATAGGAGGTTTTAGGAGGTTCTAGGAAATCCTAAGACCTCCTAGTCTCTCCTAAAACCTCCTACTCGCTCCTAAAACCTCCTACTCGCTCCTAAAACCTCCTACCCCTCCTAAAAAGCCCCCATGAAAAGAAAAATCCCTGTCGTAGGCATGGCATGCGCCGCTTGTGCCGCCAACGTGGAACGAAAGCTGCAAAGCATCAACGGCGTCACGTCGGCCAGCGTGTCACTACCCACACGCACCGCCACCGTGGAATGGGACGAACAAGCCGTCACACCCGAGGACATAAAGCGCGAGGTGAACGCCATCGGCTTCGACCTCGTCATTGAGGACGACCGCCGCGTGGAGGAGTTGGAGCAACGCGAATACACCCTGCTGAAAAGGCAGACACTCGTCGCATGGCTGATAGCCATCCTCGTCATGACCATCGGACTAGGATGCCTAGGAGAACTAGGAATACTAGGAAATCTAGGAACCTCGGAAAAAAACCAGACCGCACTGCTGCTCTCACTCGCCTGCATCATCTACTGCGGGAAGACCTTCTACCTCAACGCCTGGCGGCAAATCATCCACCGCATGCCGGCCATGGACACCCTCGTGGCCCTCAGCACCGGCATCGCATGGCTCTTCAGCGCCTACAACACTTTCTGGGGTGAAAGCACATGGGGAGCGAGAGGCATGGAGTGGCACACCTATTTCGATGCCTCGGTGATGATCATCACCTTCGTACTCACCGGAAGACTCATCGAACAGCGCACCCGGAAGGCCACGGCAAGCGCCATCAGCCAACTCATCGGGATGACACCCAAGACCGCACGCATCTACAAGGGAGAGAAAACCACAGACGACGGCACCAAACAGGCTGTCATCGAAGAGGTGCCCATCGCCACCATCGAGCGCGGCGACGTGGTGGAGGTGAGCGCCGGCGACCGCATTCCTGTCGACGGCACCGTGACATGGGCCACCAGTTTCATGAAAGAAGACGGTGCATACGTCGACGAGTCGATGGTGACAGGAGAACCCTCGCCAGCACTGAAACAAACAGGCAGCGACACCCTCGCAGGCACCATGCTCAGCCAGGGACGGCTGCGGCTGAGAGCAAAAAAGACCGGAGACGACACCACACTGGCTCACATCATCAAGATGGTGGAGGAAGCACAGGGCAGCAAGGCACCGGTGCAACGCACCGTGGACCGCATCGCACGGGTCTTCGTACCCGTGGTGGCAGCCGCCGCACTCGTCACCTTCATCGCCTGGTGGGTGGCGGGTGGCACCCAGGCCCTGCCGCAAGCCATCATATCGGCCGTCGCCGTACTCGTCGTCGCCTGTCCCTGCGCACTCGGACTCGCCACTCCCACGGCGCTGATGGTGGGCATAGGCAAGGCGGCAAAGCAAAACATCCTCGTCAAGGACGCAGCAGCCCTCGAGCGCATCAGGAAGGTGGACGCCATGGTGATGGACAAGACAGGGACGCTCACCCACCCCAATCCCGACATCGACTTCACCAAGGCCGACACCCTCGCACCGGAACAAAGGGAAAACCTCAAGCCTCACGCACAAGAGGCCATCAGCCAACTGCACGACATGGGTGTGGAGGTCTACCTCATGAGCGGCGACAAGGAAGAGGCGACAGCATACTGGGCAAGGAAGGCTGGCATCAAACAAGTGAGAAGCCGCGTCAAACCACAAGACAAGGAAGACCTCGTGAAGGAACTCCAACAACAAGGGCACTGCGTGGCCATGGTGGGCGACGGCGTCAACGACTCGCAAGCACTCGCAAGGGCCGACGTGAGCATCGCAATGGCCAAAGGCACCGACGTGGCCATCGACGTGGCGCAAATGACACTCATGGGCGACGACCTCAGACGCATACCGCAAGCCCTCGAGATGAGTCGCAAAACCGTGGACATGGTGAGGCAAAACCTCTTCTGGGCATTCATCTACAACGTGGTGAGCATCCCATTGGCGGCGGGGGCGGCACATCTCGCAGGCATCGACTTCCAAATCACCCCCGCTTGGGCAAGTGCCATGATGGCGTGCTCAAGCATCAGCGTCATCCTCAACAGCCTAAGACTGAAATGGACTTAGAAAACTTTTTACCAAATTCCAAAGTACAAAGTCTAAATTCTAAAGTCTAAAACTAAAAAAAGTCTAAAAACTAAAAGTCTAAAAATATGCCAACCTATTTCAGAAAAACCATCAAAATCCTGCCTTGGGTGACACTCAACCTCAACAAGTCAGGCGCGAGCGTCTCCATCGGACCCAAAGGCGCGAAACTCAACATCAGCAAGAAAGGTGCCTATTTCAACACCAACATCAAGGGGACAGGCGTATATAACAAAACCAAGGTGGGTGCGGCACTGCTTTGGGGGCTCGGCACCACTGCGCTGATAGGAGCTCTCGGCTACTTTCTGGGCATCTCGATGCAAAACTTCAACCTCTTCGTCGTGATGTGTGCCATTGCCATCGTCGCAGGCATCGCCGCCTTCTTCATCGCCAAGCATTTCTCCAAGACGGTGACCGTAGAGGAAGAGGAGATGGAGGAAGAGGAGACAAAGCCAAGGAAACGCACCTCTACGAAGACGAAAAACAGCAAAACCACCAAGACCAGCAAGGAAACCAAGACCTCGTCTAAAACCTCTCCAAGAGAGAGCAAGAGAGCCGACAACGCCTCCGCGAAAGCCTACATCGCCGAAGTGGAACGTCTCGTGGATGTCATGGCGGAAGCAGAGACAGTGAAAGACCTCAACAAGGCGCACAACGAAATCCTCGATATCATGTACACCAACATCAAACCCCTGGGCGTGAAAGTCTTCGGCATGGAGTTTGACGAGGCCATGCAGACCATCGAGCAAGACTACGCTGAAGGCCTCAAACAGCTGTCATAATGACCTCATAGGATTTCTAGGGACTCTAGTTTTTTCTAGTCTTCCTAGTTTTCCTAGTTTTCCTAGTCTTCCTAGTTTTCCTAGGGGCACTAGGGCTTCCCTGCCCCCCAGAGAAAAAAATTATTAATTATAAATTATTAATTATTTTCGCTCCTGCTCCCACCAGGAAGCAATACCCATGAAAGCCCACCGCCACGGTGCCCACAAGGGCACCGAAAGCCATCCATGCCGCCACGGAGAGGCAGAAGCGCACACGCCGTGGCACCATCGGCACCACCCAGCCCAATAGCACATAGACGACTCCCGACAGCCCCACCACCTGTGAGGCGGCAGCGGTGTGCCACAACGATGACGACCACAAGGCTATCGACGCAGGACAAGTGACCGCCACCAGATAGGCAAGCAGCAAATGGCGTAGGCGAAAGGGAAAGAAAAACACCAGTTGCCAGAACACATAGACGTTAAGCAATGCGTGCAACAAACCGACGTGCAAGAAAGGATGGGCGAGGCGGCCCCAACACGAGCCACCGTCACTAATGCCCACCAACGGGAACGACACAATGCCTGTAGCGCGGAAAAGCGCCAACGACACGACGGCTACGCCGACAACCAGCGCCGTAGCTTTAGCATGTTTTCCACTCTGCATCGGTTGCGCTCTTGACAGATGAGGGCGTGGGCTGTAGCCACCGCCAGATAGAACTTCGGAGCCTCGTGGTTGACCACATAGTAAACACACCGCTTCAAAGACCAGTTGGGGTGCATGCCCCACAGATGCATGCTGCGGCGGTGAATCTCCTCAAACATCTCACGCCTCAAAGGATGACACTTGGAGGGCAGGGGGCGGCGGCACATGGAGGAGACGATGCGACACGCACGTTCCTCACTCACCCAGAAGCGCGACGAGGGGCGGTTGACCACACGCTGCACCACATCCAATACGCTGTCGTAGTGAGAAAAGCCCAACTCTTCATTGAATACCTTCAGCAATTCACGGCTACGGTCGGCATGGTATTCGAATGTTGCACGACGAGTCCTTTTCATTTGTTTTTTCATGGTAATCCTGAATTAGAATATTATTAGCTTGGTTTTATCCCGAATTAGAGAAATACAGAAATTTATAGGGGAGGATTATATCCCGACATTGGTTTTCTCCATGTCGGCGCAAAGATACAAGCATCGGAGGGGCGATTGCAAGTTTTTGAAGCAAAAAAGCGTGAAAAGTGTATGTCACAAAAGCGTAAAACCCTGTGATTCAATCATATGAAAAATCATTCCCAAAACAAGGGCAAGAGCGTGTCGCTACCCCCGGAAACGGTTCAAAATGACGAAAAAGACGTAGTTGACGAACAAAAACACACCGATAGTGCCACAAACGGTGCCCGCCCGAAAAACAACATCCAAGCATTGTTCATGGCAAAATGACACCATTCGCTCTCCTTCCCCCATTACCTTTGCAGACGAATCAAAAAACAATCCACCATGAAAGAAAAAAACGAAAAAAAGGAAAAAGCGAAAGAAGCTGAAAACATCGAAAAGTCCGAAAAGTCCGAAAAACCCTCTGAATCCCCCTCCGTCCCTGACCGTTCTCCGCAGGCAGCGGCTGCGCCGCAGCAATCTCCCTCGGAGAAGTCCTCTGAAGCCCCCTCCGTCCCTGCCCGTTCTCCGCAGGCAGCGGCTGCGCCGCTGCCATCTCCCTCGGAGAAGCCCTCTGAAGCCCCCTCCGTTCCTGCCCGTTCTCCGCAAGCTGCGGCTGCGCCGCTGCAATCTCCCTCGGAGAAGCCCTCTGAAGCCCCCTCCGTTCCTGCCCGTTCTCCGCAGGCAGCGGCTGCGCCGCTGCCATCTCCCTCGGAGAAGCCCTCTGAAGCCCCCTCACTTGCCAGCCTCGCCACCAAGGTCTGCCAGGGTCTCTCCGGCATGGATGACTCCGACATCCAAGCCATCACCCTTCTGGCCACCTCCCTCCTTGAAGACATCGAAAAAGGCAAACTGCGAAAAGACACCATCAAGGCCCTTCTGCACTCCCTCCACTACGACCGCGACATCGCCGCCGCCAACCACGAAGGCGAAATCAAAGGTCGCAATGCAAAAATCGAGGAACTGATGGCCGAACACGAGCGCACCGCCAACATCCACATGCCGACAGGAGCGCGCACCAACCTACGCACCTCCCCTCCCCCACACGTCATCGGAGGACTCGCCGCCGCCGACCGCCGCACCATCTGGGAACGAGGAAACGAAAAACGAACTATATATTGAGATTTATCACGACACAAAAAGGCTTTGCCGCTACTACCAGGAGTGGCGGCACAGCCGCCACCTACAAAGAACGGAGCGACCAAAAATAATGGCAATGGGAGCTAAAGCGCACAAAGCACACAAAGCGAGCAAAGCGAACAATAGAACAAAGCGAGCAAAGGAAACAATAGAACAAAGCGAGCAAGTGAACATATGTCCCTTTAACTCCTCTTTAACTCCTCTTTAACTCCTTTTTAACTCCTCTTTAACTCCCTTTTAACTCCTCTTTAACTCCCCTTTAACTCCTGAGACTCATTTAGATATCAGCCCCAGCAAGCGCATCAGGCACTCTGGCTTCAACCAGTCGAAGTCTGGCACATTAGTTATCGTCTTCAAGATGCGGTAACGCTCCTTGTTGAGCACACGGTAGAGTTCGCGGGCATCGGCTTGAACAAATTTGCCATCAAGAAGATAAAAGAACTCACGATTGACGGGAAACACATAATCCTCCTCCGTGTTCAAGTCGTTGGTGAAGGTGTCCAAGTGGTCGCTCTGCAAGTCGATGAAGGTGTAGTTGACATTATTCTTCAAGTTGCGCTCAAAAGCATCCATATCGATGATTTCCACACAATACAGGCTATTACCCTTGATGGAATCCACGAAATAGGCCAGGCGGTTTTCAATGTTGATGAACCTTTTGTCATCAAACTCCACGCCGAGGATGATATCCATATTGGCCTCCTTCACCGTGTTGCCTTGGAAATAGAGCAATGCACCATTCTTCAGGAACACGTTGGCGTCGGGTGCCTTGATCACCCTGCCATCGGTGAGGGTCACCGTAGCAGTCTTGTTCTTGTGATACATGGTAGCCAACAATGTCTTCTTCTGGCCATAAGCGCCACAGGCCAGCACCATCAAGAGCGTGGCCAACACATATCTTTGAATCAACGTTTTCATCTACTTTTTTGGGTTTTTATGTGCAAATGTAAGGAATAATAAGCTCCAAGCCAAATTATTAAACATAAATAAACTTTTCTTGTCAGTGTGTAACTTTTCCGCGAGTCACCACTCATAAAGTAAGACTGATATTTCTGCAATTCGTTTATTCGGGATATAAAAAAAAGATGAACCACATATATCCGCAGGGTGGCCTGAAAGGCCAACAAGCACATAGCCCAAGGCAACGCCTTGGGTATCAAGATACCCACAGTCGCCCTATAGAGGCATAAGGATTTGTAGACGAAAGGCTCCGTAGGACCTTCTTGTTAGTCACTTTTGAATGGAATGTCCTACGGAGCCAGGAGTTTGGGGAGTTTCCTTGAAAAATGATAAAACGCCTTAAAAAAATGCAGAATACCTGCCATTGCCATGCTGAAAGTTGCTTATTTGAAAAAAATGACGTAACTTTGCTTTTGAAGCAAAGAAAATCAATTCTCCCACTTGCGGGAACACAACTAACCTGATATGAAAAATGTGATTAAGAGAGTGCCTGGCAAGCTTGCTTGCAATAGGCCGAACGTGAACATTATAAGCAAAAAAGCGTCATTTTTCCTGATATTCTTGACGATGGCATTGACCATGAATGCCCAGTTGAAATGGCCCGCACCCCAGCCTGAAGCCAAAGCCGGCCTACGATGGTGGTGGCCCGGTTCTGCCGTCGACCAGAAAAACATCCAATGGCTGATGCGCCAATATTCCGACGCAGGCATCGGCTCCGTGGAAATCACGCCCATCTACGGCGTGCAAGGCAATGCCGCCAACGCCATCAACTTCCTCTCGCCCGAATGGATGACCATGCTCGGCACGGTGGAAAGCGAAGGTGAAAAAGACAACATCCTTGTGGACATGAACACCGGTACTGGCTGGCCCTTTGGCGGTCCACTCGTCCCGATAGAGGAAGCCGCTTGCAAGGTGCTCTTCGTGGTGGACACCATCGTGGTGGACCAGGTCACAGAGAACCCCTATACCATCGACCTCAGCATCAAGGATGAGAAGGAGAAGCCATACGCCAAACTGAAACACGTGATGGCACACCCCATCCAGGTGCAAAGCTACAAGGGCAGATGTGTCGAAGTCACAGGTAACATGAAAGACGGGCAACTGGAGATGCTGCGCCTCCCCGGCAAGTGGCTGATTGTAGCCCAATATGAAAGCCGCACTCGCCAGCAAGTGAAGCGCGCAGCACCAGGGGGGGCAGGATACGTCATCGACCATTTCGACAAGAACGCCGTGAAGCACTACCTTGAGCGATTCGACCAGGCTTTCGCTTCCAGCGGCGTCGCTTACCCCCACCAGTTCTTCAACGACTCCTACGAGGTGTATGGCGCCAACTGGACGCCGACGCTGCTTGAGGAATTCAAGGCACGCAGGGGGTATGAGTTGGAGAAACACTTCCCCGCACTCCTCGGCATCGAACTTGACAACAACGAGAAAGACAAGGACGTGCTCTCCGACTACCGCGAGACACTCAGCGACCTACTGTTGGAGAACTTTTCACAACAATGGACGGCATGGGCGCACTCCCACGGCGCCACCACCCGCAACCAGGCACACGGCTCGCCGGCAAGCCTCATCGATGTCTACGCCTCCGTCGACGTGCCAGAGATAGAAGGCTTCGGACTTTCCGAATTCAACATCAAGGGGCTACGAAAAGACCCCGGCTTCACACGACCGAACTACAGCGATGTCTCCATGCTCAAATACGCCTCATCGGCAGCACACATCACAGGCAAGCCATTGGTGAGCAGCGAGACCTTCACATGGCTCACAGAGCATTTCCGCACATCGCTCTCACAGATGAAGCCCGACCTCGACCTGATGTTCACCTGCGGCGTCAACCATGCCTTCTTCCACGGCGCATGCTACAGCCCGAAGGAAGCGAAATGGCCGGGATGGCGCTTCTATGCCAGCGTGGACATGAGTCCCAACAACAGCATCTGGCACGACGCGCCCTACCTAATGCAGTACATCGAGCGATGCCAGTCATTCCTACAGATGGGGAAGCCCGACAACGACTTCCTCGTACTCGTCCCGCTGCGCGACATGTGGGCGAAAAGGCACGGGAAAGGCACGGGAAGCCTGCTCATGGCCTTCGACATCCACAAGATGGAGGAGAAAGCACCTGAGTTCATACGCAGCATCCTCGAAATCGACAGCCTCGGTTACGACTGCGACTACATCAGCGAGCGCATCATGATGGAAACCACATACAAAGACGGCATGCTGCAAACCGCCGCCGGGACGCGATACAAAGGACTCATCATACCCGGGACGGGGCGCATGACCGACGCACTGAGACGACATCTGGAAACTCTCGAGAGTCAAGGGGTCACCATCATCCACGGCATCGACGCCACGAAGATGAGACAAGCCGCACAACCGGAAGAGATGCGCGAGCGCCTTGGCTTGCGGGCCATCAGGCGCACCAACGACGACGGGCATCATTATTTCATCGCCAACCTCACTCCCGACGACAAGGAGGGATGGGTGAGGCTCGCCGTCGATATGAAAGACGCTGCATGGTACAACCCTCTCAATGGCGACATCCTCGCTGCCAAAGTGCGGGGCAACGAGGTGTTCCTCAACCTTCGCTCGGGCGAGTCGATGATTCTGCAAACCTTCAACAGGCCCATCACCACCAAGCCCGGCACCACGCTCGACAAGACACCGACTCCTACCGACACCATCGACCTCACAAGACACCCCTGGCAACTGTCGTTCAGGGAGTCGGCACCTTTGGTGGACAAGACCTTCTTCCTCGAACACCTACAGACGTGGGAGAAACTCTATGACGACAATGTGAGAATCACCATGGGTACGGGATGTTACACCACCACCGTCAAACTCAACAAGGAACAAGCGTTGAAACGATGGGCCATCGACCTTGGCGACGTACGCGAGAGTGCACGTGTCTATGTCAACGGCGAATATGCGGGCTGCGCATGGAGCGTGCCCTTCACACTCGACTTGGGCAATCGCCTGCACGAAGGAAAGAACGACTTGCGCATCGAGGTCACCAACCTCCCGGCCAACCGAATAGCCGATATGGACCGCAAAGGCGAGAAATGGCGCATCATGGAGGAAATCAACGTGGTGGACCTCAACTACCAAAAAACCACATACGAGGGATGGGAACCCATGCCCAGCGGTCTCAACTCGGAAGTGAAACTCTTGCAATATTGAAGATTAAGAAGTTATCGCTTCGCTAGAAGTTAAAGACAATACTCCGATTACTCCGACAATTCCGATTACTCCGATCACTCCGATCACTCCGATCACTCCGATCACTCCGACCACTCCGATCACTCCGATCACTCCGATTACTCCGACAATTCCAAAAAATATGAGAGCCATCACCACCATCGTCGCACTTGCGGCAACCATCTGCTCCTTCGCCGCACCCACGGAGAGAGAGACCATCAACATGAATTTCGGGTGGATGTTCCACGCTGGAGACATCACCACCGTGCCTACCACCGCCAACCCGCCACAAGAAAGCAATGGATGGCGTACTGTCGACCTGCCACACGACTACCAGATAGAACAGCCGTGGGTGGCACCCGGCAATGACGAGCAAGGCGACAACAGCGACCAAGCAAGCAACTTCAAAAGCCGACTCAGTGCGAGAGGGTTCAAGGAGATGGGCATTGGGTGGTATGTGAAAACCATCCGGCCTGAGGAAGCATGGAAAAACCGACGTGTCATCATCGACTTCCAAGGCATCATGTATGTCGGTGATGTCTACCTCAACGGAGAACGGGTGGGAGGAACAGACTATGGATACCTCGGATTCGACATCGACCTGAGCAAAAAACTCAAATACGGGGAGGACAACGTCATCGCCGTGAAAGCCAACACGCAAGAGCCACTCAACTCAAGATGGTACACGGGCGGGGGACTCTTCAGGGATGTCAAACTCATCGTCACCGACCGCGAACTATTCCTCCCCAGGCACCCGCTCTACATCACCACGCCACAAGTGAGTGAAAGCCAGGCCACAGTGGCCATACAAGCGGAAATAGCATGCTACCTGCGCACAGAGCACCTCAAGGTGCGAGCCATCGTCAAGGACAAGGGGGGACAGGTGGTGGCCGACCATACTTCCGACATTGCGTGGAACCGCAAGATGAAGGTCTATGAATACCGACTCGACGACATACACCTTGACCAACCTCACCTCTGGAGTTGCGAATCGCCATACCTCTACCAACTGACCGTGGAACTGTGCGACGAGAACGGCAAGGTGGCCGACCGCGTGGAAACACGATTCGGCGTGCGCACCATAGAGTTCTCACCCGAGTTCGGCTTCAAACTCAATGGCAAGAAGGTGATATGGAAAGGCATCGCCAACCACCACAGCCTCGGCGCACTCGGGTCGGCAGCCTACCCACGGGCCATAGAGAAACGACTGAAATTGCTCAAGGAATGGGGATTCAACCATGTGCGCACCTCGCACAACCCCTATAGCGAGGACTTCCTCAACCTCTGCGACGAAAACGGCATACTCGTCGTGGATGAGCTCTATGACAAGTGGCTCACGCAGTTTACAGGAGGAAGGAAGGAATGGACGGAACAATGGCAGAACGACGTGCCGGAATTCATCAAGCGCGACCGCAACCACCCCTCCGTCGTGCTGTGGAGCCTTGGCAACGAACTGCAGACCTACGCCAACCTCCCCTACAATGACTGGGGAGTAACACCCTACCGCTTGCAGAAGGAACTGTTGCACCGCTACGACACCACACGACTGGTGACCGTAGCCATGCACCCAAGAGGACGCGACCTGCAAACCGACTCCCTGCCAGCACCGCTGGCAAAGGAAACCGACATCGCGGCATACAACTACCGCTACATGTACTTCCCTGGTGACGGACGGAGGTTCCCATGGATGATTTTCTACCAAAGCGAGGCCAACCTGACGATGATGGGACCAAATTTTTACGAGATGGACCTCTCGAAGGTTATCGGACTGGCCTACTGGGGAATGATAGACTACCTGGGTGAGTCGAAGGGATGGCCGACGAAGGGATGGAGCGACGGTGTCTTCGACATCTCCTTGGAACCCAAGCCTATGGCATACTTCCTGCGCAGTATGTTCAAGGAGGAGGAACCGGTGGTGCACGTCGGCATCGTGGACAATATAGCGGATGACACCGAATGGAACGGCATCAAGTTTGGTGGCGAGCGCTTGAGCGACCACTGGAACCGCGTGCCCGGCAAAAAACTGACCATCTACGCCTATTCCAATACCGACGAGGTGGAACTGTTTGTCAACGGGAAGAGCCAAGGGCGGCGCAGCAACACCACCGACCCGAAAAACCGGAACAAGATGAGATGGGACAATGTGGAATATGCCGACGGATATGTAGAGGCGGTGGCCTATAAAGGAGGGAAAGTGGTGGCCAAGCATCGCGTAGAGACCGCCGGCAAGGCAAAGCGCCTGGTATTGACTCCCGACGACATCGACGACATCGATTGGCAAGCCGACGGCACCGACCTGATGCACGTCAGAATACATGCCGTCGACAGCAAGGGACGGCGTGCCTACAACTGCCAGGACCAACTGGAATTCTCCGTGCAGGGAGACGCACGCATCGTGGCTGTAACAAACGGTGACATGGTGTCCGACGAACTCAACGCCACCAACACCCGCAGCCTTTATAACGGTTCGGCCATGGTCATCCTACGCGCAGGACGGACGGGCGGCAAGGTGACTCTCACCGCCACCCCGAAAAGCGGAGATATGAAAGCAGCAAAGGTTTTATTGAAAATTGAAGATTGAAAATTGAAAATTATGCATTTTTGCTCCAGTCCACTGGTCGAAACATTTTCAATTTTCAATTTTCAATCTTCAATTTTCAATCTTCAATCCCTTTTTCATTTTCCTCAGCGCCTTGTCACGTATCTGGCGCACACGTTCGCGCTTGAGCCCCATGTCGAGTCCTGCCTCCGCCATGGTGTGGCGGTTGGTGCCGATGCCGTAGAGGAGAGAGATGACTTGTCTTTCGCGTTCATCGAGTCTCTCGAGGATGGCATTCATATGAGCCTCATCGTTCGCACGGATGAAGTCGGCGTCGGCATAGGGGGAGTTGGCGTTCACCAACAGATTGAGCAAATTGAAATTATTGTTGCTTCCGGCAGGGATGGGTGCATCCATGGAGACGGGATGGTTCCTCCTCGCCGCTGTGGATGAAGTATCTTTTGCAGGCATTTTGAAAAAAGCACCGTTTTTGTTGACGAAACGCTCCATGGCATCACGGATGATGGGTGCGGCAAATTTCACGAAACGCTTTCCCTTTTCCGGTTGGAACCGCTTGGCAGCCTGAATCATACCAATGTTTCCCTCGCTGACGAGGTCGTCGAGAGACACCCCTTGTCCCTTGTATTGGTGAGCCAATGATAGCACGAATCGCAAATTGGACTCTACCAACAAGCCTACGGCGTTGGGATCACCCTCCTGGATGCGGCGGGCCAGTTGAAACTCTTCTTCGTCGGTGAGCAAAGGACGCTCACCTATCTTTTCCATATAGGCTTCCATAGCCTTCTTGTTGTTTGCCATAGTCGTGGATGTTGATGAATGGTGCAAAAATAATGATAATCGGCGGATTTTCCAAAAAATCCACCGATTTTTCCTCCATCAGCCCAAACGGGGAAGTCCCAAAGACTTTAAGGACCCTAAAGACCCTAAAAGACCCTAAAGACCCTAAAGACCCTAAAGACCCTAAAGACCCTAAAGACCCTAAAGATCCTAAAGATCCTAAAGACCCTAAAGACCCTAAAGACCCTAAAGACCCTAAAAGACCCTAAAGACCCTAAAAGACCTTGAAAGCCATAAATTACCTGATGGTGACCATCGTCGCCCCATATCCATATTCTTGGAAAGAGGCGTCCTGATAGGTGTAAGACTTGTATTTGTACTTCAGTTCCTTGATGATGGCCTGTCGCAACACACCTTCGCCTTTTCCATGGATGAAGACAATCTTGCACCCCTTCTCCTTCTTATGCTCCTCCAGGGTGCGATGGAACACTTCCAATTGGTGGTTGAGGATGTCAGAAGCCGACATTCCTGCTGTCGTCTCGAGCAATTCGCTGGCATGAAGGTCAACCACCAGTTCGTCGCCGTGGTGGCGCTGTGGAGTCTTTCCCCTACTCTGCTGATTGTCGTAACGACGCACATAAGCATCATTGCCTTTGGCGGCACCATCCTTCCGTGCGGGGGCCTGGTCTCCATACATCTTCTGCTTCAGGGCTTTGGCATCGACCACAAGCGGCCTCGCTGCCGTATCGTTTTCCACGATGGTGACCAACATGGCGGGTGTCTCGAAAAAATCGTTCTCCCTGAAGGTGTGCAACTTGTAGAATTTCACCGTGTCGATGCGCAGCTGCACGTCGATGGCAGGCTTGAGGATGAACCCTTTGTCACGCTTGTAGGCTATGACCTGCACGGCCACGCGCTCCATATCGTTCAAGTCGGCTTTGCCAAACTCCTCGATGAAGAGTTTGGTGTTCGGCTCCACCTCGGCGGTGAAACGCAAACGCCAACTGTTCCCTTCCGCCCAAAGGTAGGTGAAACGCATGTAATAGTTGCTGTCATTGACAAAATAAGTCTCGAAATTGGTGGTGGTCATTGCCTTGATGTCGATGGGCACGAAAGCGAGGTAGGCGGCGAGCGTGTCGCCACCCTTGCGCTCTTCCACCGGGGGACGGAACGTGACGGGAAGGTCGGCGGGTTCGAGGTCTACTTCCTTGTTGGGGGCAGGGGCAGGAGTGACACCTGGTTTGACTTTCTTGAAACCAGGAACCGCCGAGGTGTGCACCTTGGCAATGTTGTAGTCATCGGTCTCCACCACCACGACGTCGGTGATGAGGGTGGGTATCTCAAAACCATCCTCGTCTTCCACGAGAACGATGTTCTTGCCTTTGAAACCTGAGACCCTGCCACCGCCGGTCTCGGAAAGAAATCTTACTTTATCGCCTATTTTCATATTTTTCAGGAGTTAAAGGGGAGTCTTTTTAAGGAGTTAAAAGGGAGTTAAAGAGAAGTTAAATTTCAAGGAGTTAAAAGGGAGTTAAAGAGAAGTTAAAGAGAAGTTAAAGGGACATATGTTCACTTACACTACCTTAATTCTCCAATTCTCTAATTCGGGATGATAAAACTCTGCATAGCACAAATTCTTAAATTCTCTAATTCGGAACAAATCCTATTCTCAAGGGATAATAAGAGAGCTGTCTCCATAGCTGAGGAAACGGAAATCGTGAGCCAATGCATAGTCGTAGATGCGGCGCCAGTCGCCCTTTACAAATGCGCTGACAAGCAGCAGCAGGGTGCTTTGAGGCTGATGGAAATTGGTCACCATCATATCCACCATCTTGTAATCATAGCCGGGCGCGATGATGATCTGGGTGTCGGCCTGCAGGGCAGACAGCCCGTGACGCTCAAGATGTGCCAGAATGGCTTCCAACGCCTCCTTGGAAGTGATGTCCACCATGTCGTCGTAAGGCTCCCATTGCCCCACATGGACATTTTCATCGGCGGTGAAACGTCTCTTGCACATCTGTGCACCGATGTAGTAAAGGCTCTCCAGCGTCCGGACACTGGTGGTGCCCACGGCCACCACCCTGCCCAACTTTTCCAACAAGCACTCGATGGTGGTCTTGGAAACACGGAAATGCTCCGAGTGCATCTCATGCCCCTCTATCAACTCGCTCTTCACCGGACGGAAGGTGCCGGCGCCTACATGGAGCGTCACCTCCTCACGACGTATGCCACGGGCATCGATGGCACGCAGCACCTCCTCTGTGAAATGCAGGCCTGCGGTGGGTGCCGCCACACTACCTTTCACCTTGGAATACACCGTCTGGTAAGTGGTCTTGTCACTTTCCTGGGATGGACGGTTGAGATAGGGAGGGATGGGCAGTTCGCCCACGGCATCGATGATTTCTGCAAACGACACGTCGGGGGCGTCCCATTCGAAACGCACACGTTGCCCGGTGTGCACCTCGCCTGTGCGGGTGGCGGAAAGTGTCACCGTCCTGCCTTCCAGCATGATATCATGGCACAGTCGCTCACCTTTCCATTTCTTCAAATTGCCCACCAGGCAGCACCATTCGCAAGTGCCACGAGCCTGAAACGCCACCTGGTAATCGGAGGGGTCGAGAGGTTCAAGGAGAAATACCTCTATGAGTGCACCGGTGGACTTGCGGAACCGCATGCGTGCCATGATGACCTTGGTGTTGTTGAAAACCATCAGTGCATCAGATGGCAGATATGCCGGCAGATGGCTGAAGACATCCTCCGAGATGTCACCATGGCGATAGACAAGCAGCTTGGAGGCATCGCGCCGTGCCAATGGGAACTTGGCGATACGCTCATCGGGGAGCGGATAGTTGTAATCGCTTATCTTGACGTTTTTGGTATTCATTTTCTTTTTTTCTTAATGCATCATGAGAGACACGACGACGGACAGTATGCCAACGGCGGCGAGCGTGAAAGCCACGACGTCCACATCTGCCACGGCATAGCCCGTGGAGGTGTACTGGGACGAGACATAGCGCTGCCCCGACCCACCCTGTTTGTCGGCCAACCAATAGACAAGGTATACCAGCGACCCGACGATGGCGCCGAAAGTGAAGCCCACAAGGATGTCGAAAGGATAATGCATGGCGAGGTATAGTCGTGTATAGCAATTGACAAGCGACCATCCCAACATAAGCCACGTGAACACCTTGTTGCGCACAGCCCACGCAAAAAAGACGGCTATGCCCGATGTGTTGGCGGCATGTGCCGAGAAGAAACTGTAGTCGCTGCCTCGCCTTCCGTTCACCACATGCACCATGTTCATCCACTCTGGGTCGCTACCGGGACGGGGGCGTGCCACAAGCGGCTTGACATAACCCTCGGTGACCAGTTCGGTAATCATCAGGCAAAGGGCACAACACACCACCATAAGGGTCACCTGGGCCATCGTCTCCTTGTTCTTCACCACGATGTATAGCAGCGCGATGTACAAGGGCACCCACGTCACCCCCGACGTGAGAGTGATCATAAGTGTGTCGAGGAACATGTTGTGAGCCCCGTTGAACACACCCAACACCTGTCTGTCCATTTCTACAATGGTCTGCAAGTCCATGGGCGATGGTTGTCAGATTTCCTCTAAGGTGTTGTCTTGAACCCATCCTTCCCTGCCATCGGGGGATTGCACTTCCTTCCATCCCTTGATGGAGCGGTCGGTGATATCCACACGGGTTCCCTCATGGAGCACGAACACTGTTTCGGCATTGTCGGCAGGTTGCTTGCGTATGCTCACCGAGGAAGAGACGACGATGGCTCCCTTGCGGTTCTCCAGTTGCCTCTTCTGCTGGTAAGCGAAGAGGTTGGCGAAAATGAAGAGCAAGAAGAAGGCCACTGCGCCGAAGAAGCCCACTTTGCGAAGAATCATCCGCTCGGCGAAGAGATAAAGCAGCAGAAGGGTGAGCGCAAGTATGATGCTGACCACTGCGACATAGGCCCATCGGTCGACACTGGTGAAATTCACCAATGAATGGTACCAACCCACAAAAATCATCTCCGACTGGGGCGACATCTTGTCGATGGTCTTGGAGCGTGCAAACTGCAGGTTGAACAAGATGTCCTTGTCTCCAGGAGAGAGCAGATGCGCCCTCTCATAATTCAAGATGGCCTTGGTGAGATTGTCGGAACGGAAATAGGCGTTTCCAAGGTTGTAATACAACTCGGCACTCTCTCCATCCTTCAGCAATGTCTCATAATCCTTGATGGCCTGCTGGTATTCACCCTTGAGGTAGGCCTTGTCGGCAGTTTCCTTGGTGGGTGCGGTGGCGGCGCCGACAGCGACGGGCAGCATCAACGCCAGCAGCAACAACGGGACGGCGGAAGCCGTGGTGCGCTTCTTGTTCTTCATCGTGTTCTCTATGTCCATGATGGCCTGCATGGCCGATTCGAAAGTCTTGTTCATATTGCCTCGGGCATCGCCGGGTGCATACCGCTCGAACTCACATTCGTCGAGTGCTTCAATGAACTTGTCAACGGAGGCGTCGTCCACACCGTGTTCGGCAAGTTTCTCACGGACGTTCTCACGCGACAGTTGTTCCTCTGGCATGTTGAGCTTGTCGCCCACATAGCCCCATAGCGCCTTGAGCACCTCGTCGTAGAAAGCGTCGTTATCACCTTTGAGCATCAACCTGTTGGCTGTGCGCAAACGCTTGGTAGCCACTTTGTTGGCATTGCGAGCCTTCATCTTGATGATATTGGCGTTGTCGATGGCTCGCTTGCGGAAGATGGCAAGCAATGCCACGAAGATGGCCAACGGGATGAGTATCCACACCCAATATGCAGGCGACTCGAAAAAGAACTCTCCGGGTTTGTGTTGCCAGGTCTTGCCTCGCTTGATGGGATGGATGTCCTTGTCGCGCATGTCGGAGAAGTCGCTCACCGACCCGCTGCCGTCTCCAGGGTCAACGGTGAGGGTCAATGGCTCGGTCTTGACGGTGACATAGTCATTGGTGCCTGTATCGTAATAGGTGAGGGTGATGGAGGGTATGGTGTATTCACCGGGATTGCGTGGCACGGCGATGAAGTCGTATATCATATTGCCTTCCACACCGTTTGCGGTGAGACTGGTCTTGTCGGTAACCTCCGGGTCATACAGGTCGAAGTCTTTGGGGAATTCCACCTCTGGCTGCTTCAACAATTTGAGGTTTCCCGTTCCTCCCACGACGACACGCAGTTTGATGGGATTGCCTGCTGTCACCTTCTCGCTTTCGAGTTGGGCAGAGATGTTGAACCTTCCCACTCCACCGGAGAAATCAGCGGGCTTGGCGGGCAGTGAATCCACCTTGATGGTAATTCCCGGGGCCTCAATCTCTCGTTGCACCTCCACATATCCGGAACCGCCATTGAAGAAGACCTCAAAGGGGTCGGTGCTGGTGTCGCGCTGTGCAACAGTACCCTTGAAGGTGATGCTGGGAATTTCCAATTCGCCGGTCATCTGCGGGTACATCACATACTGGCTCCATGTGACGCATTTGTAAGTCTTGCCATTGACGTTCTCCAAATGGAAACTTTTCTGTTGGGGCAGTTCCACCTCTTGCGTGTGGAATCCCGTGAGGTCGGGCATCTTGCCATTGAGCTGGGTGAGTTCCACGAGCGTGTACACCTTGTAGGTGAGAAGTATGGGTTCCTGCTCGTGGACATGTGTCTTGTTGGCACTGACCCTGATGAAAAGGTCGCTATTGGGTATGGGTGTTCCTGCAGATTTCAACTGCGGCTCGTCATTATTATCTTCATCCTGATGGAAGTGAGTGGGGTTGTTGCCGGATGAAGAGGCGGGGGCATTGCCCACCACCGTCACTTTTACGGCTTCGGTCTTGACGCTTTTTCCATTGATGACGACACTGGCGGGAGGGATGGTGAACGTGCCGCTTTTTGTTCCCATGAGCATATAGGTATACGTGGTGGAAGCAGAACCGCTGGCGTGTCCGTTGACCACGCTGTAGCTTTGCTGCTGTGACATGCTGGGGCCGTACACCACTTCGAAAGCATCGGGGATGTCTCCAAGTCGTATCTCAGCACTGGTTGTGTTGACAGAGTATTCCAAGCGGAAATTCTCACCTGCCGTAACCCTCGCTGGTGCGTGCACGACGACCCTCTGGGCATGCAGTGAGAACCCCACCCACATGAGTATGAATAATATAACGGTTCTTCTCATCTTTTCTTCCATTAATGGTTGTCACCAATTCTTCTGTAAGTTCCTTCTTCTCGGTTGCTGCAAGGCTTTGTTGATCCTGTCCTGAGTGCGTTTCTCCTGCTGCGTAGCGGCATCGAGCAAGCGCTCGGCATTGTCATCGCTGATTTGCTGTTGTTGTACCGGTTGACTCTTGGAGTCTTGGTCCTTGTTCTGGTCTTGATTGTCTTGACCCTTGTTCTGGTCCTGACTATTCTTGCTCTGATCTTGGTTGTCCTTGTTCTGCTCGTCCTTGTTCTGGTTGTCCTTGTTCTGGTTGTCTTTGTTCTGATCCTGATTGTCCTTATTCTGATCCTGGTTGTCCTTATTCTGGTTCTGATCTTGATTCTGACCGCCATCATTTTGTTCTTGGTTCTTTTTCTTCTGCCACATAGCCAGTTGAAGGTTGTAGCGGGTCTCGTCATCATCAGGGTTGTTGCGCAAGGCTTCCTTGTAGGCTTCTATGGCTTCGTCATACTTTTGGTTGGAATGGTACATCCACCCGATGTTGTGATATGCCATGGCCTTTCTAATCTTGCTAGGCTCATTCTTTCCCGCCTCCATGAAGAATTGAAGGGCAGAGTCGGGGTTTTCCTGCATATTGGCACACCCCCTGTTGTAAAGGGCCTGGGTGTTGTTCTTGTTCAGAGACAAAGCCTTCCTGTATTCCAAATCAGCACGTTTGAAGTCGCCTTTCATAAAATATTTGTTACCATTACGCACATACTGTCTGTCGGTTTGTGCTTGCGTAGCAATTGCCGAGACAGTCAAGACAAGTATGAGGAGGATTCGTCTAAGCATGGTGGTTTCTGTTTAAAAGGTCTGTTTTTCTCTTAAAGATTCTCAAATTCTTGAGGCGCGGGTTGATGCTCTCGCGGACGATGGTCTCGATGATGAGAAACAGCAAGGCGAGGAGTGCAATTGCCTGGAACTGCTCGTCGTACTCGCTGTAGATGACGGTCTCGGTCTCTCCTTTCTGCATCTTGGAAATCTCGTCCTCCAACTTCTGCTGTGCCTGGCTGGTGTTGTCCACATGGATGTAGGTGCCACTCCCGGCCTTGGCGATGTCCTTACACATCTCTTCATTGAGCCTGGAAATGACCGTTTCACCCGTGTTGTCAGTCAGGTTCCTGCCATCGGGCATCTTGATGGGCGAACCCTTGGCCGTGCCGACACCCAGGATGAATATCCTGTACCCCTGCTCCTTGGCCGCCTGGGCCATTTCCAACGCCTTACCCTCATGGTCTTCTCCGTCGGTGATGAGGATGATGGCTTTTTCCGCCTTCTCGTCGGGAGTGAAACTATGCATCGCCAAGTAGATGGCCTGGGCGATGTCGGTACCTTGGGTGGCGATGAGGTCGGGGGTGATGCTATGCATGAACATCTTCGCCGACACATAGTCGCGAGTGATGGGGAGTTGCACGAAAGCCTCTCCTGCATAAACAATCAACCCTACGTTGTCGTTCTCAAATTTCTCCAACAAGTTCTCCACAAGGAGCTTGCTTTTGGCAAGCCGGGAAGGAGCCACGTCGGTGGCGAGCATGGAGTTGGAAATGTCCATGCAGATGATGGCCTCTATGCCCTGGCGCTTCTCACGACTGATTTTGGAACCCAACTGCGGCCTTGCGAGTGCCACAATGAGAAGGGCGAGTGCAACCATGAGGAGCCAGAACTTGACTTTTGGCCTTACTGGCGACATGTCCTCCATCATCTGTCCCACCAATTGGGGGTCGCCGAACTTCTTTATCCGACGGGCTCGATGCCGGTCGGAAAGCAGCCTGATCAACCACATGAATGGAATGATGAGGAGGAGGTAGAGGTATATGGGATTTTCAAATCTGAACATATTGTCGTCGTTTTTATGGGATGCGTCGGAAAACGGTGATGCGGAGCAGCACCTCCAACAAGAGTGCCGCGATGGCAGCGATGGCGAAAGGCAGGAACCCCTCGTAACGCTTGTTGAATTTCTTCACGTCAAGTTTGGTCTTCTCCAACGTATCGATGTCCTTGTAGATTTTCTTCAACTCGGCCTTGTTGGTGGCCCTGTAGAAATTGCCATTGGTGGTGGTGGCGATGTCCTTGAGCGTCTTCGTATCGATTTCGACAGCCATGGGAAGATACTGGATGGTGCCTCCCACATTGACAGGATAGCGCGCCACCTTGTTGGTGCCAACAGCGATGGTGTACACCCTGATGTTGTATTTCTTGGCCAACTCGGCGGCCGTCATCGGGGAGATGTCGCCACAGTTGTTGCTGCCGTCAGTGAGCAGGATGACCACCTTGCTCTTCGACTTGCTCTCCTTGAGACGCCCCACGGCGGTGGCAAGGCCCATGCCGATGGCGGTGCCGTCTTGTATCAGACCGTTGGCGGCGATGTCGGTGCGAACGTTGACCAACAGGTTCAGCAACGACTGGTGGTCGAGCGTCATCGGACACTGGGTGAACGCCTCGCCGGCGAAAATATTAAGGCCGATATTGTCGTCGGGCCTTCCGGAAATGAATTCTGCAGCCACTTCCTTCGCCGCTTCCAACCTATTGGGTCTCAGGTCTTCGGCGAGCATGCTGGTGGAGACGTCCATGGAGAGCATGATGTCAATGCCTTCCACGGTCCTCTCTCCCCACGAGTTGTGTGTCTGCGGCCTGGCAAGCATGAAAACAATCATGGTGAAAGCCAGCATGCGCAGGAGCATGGGAAGATGAAGCAGCCTCACCCTCCAGCTCTTGGGTGCAAACCGGTAAGGGAAAGTGTCGCTCATGCGCATGGAGGGCTCCATTTTCCTCTTGTAGAGGAAATACCACAGCACATAGGGAATGAGCAGCAGCAGTAGCAGGAAATATTCTTTGTTGGCGAAATGCATGTGTAATGGATTAAGAGTTTAAAGACCAAGGAGCCCCCATACGGTCCATGTCACCCATGCCAGGCAGCCGATGCCGACGATGCTGGCGATGGTGATGATGGTCTTGATGATGATGCGTGAGCGCTTGCTCCGCTTTTCACTCTCCGTAAGGTTGGGCTTGATTTTCTCCACAGTGGGCAGGTCCTCACGCTTGGTGGTCTGTATGAATTCCACCACGTTGGCCATGTCGCGGTCGTTGTCATCGAGGACGGTGGAGAACTTGGCGAATTTCACCAGGTCGGCGGTTTCAAACAATTGTTTCAGCTCCAAGAATTTTGACTGGTCTTCCACCTTTCGGAGCTGCTCGATGATCTCGCCGCTGGTCATCTCCATGGCGTTGATGCCGAAACGCTCTTCAAGATAGGTGCGCAAGGCGTCGGTCAAGCGGGTATAGTATTCCTTCTGGTCGCCACCCTGGCCGATGCCCTCGGCCTTGATGCGCTGGATTTCCTTCATCGCTTTCTGGTGTGGGGGCATGTGCCTGATGATGCGAATCTTTGAGATGATGGGCTTGTTGTCCTTCAGCCTGATGTAAAGGTAATAGACCAAGGCGGCGAGAAGCACGACAAGGACGCTCAACCAGAAAGGCAGCCTCCACTCACTCCACATGAAAGGATTGTCTTGAATACCCTTGGGCGGGAAGAACTGGTTGGGGTGCAGTGTGTCCACCTCCACCGGTATGACCTTGAGGGCGAGGTTCTTGCTCTCATAGTCCTTTCCGTCTACATTGACAACCATTGGAGGAAGGTAATAGAGGGAGTCTTCGAAAGAGGTGATGGTGTATTTTCTCGACAGCCTCATCATCTTGTTGTCAAGGCGCGAGGTGTCGCAACCGGCCACATCAATGACCTCCACGCCAGGGGCAAGCTCCTGACGGGGTTCCAAATTGGGGAAGACGGCCTCCTGCCCTTCTTTCAGATTGACACTTAGCGTAAGGCCTGTCTGCTGCCCGATGAAGATGGTGACGGAGTCAAGCATGGCCTCCACCGTCACTTGCGCCGGGGCCTGCAAGGCAGCGACGGCCAACAACAGTATGAGAAAACTCTTTTTCATAAACATATTGTTATGTTCGCATAGAGAAAAGCAACTTGAGCGACTTGACAAAGTCATCGCTGGTGCTTACCGACACATGGTCTACATTGGAATGGGTGAACACCTGGCGCAACTCTGCCTGCCGCTTGTACCAATAGGCGGTATGGGCGTGGCGGAGACGCTTGCTGCCGGTGTCTATCACCATCTCATGACCCGTCTCGGCATCGCGCACACGAATGAGTCCGACGTTGGGCAGCTCCTTCGCTCTTTGGTCATAAACCTGGATGGCTACCATGTCATGCTTCTGATTGGCGATGGTCAACTGGTTTTGGAAGGATGACCTCACGAAGAAATCGCTCATCAGGAAAGCCGTGCAACTATGCTTCATCATACGGGTGAGAAACTCCACCGCCATGCCTACATCGGTGCGCAGGCTCTTGGGCTTGAAGGTGAGCATCTCCCTGATGATGAAGAGGATGTGCTTTCTTCCCTTCTTCGGGGGTATGTATTTCTCTATCTGGTCGGAGAAGAAGATGACTCCGATCTTGTCATTGTTTTGAATGGCACTGAACGCGAGCGTTGCCGCAATCTCAGCCACCATGTCACGCTTCGTCTGACGGATGGTGCCGAAATCGAGAGAACCGCTGACATCGACAAGGAGCATGACAGTAAGTTCACGCTCTTCCTCGAACACCTTGACATAAGGCCGATGGAAGCGTGCCGTCACATTCCAGTCGATATCCCGCACATCGTCGCCATACTGGTATTCACGAACTTCGGAGAAAGCCATTCCCCTTCCTTTGAAAGCGGAGTGGTATTGCCCCGCGAAGATGTTCTGGCTGAGACGCCGGGTTTTGATTTCGATCTGTCGGACTTTTTTGAGCAACTCCGAAGTCTGCATCAAGGCACCTCCACTTTGTTGATGATACGGCTGACGATTTCCTCGCTCTTCACATTGGTGGCTTCTGCCTCATAGGTGAGGCCGATGCGGTGGCGAAGCACGTCGTGGACAACGGCTTTCACGTCTTCTGGAACGACGAAACCTCTTCTCTTGATGAACGCATAAGCACGGGCGGCCTTCGCAAGATTGATGCTGGCTCGGGGGGAGCCGCCGAAACTGATGAGGTCGCGCAACTCAGGAAGGGCATATCGCTCCGGATACCTGGTGGCGAAGACGATGTCGGCGATATATTGCTCAATCTTTTCGTCGATATATACCTGACGGACAATGTCGCGAGCCGCCATGATCTCATCAGACGAGATGACGGGCGACACTTGTGGCAGGCTGCTGTGAAGGTTCTCACGGATGATGAGTTTCTCTTCTTCAAGGGTGGGATAGTCGATGACAACCTTGAGCATGAAACGGTCGACTTGAGCTTCTGGCAACTGATAGGTTCCTTCTTGCTCGATGGGGTTCTGTGTGGCCATGACGAGGAAGGGAGCGGGAAGCTCGAAGGTGTTGTCGCCAATGGTCACCTGGTGCTCCTGCATGGCTTCAAGCAAGGCGCTTTGCACCTTGGCGGGGGCGCGGTTGATTTCATCGGCGAGGACGAAATTGGCGAAAACAGGACCTTTCTTCACATGGAAGTTCTCATCTTTCTGGGAGTAGACCAAGGTGCCCACCACGTCGGCAGGCAACAAGTCGGGGGTGAACTGTATCCTGCTGTACTTGGCTTCTATGAGTTGGGCAAGTGTCTTGATCGCCAATGTCTTTGCCAAGCCCGGCACGCCCTCCAGCAGGATGTGACCGTCGCTGAGCAATCCGATGAGAAGCGACTCAATAAGATGTTTCTGCCCCACGATGACCTTGTCCATTCCCAAGGAGAGGTTGGAGACAAACGCGCTTTGCTGTTCTATCCGCACATTGAGTTCGCGGATGTCAAATGAATCTGCCATTTCTTATTTGTTTGTTAGTTGTTCTTTCTATTCAAGATGGCTTTTCCGCCAAATTCAACGCAAAATTACAACATTAAACAATCATAGGCGAAAAAACCATTCTAAATAATATTAAAAAAGATTCCTAAAACTGATATTTTAAGAATCTTTTCATTTTCAATGGACATTTGTCCTAAGATTTCAAGACTTCACAAGGCACCTTTCCCTCCTCGGAGCATCATTTTTCCTCCTAGAAAATCCTGGTTCCTCCTAGAAAATCCTAGTTCCTCCTAGAAATTCCTCCTAGAGCCTCTCACCCTTCTCGTTGTGATGGCGGGATGGTTTTCTTGACGTATTCGAGGAAGGCATGCAAGGCGGTGTGAGTGGCTATCAGCAGGTTCTTGTCACGCCCCTCGTCCTCTTCCAACTTGAGAGTGTGGACGTCGTCTTTTGAACCGTATGCCAGCCAGATGGTACCGACAGGTATCTCCTTGGTTCCGCCGCCAGGTCCTGCTATTCCTGTTGCAGAAATGGCAAAATCCACCTGGAGGGTCTCGCAGGCGCCTTTCACCATGGCTATCGCCACCTCTTCACAGACGGCGGTCTTCTCCTCAAGGAGTTGATGGTCGACGTGGAGCAGGCGCTCCTTCACCTCGTTGGTGTAGGAGACGACGCCTCCTTTGAAATATTCCGAGGCACCAGGCGTGGCGATGATGGCCTCTGCTATGCGACCTCCGGTGCAACTCTCCGCTGTTCCGAGGGTCTTTCCCGACTCATAGAGTATTGTCTGTATCTCTCTGCTGATGACTTTGTTTTCCAGTTCCATTGCTGTTGGGTTGGGGGTTGATGCTACTTGAATGTGACTTTGCAGAAGGCGGGAGCATCAATACCGCAGAATTGCTTGTCATTGTATTTGTAATAGCCGGTGATGGCAATCATCGCGGCATTGTCGGTGGTGTAACTGAACTTGGGGATGTAGATGGTCCATCCATACTTTTTGGCGTGCTCACGGAAGGCGTTTCTCAGCCCGTTGTTGGCCGACACGCCTCCTGCCAATGCCACATGCTTGATGCCTGTTTGCTTGACAGCAAGGCGCAACTTTTTCATCAGGATGTCCACGATGGTGTATTCAAGGCTTGCGGCAAGGTCTTCCTTGTGGTGCTCCACAAAGTCGGGGTCTTCGGCCACCCACTCGCGTAGGTGGTAGAGGAAAGAGGTCTTCAGGCCGCTGAAACTGTAGTCAAGACCGGGGATGTGGGGCTCTGAGAATTGGTATGCCCGGGGGTTCCCCTGTCGTGCGAGGCGGTCGATGATGGGGCCTCCGGGATAGCCGAGTCCCATGACCTTGGAGCATTTGTCGATGGCTTCGCCGGCGGCATCGTCGATGGTCTGCCCCAAGACCTCCATGCGGTCGTAGGCCTCCACCTTGACAATCTGCGAGTTGCCACCACTGACAAGGAGACAGAGGAATGGCGTGGGAGGCGCCGAATGGTCGTTGGCATCCTCCTTGATGAAATGTGCCATGACGTGGCCTTGCAGGTGGTTGACATCGATGAGGGGTATGCCCAATGCCCTGGCGAACCCCTTGGCGAAATTGACGCCTACAAGCAGCGACCCCATGAGGCCCGGGCCACGTGTGAACGCCACGGCTGAAAGTTGCTCCTTGTCGATGCCGGCGCGCTTGATGGCTTGGTCGACAACGGGGAGGACATTCTGCTGATGCGCCCTCGAGGCCAGTTCCGGCACCACGCCACCATAGTCGCGGTGAACTTCCTGTGAGGCGGTGACATTGCTTAGGAGCACGCCATCGCACAACACGGCGGCGGAGGTGTCGTCGCAACTGCTCTCTATTCCTAATATGTATGTTTTCTTTTCTTCCATGACTTTTCAGGGCTTATAAGACTTGTAGGACTTATAGGCCTCATAGGGCTATGATTAATAAGTGAGTATTTCCACGCCATGCTCTGTCATGACGAGGGTGTGCTCCCATTGTGCACTGGGCAGTTCGTCTTCAGAGATGACCTCCCAACCGTATGGGTCGCCCTCGTCGATAAACACCCTCCATGTCCCCATGTTGATCATGGGTTCGATGGTGAACACCATTCCTGGCACAAGGAGCATGCCCTGCCCTCGATGACCGTAATGTGCGACGTCGGGCTTTTCATGGAACTTGAGTCCCACGCCATGACCGCAGAGGTCGCGCACCACGCCGTAGTGGTATTTCTTGCAGTGTTTCTCTATGGCATGGCCGATGTCTCCCACGAAGCCGTAGGGTTTGGCGGCCTCCATGCCGATTTCGAGACATTCCTTCGCCACCCTGACGAGTTGCTCCTTCTCTGGTGTCGTCTTCCCAATGATGAACATGCGTGAGGCGTCGGAGTAATAGCCGTCGAGGATGGTGGTGAAGTCCACATTGACGATGTCGCCATCCATCAGCACATCCTCTGCCTTTGGTATGCCATGGCACACCACCTCGTTGATGCTGGTGCACACACTTTTGGGAAAGCCCTCATACCCCAGGCATGCGGGTATGGCGCCATGGCTGGTGCAATAGTCATGGCAGATACGGTCGATTTCAAGGGTTGACATGCCTGCGTGGATATGTCGTGCCACTTCGTCGAGCACGCCGGTATTGACCACGCCGCTCCGACGTATGCCTTCTATCTCCTCTGGTGTCCGGATGAGGTCTCTTGTGGGCACTTCCTTGCCTTTGCTCTCCCAATACATCACCTTCTCGTCCATATCGGTGAGGGGTTGCCCGGGCAGGGGTTGCCATCTTTTTCTCTTCTTGAATCCCATGGTCTTTGTGATGGATATTATGATTTCAAACGGGTTTAGAAATTTGAAGCATAAGAGTAGCTGTTGGCGTGGATGTAACGGTGGATTTCCTTTGTCCAGTCACTACCGTTCTCCGGGCAATAGGTGGCTATGCCCAACTGGCTGGCCGCCGCCACGTTTCTCGGGCCATCGTCCAAGAAGAGGGTGTTGTAGGGCATGATGCCTTCCTTCATCAGCACATGGTGGAAGAAAGCGGGGTCGGGCTTCATCACTCCCTCACGATAACTGGCGTATACAGCATCGAAATAACTGTTGACGGAGTTTCCTTCACCGTCGAAATCAGTGCTTTCCGCCCATTCCATCATAAAAGGGTTGGTGTTGGAGAGCAGGATGAGCCTGTAACCTTCTTCCCTCAGTTGTCGCAGGGCTTGGAGGTTGCGCCGTGGCACTTCCTTTCGATATCCGAGCCAGGCATGGGCGCACTCCTCATGGGTGAGTTGCCGGCCACACTGTTGGCTGAGTTGTTCCACGAATTGCTTCGCCGTGATCTTGCCCTTTTCCAAGTCGCCGAAAATGTCACCCTGGGTGTAAGGGTCTAGTTTCTTGTCAGCATCTTTCAGGCCAAGGGCTTTGAATCTGCTGACGGCTTCGTGATGGTCCAAGGTGACGACCACGCCACCAAAATCAAACACTATGTTTTCTACATTCATCATTTTCTTGTCACTTTTTTTATTATCCTAAAATCAATCAAAAAAACGGGGTTTTCTCTTTCTTGCCTCCTCGATGGAAAGCAGTTGACGCTGATTGTCGTCGTAGTTGTCGCGAAGTTGGCGGTAGTCTTCGCTGAGTTGCTCGGCAAACGCTTCCTTGCCTTTCGCATCAAGCAACTTTGCTGCCGCAAGGGCGTTTTGCGAGGCATCCTTCATCCATACGATGGGACCGCCATAAACAGGAGCGATTTTCAATGCCACATGGAGTTCGCTGGTGGTGGCGCCGCCTATCATGATGGGGATGTCGAGCCCGGCCTTGCGCAACTCTTTGGCCACATTGACCATCTCTTCCAGACTCGGGGTGATGAGACCGCTCAACCCTATGATGTCCACCTTTTCCTTTATGGCTTTCTTGACAATCTGGTCGGCAGGAACCATGACACCCATGTCCACCACTTCGTAGTTGTTGCAGGCCATGACGACGGAAACGATGTTCTTCCCGATGTCATGCACGTCGCCCTTGACGGTGGCGAGGAGGATTTTCCCCGCCTTGGCGGCCTTGCCTTTGCGCTGCGCCTCGATGTGTGGCTGCAGGATGGCCACGGCTTGCTTCATGGTGCGGGCTGTCTTCACCACTTGTGGCAGAAACATCTTTCCGCATCCGAAAAGTTCACCCACGAGGTTCATTCCAGCCATAAGCGGGCCCTCGATGATGTCCACGGCACGTGGGTAAAGCGAGAGGGCCTCCTCCAGGTCCTCGGCGAGGAAGTCGCCGATGCCTCGTCTCAACGATTCCTTGAGCCGCTCTTCCACACTGCCGTTACGCCATTCCTCAACCTTGCTCGGCGCTGGCGCTCCGCCGTTGGCACATGCGGCTTTCTCGGCGTCGGCCTTCCTCTTGATATCATCGGCAAGTGCGATGAGACGGGCGGAAGGATTTTCTGTTCGGCAGAGGATGGCATCCTCGATGATTTCAAGTTCTCCTGACGGTATGTCGTCGTAAGCGACCTTGGTGGCGGGATTGACGATGCCGAAGTCCATGCCTTGCTTGATGGCATGGTAGAGGAAGACGGCATGCATGGCCTCGCGTATGTAGTTGTTGCCCCTGAAGGAGAAGGAAAGGTTGCTCACACCACCGCTGACATGCGCCTCGGGGAGATTTTGCCTGATCCATCCACAGGTGCGGATGAAGTCGGCGGCATAGGTGTCGTGCTCTTCCATTCCTGTGGCGATGGCCAGCACGTTGGGGTCGATGATGATGTCGCAAGGTGGCATGCCCACGATGTAAGTGAGCAGATGATATGCCCGGCCGGCAATGGCGATTCGCCGCTCATAGGAAGTGGCCTGGCCTTCCTCGTCGAAGCACATGACTACCACGGCCGCACCGAAGCGTCGGATGGTGCGCGCCTTCGACAAGAAAGCTGCCTCGCCTTCCTTGAGCGAGATGGAGTTGACGATGGCTTTTCCCTGGACGCATTTGAGCGCGGCGACGATGACTTTCCAATCTGAAGAGTCGATCATGACGGGCACTTTGGCAATGTCGGGCTCGGAGGCGATGAGGTTGAGAAACGTCGTCATCTCCTTCTTTGCATCAAGAAGGCCGTCGTCCATGTTGATGTCTATCACTCGGGCGCCATCGGTCACCTGCTTCCTGGCTATGGACATCGCCTCGTCGTACTTCTTCTCGTTGATGAGGCGCAGGAACTTGCGTGAGCCGGCAACGTTGCAGCGCTCTCCCACGTTGACAAAACCCACCTCGGGGGTGACGACGAGGGGTTCAAGACCGCTGAGTTGAATGGCTCGGGTTCTGGGAGCGGGCACGCGTGGCACCTTGCCTCGCACCATTTCTGCAAACATCTTGATGAAATGCTCGTCGGTGCCGCAACAGCCTCCTATGATGTTCACCAGACCTTCGTCTACGAGCTGCTCCATAAGCGGAGTCATCGTCTCTGCCGTCTCGTCGTAAAGCCCCATGGAATTGGGAAGGCCGGCGTTGGGATAGGCCGACACATAACAGGGGGCCTTGGAGGCGAGGTCTTGAAGGAAGGGTTTCATCTGCGCCGCCCCGAAGGAACAGTTCAAGCCGATGGAGAAAATGTCGTAACTGCTGACACTGGCAAGGAAGGCTTCTATCGTCTGTCCGCTGAGTGTCCTACCGGCAAGGTCGCTGATGGTGATGGAAAGCATGATGGGAAGACGGGTTCCTCGCTTTTCCATGACTTGGGTTGCTGCATCGATGGCTGCCTTGGCATTGAGCGTGTCGAAGATGGTTTCTATGAGAATGAGGTCCACACCACCTTCCATCAAGGCGTCGACCTCTTCAAGATAGGCCTTGAGCAGCTTGTCATAAGTGACGGCGCGGGCACCTGGGTCGGAAACGTCGGGGCTCATCGAGCACGACTTGTTGGTGGGACCTATGGAACCCGCCACCCAACGGGGATGTTCGGGGGTGGCATATTTGGTGACGGCCCTTCTGGCGATGCGGGCTCCTTCCAACGCCATCTGACGGCTGTAGTCAGCTAGATGGTAGTCTGACTGAGAGATGCGCTGAGAACTGAAAGTGTTGGTGGTGATGATGTCGGCTCCTGCTTGCAGATATTTGCAATGGATGTCGTTGATCACGTCGGGACGCGTGAGATTGAGCACGTCGTTGTTACCCATGAACAAGGAATGGTTGTTTCGGAACCGATAGCCATGGAAGTCGCTTTCCGAAAGCTTGTATTGCTGTATCTTGGTTCCCATGGCACCGTCGAGGATGGCGATGCGCTGGCGGAGGGTTTGTTCGAGGGTGGTCATTGTCGGATGCGGAATGCTGGGTTGGGGAATAGGCTGGGAATGGACTTAGTATACCTTTTTTGCCCTGTCCATCTCTCGGCGGTCTTCTTTCTCCTTGAGGGTTTGACGCTTGTCGTATAGTTTCTTTCCCTTGGCAAGGGCGATGTCCATCTTGGCACGTCCCTTGTCATCGATGAAGACAAGCGTGGGGATGATGGTGAAGCCGGGCTGCTTGGTGGCGTCCTGCAAGCGGCGGATTTCGCGCTTGTTGAGCAGCAATTTGCGGTCGCGACGCATCACATGGTTGGAATAGGAGCCATAGAAATAGGGAGAGATGCTCATCCCCAGCACCCACATCTCGCCATTGATGATGGAGCAATAGGCATCCACCAACGAGGCTTTGCCCAAGCGGATGGACTTGATCTCCGTACCTGTGAGCACTATACCGGCGGTGTATGTTTCTACGAGAAAATATTCAAATGAGGCCTTCTTGTTCTTGATTTGCACAGGACTCTTCTTCCTGAGCAATTGCTGTTCCTTGTTCATCTTAATCCTTGATAATGGTGGCGAAACGAGGGAGGTGCTCGTCGATGTAATAAGCTACGGCCGAGGTCCACTCCTCTTCGTTCTCCACAAACTCGTCGTCATACTCGTCGAATTCGGGCATCCTTTCAAAAAGAGCCATGAATTCCTCGTCGCTACACTCGCTCTCTATCTCCTCGTGGTGATGGGAATAGGGCTTGTGCGCCTTGTTGACAAGCGATGCAAGGGCGTCCAGACCCCACTGTCGCATCATCTTCGAGAAGGGGTTCTTGAAAATGAAAGAACCGTATCCGTTGTGGATGAGTTGCACGAAACCGCCATCCATCACTTCATCGCGAAGGATGACATAGGCGAGCAGCGTCACCTGGTCGGCGTTGAGCTGTGGCAGCGACTGTGCGTCGAGCGTACCTCCTATGGCATCATAAATGGCCTTGACGAAGACTCCGACAAACTCGTCCATGCCTTCCTCGCCGGCCTTCACCAAATCGCTCTCTCTTACGACAACATCTTTCATATTAATAATGTCATTTTGAATGTGCAAAGTTACAACAAAAAAAGGAAATAGTGACAAAACAAGTGGAAAAACAACACCTTGATGGATAAAAATGCCACATAGAGAATGCATGCTGCCAATTATTCTGCATTCCGGGCATAAATATTGGAAGTTGTAGGAAATCCTAGGAATACTAGAAATACTAGGAAATCTCAAATAACATTTTGGCTTTTTATTCGTTTTTTATAGAAAAATCTCACACTCGAAGAAAGAAATAAACATCTTTCTTGCTCGCTTAATTGATTTTTTTGTAACTTTGCATGCAAATCAGCAAGATGAACCTACATTATTCTATTTTTCATTATAAAACTCTTTAAGCAACATGACTTATTCCAATGAAGTCAACAACATGTGTGTTGTTGCGAAAGGTCCACATCACGGACCAGCCCCCATTCCCGAGGAGGGCAAATGGATTCAGGCAAAGGAGATCAAGGATATCTCCGGCTACACCCACGGTATAGGTTGGTGCGCTCCTCAACAGGGAACGTGCAAGCTGTCCTTGAACATCAAGGATGGCATCATCGAGGAATGCCTCGTAGAGACCATCGGATGCACAGGCATGACACACTCCGCTGCCATGGCATCGGAAATCCTGCCTGGAAAGACCATCCTTGAGGCTCTGAACACCGACTTGGTGTGCGACGCCATCAACACCGCCATGCGCGAACTCTTCCTGCAAGTGGTTTACGGACGCACTCAGAGCGCCTTCTCCGAGGGTGGCCTGGTGATCGGCGCCGGACTGGAAGACCTTGGCAAGGGTCTGAGAAGCCAGACTGGCACGCTCTATGGCACAAAGGCCAAAGGCACTCGCTACCTCGAACTGACAGAAGGATACATCACCAAGATGTTCCTCGACGAGGACTCTCAGGTATGCGGATACGAGTATGTTCACCTGGGCAAGATGATGGAAGCCATCAAGGCTGGCATGGACGCCAACGAGGCCGTGAAGAAGTTCACTGGCACATATGGAAGGACAACCGCCGAGCAAGGTGTAGTGAAGACGATTGACCCACGTAAAGAATAAGGAGGAAACAGTATATGATAAGAGAAGTGAAATTCGAGAGTCAGGAGCGCCGCATCAACCAAGTACTCGCCGCGCTCAACGAAAATGGCATCAAGTCCATCGAGGAGGCTAACGAGATTTGTGAGTCAATAGGCATCGACCCCTACCAGATTTGCGAGGACACACAGGGTATCTGCTTCGAGAACGCAAAATGGGCTTATGTCTGTGGTGCTGCCATCGCCATCAAGAAGGGCGTGAAAAACGCTGCTGACGCTGCAGAGGCCATCGGCATCGGACTGCAGAGCTTCTGCATACCTGGTTCTGTAGCCGACGACCGCAAGGTGGGTATCGGACACGGCAACCTGGCCGCACGTCTGCTCCGTGAGGAGACCGAGTGCTTCGCATTCCTCGCTGGACACGAGTCCTTCGCCGCCGCCGAGGGTGCCATCAAAATAGCTGAGATGGCCAACAAAGTGCGCAAAAAGCCACTTCGCACCATCCTCAACGGACTGGGCAAGGATGCTGCCATGATCATCAGCCGCATCAATGGATTCACATACGTGCAGACCAAGTTCGACTACTACACTGGAAAACTGGAAATCGTGCAGAAGAAAGCTTACAGCAATGGGCCAAGGGCCAAGGTGAACTGCTACGGAGCCGATGACGTGCGCGAAGGTGTCGCCATCCTCTGGAACGAGAACGTAGACGTCTCCATCACCGGCAACTCCACCAACCCCACCCGCTTCCAGCACCCGGTGGCCGGCACATACAAGAAAGAGCGCGTGCTCGCTGGAAAGCCTTACTTCTCAGTGGCTTCTGGTGGCGGTACTGGCCGCACCCTGCACCCCGACAACATGGCTGCCGGCCCTGCTTCCTATGGCATGACCGACACCCTGGGACGCATGCATAGCGACGCACAGTTCGCCGGCTCGTCTTCCGTGCCTGCACACGTGGAGATGATGGGATTCCTCGGCATGGGCAACAACCCGATGGTGGGAGCCACCGTCGCTGTCGCCGTGACCGTAGACATGGCACTCAACAAAAAATAACAACTGCTAAAAAGCCTGAAACGCAAAGAATCCTGAGCCATTGCTCAGGATTCTTTGATTTTCCAAGGTGTTGTGCCAAAAGTTCTTAGGGGCTTTAAGGTCCTTAGGGGCTTTAAGGTTCCTTAGGGGCTTTAAGGTTCCTTAGGGGCTTTAAGGTTCTTAGGGACCATAGCCGCAACAGTGCTGCGGCCATCCCGCCATCGTCCTGCTGCCCCGCAATCCTCACCCGTCCACTATGCCGCAACAGTGTTGCGGCCATCGTCATCGGCCAAGCTCCGCTACTTCACGGTCACCGTCGTCTCAAAAGTCGGGAGATTGGAATCGGTCTTGTTCAATTCAGTGTTTGCATATGACACGTGCACTTCCTCGAAGCGAATCTTGTGGTCTCCTTTCTCCATCGCAGCATCGCATTTGACGCTCATGGAGAGCACCAAACCCGCATTGCCGTTGACTTTCGCCCCTTGGAATGAGAGGGACATCAGGCGATAGCGGTTCGACTCCAATTTCTTGCAAATAACAGAAAAGCCTTCCGTGCGGTCTGTGGGGGTGATGAGAGGTGAGCCTTGGCCATCCATAACCAACTGGATGCCTTCAGGCAACAAGATGTCGAACTGCAAACCATTCACTTCGTTGGCGTTGTTGAGGCTGATGCCGATGACAGCCTCTTGGCCCGGGGCGCAAGTGGCACTGGAGGCCGAAAACATGCTGTCGTCTGCATGGGCCACCGTGGAAAAGGCGACAACAAACAGAATCGTCCATATTAATTTCAATTTTTCCATATCACTTCTTTTCTTGATTTTTAGTTCTGTGGGTGCAAAAATACAAAAAACACATCAATCAAAAAAAGAAATCAAGATGAAAGATGAAAAAAAGATGTCCCACCGCCCGCCATCCTCACCTGTTCGCTATGCCGCAACAGTGTTGCGGCCATCCATCGCCGCCCCTTGATTTGTGGCAGAATCCATCTTTGCAACCGGGTTGCAAAACTTTCACCCTATCTTTGCATCCAGAAACCAAAAACAACGAAAAGATGGCACATACACATCATCAAGAACATTGCGAGCATGGCTGTTCAAAAGGCCATCCGCATCATCACGAGCATCATCACGACCACGAAGAAGGCCACGAACATCACCACGAGCATCACCACGAGCACAACGGGAGCATAAAAGGCCAGATCCTGAAAATCGTCATCGCTGCCGTGTTGCTAGTGGCGGCGGTGGTGGTGGAACACACCTGCAAGTTGCCTACGTGGCAACTGTTGCTCGTCTATCTCCTACCCTACCTCGTCGCCGGCCACGAGACACTACAGGAGGCGTGGGAGGGCATCTGCCATGGAGACGTGTTCAACGAGGACTTCCTCATGGCGGTGGCAACCATCGGTGCACTATGCATCGGATTCCTGCCGGGAGCGGAGACGGAGTTTCCTGAAGCTGTCTTCGTCATGCTCTTCTTCCAGGTCGGCGAACTCTTCGAGGGTTATGCCGAGGGAAAGAGTCGAGAGAGCATCGCCCAACTGATGAACATTCGCCCGGACGTGGCATTCGTGGAACATGGGGGACAGCTCGAGCGTATGTCTCCGGAGCAGGTGAAACCCGGTGACATCATCGTGGTGAAACCCGGAGAACGGATACCGCTTGACGGCGTGGTGACAGAAGGAACAACCCAACTCAACACGGTGGCGCTCACCGGCGAGAGCCTGCCACGGGAGGCGGGAGTGGGCGACGAGGTGTTCTCTGGATGCGTCAATCTCTCCGGCATGGTGAGGGTCAAGGTGACCAAGAGCTATGGAGAGAGCACGGCGTCAAAGATCATCGACCTCGTGGAGAACGCCAGCGAACACAAGTCGCGCAGCGAGAACTTCATCACACGCTTCGCACGCTACTACACTCCCGTGGTGGTCATCGGAGCATTGCTGTTGGCATTGGTTCCACCGCTACTGTCGGGACAGTTTGCCACTACATTCCCCACCTGGCTGCATCGCGCACTCATCTTCCTCGTGGTGTCGTGCCCCTGCGCACTGGTCCTCAGCGTACCGCTCACCTTCTTCGGCGGCATCGGAGGAGCGTCAAGAAAAGGCATCCTGGTAAAAGGGAGCAACTATCTCGATATGTTGGCACGAACAGACATGGTGGTGCTCGACAAGACGGGGACGCTCACCCATGGGAAGTTCGCCGTGGAGGCAGTCCATCCCGAGACTTGCGACGAAAGGCACCTGTTGCATCTGGCAGCTCACGTGGAGCATTACAGCACGCATCCCATAGGCGCCGCCCTGCGCGATGCCTTCCCCGACGAGGCCACCGACGGCTGCCTGGTGGAAGAGGTGGAGGAAGTGGCTGGACAAGGCATACGGGCCAAGGTGGAGGGCCGCTTGGTATGCGTGGGCAATACGCGTATGATGGAGGCCGTGGGGGCGAGATGGAACGACTGCCCGCACGTCGGTACTGTCATCCACGTGGCCATCGACGGAGTATATGCAGGACACATCGCCATCAGCGACAAGGTGAAGGAGGACAGCGCGAAGGCCATCTCCCTTCTTCGGGAGATGGGGGTGCGACACGTGGCGATGCTCACCGGCGACCGTGAGGAGGTGGCGGCACACGTGGCAAAGCAACTGGCACTCGACGAATACCATGCCGGACTGCTGCCTCAGGACAAGGTGGAGCATATGAGACAACTCATCGAGGGGAAGCCAAAGGACATGGGAGTGGCTTTCGTGGGCGACGGCATCAACGACGCCCCCGTCCTCGCACTGGCCGACGTGGGCATCGCCATGGGTGGACTGGGAAGCGATGCCGCCATCGAGGCTGCCGACGTGGTGCTCATGGACGACCATCCTACGAAAATCGCTACTGCCATCGCCATCGCAAGACGCACGCTCGCCATCGCTCGGCAAAACGTTTGGATGGCCATCGGCATCAAGGTGGCAGTGCTCATCCTCGCTTCACTTGGACTGGCAACCATGTGGATGGCGGTATTCGCCGATGTGGGTGTCACCGTGCTCGCCGTGCTCAACGCCATGAGGACGCTGAAGGCATGACGGATTTGCCACAACAAGAATGTTCTGGCGGCGAACAACGACAAGAACATTCTTGGTTATTTTTCTCTCGCTTGTACCACGATTTATTGTTGATGTAGTAAAGACGGTTGGGTAAAGACAGACCAAGGTGAGCGAAGCGAACACAGAAAATCGCAACTTTGTTGCGTAAAAACATCACAGCGACCGCTTTAAGGGAGCGGTACCTTAATGAACGAGCACCGAGGAGGTGCGGTTGAGCCCCCTCCCGATGTCGGGAGGGGGACGGGGGGT
>CADADN010000010.1 GCA_902786665.1 uncultured Prevotellaceae bacterium | reverse complement strand
GCAAGCCGAGTGAAAAGCAAAACAAAAGACGAAGTTTTTGTTTTCTTTTCCGAGGCGCCGCCTATCTTATGAAAAGATAGTGCAAGCCGAGTGAAAAGCGAAACAAATTTTCATTTGCTTTTGTCGACGCATTGTGGGTGCCAACGCAAAAAGAAAAGCGACTTTTCGTGGCGGCTTGCCGCCATTTTATTTCGTGTTATTTCGTGGCGGCTTGCCGCCCTAATATTTCGGCTATTTCGGCTAATTCTTCGACGAGCGAAGCGGCAGAGCCGAGCGCGTGTTCGTTTTAAAAATTTTGGTTCCTTTGTGTTCGTTATAAAACTATTGGCTCCTTCGTGTTCGTTATATAATTTTTGGTCCCTTCGTGGTAGTTATTCATTGTTATGCACCCATGATCAGACATACTCAGACTATCTTGAAAAAGCAACCCTATAGCCCGAAAAAAACTAATTATAGAATAAGTGCCATACATCTCTTTATTAAAAAAAGTAATCCGCCAAATAATTGGCGGATTACTTTTTTAATGTCATGTCTCTATGGTGGTTTTAGGCCTCAGTCCTGCCAGTTTCCCTGGTTAGACTGTGCCGGGCCCCATCCACCGGGCGGCGTGGTGTCATCGCCCTCTACAGGCACGTTGATAATGTCGTCTTCCTCGGTGATGTTGTTGCTGAGTATGATATCCACCAGCTCCGTCACATCGGTTATGCTGATGATGCCATCATTGTTGACGTCGGCCATAGGGTAGGTGGTTGTGCCACTCATGTTGAGTATGATATCCACCAGCACCGTGACATCGGTCACGGTGACGCTGCCATCGCCGTTGACATCACCCTTGAGGTAATCCATTCTGTTGCCCGTGGCATGTAGTGCGGCGGCGTTGAGCATGAGGGCGGCGGCGATGCCCGCCACCCTCATTTTGTATGATGCATGTTTCATATCCTTCACTTTTAAGCCGTTTTCCTTAAGGGTCAGTGTGTCACATGCTTCTTGCCGTTGAGGATGTAGACACCCCGCTCTGGCTTGCCGTTGAGGGGTCTTCCTTCAAGGTCGTAGTAGCGCTCTGTGCCGTCGGCATCCACGGTGCGTATCTCATATATGCCGTCGGTGTCGTCCACGAGTGTCATGTCGAGGACATTGACGCCTGCCCCAGCGCTCTCCAGCAGATAGCAGCGGAATGGCGGGATGTAGGCCTGGGCCACTCCTGACGGCACGGGATGCCACTTGTTGTCCTTCTGCATGATCCATGCGCCGAGTTCATGGGCCGTGGCGTTGTCGATGGTCGACAATGTGCCGCGCATGGTGTAGCCGGGCAAGTTGGCACGTTCTGGCATGGTGCCAGCGCCGCTGGCGGGGATGGTCTGGCTGATGGTGGAGGGCAGTGTGGCTCCGGCCACCTTCGGCACGATGAGGTAGGGCTTGAGTGCCTCCAACTGGCCGAGCACCTGCTTGAAGGTGAGGGTGTTGCCCTCGCGTCCTTCCGGCTCGTATGCCTTGATGCCGGTGTTCACACCGAGTGCGTATGGCAGGCAGATGGTGTAGATGCCATCTTTCGCCGGCAGCACACGTGAGTTCTCCACCTTGGAGGTCTCGAAGTCATAGGGCACGCAGTAGTCGAGGCTGTCAACCAGACGGAAAGCCTGGGCCCGCAGCGAGCCGATGTCGCCGGTCACGATGTTGGTGCCGTTGCTCGTGCCGTAGGTGTCGGGCAGGTAGACGAGCGTCCTGAGCGAGTCGATGCCGAGGCGGGCCAGGCCGTGCTTCTTCACGTTGGCGATGATGTCGGTCGAGTCGCACATCAGCATGTCCACATACCGCAGGTTGGCGGCTTTGGAGAAGAGGCTGTCCTCTATCTCTTCGAGCGCGACGGGAAGGACGATCTTCTCGAGTTTTGTCAGTGGCTCGAAGTCGGCCCGCTTCATCTTGCTGACAATGGTATAGCCCAGTGGTGTGAGATTCTTGATGCCAGGGTGCTGGTTGAACCAGCCGGTCACATCTTTTACGTTGAACAGGTCATCCCGTGTGGCGGCGCCATGTGATGCGAAGGCGCAGAACGACTCGTCTTCGTCGAACTCACCCACAGAGATGAGGTTCGTGCGCTGCATGTTCTGAGTGTAGTTCGCATCGTTCAGGTACTCATTGTAGAGGCTCGGTCGCACGTAGAAGGCGTCGAACGTCGGGTTGTAGTCGTTGTCCATCTGACGCACGATCCACCACACGTCGCTCATTTCTGTCTTCTCCTCCGAGAGGATGTAGAGGCGGGTCAGCATGGCGTCATCGTCGAGCGCGCTCCACTCGAACCTCTTCATCTTGTCGCCGATGACAAGCACCTCCAAGCCCTCGCACTCCTCAAGGCCGTAGAGGCCCATCTTGGTGAGGCTCTTCGGGAGGATGAGCGTCTTCAGGCTGTAGGCCTGCAGCAGACCGTAGGTTGGGAACTCGTTGTCGTTATTTACGGCTGTCGACTTGTTATGCCAGGCGGAGTGGGTGAAAAGGCTCAGGTAGCAGTCGTTGGCGGAATCCCAGTCGCTCGCCTTGAGGTCGGCGTCGTAGAGGTCGAGATACTCCAGGTGTCCGGCATAGTTGCGCGTGTTCGACCAGGGGCAGAAGCCGGCGAGGTAGCGCAGGATGCTGAGGTCCTGACCGGAGATGGGGCCGACGACCTTCAGACGTCTGTACTTGGAGTAGTCTCCGCGCACGCTGGTGATGCACTTGAGATTTCGGCCGCTGATCTTCCATTTGTAGGTCAAGCCGAGGGCATGGGCCAGCGTGTTGGGCTCTGTCACGGTGACGGTGATGATGTTGTCGTCGGAGTAGCGGCTTTCGTCCACATTAATATATTGGGCATACTGAGGCCATGCCTCACGGTAGCGCTTGCAAAGGGTCTTAGGCACGTAGATGCGGAAGTCGTCCTTGAACCAGTCCACCTGGAAGTCGAAGGCGTCGTCAGCGATGGTGGGCACGCTGTCCGAAGAGATGTAGATGTCGGAGAGCTGGTAGCACTGGCGGAACACATTGCTGCCGATATAGCTCACCGAGTCGGGGATGGCGATGCGCTCCATCTTGGTGCAGCCGCGGAAGGCGCCGTCCTCGAGCGTCCTCACTTTCTCGAAGTAGCGGAACTCGTCGAAATCCTTTATGCTGGTGTTGCCGGCGAAGATGCCATTCACGCTCTCCAGCTTAAGGTACTCCGAGGGGAAGTAGTGCTCCTTGTCGGCCAGGGCCCATAGCACGGCATCGTCCTCAAACACATTTATGACACTCTGGGTGCGGTATGTCAGTTCGGGGTCGCTTAAATAGTCGTCGAGTAGCGCCTGTGGCACATATACCATGTCAATGTCGGCCTCCCACGGGTCGCTGCTCTCGGAAGAGGCGTATTGGTTGGTTAGGAATACCAGCTCCTCAATTCCGTTGAGGTTCTGCAGCAGGTCGCGGGTGTAGGTCGTGGTGTTGCGACCCACGGCGATGCGCTTCAGGGCGGTGGCGTCCTGGAAGGTGTTCTCGCCGATTTCTGTGACGCTGGCAGGCAGCACGAGCGACTCCAGAGCGGTGCAGTTGTGGAACATGTACTCGCCCACCCAGTTGTCTTTCTCCAAATATTCGTCCACGCCGTAGCCGTTGTATGAGTTGTCCTCGTCCTTCTTCAGCTCGGCGCCCCAGAGGTTCAGGTAGCGCAGGCAGCCGTCGGTGGGCTCACTCTCCCACGCGTTGGCGCCCATCAGGTGGCGCAGCACGGCGATGTCGTCGCCGTTGAGCGGTCCGCTGACGGTCAGCGAGTCATATTTGGCGTAGTTGCCCGTGAGGTATTTGATCTTGCTGTTCGCCTTCACAGGGGTAAGGCCCAGCAGGTCGGCCACCTGGCCCACACCGGTGGTGGTGATGTGGGTCACCTTCTTGTAGTCGGCGTCGCTCACGATATACTGTGCGTATTCGCTCCAAGCGGTCTTATAGGCCTGCACCTTGGAGGCGGGCACGTAGATCTTCAGGCCGTCGTGCTTGTCGAAGTTGCCGTAGCCGCTGAGTGTGGCCGGGGTATCGCCGCGCACGATGATGGTGTTCAGGGCCGTGGAGCCGAGGAAGGCTTCCGACTCGATAGCGGTCACCGAGGCGGGAATTTCTATCTCCGACAGACGCACGCAGTTGGCCAGTGACGTGCGCCCGATGCGCTTGATGGTGCTGGGCAGAACGATGTTCGACAGGTTGTGGCAGTTGTTGAACCAGCCTTCGCCCACGTAGTCGAGGCCCACGCTCTCGAAATACTTGAAGTCGGCGAAGGAGTAGATGTTGTCGTTGCCGGTGAAGCGGTTGTCAAGCCATGAGAATCCGGCGCCGGAGATGCGTGCCAGGTCGATGTAGCCATTCCAATAGTCATCGTCGTTGCCCGTGGCGGCGGGGTCGTAGTAGCGCATGTCCTCCAAGGCTTTATAAACGGCCTCGTCGGTCTTGCGTATGATGCACGGCATGAAGCGGTCCTTGTAGGCAGCCCATGTGGAGTCGGCCTCGAACCAAGCCACCTGCTGCGGCATCATCTTGATGCGGGCAGGACTGCCGTCGAACACGCCCTTGCCCACCTTCACCTGCTGCGGCGTCAAGGGCTGCAGCTCGTTGGTGCCGTCGGTCTTCATATAGACCAGGTCGAGATTCACCAGGCTGGGACACATGGCGAAACAGGAGTCCTGAAGCGTCACGTCGAGGCCCGTGTAGCTGTCGCCGAAGGCCCCTGCACCGTAGAGGTCGGTGAAGGAGACGGTGCGCAGCATGTTGTTGCCGTAGAAGGCCTTCCGTGCCACGTAGTCGAGTTGGTAGTTGTTGTACGTGCCGATGTCGTTGCAGAGTTTCACTGCGCCCTGGTGTCTCTGGGCGAAGCCGTAGTAGTCTCTCTCGTCCATGCCCGCTACGATGGTGTGCTCGATGAGGTGTCCCAGCACCTTGTTCTCCTTCTTGATGGAGTTGTTCTCATAGGCGTAAGCGTAGGCTGCACCGTACTCGCGCAGCGGTGTGTCGGGCACGGCATTTCCGTAGATAAAGAAGCGCTCCAGCGGTGCCCAAGACTCGTTGTCGAGGAAGTCCTGCTTGCGGTTCTCGTCGATGACGATGTGGAAGGCTACAAGGCCGTTGCCCTTGCCGATGCGTGTCAACGAGTCGACTTCCGCTTGGCTCTTCAGTCCGGCGAAGATGCTGTCGCCGGCAAGCACGAAGTTCTCAGGACCGAGGGCGCGGGTGCCGCCGTCGTTGTCTGTGAGTATGAGGTTCAGTGCCGTGAGGCCGGTGCAACCCACGAAGGCTGAGTCGGGGATGGTGATCAGCATGGGCATCGAGGCGTTGCTTGTCTGTCCCTCGTTGGCGTGGAAGCTGATGAGCTGCAGGTTCTTCTTGTTCTGGAAGGCGTTCTTGGCGAAGGTCGTCGTGATGTTCGACGTGTTACTGTTGTTGTCATCGTCGAAGCCGGCGTAGATCACGGCATGGTTGACGTTGTCGTCCACGCTCTTGATGTAGTTATGGTAGATGAGGTTCTTCTGCGGGGTGGTGATGACGTAGCCGCCTCCCACGAGGCCCACCTGGTGGATGTTGGAGAGGATGTTGGCGCGCATGCCTTTCTGCAGGGCGTCGCCGTTGTACGCCCCCGGGCCGCCCCAGCACTTTGAGGCGATATAGCTGGAGGTGGTGGTGGCTGCTGAGGCGAAAGGTGTGACAACGGCTGCTGTCTTCATCAAGTGTGAGAAGAGCTTGGTTTGCAATTGCAACAACCTCTTAGACTCTCTTGCGAGGGCACTGCGCACAACATTTTGTATATCATTTACATTAAGCATAATCATACTCCAGTTAACACCCTCTGAGCTGTAGGTAAGAAATACCTCTAAGTTTGCTCTTGATAAGCCTTCGATAAGCATACCTGTTTCAGGGTTCGCGATACCCGCAGTAACATAACTAGATCCTCCCCATAAAGGTTTGGTCATGGCATAATTGCTCATCATGAAATCGATGACTGGATCCAGTGAGAATGGTTCATGGGTGCGCATTGCTTCATTGGCGAGAACATTTACTGCTGTAATTTTCGCATTGGTTGCTTGGAGCGAATTGACGACGGCCTGCTGGCTCATTGCTTGGTTTCCCAATTCTGCTGTCCCTACAGTGCTCCCCCCTGCTACAGTGGCGAGAATGATGGCTACCTCTATGCCGATGCGTGGCACTGTCCACCACGACACATCCTGACTCACCACCTGTGAGGTCTGCATGATGCCGCCAGGGGCTGTCATATAGCCGTAGGTGAGGCCGCCGCGGGTGAAGTCCTCCTTATTACCGTTGGTAACAAAATCCACAGGTTCCAGAAGCGGAAGGTAGGGTTGCCAGTTGGGGTCGTCAAGGAATTCCTGATAGCGGTGGGTGCCCACCAGTATCTTGATGTCATCGGGCTTTGACACATAGCTGCTCATCTGTTCCTCGGTCATATTCTTTATCTCATCAGGTGTCAACATGCCGAAGATGTTGTCGCCCGGGATGACATCCTGCGGACCGAGGGTCTCCCAATGGTCGTCGCCGTCCTGCACGTAGTAGAACAAGCGCAGCTCCTTGAGGTTCTTGCAGCCCTTGAGCGCGCCGTTCTGGATGACGAACTTCAGGTCGCTGTAGCTGTTCTCTGAGTCGCCGTTGGTCTGGTAGAACTCGATGGCCTTGACGTGCTCGTTGCCTGCGATGGCCGAGCGGCCCAGGGCCAGGGTCTTGTAGTTGTAGTATGAGCCAGGGTCGTTGTAGATGCGCATCACGCCGTCGGCATCGTCGATGTCGTCATCGTCCACGCCCACTATGTAGGTGTAATAGACTGTGGCATCGTCCTTGGTGTCGAGCAGCGAGGCGGCGCTGAACTGCTGGAAGTCAGCGTTCCAGATGCGCAGGTGGTTGTCCATCATCTGGTCTTTGTCGTTGTTGGTCAGGGCCTTGGTCTCATCGGCGTTGCGATACTTGTGATATTTCACGCCATTGACCTTGAAGTCCTCCACCGTGGCATCGTAGATGATGATGCGCGAGCGGTAGGGCTTCCACGTCGCGCTGCCCATATATTCCTGATACGCTGAGCGGTGGGTGCTCACCTTGGCATTGGGCGAGGCGAGGAAGATGTCGTAGCCTATCTTTGTCACCTGCGAGGCATTGAGGCCCTCCCAGTGGTTGTCGCCCTCGGTGGTGTACTGCATCATCTTGATTTCAGTCAGATTGGGGCAGTTGGCGAATGCCTCATTGCCTATCTCGAAATCGAAGGGCAACAGCGAGTTGAAGAAGGTGGCATCGGTGTCTTTGAAGTATAGGGTGCGCAGTTGTGAGCTGTTGTTGAAGGCCCGTGGCGCGATCATGCCCAAGTGGGTGTGGGCGCGTATGTTGCGCACCAGGTCGTTGTGTATCTGCACGCCGTCGTCGTTGTAGCTGCTCTCGTCGTAGCCCGTGACGACGGTGATCTCCGACGCGTCGCCGTCGGCGTTATACACCAGCAGGTTGTCGTCCCAGTTATTGTTATCGGTTTTGACATCGCCGTTCTCGAAGTGCCAGCCCTTGGCCGCCACGGTCTCGTCGGAGAAGTAGTAGTGGTAGTCACGGCGCGAGAGGTAGCGGTAGGTGACGCCCCAGAGGGTGCGCTCGGTCTCGGCTTCGGGGATGGGAGAGGTCTGGATGTTGAGCGTAGGAATACCCATCACGTCCTGCAGCTGGTGCTTGCCGCTGGCCTTGAAGCAGTCGCTGATGAAGATGCCGGGATAGACGCCGCTGCCCCAGTGGTCGAAGGGTGTGCCCTCGGGCACGGTGATGTCGATGGTGGCTCCGCTCGTCCAGTAGCTCTTGCCGCCAAACTGCACCGTCGGGTCGCTCACGAACTTGTAGGTGCAGCCCGCGGGCAGATTGACGCTGTCGAAGACGAACGTGCCCTGTGCTTTTGAAAGGAACCCAGTCCAATAGCATCGGTCGAGGGTGATCTCGTTGAGGGCGCTGCTGTTACTCTCGGAGTAGGCAAAGTAGAGCATATAGTGGCTGTAGCCCTCGTCGGTGCCCTTCTCCATGCAGTTGGTGATGCTCTGCCTTTCCTTGTTGGTAAAGGTGCTCCAGCCGATGAACGCCCCGGCGTAGCTGTCGTCGACATGCCACTCCACCGTCAACTTGCCGTCGAAAAGGCAGTCACTCAGCACGTTCTTGGCCACGCTGCCGTGACCGATGAAGCCGCCGGCGCGGAGAAGGCTGTTACGCTTCTCCTTGATGGTGGCGCTCACCTGGCAGTCACTGATGGTGTTGGTGCCCTGTCCGTTGCATCCGCCCACCAGGCCTGCCGTGTGGAGCTTGCCAGTTACGGTTCCCGTCACATGCAGGTGGCGGATGGTGGCTCCGCCGATGTGGTGGAAGGGTGCCGTGAAGGCACCATCGCTGTCGAGGTTCACGTTGAGAGTGTGCCCGTCGCCGTCGTAGATGCCAGCGAAAGGCGAGGTGTCTGTACCCACCATCGTGGCTACACCGCTGATGTTAGCCGTCTGGCGGAAGTACACGCCGCTGTAGGTCTGGCTGGTGCTGCTTGATGCAAGGGAGTCCCAGTCGGACTCAGCTTTGATGAGGTATGGGTCGCTGCTCGTGCCCGAGCCGTCCCATCCCCATGCCCCTTGCACCATCAGGAGCAGGAGGGCAAGCGTGCTTAGCGCTTTTTGTTTCAGTTTTTGCTTCGTCATTTTATCCTTGGTAAATATGTGTTGTTTGATTCAGGTTTCAGTAAACTTTTATTATGTGTTGTTCAGGTTTTTGTCATGTCGGATATGTCAACTCGTCTATGGGTATGAAGACAATAGCCCAATATGGCATATTGGTTGCAAAATTAAAAAAAAGTTGAATAATCTGCACTTTTTTTTCTTTTTTTTTTGATATGGTGTCGTTTTTTACCTAACAATTTTCAGCACCTCATATCATCTGTGTTCACTGTTTTAACCACAAATAGCTATATCTTAGATTTTCATAACACATTTCTTTGCTTTTTCAACCAAAAATGGACTCAGGGGGGATTGTCCACGGACAATCCCCCCTGAGCCGAAATCCTCCAGGATGCTTTGTCATGCCTTGATGGGGTGGATAAGCTTTCTTACTATGGCAGACGCTTGAGGGTACGGGTTCGCCCCTGCATCCAGGGTTGAGCCAATTGATTAGTGAACACGAACTATTTCAACTTGAACTTTACTTTCGATTGGAGGTCTCCGGCGGAGAAGCCCACCAAGGCCTCGAAGTCGCCGGGTTCAGCCGTCCATTGCTGGATTCTGTCATCATAGAAACTCAGGGCGTCGCGCCCGATGGTGAGCTTTACATCACGCTGCTCGCCGGGTTGGAGGAAAACCTTCTGGAATGCTTTCAACTCCTTCTCCGGACGGGGCAAGGAACATTTCTTGTCGGAGATGTAGAGCTGCACCGTGGTGGCACCTGCTACTTTGCCCGTGTTGGACACGGTGACGTTGACGGTGAGGGAGTCGTTACCCGAAAGCTCGCGTTTGTCTGCCGTTACGCTGCCGATGCTGAAGTTGGTGTATGACAAGCCGTGGCCGAAGGGGAAGAGTGGTTTCACTTTCTGGCGGTCTGTCCAACGGTAGCCCACAAAAATGTCTTCCTTGTATTCCTCGTCGATGATATCGTGGTTGGCTCGCCAGGTTCCGGGATAAGACCCTGTGGCGTGGGCGCCACAATCATCGAGTTTCGCCAGCCAGGTGAAAGGCAGCTTGCCGCTTGGACAGGCTTCTCCTGTGAGGATGTCGGCCAGTGCCAGACCGGCCTCAGAACCTAAGAACCACCCTTGTATCACCGCAGGAACGCGATTGATCCATGGCATGGAGAAGGGATTGCCTGAAATGCCTACGAAGATGATGTTCTTGTTGACAGAGGCAAGGGCTTCGACGAGGGCGTCCTGGCCATAAGGCAGGACGTATTCCTTGCGGTCGTGTCCTTCGCAGTCTTGGAAGTCACTCTTGTTCAAACCGCCGAAGACGACGACATAGTCGGCATTGCGTGCCTTCTCCACGGCCTCGGCGGTGAGTTCCTGAGGGCTCCTCTGCTCGCTCAGGTCCTGACCGGTGGTCACGCCGTTGTAAGCTCCCGAAATGTCGCCCACATAGCCGCGAGCGTAGTCCACGGAAGCTCCCAGGCGCTCTCGCAGCCCTTGCAACGGGGAAATCTCGTGTTGGGCTTTCAATGAGGAGGAACCGCCGCCCACCGTCATCATCTTGATGGCGTTCTCACCCACCACGAGCACGCGGGCGCCTTGGCGTATGGGGAGTACGTCGCGGTCGTTCTTCAACAGCACTATGCCTTCCTGACCCACTTTCCTGGCAACGGCATAATGGTCTTCCGAGCATAATGAACCATATGGCCGCTGGCGGTTCATATTGGTACGGAACATCAAGCGCAGCATGCGGCGAACCTTGTCGTCCAACTCCTTCGTGCCGACCTTTCCTTGTAGGATGAGTTGGCGGTAGGGGTGGGCAAGGTAGTAGTTGTCGTAGGCGTTGTGGGTGCCTTGTGCCAAACCGTCTGTCCAGGTGCCAAACTCCAAGTCCAGACCGTTTTTCACCGCTTCGAGTGTGTTGTGTGCACCACCCCAGTCGCTGACCACCACGCCGTCGAAACCCCACTCCTGTTTCAGAATCTTGTTGAGCAAGGTCTCGTTGTGGCAGTTGTGCTGGTTTTTGTACAGATTGTAGGCACCCATGATGGCCCATGCCTTTCCTTCGGTGACTGCTGCCTTGAAGGCCGGCAGGTAGATTTCACGCAGGGCGCGGTCGCTGACGATGACGTTCACCTGGTGGCGGTATTCTTCATCGTTATTGAGCGCATAGTGCTTGACGCAGGCTGCCACACCCTTCGACTGTAGCCCTTGGATGTAGGGCACTACCATACGGGAGGCAAGCCATGGGTCTTCGCCCATGTATTCAAAGTTGCGTCCATTCAACGGGGTGCGGAAGATGTTCACGCCGGGCCCGAGCATCACATTCTTGTTGCGGTAGAGTGCCTCTTCACCAAGGCTCTCGCCATAGGCGCGGGAGAGGGTGGGGTTCCATGTGGCAGCGAGGCAGGTGAGGGCGGGGAAGGCCACGCAAGAGTCGTTGGTCTGGCCGGCCTGTTCCCATTCGTCCCACAACACATCGGGACGTACGCCATGGGGGCCGTCGTCGGTCCACAGGTCGGGGAAGCCGAGGCGTTTCACGCCAGGTGACGAGAATTTGGACTGCGCATGGATGATGGCAATCTTCTCGTCGAGCGTCATGCGTCGCAAGGCGTCCTCAACCCTTGTCTCGATGTCGGCTGACTCGTCGAGATAGACGCGCCTGTCTTGAGCCTGGGCGTGCAGGCTCAAGGCAAGCATCGTCACGATGATGATTGTTGCTTTCTTTTTCATTTCTTGTGGAATACACGTACGTAATCTACTTCCATGGTTACGGGCAGGGCGCTTTCATCCACGCCTTGTGCACCGCCCCAGTCGCCTCCCCAAGCGAGGTTGAGGATGACATAGAATTCCTTGTTGAAAGGCCACGTGTTCTTGTTTCCATTGCCGTCGTTGTCGAAGTGGAGCAGTGGATTGCCATCGACATAGGTCTGGATGTAGTTCTCCGTCCATTCCAAGGCATAGACGTGGAACTCGCCTTCTGCACCGGCGGTATACCGCTCGGCGGTCTTCTGGGTGCCTTTCATGTGGTTGTAGCTGTTGCAGTGGATGGACGAGGAGGTGTAGTTGGGATGGTAGCCCACCTCTTCCATGATGTCTATTTCGCCGCAGGTGGGCCAGCCGTCACTCTCGTTGACGGGCATCATCCAGAAGGCGGGCCAGGTGCCCTTGCCTTTGGGCAACTTGATACGTGCTTCCACCCAGCCATATTTCCATCCCGTTCGCTTCTTGCCATAGATGCGGCCGGAATAGATTTTGCCGTCTTCCTTCTTGCACGTAATCTTCAACGTGCCATTGCTTACGGCGGTGACGCCGTTGCCGTTGACATAGTTCTGCTTTTCGTTGTTCACCCATCCGGCATTCTTCACTTCATGGACCCAGTCGATGCCAAGAGAGGTGCCGTTGAATTCGTCGTTCCAGTCTAGTTCGTAACCATCGGGGACCTGTATCGTCGGGTCGACGGATGGACGGGGGATGCCGGGTTGCTTGACGCTGACGACCTGGCGGACATTGCCGGTCTTCACCGTCACAGTGCCCAAGCGCTCGTCGTAGGTGTTGTTGGCTTCGGCCTTCACCTTGAGGACGCCCACCTTGTCCATCGAACTTTGCGGGGTGACGGTCAACCAGCTGTCGCTGGCATAGGCCGACCATTCGCCGCTTGACTTCACGTTGACAGGGAGTTCGCCGCCGGCAGCGATAAACGTCAGTTCTGTGGGCGAGCAGGTGATCTCGCCTGCTGCCTTGGAGTTGTTGTCGTCATCACCGCCGCCGCAGCCGGCGACAGTGATGAGACAAGCTAAAATGACACTGTATAGCATCGTTTTGTTCATAACTCTAATTCTTTTCGAGATAAATCTTACTGATGGTCACCTCTGTGTTGGCAGGGTTGCCACCGAAGTCGAAGAACAGGCTGATTTGTGGCATGTCGGCAGGACAGGCCTTGGCCTTGAACTTGATGACGTTGTCTTCGTAGGCGGCGAGGTTGACACGCTCGGCAAAGAAGAAGTTGTTGTCATCACCCGTCTGGGTCAGCTTCACAGTCACACCGTTCAAATCGACATTGGGGGTCATCAGGCAGCAGAAGGTGTAGTTCTCACCTGCATTGGCGGAGAGGTTGGTGCGGAAGGCCATCTGGGCTTGCCATTGGTCGGTGGTGGCTTCAGTGAGCTTGAGGGTGTAGCTGTCGCCTTTGTGGCTGAGCGTGGGGTTGGGCAACTGGTTCCATCCTGGTGCGTAGTAATAAAACATCTCGCAGTCGGATGCATCAACGCTCTTCCATAAGTTGTTGGCTGAGTTGTAGTCCCAGTCCATCACGTTGTCGCCTCCGCCGCCGGGAGTGGCACCGGGTTGTCCAGCACCATCGTCACATCCATGCTCCTTGAGCACGATGTCTCGAACCGTGATTTCTGTTCCTGCTTGGTTGCCACCGAAGTCGAAGACAAGTTTCACGCTGTTGATGTCCTTGCCTGGCATGTCGCTCTTGTAGAAGACATAGTCCTCGTAGGCTTTCAACTGTATGACTTCGTCGAAGTAGAGCAGGCCGTCGTCGGTCTCCTCGCAAATCTTCACCGTGACGTTGTTGTGGTCCTTGGTGGAGTTGAACACGCAGGAGAAGTCATAGTTGGTGGAGGAGTTGGTGGTCATGTCGGTGTGGAAGAAGTACTGGCACTGCCACTTGTCGGTGGTTGCCTCGGGGAGGGCAAGGGTGAAGGCGCTGCCTTTGACGGTCTGCACGGGGTCGGCTATCTGGTTCCATCCGGGGGCATACCAATAGGTGTTCGTATAATGTGTCGTACGGAACATGTTGCAGGCGTTGTCGTAATTGTAGCCGTTGAACTCCTTCTCCGTGGGCAGGGAGGTGCCATCGTCGCAGCCATGCTCCTTGAGCACGATGTCGCGCACGGTCATCTCGGTGCCTGCCTGGTTGCCGCCGAAGTCGAAGACAATCTTCACGCTGTTGATGTCCTTGCCTGGCATGTCGCTCTTGTAGAAGACATAGTCCTCGTAGGCTTTCAATTGGATGACTTCGTCGAAATAGAACAGTCCGTCGTCGGTCTCCTCGCAAATCTTCACCGTGACGTTGTTGTGGTCCTTGCTGGAGTTGAGCACGCAGGAGAAGTCATAGTTGGTGGAGGAGTTGGTGGTCATGTCGGTGTGGAAGAAGTACTGGCATTGCCACTTGTCGGTGGTTGCCTCGGGGAGGGTGAGGGTGAAGGCGCTGCCGTTGACGGTCTGCACGGGGTCGGCAATCTGGTTCCATCCGGGGGCGTACCAGAAGGTGTTGGTGTAATGTGCCGTGCGGAACATGTTGCAATCGCTGTCATACTTGAAGCCCTTGAACTCCTCTGTGCCGGCGCTCTTCTCGGTGACGAGGATGAAGTGCCAGGCGATGCTGCCGTTGTCGTAGACCAACTCCATATGCTTGGGTTTCAGGTCAACAATCTTGAACTTCGGGGTGTTCCATTGGTCGTCGTTGGAGATGTAGGGGAAGCGGGTGTGGGCGGGGAGGACGAGATAAACGTCGTCGCCTTGGACGGTGAATTCATAGGAGGACTGTTGCTTGTCCACGTTCACCATCACGTCTTCGGCTGCCGTGCCGTTGTTGGTCTCGGCAAACGACTTGGCTTCCTTGTTTACATACATCGTGCCGCCCTCGCCTGGGTCATAGACATAGGTGCCGTTGGGCATGAAGGTCACCACGTCGTCATACACACCGAATTTGGCCTTGTCGTTGGGTGCGGCCGACCACCATTCTGTGCCGTCGGTGCCCGAGGGTCCGCAACCCATGTGCCCGGCTTCGGCGCTGGCGATATACCATTGCTTGCCGCCTTCCTCTGCACCTGCCATGCGGGTGACGTAGCCGGAGAAGTCGACGATGGAGTTGTTGAAATGGAAGGTCTTCACGCCTTTCCCGTCGCTGATGCCGTTGCGGTTGCCCACACGGTATTCCACGGAGTAGTCGCCGGAGTTGGCATAGATTTTCTTGAACGGGTTGCGTGTGGAATAGGTCTTTCCGTCGACTATCCACACGGGATATTGGGCGGTGTTGTTGAGCTTCAAGGTCACCTGGTTGATTTCCTGGTCCAGCTCCATGGTGATGTCTGCATCGGAGGCGTTGGGAATGCCGTTGGGGTCGAGGCCTGCATAGTCGTCGGGCGAGCAGGCGGCGAGAGCCAGGCCTGCCATCAGGATGCAACCGATATGTTTTGCTATATTCTTCATAATCATCGTCGGATTAATAGTTGTTTTGAGTTAATGTACCCTGGGCTGCGTCAATCTCGTTCTGCGGGATGGGCAGATACTTCTTGCTCTCAGACCAGCTGTTGGTGCGATAGCCGAATGCGTCGGGAACGAGCACGGTGGATGCCTTGCCGGTGCGGATGAGGTCCCAGTAGCGCTTGCCTTCGCCAACGAACTCCAAAGCACGCTCCTGCAGGATGTTGTCCTCGGTGGCGGCAACGTTGTCGGTCAGGCCGACGCGATGGTGCACGCGATTCAGGTAGTCGGCGGCCTTGGAAGCGTCGCCTCCGGTTTTCAGCAACAGTTCGGCTGCGTTGAGCAGAACCTCTGAGAAACGGTAGATGCGGAGGTTGTTGTTCCAGTTCAGGTCGCCATCGGCTATCTGGTCCTTGTTGTCGCCGGTGTGGGCGACATACTTCTCAAGGAAGAGGCCGGTGTCCTGGTAGCGGGGCTTGTAACTGCCTACGGCTGCTGCGTTCCAGCAGGTGGCGTCGCGGCGGGTGTCGCCATCGGCATACATGTCGTATGTGGACTGGCGGACAGGGGCGAATCCCCAACCGTTGTCATGGCCGTCGGTGCCGTCGGCCCATCCATTGGGACTGATGAGGCGTGGAAGCACTGTGCCACCGGCGTTCAGAGGAGAACCCCATGAGCGGTAGGCGCCGTCGTCCTTGTAGTTGATTTCCCATATCGACTCAACGCTCCATTCGCCACTTTCCTTGAAGATGCCGGCGTAGTCGTCGAGAAGGGCGTAGTTGCCGCTACTGATGATTTCCTCCATGTATTGCAAAGCCTTGGCGTAACGGCCGCTGTCTTTCTGGTACATCACGATTTCTGCATAGAGCATATAGGCCATGGCCTTGGTCACACGACCATAATTCTCTGACGATGACTTCATGGGCAGTGCGTTGAGACCGATGGCTCCCTCCAGGTCGGCGATGATGTGGTTATAGACCTCGTCAGCGGGGATTTGCTCGGCCAGGTAGGGGGCGTTCAGGTTGGTCTCATAATAGGGGATATTGCCCCAGAACTTCCAAAGCCAGGTGTAGTAGAACACCCTGAGGACGCGAGCCTGGGCCTCGTAGGAGGCGGCGTTCTGAGGGGTGATATTCTCTCCAGCCCAACCGATATAGGTGAGGACATCGTTGGTGCGCTTCACGCCACTGTAGGCGGCATCCCACAACCATATCATGCAATTGGTGGGAAGGGCTTCGTAGTTCATCATCAGGTGCCAGAATTGATTGTCGGTCTTATCGGCACCGCCTACCCATATTTGGTCGGCCATGATGTCGCTCATGATATTCACGGGATTGTATTGCGCATGGGGGCTTACTCCCCAGTCGGGCCACTCCAATGGGTCGTATGCGGCGACAAGGGCCTCCTGCACGTGCTCGTCGTTGGTGAAATAGGTGTCGATGAAGTCCTGCGTGGGCGACTCCACTTCGAGGAAGCTGTCCTTGCAGCTGGTGGTCAGGGTCAGGGCTGCAGCAAGCAGGGCTACGGGAATATAATTGTACTTTTTCATAATGGTAGTCCTTTATATGTTAGAATGCGATATTGACGCCGACAGTCCAGACGCGGGCCTGCGGATATACACCGTAGTCAACACCGAGAGAGGTTGTCGTGGAAGAGATTTCCGGGTCGAAGCCATGATACTTGGTGAAGGTGAGCAGATTCTCTCCTGCCACATAGAAGCGAAGGGAGGAGATGAGGAACTGCCTGGTGAGATTAGTGGGGAGCGTGTAGCCCAACTGTATGTTCTTCAGGCGCATGTAACTGCCGTCATAGACGTAGAGGTCGCTCGACTGCCAGTTCTGACTGTCGCCGAGGGCGAATCTCGGAATCTTGTTGCTTGTTCCTTCGCCTGTCCAGCGGTCAAGCATCCACGAGGGAAGGTTCACCGTAGAGATGTCAGTGCGGCGCGTGGCGTCGAAGATGTCGTTGCCCATCGTGCCCTGAAGCATCATGCTGAAGTCGAAGCCTTTCCAACCGGCACTGAGGTTCAGACCGAAGGTCCAGTCGGGCATGCCGTTGCCGATGTCGGTGCGGTCGTCGTCGGTGATCTTGCCGTCGCCGTTGATATCGACAAACCTGACGTCGCCTGCCACGGCATTGGGTTGGATTTTCTCGCCTGCGGCATTCAGATAGGCATCAATCTCGTCCTGGTTCTGGAAGACTCCGTCGGTCTTGTAACCATAGAAGTAGGGGAAGGGCTTGCCGTTCTGGGCACGGGAGATGGTGCCTGCGCCTTGGAAGGAGTCGTAGTTGGCCCATCCGGTCTCGTTGCCGTATTCTATCAACTTGTTCTTCAGATAGGTGAGGTTGCCGCCGATGCGGAAGTTGAAGTCGTTGATATGGAACTTGTAGATGGCTTCCATCTCCACGCCGGAGTTCTCCATCTTGCCTACGTTGCCGATGGGTTTCGACTCACCCACATACGAGGGGATGTTCATCTCCATCAGCATGCCGTTGGTGGTCTTCTTGTAGTAGTCGATGGTGAACGTGAGGGCGTTCCTCAGGAAACCGAAGTCAAGGCCGAAGTCCAACTGCTCGCTCTCTTCCCATTTCAGGTCGGGATTGGGCAGGCCACTGGCTTTTACGCCTGTGGTGTTGGTGTTGCTGCCGAAGATGTAGTTGTTGCCACTGGCTGTCATCACGGTGTAACGGAAGTTGCCGATGTTCTCATTACCGTTCTTACCCCATGACAGACGGGCCTTCAGGGAGTTGAGCCATGTCAGACGGTCTTTCATGAATGGTTCGTTGGTGATGTTCCATCCCAAGGAGAAGGAGGGGAAGGTGGCATAGTGGTTGTTGGGACCGAAACGGCTCGAACCGTCACGGCGCACGGTGGCTTGCAACATGTAACGCTCATCGTAGTTGTAACTGAGACGGGCGAAGAGGGAGGAGATGGTGGCGTAGGGGTTCTTGCCGCCATAGATGCTGATGTTAGTGGTGTAGCCGTCATAGACGTTCACCGTCTGTGTCTTGCCGTTCTCGTCGGTGTAGATCAACTCATGGGTGTCGATGGTGACGGGGGTGCCCACGCCATAGGTGTAGTTGATATAGGGTTTTGAACCGTTGGGGTCCATCATGTTGGAGGCGGTGCCGCCGAGGAAGTAGCCTCTGCTCTGCTTGGCACTTTGGCCGAGGATGATGGCGAAGGAGTGCTTGCCGATGACCTTGTCATAACTCAGCACGTTCTCTATCTGCCATACGGTGCCGCGGTCGCTTTCGGAATAGACGCCTGTGCGGGTGGCCTTGTTGTTGCCTGAGAGATAGAACAATTTGGTGTAGCCGTCGTTGCCCCAGAAGGAGAGGTCGGCGCCATAGGAGGAGCGGAACTTGAGGTTGTCCCACAACTGGAGTTCGGCGGAGAAGTTGGCCACGAATTTGTGGCTCCATCCCTGGGAACCGGGAAGGGAGAGAGAGGCGATGGGGTTCACCATCTCGTTGTATTCCGTGCCGGGCACCATGAACAGGCGACCTTGCGAGTCGTAGATGGGGGTGTAGTCGATGTTGTTCTTGTACATTTCCAACTGTGCCTCGGGGTTGGGGTCATAGACCGTGAGGATGGGCGACAGCGCCAAGGCCGAACCAAGGGGCGAACCCCATTGGGAGTTGACATCCACGCCCTTGCTCTTGATACGGGCGTAGGAGACATTGGCGGTGAGCTTCAGGTTGTTGAGGAAGTTACGCTCCTGGGATGCATCGAAGATGGTAGTGCCAAAGTTGCCACGGAGGGTGAGGCGCTCGTAGTTCGAACGGTCATAGTTGCCGCCGACAATGCCTTCCTGGGTGTAGTAGCCGGCGCTGAGCAGGTAGTTGAGTTTCTCGCTTGCACCGCTGATGCTGAGTTGGTGGTTCACCACGGGGGCGTTGTCGTTGAACACTTCTTCTTGCCAGTTGGTTCCCTCGCCGAAAGAGTAGGGGTCGGCGTAGATGGGGGCCATGCCGGCGTTCACCCTGCCTTCGTTCATCATCACGGCGTATTCGCTGGCGTTGAGCACGTCGCGCTTCTTCCAGGGACTCTGCCAACCATAGGAGAAGTCGTAGTTCACACGGGTGGTGCCTACCTTGCCGGTCTTCGTGGTGACGATGATGACACCGTTTGCAGCACGGGCACCATAAACGGCTCCGGAGGCAGCATCTTTCAGCACCTCGATAGAGGCGATGTCGTTGGGGTTGAGGTAGTCGAGTCCTCCCTCGATGGGCATTCCATCAACGATGTAGAGGGGCTCACTATTAGTTATGGTTCCCACGCCACGCACGCGCACACGGGCAGCGGCGCCTGGCTGGCCGGAGGAGGAGGTGACGGTGACACCGGAGGCAAGACCCTTCAAGGCGTTGTCCATACGCACAGGTGCCGTACCTTCAAGGTCTTCGGCGGTAACCTTCGCAATGGAGGCGGTAACGACGCTCTTCCTCTGCACGCCATAACCGATGACAACCACTTCGTCGAGCATCTCCTGGTCGGTTTGCAACACGATGCGCAAACCGTCGGCGGCTTTCACTTCCTGGGTGGCATAACCGATGTAGGAAATAACCAGGGTGGAACCTTCATCGACAGAAACGCGGAAGTTTCCGTCGATGTCGGTCACACCACCGTTCGAAGTGCCCTTTTGTACCACTGACGCGCCGATAATGGGTTCATCCTGGCTATCGATAACCTGGCCGGAATACACCCGTTTCTGCGCAAGGGCAGTTGCTGATATCATCATCAATGACAACAGCAAGAATGTAAACTTTTTTAATCTCATACGATAATGTTTAAGTATTAAGTTAGAATAAAGTGCAATAGATAGGTGGGTAGGTTGGATAGTGCAAACCGAGAGCAATCAAGCTTGCTAGGATTGCCGAAGTGCAGCCTGTCTTCGCTCTTGCTTTTGCAAAGATAGAAAAAAAAGAAACTACTTGAAACACCTCTTGATGGAAAAAGTGGAAGACAGTCTATTACATTTTGTGATAATAGGCTGTCATTCAAATGGTTGCTAAAATAGCCAAAAATAAAAAAGTGGATGAAATATAGAGGTGTAATTCTAACAATTAATCAGAATTTTTTACGTTTTTGGTGGTTTTTGGCGGTTTTCAGCGAGGTATGGATAGGACCTGTAATTTCTATAGTATTTATAGTTTCTATAGTTTCCATAGTCATTTTCAATCTTCAATTTATCTTCGCTGATTTTTGTCGCGACTCGGCAGAGTTCAAGCAAGCTTGACTCTGCTCTCGCTGCTCCAAAAATTCAATTTTAGCTTCGCTGATTTTTGTCGCGACTCGGCAGAGTTCAAGCAAGCTTGACTCTGCTTTCGCTGCTCCAAAAATTCAATCTTCAATTTTTAATCTTCAATCTTCAATCTTCAATTTTCAATTTTAATCTTTGCCCTCTTCCCTCCTTGACGCACAATATAGATGCCATGAGCCAAACCTTCAAGGTTGTTGCCGCAGGCCATGCCAGAGAGTGTGAAGACTTCATAGGGCTTGGTGAAGTCGATGGAGGAGACAGAAGATGCCTTGTCGTCGAGGGAGACCTCGGCGATGTCATTAGGTGTGAAGGTATAGCCTAACCTTTTGTCCATCCAATCAACCCGCTCTCCGATGAAGCGTCGCACATTCTGTACCTCCTTGGTGTAGTTGCCCCATATCTTCGGATTCTGGTGAACCTTCGTCCGCATGATGGGCCAGCGGAGGAAGTTCAACTCCTGCGACTGTGCCAGTTCTGCTTCCAATGAGTCGACACAGGCCACGAGGCTCTCCTTGCAAAGACCGGCTTGACGCGCCTCGTCCCAAATCTCCACCAACCGTGCACGTGAGGAGGCGTCGGAAATGACGATGCGGTCGACGAAATTACGCATCCTGCCTGCACAACTGCCACCGCTGCGGTAGATGTAGTCGCTTTTGGAGTTGACGGGATAGGTTCGCTCGTCGTTTTCAAATGCCAGGTCGAAGTCCCACACGGGTCCGGTGTACACCATGTCGTCGTCGCGCTCCTTGTACATGAACACGCTCCAATAGGTGTCGGTGTTGCCGGATAGTTCACCCACTAGGAAATGACGGAGGAAGGTGTTCTGGTCAAGGTAGTTCTTCCACTGGCTTTCCATCTTGTTGAAATAGTTCTTGATGTAGTTGTGCTGCACGGTGACGATGGAGTCCTCGTCGGGCGACTTGATGGTCACGGGGTTGCCTTGTGAGGATTGGAACCAGGACATCTCTTGGTCGGCATAGGCGTCGATTTCAAAGAAATAACCTCCTGTGAGGGCGCTTCCCGAAACGTCCTGTGGGGTCATCTCGGTGATGTCCACACGGTTCTTGCCCACGCATACTTGGTCGCACAATTGGTAACAGCCTTTATATTCACCGTTGAGCAATACGTCCACGGCACGACCGTAGGGGGTGTAGGGCATCCCCATGCGGTGACTCAGTTCGAAAGCAAGGAGGTTGCGCATCAAGGTCTTGTCGCCGTAGTTGTTGATGAGTGTCCATTTCTTCGCCTTGGCGGGGGCGTCGAGCACATGCTGTTTCTTGTCGAACTTGATGCGGTAGGGCTTCTTTGGGAAGGAACGTGAATAGTTGCCGCGTTCGCGTACGCCTCCCGGTTCGGCCAGCACGTCCACACCCTCGTCGCCGATGATGGTGATCAGGGAGGGAATCTCTGTCACCTTGTCGTAAGGTATCCTGCCGTCGAGTGTGTGGATGCTCACCGTGGGGAGGTTGGTGATGCGACTGAGGTGGGTGCTGTCGCCTTCGCCAGGATGGCCGTAGAATTCCAGTTCGGCGATGTTGCAACGGGCATCGGAGGGACCGACATAGCGCACATAGCGGAAGCCGGCGGAACAATCGACAACTGCATGGGAGATTACGCCGATTGTGCCTTTCTCCTTGATGATGTAGAGTGGCAACGCATCCAGGAAGTCCTTGCGGTTGGAGCCTTCGAAAACGCCTAATACCACGCGCCCTTCACCCTGACCGTCGTTGCGGGGTGACCAACCCACCTTGGTGATGACATGCGGGCTGCCCAGGTCCAAACCTGTCCAGGTGTAACTGCGCTCCCACGAGGCGAAGAAGGTGTTCAAATCACCATCGAAGGCCATCTCGCGGGTGTTGATGATTGTAGATTTTCGAGAAGTGGAATAGTCCACCGATTCGGCCGTGCCAATCACCGTGCCTGTCAATTTTCCATCATCTGCCATGGTCGTCAAGGCTGGTACCAACAACAAGAAAGACAAAATCTGGCGTCTTATGTGAGAATATAACATTTCAGAGGTTTTTTAGTCGATTGTTATGCATCGTCGCGTGTTCCACCAAAGCTTTGTTCGCATCTTTGGGAATCGAGCTGCAAAGTTAGTCATTGTTATTGGAAAAACTTGTCATTTTGCCATACTTTTTCCAAAATGACATTTTTCGCACTTTCACACAACCTCGCGTTTTTCCACTGGTAGTGTGCACATGGTATCGTCTCTAACTTCGAGCAAAGTGCTAACTTCATTAACTTCGCTAACTTCTCTCTTCTCTCGCGCGTTGTTGTCGACGTCGACGACAAAAAAGGATAATTTTTTAATTATCCATACTCTTTATATATACTCTTGCGTACTTCCTGAATGCAAAAACGTGGTTTTTGTCAACAATAACCCCGTTTTTGCATCCAATTATCTCATATCGCATCTTTCCTTTGACTTCCCCTGCTCAAATGTCATTCTTGGTTACTGTCAACCATTTGGTAGTTATTGCATGCAATAACCATGTTTTTGAGTGATTTTAATGAACTCATTTGTTCTTCATCTTCTTGAGGTTCTTGTCAGTGAGGGGGGCACTCTCCTCTACAATCTTCCAATCACCCCCGATTAGCCCAAATCGAAGATAAGCAGGAGCGTGCCATTCACGACCATCTGCTTGATAAGCATTTTTAATGAAATCACAACGAACAGATGTGTCTGATATCTTTGTTACTATGATGTTGGTGCAGTTTTGGTTAAAGCCAAGTGGTCGCTCTATCCGATAATGTCCATTGTTAAGCAATGTGCCATCCAACAGCAGTGTATTGTATTCCATGATAACTTGTTCTTATGTTGTCTTTCAATTTCCTCTGACCAGTGTCTGTGCCTCATTTGAAAGGTAAGGCATGATGGTTTTCAAGTCATATTTCGTTGATTCATAAATGCCATGGGCAAAGACGTGTTGGTGCACCACCGAGTCGTTCAACAGTCCGACATTCTCATTTAAGGCATCATTCTTCAGTTTGTTTTGCATATCCTCCCATATGACTTCATCTTGCTTGTCGGGGTGCTCAGTAAGAAAACGTACAAGGTTCTTGTCACTTATCACCTCACCAAGACATCTTCCATCGCTCTTTCTGAAAGTCGTCCATTCCTGATAGGTTTCAATGCCTTCTTCCCAATAAGACCAGTCGCTTTCGTAGGTGACATATTCATTGGTCTGTGCCACCATCAACACATCAAGGAAATCACAGCTCAAATAAGATCTGTCGTTCTTATACCATTTACGATATGCTTTTTTATAATGAGACAGAAGATGACGTGCATCGGTAGTGGCCACGGCGTCATAAGCAAGATGCTCCTCGTTGTTTGACTCGAAGAATTTATACAAAGACTTGTTCAAGAATGTGATGACCGAATCCACCAGTACCTTGTTTCCCCTGACGGGCACATCGATGGCCACACTTCTGTCATACAGCCTATTTGTCACATGGTGTTTGACTCTCTGCAACACACACTGCTGTCGCTTCACCACCAATGGTTCATCACCCACATCCTCATGGGTCTTGAAACTTTGTATCGCAAGCGCCGCAACAAACAGCACAACAAAATAATAGTTGATTCGTCTCATATGATGTAGGTTTGAAGTTGACTGATTTCCATATTGTGATGGATGGGGCATATAGATTGTAAGAAATGTTCAGGTGAGGGAGTCATAGAGGTTTTCTATGGATAGTGACAAATGGAGGATTTTAATCCCTGCTCAAATTCAAGTTGGCTTTATCTCCACTATGAGCGTAATCCACACCTTCGCCTATCAGATAACTTCCATCATCGCTTATACTTAGGTCTATGACTAATTGTTTCCCACGTATGTTACCAACAAAATGCAATTCTTCGCCATTTAAGGACCCTTTTAGCTGAACCATTGAATTATATTTCAAGTTGGTATAAGAACAGTTATGTAATCGTCCACCTCTTTTGGTAAATTCTATCTTGCATGGTTGGGCGGGATATTGCATTGATTCCCAATAGCCTTCATAGCAATATTGGCCATCTGTTAAAAGGTCAACTGTTGGAGTGCCATCTGCAACGTCAAGGCTTGTGTTTTCAGCCTTTTCGGAAATAATCTCACTTTCTTTCAAAACATCGTTTCTCTCTTGTGTTTCAGGCTTTTTGGTAGATGCGTCATCGCTCTTGTTTGGATCGGTTGTCGTTTTCTTCTCTGTCGTCTCTGTCTTGTCTTTGTTGGTCAATAACCACACGCCACCTCCTCCTATGACCATGGCTAACAGTATGGCCAACACCCATGGCAAATAGTTGTTGTTCGATGGATTGTCGGGCTGCGGTTGTCTCTGAGTTTCTTGTGAGGTTCTGTAGGTCGTCCTCTCCTCATCATTTAAAGGCTTCCTTGGGGATGACGGTGCAGCAAGGACACATCGTATCTCACTCACGTCTTGTGGACGGTTTTGGGGATGTAGGGCCATCATTTTTTTGATGAGCGACTTCATCCCTTCGCTCACTCCAGGAGGATAGACAAAAGCGTTTGCACGATGAAGGCTGGTGATTGACGGCGGACGGTTCATCGTGAGCAGGTGATACATGGTAGCCCCCAAAGCATAGAAATCCGTCCATGGACCTATGTTGTTGATGTCCTGTTCTATCTGTTCCATCGGTGCGTAACCGGGGGTGTAGCTCATTGCCGTCGTGGTGGAAGTCATTCCCCCATCCACACCCTTCTGTTTGCTTGCACCAAAGTCGATGAGGAAGGCATGGCCTGAGCGGTCGAGCATGATGTTGCCAGGCTTGATGTCAAGATGGAAGAGTGGTTCTTGCTGGCTGTGAACCATTTGCAAGGCATCTAGAATTTGGTTGAGAATGTTCCTGACTTGCGACTCGGTCATCGGATGCCCCTGCTGTTTGACAATATCTGATAAGGACTGACCATCAATATAATCCATCACATAATACGACGTGCTGTTCTCGTCAAATAAAGTATGTACGCGCACAATGTGGGGATTGTTCAGCATGAACAGCCGTCGTGCTTCCTTCTTGAACTTCAGCAGCTGGCTTTCAAACGTTTGCTTGTTTGATGGTACGCTGACGGTGACTTCTTTCTCGATTCGGACATTGACTCCCGTGAGGAAAAACTCCTTGACCACGCACGGCATCCCCATCCTGAGGTCTGTGACGAGATAGGTATTGCCGAAACCACCTGAGCCAAGTGGTCGCTCTATCCGATAATGTCCATTGTCAAGCAGTGTGCCCTCCAACAGCATTGCATTGTCTTCCATCATTATATTATATCTTTACAATATCGTATTTGAAAATGGCATGAAAATGAGATATCGCCATGTAAATATGGAATCAATTGTTTACAGCCTACAAATTTAGATAATAATAACGACAATGTGAAACGGAAAAGATGAAAAAAATAAGAAAGAAGGAATTACAATAAAAAATTTGCTTTTTTTACGAAAAAGTCTTATCTTCGCCAACGAAAAATCAACCTAAACAAAAAATCAATGAAAAGAACATTTTGCTTGATGGTGATGATGCTCGTCTTGACGGGCTTGAAGGCGCAGATTGTGCGTCAAGTTGCTTTCGAAGGAAAACTTGACGGGAAAACTGCTGTCAGGGTCGCATTCGAAGAGAATGCAGACAAAATCGTGGCTGGGGCCATTTATTACCCGAAAGCCAAGAATCCTGCTCAAATCCTCATTGTGGGGGAACATAACAGCAATGATACCTATTTTTTGAATGAATATCAGAGTGATGGCACAATCACTGGTTCCTTGAGCATCAAATTGGAAGGCAACCGTATGACGGGCGAATGGACCAATCCTCGCACGGAGAAGAGCATGGCTTTCACCAATATGCGCAGCATCGCCTTTCTCGAGTCGTATGGTGGAAAACTCACTCCAGAGGATCCGGGTAAAATCGGTCATAAGTATCGGTACTCGTTTTATCATACCGGATACGAAGACATGATGGGAGGGACGGTCACTTTCCGAGCCGCCGGAAAGAACCGTGTCCATTTCGACGTATCCAACGTGCCGGGGAACATTGCTGAAGGGAAGAGCGAGCAAGGAAGACCTGCCGTGCTCCATGGCAACCAGTTTGTTTATAATGATGTCAACGAGTGCGGGTATGGCTTCAAGGCGTTATTCTTCCCACGCTTCGTTGTCCTCTCCACCGTCACCGACTGGGAAACCACAGGCTGTTTCGGTGCACATACCGCCTTCGATGCCATTTATATAAAGATTGAAGATTGAAGATTGAAGATTATGAAGACCCGTATTTTCACTTTCATGGCATGCGCGCTGTCCGCCATGTCTTGTATTGCACAAATCAATGTCCGTGTGGATGATGCCGGAAAAACCACCCCGGTGAGCGACATGCTCTATGGCATCTTTTTCGAGGATATCAACCACGCCGCCGACGGAGGATTGTATGCAGAATTGATTTCCAACCGCTCCTTCGAGGATGCTGCTGACGCCACGCCGACGTGGAGCACCTATGCTTCACCAGGTGCTACTCTAACCACAAAGGTCATCAACAAGGACTTGCTCAATGACCAACAACATCAGGCTTTGGAAATGACCATCGACGCAACACCCAACGCCCCGGTGTGTTTGGTGAACGAAGGATTCTGGGGCATCAATGCCGTGCAGGGACGCACCTATCAACTCTCCTTCTGGGCAAAGGGGAAGTTCAAGGGGCATCTCAAAGCCTGCCTCTCTGATGGGCAAGGTGAGAAGGTCTATGCAGAGACACCCTTGGATGTCCAACTGACCAAGAAATGGACTAAATACACCGCCACTTTGAAGGCCAACGACAACGACCCCAAGGCGCAGTTCGTCCTTGTGATGGATGGCAAGGGTACCATCTGCCTGGATGTCGTGTCGCTCTTTCCTCCTACCTTCAAAGGACGGGAGAACGGATGCCGGCCAGACCTAGCATGGATGCTCTACAACTTGAAACCGAAGTTCATGCGCTTCCCCGGTGGTTGCTTTGTGGAAGGGCAGGAGTCGCCCGACAATGCCTTCCGGTGGGACAGGACCATCGGTCCCATCGAGGAAAGAGAGGGACATAGGAATGTCAACTGGGGCTACCGCACCACCGACGGGCTGGGTTTCCATGAATACTTGCAGTTGGCGGAGGACCTTGGAGCCAAACCGCTCTTCGTCGTCAATGTGGGTATCTGGCATGGAGGGGTGACACCCGTCGATGAACTCCAGCCGTGGATTGACGAATGTCTGAATGCATTGGAATATGCCAACGGCGACGTGACAACCAAATATGGCGCGATGAGGGCACGCAACGGACATCCGGAGCCGTTCAACATCGAATACCTTGAAATCGGCAACGAAAACAACCAACCTGACCCGCGGCAGCAGAGCGACAGGTACTACGACCGCTTCAAACTCTTCAAAGACGCGGTGTTGGCCAAATACCCCAACATGCACCTCATCGGCAACGTGGTGGCGTGGGGTGACGACAATCCCAAATGGGGGAGCAACGAGAGCGTGGAGTTGGTTGACGAGCATTACTATCGTAGTCCCGGATGGTTCTCTGACAACTATCACAAATACGACACCTATCCTCGTGGAGGCGCCAAGGTCTATTGTGGTGAATATGCCGTTACTCAAGGCTTTGGCAAACTAGGTTCGCTCAACGCCGCCCTTGGTGAAGCCGTCTTCATGATGGGTATGGAGAACAACGGCGACGTGGTGGAGATGGCCAGCTATGCGCCCATCTTCGTCAATGAGAACAATGTGGCGTGGCAACCCGACATGATTCGTTTTAATTCTTCCAGGGCCATGGGCACCCCGTCCTATTATGTCCAACGTTTGATGGCAGAGAACGTGGGGACGAAAAGCCTTCCCGTCGCTGTCGACAACCCCTATCCTTACAGTGCCCGCGTCAACATCACACCGAAGTCAAGCAGGTTCGGATATGCCACTTGGGCCACACAATCTTCCTTCCAACTGAAGGATGTCACTGTGAATGGCAAGCCTTTGACGGAAGCAGGCAAAGGTGGAAACGCCTTGGGAGGTGACTGGAGCAAGGATGGCGGCGTCATCAGTCAGAAAGGCCAGGGAGAGGCTTTGATTTTCTTGGATGGAAGCATGGTAGAAGGAAACCGCTATGAGCTAAACTTGAAAGCACGCAAGGATGGTGGCCGTGAGGGTTTCATCATTGTGTTCAACTATCAGGATGAGAACAATTATTGCTGGCTCAACATTGGCGGATGGGGCAACAGCCAACACGCCATCGAACAGGTGATTTATGGTGACAAGTTGCAAACAGCCATCAAGCGTGGGCACGTGGAGACCGGCCGTTGGTATGATGTACGGGTCCAGGTGGATGAAGAAAACGTGAAATGCTGGCTTGACGACGAATTGCTCTTCGACACCCGTCTGAGGGTGAATTCGGCTTATGGCTTCTTTGCCAATGCACAGATGGATGATAATACCGGGGAGATGATTGTCAAGGTGGCCAACACTGGCGACCAGCATTCCATGGTTCATCTGGACTTGGGGAACTTCAACGCCAAGGACGGTAGGCTCATCAGGTTGTCTTCTGCCAGCGGTGCTGACGAGAACAGCCTCGATGCCCCCACGAATGTGTTCCCTGTCGAGGAGCGAATAGATGTGGAAGGGAACGGGATTGATGTGGAAATCCCTGCCTTCTCGCTGAATATTTTCAGGCTGAAAAAATGATGTTGGTGAACTGATACCCATCCATTTTTTTCCTGCACAAAGAGGAGATGGCGTGGCGCAGTGGATAAGCCTTTCAAATACTACGAGATGTGCAAAACATTTTTTATCGCTATTGCAACAATGCTGTTGGCCACGGGATTGATTTCGTGTCATTCCGAGAAGGAAGAAGCTGCCAATGACTCTGAACAGACAAGACTGGAACAGGCAAGACTGGAACAGGCAATCCACATGGACACCACGTCGCTGATGAAGGTGGTGGACACCGACACGATAGGGAGTCGCGCCAAACTGGACGCGCTGACAGCGAGTGCGTGGATGCTGGTGGACGACTCGACGGGAATGGTCATATCCGCAAAAAACGCCTACGAGCGACGCTATATGGCATCGATAACGAAAATGATGACAGCACTACTGGCATTGGAACAGGGACAGTTGACTGACACGGTGGAGATAACAGATGACGTATGTATCGACAATAATGCTCACGTGAAAGCAGGCGACGCTTTCGTAACGGGCGACCTGATTTATGAGATGATGATGTCAAGCGACAACAACGCGGCATACGCCTTGGCAAAACATGTGGCGGGCGACACGCTGGCATTCTACGACATGATGAACCGCAAGGCTCGATACCTGGACATGGACAATACAAACTTCGCCAATCCCAACGGAATGCCGAACGACAACAACTATAGTTGTGCGGCAGACCTGATGAAACTGGCGCGATATTGCATGCGCGACAGTGCATTTGCTGCCCTGGCAGGAACGAAAGAAAAAGAAATCCTGCTGACAGACGGCCGGAAAATGAATTGTAAAAACGTCAACGAACTGCTGTTCACCTACAAAGGCTGCACAGGCATAAAGACGGGTTCCACTTTGCAAGCTGGCTTCTGCCTGGTCTCATCTGCCACCCGAGACGGAACGACACTGACATTGGTACTACTCGACAGCCGAACGTCCGACAAACGATTTAAAGAATCGGCCACCTTGCTTGACCATGGATTCAAGGTCATGAGGGCCTGCAAATAATCAATTTTATTATACCGAATTAGAGAATTGAAGAATGATAGTGATGATATGATTGCTTTTTGGTCTTCTCTAATTCTCTAATTCGGGATAAAATCTTGTTTTTAATTCTTGACCAATCTCACTTCATAGATTTCGCCAATCTGCTTGCGAGGTTTGGCCACGAATTTCACGCGCACCTGCGTCTTGCCCTTGAGGAGTTCAGCTGGGATGGGGTAGGTCTCATACTTGAACTCCGAGATGCGGTATTTGCCGGTGTTGTTCACCGATTGAACTAGAGTGTCGTCGATGAAGATATCAAACTCGTGCGACTTCCATTCGCCCACGCCCCAGTATTTCAGACGGAGGCTGAGGTCGGTCTCGCTGTTGGTCTGCATCAGGTAACTGAAATAATGACCGTCGCTGGCATCGCGATAGAACACATCGTTGGAGTTGCCGGTGTATGAGCGGTCGGTTTCCATTTTGTGGTCGGTCTCCGGCTGTTGCTCGCCCGGTTGCACCTTGTCCACCGTACGGGCTTCAAGAGCCTGACGCTCCTGCTCGGCCTTGGCCAAACCATCGAGGTATCCCTTGTAATTGGCCTCCGACAAGGCCAGCCAATACATCATATATCGTGAATCGTGGATTTCGAAGAACGGTTGGATTTCGTTGTGGATGCCATTCTCCATCCTCGTGGCCAAGGTGAAATGGAGGGGACGTCCCGCAATAGGACGGAGGTCGTCGGCGATGGAGGCGATGTCGTTCTTGATGAGGATGGGTGCCTCGTTGATGGGCAGTTTCTTCCCGCTTGCATACTGTCCGAAACGGCTGTCATCGGCGATGAGATGGGCCATGTCCTCGGTGCCGGTCTTCATGCCAAGCATGATGGGACCGTGCATCAGCGCGATGTACTGCGGTTCGTTGGGCAGGTACTTGATGCTGTTGTACATGGGGAAGGTGACCTCCACCACGTCGCCTTTCTTCCACTTGCGGGAGATGGAGACGTAGGACGAGGGACCCGCCACGACGGTGACAGGCTGGCCGTTGACCTTCACGGAGAAAGCACCGGGTTTCACCCATCCCGGGTAGCGCACGAGCAGTTCAAACTCCCCTTTGCCCTGTGCCATGGTGATACGACTCGTCTCTGCGTAGGGGAACAGCGTCTCCTGTCTCAAGATGATGCCCTTTTCCTTCCAGTTGAGTTCGGAGGCCACGAAGAGGTTGACAAAGAGGCTGTTGGCCTTCTTCGTATAGATGAACTGTCCGTATTTGCCATGGTTCTCCATACCGGTGCCGACGCAGCACCACATCGCCTCGTTGGGTGCCGAATAGTTGCGGTAGTGGCGTGGACGTGCCGGTGTGAAATAGACGTATCCGCCATGCTCGGGGTGCTGGGTGGAGAGGATGTGGTTGAACGTGGCCAGTTCGTAGAAGTCGGCGAAGCGTGCCTCGGGGTTGCGGCGGTGCAGGTTCTCCGTAAGTTTGAGCATGTTGTTGGTGTTGCAACTCTCCGGTCCGTCGATGTCGTTGATGAAGTCCATGCAGGCATCCTTGCTGGGGAAGTGTTCGCGGCGGCTGTCTCCGCCGAAGGCCAGGGAGCGCTCGCCCGTCACGATGTCCCAGAAGAAGGCGCTGGCATTATGATAGTTCTCGTCACCACTCAACTCAGAGATGCGCTCGAAACCCACCACCTTCGGCACCTGGGTGTTGGCGTGCATGTTGTCAAGACAGTCCTGGCGTTGCGACATGGGGTCGAGCAACCTGTGGTGAGAGAAACGGCGGGCTACCGTAAGGTATTTCTTGTCCTTGGTGATGGCATAGGCGTCAACCAACACCTCGTTCATTCCGCCATGTTCGTTGCCGAGCATGCGTTCCATCTGTTCGTCGGAGAGGTCGGCGGTGAGGTCGATGGCCCAGTCGCAGAAACCGAGGAACAACTTTTTGCCTTGATCGTTGCCGCAATACACCCATGCATCGCGGAGTCCGGCAAACATCTTGTGTAGGTTGTAGAAAGGTGCCCAAGCTCCGAAATAGGGTCCGAAGTCGCCTTTCTTGAATGCCGGCCATACGCGGTCGCTGCCAGGCATGCCGCCCACATAGCCACGTCCCCAGTCGGGATGGTTTTTGATGTTGGCATCGGCGCATTCCTGCAATTCTCCCAGCATGTATTCCATGCGTTGGCGGCATTCCTCGCTCCCTGTGGCGGCATTGATGGCCATGGCGGTGAGGTAGTGTCCACCCACGTGACCGTCGAGACCATCCCAGTTGGGATATGCCTTTGCCTTGGGGGTGAGCCCGGCCTCCTTGCGGAAGGGAGCGAGTAGTCGGTCGCAGTCATATTGCAACAATGTCTTGATGTTGAGGTCGCGGGCTTTCTTAAGCGGACCATCCAACAATTTCACATCGCCGAGAGGGAACTCGTTGGCGTAGAGCTTGTCTTGCGCATTGGCCATCGTGAAGATGGCTAAAAACGTGGTGAGGATGAAGAGTCGTTTCATTGTCTTTATATTTTTTTCTAGTGATTTCTGGTTTTTTCTAGGATTTCTAGAGGCTCTGGATTTTCTTGATTTTCTAGATGGTCTAGATTTTCTAGATGGTCTGTTTTTTCCAGTCTTTATGAGAAGATGACGGTGCCGAGGGTTTTGGTGAGCCAGATGAGCACCCACACCATCCCCACGATGGCCAGTATGAGCACGATGAGGATGGCTGCCGATTGCCATGCCTTGCGATTCACTTCTTGTATGATGGCTGCATCGTCGTCGAGATAACCGTCAATGAGCTTCATGTTCTTCTTGTGCGCCTTGTTGAGGAAGTCTATGATGTCGCCGACGAAAAACGGCAGCATACCCATCAACACATCGCGCAACACGTTGTTCAGGATGGCGAGCGTCAATGGGATGGAGCGCAATCTGAACATTCCGAAATAGATATGGACCAATGCCACGATGGCACTCGCAATGTCGCCCAGGCCTCCAGGCACCAGTCCGGCAATGCCATCCAAATGGTATTGGTCCATATAGCGTGTCACCTTTTGCATCATCAGATACATTGGCGACGCCTTCAAGTTTTCCTTTCTGTCTCTTGCCTTTTTCTGCTCTTTTTCAGGCACTTGCTTGGAAATTGTAATCGGAGTATTCGGAGTAATCGGAGTGATCGGAGTAATCGGAGTGATCGGAGTATTCTGACTATTCACTCACAAATACGATGGCATCCTCAGCTTCCAGGACTGCGGGTTTCTTTTGCTTGGTGAATGCAGAGAAGTCGATTTTCTTCTTCAGAGGGGTTTTGTCTGCGGTGACACCAACCACATACCATTTGTCTCCGTGACGGCGTGCCAAGATGACATATTTGCCAGGGTATCCGTCGATGAAACGGGTCTCGTCCCACGTTGTAGGCACGTCTTTCATAAACTGGATGGCCCATTCCGGTGCATCTTCGAGATTATTGGGTGCGAGGGCGAAATGCTGGACGCTGCTCTGGAAGAGAACGGCGGTGGCAAGGGCGAACACATCACTCGTCTTTCTTACCGTACCACTGTTGTTGTCGGCATTGTAGCGCTTGTTGAGTGTCGACCCACCAAAGTCCATCGAGCCGACTGTGTTGCGGATGAAGGGGTGTATGCAGGCGTTCTCTGCTTCATGGTCGCATGCGCCTTGGCCGAAGTGTAGGTTCTCCGAGGCCAGCACGGCCTCTGATGCCACATAATTGGGATACATCCTTTCCCAACCTCGTGGCAGGGTGCAGCCATGGAAGATGACCTGCAGTCCGAAGTCATTGGCATCGGTGAGGATGTCCTCATAAAGTTGCATCACCGGCTGCTTGTCGCCACCGAAGAAGTCCACCTTGATGCCAAGGATGCCGTTGCGCTGCATCCATGCCATCTCTTTGCGACGTGCTGCAGAACGGTCCATCTTGTTGCGGGGACTCTGTGGGGCGTCGTTCCAAGAGCCGTTGGAGTTGTACCAGAGGAAAAGTCCAACACCTTTCTCACGTCCATAACGAGCCAGTTCCTCCATCTTTTCGTAGCCGATTTGGACATCCCATAATGCATCCACCAAAAGGGAGCGATAGCCCATGGCGGCGGTGAAGTCGATATAGCGTTTTTGCTCGTCGAAGTTGCAGCTGCCGTCCATGCCGATGATCCACGACCACGAGCCTTTGCCATAGGTGTATTCCTTAGATGCCACATATTTGGGGCGCACTAGGTCGTTGGCGATGGTGGTCTCCACGATGGGTGCCAATGTCTCTCCGAGTGTGATGGTGCGCCACGGTGTCTCTGCCGGCAGGGAGATGGAGGGGTAGGGCGACCCAAGGCCGTTCATCTCACCCTCTTGTGGGAAGCCGATGGCGTAGTGTGCCCCACCTTGGTTCAGCAAGCGGCATCCCACATAGCTGCCGTCTGTTCCAGTCTCGCTGACGAGAACCCATCCGGCCGGGGTCTTGAAAAGGCAGGGGAAGGTGTAGCCACCGCCCCAACCGTTCTGCCCCATCGGGGCGTCAAGGGTGTATGAGGTTTCATAACTGGGTGCGGTGCGGGCGAAACCGGTCATCGGTCTCATTTGAGGACATAGGAAAGTGGTGGTTCCTTCAGGGAAGACAAAGCCGCTGGCCTCACACTCCACTGCACCAGCCAGCGTCCCACGCTTTGGAAGAATCTTGTAGCGGTATGCCACGTCGTTGTTGGTGATGTGGAAGATGATATCCAGCACCTGGCGCCCGTCTTTCTCAAAATGACACACGGCTTCCGTCGCCTCGGTGATGATATGGGCCTTTTTCCAGGTCCTCAACCAATATTCGTCTTTTTGCAGACTCTCGTCGCAGGAGGTCATCTTGAGCCCCTGTGTCAAGTCTTCCAGATTGTTGTCTTTGGAAAGGTCCATCGTGGTACGCCATCTCACGCCCAAAGGAGAACGTTCGATGAGTGTCTTGCCATTCCTTACTATTTCGTAGGTGGGTTTGCCCTCTTCGTCGTTCACGATGACAGTCATCTTTCCGTCAGGGCTGTTGAGACGCTTCTCTGCCCTGACGAAAGAATAACCAACTACTAAAAAACCTAATATTAAAACAAACCTTGTATGAATTTTCATTGCCAAAAAAAATTATAAACATGCTTGATGAAGGCATGATGTTTTTACAACTGCAAAATTAGATAATTGTTGTCACTCCTTTGTCAAAAAATGTTTCATGAACTTTTCATTTTGTTTCCTTTTATGTTCATGAACCAATTTTAAAAGGTTTTTTGACGTGGTTGAAACGCCTCTTTCGAGTTTTTTTAAGGAGTTAAAGTGAGTTTTTTAGGAATTAAAGAGGAGTTAAAGAGGAGTTAAAGAGGAGTTAAAGGGGAGTTAAAGGGACATATGCTCACTTAGATGGGCTGGAGTTAAAGGGGAGTTAAAGGGGAGTTAAAGGGGAGTTAAAGGGACATATGCTCACTTAGATGGGCTGGAGTTAAAGAGGAGTTAAAGGGGAGTTAAAGGGACATATGTTTACTTGGAGGGGAGGAGTTAAAGGGACATATGCCCACTCGTCCTTGTCCAAAAATTATATGATAATTACATGTCCTAATTATATGGCCATTATATGTTAAACAAAAGCGGGGCGGGCACAAGGCCCGCCCCTAAAGTTTTTCGGTCTTGTCGTTTTGTGCGATTTAATGCCCTTGGCCGCTCAAGACGATGTTGACGATGTTGGTGATGTCGGTGATGTTGACCGTACCGTCCATGTTGACGTCGGCTGCCACGTGGTCATATATGTTTTGCTGAGTGTCGTCCCTGTTCAGCAGGATGTCCACTGCTGCGGTGACGTCGGTGACTGTGATGAAGCCATCGCGGTTGACATCAGGAATCAGGCGCTTGGCATTACCAGACTTGAAACAGTCGAATTCCACTACGACGGGACGATGGTCGCCCAACGGCTTGGTGTCGCTCGTGCCTTGGACATAGCCGTAGGTGTAGTCCTGTTCTATCCAGAAACTCCTGGGTTTCAAAATCAGCGTGTTCTCGGTCTTGGGGTTGAGATAGATGATTTTGTCCACCACCTCGTAATTGCTGAAATTGTTCGGGTCTGACTGGTCGGTGATGTCGCCCAAGGCAGTGGTGGGGTATAGGTTGCCCCTGCACAATTCCACCCATGCGTCGGACACGTCGAAATCGGCGAGTCGGGTGAAGAAGTTGGTGTTGATGTCCTCACGTGTCCAACGGCTGTTGGTGTCGCCGAGGACAATTTTGGGACGACTGGCGTCAGAGGCGTTGATGGCATCAGCCAACTGTCGCCATTGACTCTCACGTGAAGTGATGGCATCGCCGGCATCCATGTGGAGCACATAGACATCGAACTCCATGCCATTGTCGAGTTGCATGTCATAATGCCTGAAACCTTTCTTCACATACTGGTTGCCTTCGGTGTCGGTCCTGTCGGTCCAGCGCGTCCAACTCTCATTGCTTGCTGTCACAGTGCTCTCCTTCCATATCAAGTTAAGGCCGTCGGTGTCGAAGGGGATGCTGAGTTCGGTGAGGCTGAGTGTGGCACGTACCGTTCCACTGTTGTAATCTTCGTCTATAGCACTCATCAACGAACCATGGTAGTTGAAATCCTCGCTCACGCCGATGAAGTCATACCCCTTGCCTTTCAGGTACTGGCTGATGAGTCTTGTGCCATCGGTGCCCGGACCGTCCTCGTTCAAGGTCACGAACGCCACTTTCTGAGGCAGGCCGTCGACATTGAGCGCGACGGCGGTGAATGAAGCGCTTTCCAACTCCTTTTCCGTCTCGATGGAAAGTGTGGCATTGCTTTGGGTGGTTTTGAAATACACCCTTCCAGAACCGAGTGTCATGCGATGTTCCACTTGCTGTGTGGTGGCGTTGGCAAGCATGTCGGTGCCGTCGGTGGTGCAAACCATGTCGGTGATGTTCCCCCTCAGCAGGTATTCGGTGGCGTAGGATGCATCGTAGTAGTACCATTGGCCAGGGGTGAGCAGCGTGGTGTTGTCGTTGGGAAGTGGTTCTGCCATGCCGTCGAGATAAAGGCCCTTGCATACAAGGCGCACATTGTCCACCTTGAAGAATGTCTGTTTCTCTTCTTCGTGGCCAGCCACCCACCATTGGCCTATGCTGCCGACGGTGATGGCCAACCGCCCTTCGCTGCCGACGACGACGGGTATGGTGACGTTGATGCCTGTGCCGTCGCCCAGGCCGGTCTTTGTCACCGTGGTGCCGTTGACGGTGGTGATCACTTCGCGACCCTCCCATGTCGCCACGACAGCGGAGAGTTCATAAACGCCGCTGGGAACGTTCTCCACGGTTTGCGTCACGCCAAGGGATTTGCCCCACCACTGGTAGGCATTGAACAGGTAATAGCCATCTTTCCCAGACATCCCATAGTCCCTGACTTTGAATTCGTTGTTTCCGTCCTCCTTGCCGACCAGTGTCCACCCCGTCTCGTCACTTGTCTCGAAGTTGGGGTTGGTGACCAGCCAGGTGGCGTCTACGGGATTGGTGCTGCTGGCTTTCAGCAGTTGTCGACGTTTCAAGGCCTCGAAGTCGGCCTTGGTGATGCGGAAGATGCGGTAGTGCCCCGCTTCGTCGCCCGCCGTGTTCTTGCGGTTGAGTGCCAGGGCCTCTCCTGCCTCTACGCGGTTGTTCCATGGTCCGAGATAGCCAGAGTAGTTGTTGCCGCCCGACAAGGGGTATTTGCCGCTCTCAAACAGCCAGTAGCCGTCTTGATAGGTGGGTGTGAGGTAACTCCACTCGTCAAGGTTCCTGTCGGTGTAGGTGTTGACATACATGAAACCGGCGTCGTTGTGGGTTTGCATGAGGTCGGCGCAATAGACCAGATTGCGGAAACCAATGTAATTGCCGGCTTTCTCCACGTTGAAAAAGTTGGCGGGAAGTGTCATCTGTTGCTCGGTGGCCGTTACGTATCGCATGGCTTTCGTCTCTTCATTGGCCCATGACGGTTTTGCTTGATAACGCCCGATGCCGACCACGAGGCTGTGGTCCTCCTCGGGTGCCAGGAGATAGTAATAGCCGGGATTGTTGACCAGACCGTTGGTGCTGGTCACCTCGACGAAACCATTTTCCTCGGTGAGGAACGTGAGGTAGTCGGTTTCGTCGGCCATGGTTCCTGAAGCACTATTGTAGGTCAGTTGGATGTCGTCGACAAACACTTCGCAGTCGTTGCCCCCATTTCCTCCTATGAACCCGAAGGAGAGTTTGAGCACGGAGGGGTCACCGGCGTCGATGGTGACTTCCTGTTTCGACCAACTGGTGGTTTTGCCCAACAATTGTCGCTGACCGTTGATTTCATAATAGTTGAGGTCTTCCGCCCAGTTCTGGTTGGGGCATTTGATGTAATAACTCAGGGTGTAGCTTCCGGGAGGCAATGGCACCTCCTTGCATACTTGCTGGCGGATGGTGTTTTCCTGCCATTTGGCGCGTAGTCTCAGGCTGGTGGCGGTGGGGGCACCGCTGCCCTGTCCAGTGAGTTGGGTGTTGAAGATATAGCCTTTGTTGTTGTCGTTGGCGTCAGCGCTGAAGACATTCCTCCATCCTGGTTGGGTGTGGATGTTGATGAAGGTGGCGTCGCCGCTGCCCTGTACAGTCTCGAAGTCGAGGTTTTCGCCGAGCAACGAGCTCACATCCTCGCCCTCTTCCACGGTGTGCCCGATGGCATCGTCGATGTTGCTGAGCGAGGCAGTGACCACGCCTCCGTCATCGCAGTGGCTGAGTGTGTTGTGTGTCCAAAGGTTCACGTTCTTCACTTCCACCACGCCGGTGTTCTTGTTCAGCAGGACAATGTATGCTCCACAGTTGTCGTTGAAGGTGGAGGTCACCGTATAGTCTTTCACACCGTTGTAGGTGTTTTCCGCATACCAGTGTGTGTGTCCTGAGAAATGCACGGGATTGGTGGTCATCTTGATGATTTCCGTGAGTTTGTCGCGTTTTGCTTTCGCTGTGGCATAATTGGTGGTGTTGTACGGAGCGATGCTCATCCCTGTGTTGTTCTGGTCGAGCCACCATCGGTCGTTGTCGCTGCCGGCGACGAGGGGGTAATGCTGCATCCATACGCTCGGTTCGTCACGGTGGTTGTTGACAAAATTCTCCAATGACGTGATGACGTCGTCGGGAGCGTAATAGGTGGCGGAAGAAAACATGGATGGTTTGGAGTAAGGTTTCTGGAACCAATAGGTCTGCCCCACATAGAACCTCACGCCTTTGAAGGTGAAGGTGAAAGGCTGCATCTGCGTGTGATTGGTGCCGTCGGTGAAGCGCTCCACATTCTCCACGCCATAGCTCTTCGAGGTGTTCAACTGGTTGGTGACGATGCTCAGCGCCACGTCGTTGCAGTAGGAGCCGCCGTCGTTGATGCCCCAGGTCAGTCCCTTGTCAGGATTGTCGCCATCCCAGTAGTCTGGCACGATGTCGTGGTTGCCCACCATCGTGACAAAGGGGATTTGTGCGGTGTTGAGGGCGGCGAAGGCACTTTTGAAATCATCCCCTTTCTTCTCGCTGTCCTTGTCCATGTCGCCAAGGCAGAGCACGAGGTCGGCGGTAGGGGTGTAGCCTGGAAGGGTGGCGAACTGGAACTGCAGGCCGTTGCTTTTTCCCATCCCGATGATGTTTTGCACGAATCCCTGCATATTGGTCACTGAAGTGCCATAGTCCTGTGCCACATGCGGGTCGCTGACGATGACGACGGTGAAATAGTCGCTGTAGTCGGTTTGTGCCTTGATGCCCATTGTTGTTGTCAACAAGGTAAGGCATATCAATAATAAGTGTTTTTTCATCATTGTTTTTTATGTGTTTACGAGAGTAGAATTTATAAATTTAGGTTAGATAGTATTTCAAAATGCAAATTTATGTAAAAATATCGAATTGACCAAAAAAAAGGGCTTGAATCTTCCTAAAACCTCGTCCCGATTTATCGAATTATAGAATTCTTGTCACCAAAGTGACAGCTTATCAAGATAATTCTCCAATTCTCTAATTCGGGATGAAAACTATCTGCTTCCCATTTGGATTAGATTTGGTAGATTTTCTACTGGTCTGTGAATAGTACAAAAAGTTGATAAAACAGATTGGGACCCTGTTCAATACCATTCAATCCGTACTTGGTTTAATAAAGTTTAACGAACAATAAGGAAAAAATGTCAAAAAAACACTTAACTTTGCAAAATTAAGTGAAATTGGTCAATTCTAAAATGACGTGTTTGGTATGATTAAAAAACTCTTTTTAATAGCTTTGGCTATTATCCCGCTGAACCTTCTAGGTCAGACGGCTTTTGAGCAGATGATAGTCAGCAAGGGCTATGTGGCAGGTGTGACAAGAGACTGGAGCGACAGCACGACAATCACCATCGACGAGCCGGTGATGGGCTATGTCAATATCGATGGCAATACGATGCCCACCTCCCTGACCACCTATAAAAAAGGTTGGTTGGAATTCTACGATGGCCAAGGCAACTATTTCAAGAAGAGAATCCTGATGGCAGCTCAGGGAAACAGTTCCTATTGGCATTTCCCAAAGAAAAACTTCAAAGTGGACATGTGCGAGGATGAATGGGTTGGCGACGACGTCCCGGAAGTTACCATAGGCAACTGGGTGCCGCAGGATGGTTTCCATTTCAAAGCCTTCTATTATGACGCTTTCAAAGGACTTGCCATGGTGGCTTATGATATCTACGACCAAGTGGTTGCCGACCGTGGCGGCGTAGCCGGCAGGGCATGGAGCAGGTCGGGTGTCACTTCTTCCAAGTTCGACGAACGTGCAATTTGCCATCCTGACGGATTCCCTGTCGCCGTATACAACAAAGGTCAATTCTATGGTATCTATACGTTCCAACTGAAGAAACACCGCAAAAATATGAACCTCATCAAGGATGTGCCAGAGATGATTCATATTGACGGACAGGTCAGTGGACAGTCTCTCCTGCGTGGCACCATCCAATGGAAGAAAGTGGAACTGCGCAACCCGAAGAAGATGTACTTGATGAATGGCGAGGAATATGACAAGAACAAAAGAGGGGAGATTATGGACGAGACTTCGGAATTCTACGACCTTCCCGACGACGATGCCAAGGTGAAGAAGCACAAGCAGAACACGGCCATCGTGAAGAAACACGTCATCGCATTCTCCAAATATTATTCAGAATTATGGGCTTTGAGGAATGCAAAGACGCCAAAGGAGGTGATGCGAGAGGAGGTGCAAAAGAGGCTTGACGTGGAAAGTCTCATTGACTTTTGGCTCTTCACCTATTATACCAACAATTACGACGGCATCGATGGCAACTGGCAATGGGTGACTTGGGACGGGGAAAAATGGTTCGTACTGCCTTACGACCTTGACTGCACCTTCGGGTTGGAGAACTATGGACGTTTCATCTATCCCTCAAACGTATGTAGCTACCGAGGCAACATCACCATAGCCTATCATCCTTTCCAATGGATCAACTACTATTTTTTGGATGAGTTGTATGAAAGATATGCCCAGTTGCGAGAACGCAGGGTCTTTGACACGGAGAACGTGATGACCATGCTCAACGAATGGAGGGCACGAATAGGTGACGACATATACGCCATGGAATGGGAACGTTGGCCAAACAGCCCCTGCATCTCACACGACGTCATCAACGATGGTTGGGAACTGGTGCCTAATTGGAGCGGATGGTCAAGCCTGTCTGGTTACAATGCAGAAACCACCTACCAAAAAGGTGACATCATAGGTTGGCACTATAGGAAATGGAAAGCAACCAAGACCATAACAGGCGTCCCCCCTTGCTCACAAGAAGGTTACACCGACACCCCAGAACGAGTAAGGGAGTGGCTTGATAGCCGTCTTGATCTGATGGACCGATTATTGAAATACACTCCGAAACCCATCATCGGCGATGTCAATGGCGACGGCGTGGCTGATGTCACCGACGTGGCTTTGCTGGTGGGATATGCCATCTCCGGTACAGGCGACATCAACACCTATCAGGCGGACATCAATGGAGACAGAGCGGTTAACATTTCCGACATCACGATTTTGGTGAACAACATCCTTAACGGAACAAATGCCAATGCCACCACTGTGGAAAAGGAATGAAAATGGAGCAAACGCCAAAAAACAAATAACTAACATCAATTATCATTATTTATGAACAAAAAAACAATTCTTCTTCTCCTCCCATTCATCACCATGGGACTTGCACAAGCAAAAGGGGAAACCGCTGTCAAGAAGCCGGCGACGACGGAAGCACGCCAACAGCGGGCCGTTGAGTTCGACACCTATTCCTGGGACTTCGGACTCGTCAATGCAGCCAAGGGAGCCGTGTGCCACACCTTCACACTGACCAACAAAAGCGACAAGGAAGTGAGCATCGCCCGCGACATCACAGGCTGCGACTGCGTGGTGGCGCAATATTCCCATGAGGCCATCGCACCAGGGGCGGCAGCAGAAGTGCTTGTTGTCTTCAACCCCTCCAATTCCTTGGGGAAGACCTACCGCCACGTGGAACTGTTGGATGCCAACGGCAAGACACTCGGTGCCTTGTCCCTCGAGGCCGACGTGAGCAAAGATGTGCCACAAGGCAAATACCCCTTCCAAGACCCCACGCTCTCATATCAAGAGCGCGTGGAGAACCTCATCTCGCTGCTCACACCGGAAGAGAAGGTGGGACTGATGATGAACAAGTCGGTCTCTGTCGACAGGCTCGGCATCCCCTCATACAACTGGTGGAGCGAGGCTTGCCACGGCGTGAGGCAAGGAGGATACACCGTCTACCCGCAACCCATCGGCATGGCCGCCGCCTTTGATGCACAACTGGTCTATGACGTCTTCTCCACCGTTTCCGACGAGGCAAGGGCCAATTGGAACCGCTCCGACCACAATGTGTTCAACGTGCCCATGGGCGTCACCTACTATCCAGGAAACCCCGAACTCACCTTCTGGTGCCCCAATGTCAACATCTTCCGTGACCCAAGATGGGGCAGGGGACAGGAGACCTGCGGCGAAGATCCCTATCTCAATGCCGTGTTGGGCGTGCAGACCGTCCTGGGCATGCAGGGGAACGACAGCAAATACTTCAAGACCCATGCCTGCGCCAAGCACTATGCCGTACATAGCGGACCAGAGCCATTGAGGCATTCCTATAACGCCTCGGTGTCCATGCGTGACCTGTGGGAGACCTACCTGCCCGCCTTCAAGGCATTGGTCAAGAAAGGAAACGTCAGGGAGGTGATGTGCGCCTACAACCGCTATGAGGGCAAACCTTGCTGCACCAGCGACAGGCTCCTCGTCGACATCCTCAGAAGGAAATGGGGCTATGAAGCCATCGTCCTCACCGACTGCGACGCCATCAACAACTTCTACAACAGGGGACAGCACGAGACACACCCCGACGCCCTCTCCGCTTCCGTGGATGCCGTGACCAACGGCACCGACCTCGAATGTGGCAAGGTGTTCATGGTGCTTACCGAAGCGTTGAAAAAAGGTCTCATTACTGAAGCCACTCTCGACGACCACCTGAGAAAGACGCTCTTGGGAAGATTCGAACTGGGTATGTTCGACCCTGCGGAGATGCTCCCATGGGCCAACCTCGGACCGGAAGTCATCAGTTCTGAGAAAAACAACGAACTGGCCGTGAAGGCTGCCAAGGAGTCGATGGTGCTGCTGGCCAACAACAACAATGTCCTGCCGCTGTCGAAGAACATCCGCACACTCGCCGTCGTGGGACCCAATGCCGACGACACCGAACTGCTGAACGGCAACTATGGCGGCACACCCACCAAGGAGCACACCCACTCCTTGCTCGAAGGCATCAAGGCCGCCCTGCCCAACACCAACATCATTTACGACAAGGCATGCGAACTCAATGATGAGTTCACCACCGTTCACCATCTGCAGGATTTCAACGATGGCAAGGGTGTGATGGTTGAGTTCTACAACAACAAGAACCTTGAAGGCGAACCCGTCAAGACAGACTATTACAACGACCTCAACTTCTCCACCTTCGGAGCATGGGGCTTCGCCGAGGGCGTGGACAAGGAGAACCTTTCCGTGCGTGTCTCAGGACAATACAAGTCCAACTTCACCGGTGAGATGAAATACACCTTGGCCACCGACAACGGCTACCTGCTCAAAGTGAACGGAGAGGTCGTGGAGGAAGCTCAGCCCACCCGTGGCAGAGGAGGCTTCCGCAGGCAGGTGGAATACAAGTCATTCCCCGTCACCAAGGGTGAGACCTACGACGTGGTCATTGAATATAAGAAAGGTGACGGACAGTTTGCCATGCTGCGTGGCGACATCTGCGAGCGCAACCTCGTTGATTTCACCGACTTGGCCAACAAGGTGAAACAAGCCGACGCCATCATCGTCATCGGCGGCATCTCCGCTCGAATGGAAGGTGAGGGAGGCGACAAGGCCACCATCGAACTTCCTGTGGTTCAGCAATTGCTCATCAAGGCTATGCACTCCACAGGGAAACCCGTCATCGTGGTCAACTGCTCCGGGTCGGCCATCGCCTATGGAAGCCTTGAAGGGCAATATGACGCACTGCTGCAGGCATGGTATACCGGACAGGGTGGGTCGAAGGCTCTCGCCGACGTGCTTCTGGGCGATTACAACCCCGGCGGCAAACTCCCCGTCACGTTCTATGCCTCCAACAATGACCTGCCCGACTTCCTCGACTACAGCATGGACAATCGCACCTATCGTTATTTCAAGGGCAAACCGCAATATGCATTCGGATTTGGACTCTCTTATACCAATTTCGCTTTCGGAAAGGGTAAGATATCAAAGAAGTCGATGAAGAAAAACGGCAAGGTGACCGTCACCGTGCCTGTCACCAATACAGGACAGCGCGAGGGCGACGAGGTCGTTCAGGTGTATGTCAAGGCACTCGACTATCCCGAGGCTCCCATCAAGTCGTTGAGAGGATTCCAACGCCTCCACCTCGCTCCAGGCGAGACGGGCAAGGCTGTCATCACCCTTGACGGCGAGGCTTTCGAATACTACGACCCGACTATCGACGAACTGTCCACACGTCCTGGACGCTACAAGATTCTCTATGGCAACTCGTCATTGGAGAAAGACCTCCAGGAGCTTGACCTGACGGTGAAATAAAAAGATGAAAAAAATGACTGAGCCCACTTGAAAAAGTGGCCAGTGAGCAAAATGGCTGTATGCATATCCCCTCCCTTGAAATAAGGGGAGGGGATAGCATTTTTTTAGAGAAAGATAGAGGATTTCAGAGGATTTCAGAGGACTGGAGAGGATATCCTCTTTTGTCCTCTCTCATCCTCTCTCATCCTCTCTCATCCTCTCTCTTCCTCTCAGTCTCCCTAGTTCTTCCTCCAGTTCCTTTATTCTCTGCTCCTGCCGCCTTATGGTGGCCTCCATTTCCTTCATCTTGCGGTCTTGATCCTCGCGATAGCCAGTGCGCACCCTGTGCATACGCTCCTTCATACCGCCTTCCTTGCGGAATCGGTCTTGGAGCGTTGCCAGGTAACCGTTCATCATCACGTCTATCTGGCAGCACATGGTGTAGCCGATGTTGGCCATCTCCTCATCATTCCATTTGTTGAAGAATGGGGCGTAGTCGCTGAGTTTGTTGTGGGCTTTGGTGAAACTGTGCATGCCTTGGTATCGGGAGTGCTGCTTGTCCCAAAGTGACAGCTTGCGTGAGAGCAAGTAGTCTTTGTAGTCTTCCCTCAGCTCATGAATACTAGAGCGAGCCACATTGAGCAGTTTCAATTCCATTTCGGTAGAGGTCTTTCCGTCCTCCGAACCTTCTATGATGTTCTGTTTTCCGGAGCGAGCCGCCTGCACCATCTGGTCTACGGTACGGTCGCCATGCTTCGGTAGGAAACGCTCGCAGAACACGAATGTCATCTGGTAGAGAGCCTCAGACTTCTGATAGAAGCGCAACTTTTTCCAATTCGCACCCTCGAGCAATACCCTTTCGCTATTGCTCAGTTCTTTCACTCCTCTTTAACTTCCCTTTAATTTCCCTTTAACTCCTCTTTAACTTCCCTTTAACTCCCCTTTAACTCCCCTTAAACTTAGCAGATGGATTCCAGACTTGGGATGTAATTCTTCTGGATGGCAACGGCAATGGCGGTAGCCACCTCCATATCGCTGAGACCAAGGTTGTTGCCGAATTGATAGAGCAAGCTTACCTCTTCCTTTGAGATGAGTTTGTCGGACAACACGATTTGAATCATATATTCCAACATCCCCTCCCGCATACCAGGATTGATGTTCATGATGGCCTGGACGGACTCGTTGAAAGTCTTGACCACATCGCCTTCTGCAATTTCGTCCAGGAACTGCCGTGGAAAGATTTTGAATTCCGCCAGTGCCTCAATGATTTGGTTCAACTCGTCTTCACCGATTTTGCCGTCAGTCTGTGCCACAATCAACCCGGCTGAGGCAACGAAACGCGCCGTGTGCTCATCGAGCTCGCTGTCGCCTACCTTGAGCAAGATGGAGATGAGTTCGGTCATACCCTTTTGAAGTTCGTTCTCTGTCTTGGCAGTGGCAAACAGGTTCAACGCCTGCACGCGGATGGGGTTGACTGGATGCGACGAACGGCTTGTTCCCTTGTCTTTCAAGAAATAGTCCAATCTGCGGTTGTTGTCTGCTATGAGGGCATCGATGCTTACATTCATCTTGGCAAGGTCCAAGCCCGAAGCCAACTTGAAGAATGCCGTCACGCATACGTCAAGACTTTCCGTCGCAATGAAGCCATAGCGGTCGGCCACCAACTCCGCGAGTTGCTCGTGCAAGCGTATCTTATACTGTAGAGAAACCGGTACAGCCGTGTTGGGAGGGAAGACAAAGAGTATGAGACGTGCCAAGGCGGAATCCTTGTTGATCAAATGACCCAGTTCGTGACCTATCACGAAACGTAACTCGTCTTGAGTCATCAAGTCGAACAAGGCGGAATTGACGTTGACAATATGCGGCTCACCCTCGTCTTCCGCCGCAAGGGAGAAGGCGTTGACAGAAGAATCGCCGGTGATGTAGAAGTCCACTTTCTCTTTAAAATTCAACTTCTTCTTCACCGACTGGCATAAGTCGTAGAAATCAGGGAGGAGGTCTTTCTGCACCTTGAGGCTGTGGCCTTCCATGCTGCTGCGCCAGTAGGCGTCGTTGCTGGATGTCTTGGTCTTGCGCAACACTTCCTCCACCACCGAACCTTGAAGGGCGGTGTAAATCTGTTCTCCCAACCTTTTCTCCAAATCAAGGGTAGGAGAGAGGTCGTTCATATTGCGTACTGTTGTATTGTCTTCCACAGGCTGTTTCAGCCAATTCCATAATTCGGAAATCTTTTTCTTGCGTGCCATAATATGATTAGGTTAGTATTCGTAATAATGCCACAAAAATAGGCAAAAGTTTTCAATTCAGAAAGGAAACACAAGAAAAATTTCATTCTTCATTCTTCAATTCCTTGACCATCACTTCGGGCAACGCGAAACGCAAGTCGCTGCTATGAGGATTGATGGCTTCCAGAAAATGAGGCAACTCTTGCTGATACACTTTCCTCATGTGTTCGTTGGCACTTCCATCCTTCCGACAGGAATAGGTGAAATTGGCGCGTCGGTCGGCAAGTTTCACAAACGGGGCGTAAGGGGTCTCGCGAATTCCTTTGTAATAACGCTCACCGGCTCGTTCCGCCCGAGTCCTTCCCTTGTCATTTGTCAGCGCATAGACAATTTCGGCCGCCATCAGCGCCTTTTCTTCATCCATCCATTGGCTGGCGTTTTTTTTCACATCGTTGTATGTCAGTCTTGCGTCTTCTATGCTGTCATGGAAGTAGGCGCCGAAGAAGAGAGGCAGCAGGTCACGCTCATCATCACAAACTAGATGGCCATATTCAAAGACGGAGGCAGCCACCATGTCCAGGTGCACACCGTAGGGCTTGTCGCCATCATAGGTCTGGTTCACACTGGCGTGCAACTCGTGTGCCGCTTGCCTGATTTCTTCCAACTCCTTCTTATGGTCTTTCAACCATTGTTCAAATGTTTCTTTTGTCATGATATTGTTTTTGGTGTTATAGGGATTATAGTTTTCCTAGATGTCCTAGTTTTCCTAGATGCCCTAGTGATCTTGGAATGCCTGGCGCCTTATAGGGCATAATTATTAATTATTAATTATTTAACGTTTATGTTCATCCCTTCTTGGCATGCAAGTGTTTCGGGGAAGATGGATTGGGCCTCCGCCAGCAGTTCCGTATCTGTTTCGTATCGGATGGAATAGTGCCCTATGGCCAGCTTTCCCACATGTGCGTCTTTGGCGATGGTTGCAGCCTGTGCGGCAGTGGAGTGTGCGGCGTTGGTGGCCTGCTGTGCATCCTCCGAGAGGAAGGTTGCCTCATGGTAGAGAAGGTTGGCACCATCTATTTGCGGGATGATTTCAGGGTAGTATGCAGTGTCGCTGCAGTAGGCATATTTTCTCGGCACGAAGTCGCTGGGAGCGGTGAACACGCTGTTGGGCACAATGGTGCCGTCCTCCATCGTCCAGTCGGCCCCAGCCTTGATTTTGCCGAACTCCTTTGGTGGAATGCCGTATTCCTTGCACTTTTCTGGCAGCAACACGGGCGCCTTGGGTTTCTCACTGAAGAGGAATCCGCAACACGGAATGCGGTGGTTGAGCGGGATGGTCTCCACCGTCATCTCCTTGTCCTCGTAGATCACCGTCTGCTTGGTGGTGTCCAGCGGGTGCATGATGAGTTTGAATGGCAGGTAGCAATACTGCTCAAAGTCCTTCTCAAGCGGTTCCTTCAGATTTTCTGGTAGCCATAAGTGCAGGTCTGCCGTTCGGTCAAGCATCAGGCCAAGGCTGGATATGAGCGGCACCAAGCCGAAGAAATGGTCGCCGTGGGCGTGACTGATGAAGATGTGATTCATATTGGTCACCTTCAAACCGGATTTCCATATCTGAGTCTGTGTACCCTCGCCACAATCCACAAGGAACACCTTTTCGTGTACGTTGACCAGTTGCGCAGTTGTCATATGTCTGCCTGTCGGCACCGCCGAACCGCATCCTAAAATATAAACCTCAAATTTTTCCATTGTTTTGTCCTTTCTTTTTCATGATTTTGCCATTAAATGTGCAAAGATAGCCCCGGATGTGCAGTCTTTTTCCGTAGATGAGTTTTTTTATTCATCTTTTTTCCCAGAGACTTTCAGGAACCTGTAACCCACCAGATGCTTTCTCATATCCTCCTTGTCTATGAGAGGGTTGTTGAAAGCCAATTTCAGGAGGTAGTCGAGACATTCCTTCACCTGAAGCCCCGGTTTGATGCCTTTGATTTCCATGACATCCTTGCCATCGAAAGGAAGTTTGTAGCCGAACATGGCAGCACCTTTTACTTTCATCTCCTCCGTTCGTCGAAGGATTTCTTTCACCTGATTTGGCATGCACTTGTCCTCGGCATGGGCTTTGTTGTCAGCATCAATCAGCAGCATGAGGTCGTGGAAACGCTCCTCCGTGCCACAGGCATATTGGAGTTTGCGAAGCTTCTTCGACTTCATCTCCTGGCATTGGTCGACCCATTGCTTGCACCTCATATGATGCTTCACGAGGAACTGCACCTCCCGGATGAAGTCGTTGCTGTACTTCAGCCTTCGGAGCATATCGTTCACCATGTCGGCACCAGCCAATTCGTGCTCGTAGAAATGCACATTGCCATTTTCTTCCGTCTGTACGCGAATCTTGCCGATGTCATGGAGCAAGGCGGCCATTCTCAGGACCAACTTGTCGCTCTCCAATTTCTCCAAGACTGCCATCGTGTGCTCCCACACCGTACCGAAATGGTATTCGTTCTGTCCCATGTCGAAAGTCTCCACCAACTCAGGCATGACATAGGCCATGGCACCTGTTCGGCGCATCAGCTCCATCGCCATGACAGGGTGCTTGCAGGTCAACATCTTGTCCAACTCATCCTTGATGCGTTCGCGAGTGATGATGTTCAAGCGATGCACGTTGCGCACCATTCCTTCAAAAGTCGTTTTCTCGATTTCCCATCCATAGCGGCTTGCGAATCGGATGCAACGGAGGATGCGCAAAGGGTCGTCGTCATAGGTAAGGTCGGGGTCGTTGGGGGTGCGGATGACATGGTCGCGGATGTCGTCGACACCATGTCCGGTGATGTCCACCACCTCGTCGGTGGAGATGTTGTAGTAAAGTGAGTTGATGGTCAGGTCGCGACGCAAGCAGTCGTCCTCGATGCTCCCGAAGGCCGTGACAGGGTTGCGGCTATGTGCATCGGTGTATTTCTCCTTCCGTGTCTGCACAGCCTCCAGCTCCACCTCGGGGAAGTACTTCAGGTGGAACATCGCTGTCTGGTAAGCGGGGTATGTGACGATTTTCCTCGAGGTGTGTTTGTTTTTCTGAAGCCATTCCGCCAGACGTATTCCACCCAAGGGCAGGTTCACGGCCATATCGATGTCCTTGATCTCCAACCCCATGAGTTCGTCTCGGCAGCAACCGCCCACGAAGAGCACCTTCCCCTCGAAAGGCGTGCCCTTGATCAACTCTTTCAGCTTTTTTCTTATGTTTATGTATAATTCTATTTTCATGTTTGTGGTTATCCATAGACTTTATAGTTCCTATAGTCGCTATAGACTCTATAGTCTCTATAGTTTCTATAGTCTCTATAGTCGCAATGGACTCTATAGTCGCTATGTTTTTTTCAACTTGTTGGCGTATTTCTCAATGAATTCGCATTGTTCCTCCGTTTCCGGAATCCATCTGTAGGCCGATTTGGGACAGTCTGTGAACAATTGCCTCATAGTTTCCAAGGCCTGTTGGTAGTCGTATCCCTGCCTGTCGGCCAATAGGCATCCCACGATGACGCCAGTCCTGCCTACGCCTCCCCAACAATGGATGTACACCTTGTTGTGGGGGTCGGCGTCAAGAATTCTGTTGATGGTCGTCACCAGTTCCTTGACCTTTTCCGTGGATTGCGGTATGGACACATCCCTGATGGGAAACCTGAGGTGTGACATATTGTCGGTCATCCATCTTGTGTATGGAGACAACTCGCCTTCTTCCGTCAAGTCGATGAAGTGGGTGATGCCGAAGCGAGCGAACTGTTTCATCTTTATTGCACTCTTGTCATCTTCCCTGTCTCGCGGGTATTCACCGGCATAGATGCGTTCTTCCACCTTAAAACTATGCAAGGTGGGCCTGGTGGGAAACACCATTTTTTCGAACTCCTCCATGATGGTGACGAGGTCGATTGAGAGGTAGTGCTTGAAACGGTTCATCAGCGGTTCGTCCCAGCATTCCTTGTTGGCGGCGTAGATGGAGCAGGCGATGGCCGCTATGGTGTCGGAGTCGCCTCCGATGGAGATGGCATTCCTGGCACAGTCCTCCAGCGACTCGCTTTCGAGGAAAGCGATGATGGCCTCGGGCACGCTGCCTTGGCAACTGACGTCGAAGGCATAGTTGGGACGTATCTCGTCCAGCGTGCGTGAAAGGTCGTAGCCATACTCTCGTGTCACCCTTTCCCTGATGACATCCTTGATTTCCGACAGGCTGCACGTTCCACCGAGCCGGTCTCTGTTCAAGAACACGCATTCCGCCACAGCCATGGCACCTTTGATGCCTTCGGGACTGTTGTGGCTCACCTCTGCTGTGAGACGCGCCAGGCGTCGTGTTTCTTCCACGGTGTCGGCATACAAGCCTACGGGGCTGACCCTCATAGCCGACCCGTTTCCCCAACTATTATATGGTTTCGGATGGTCGGCCATGAGCCAGCGGATGAAATTGCCACCGTATCCAACCCTGATGTGTCTTCGACCCACTTTCTGCATGCAATATACCAAGTGGTCCAAGGTGTGTTCCGGATCTTCCAACAACCATCTGCATACCGCCAATGTCATCACCGTATCGTCGGTGAAGCGGGTTCGTGATGATGAGAGCGGGAAGTCTTTCGACTTAACGTTCCTCCACTCATATGGGCTACCTATGATATCTCCTATTACAGCACCTAACATAATTTCCTTTTTTATAGTGTTACATCTTTATACAAGTCCTGCCATTTGTAGATGATCGACTTCATGTATTTCACCGAGTTCTCGGGCGAGAGAATCTTCAAACCCGTGCCGTGACTGAGGAAAACCGAGTACATCTCCAGGTTGATGATGAGTTCAATCTGGAAGATGCAACTGCCGTCTTCATTCTCCTCGAGGAGTTTCTGCGTGGAGTGGAGGGGTTTGGTGATAATGTATTTGCTCTCTTTGGGCGATGCCCAGAACTTGATGACTTTTGGCTTTGCTCCCACCGGTTTCGACACGCCTATGATATCATCGAAGAAATTTTCGGGGTCGAAGGCCGGGTTCTCCCTCCATGGCATTTTCTCCATCACTTCGATACCGGTGATGCGGTCGAGTGCGAAGTTCAGCAGCGTCATGTCGTCTGCTGAAGAAGCCAGCAAGAACCATCGGTTGCGGAACTCCTTGAGTATGTAGGGATAGATGACCTTGGGAGTCGGTTCATCGGCCTTGAAAGGCTGGTAGTGAATACGCAGTGTCTGTTGGCATACGATGTGGTTGTAGAGGGGGTTGAGCAAATTCAGTCCTTTCAGGTCGCGCACGCTGTCGAAGTGGATGATGGGGCGGCGACTCTTCCGTGTGATGGCCAATTTGTCCTGCAACCTCCCTACGACGTCGGCGATTTCTGCAAACTGGTCGAAATCCTGCAATTGACCGAGGATGTCGGTGGCTTCTTTCATCAGGTCGTAGTCGTTCTGCGTCAACGGCATCTCGGTGATGCTGTAATCTGGGTCGCTGTAACGGTAGTACTTGTTGTCATAAACCTCGATTGGAGCGTAGTATCCCAACTTGTCGGAACGCATGATTTGAAGGTCGCCCTGGACGGTGCGCAGGCTCACACCCCTGGTGATGCCTTCCATGTCGTAGAGGGCTTCACTGCATGCTTCCACAAGGTCCTCTATCGTCCAACGGCGGTAGCGGTTGCGCAGGCAATTATCGATGGTCTTGTAACGTATCAAAGCATTCTTGTTGGCTGGCATAGGCGGTGGTTTTTAGTTTTTCTCGACAAATATACATATTATATATTGTTCCGCAAAAGCATTGCGGATTTTTTCTTTAGGGTGGTCGGAGTAGTCGGAATGGTCGGAGTTGTCGGAGTTGTCGGAATGGTCGGAATGGTCGGAATGGTCGGAATGGTCGGAATGGTCGGAATGGTCGGAATGGTCGGAATGGTCGGAATGGTCGGAATGGTCGGAATGGTCGGAATGATTCCGACTAATCATAATAATGAGTGGAAAACGAGCCGAAATCTATCAGATAAAGCCAGAATCTTCTCAATTTTCAATTTTAGCTTCGCTGATTTTTGTCGCGACTCGGCTGAGTTCAAGCAAGCTTGACTCTGCTCTCGCTGCTCCAAAAATTCAATTTTCAATCTTCAATCTTCATCACCCTATCTCTCCGGTTCCTGTCCTCTTTTCATTGATTTTGACGTCTGTGGGTGTGGGCTGTTGCGGGAATTCCTCTACGCGGATGGCGAGATGCTGTTCCAACCACATGGCTATTTGTCGTCGGTAGTTAAAATTACTGGGTTTGTGGAAGTCACACAGGGCGATGTCGGCATTGTCATTGGTTATGGATATGGTCTTTAACGTTTCATACACCATATAAGGGTTGCTTTTTCCCAACACCTCTTTTCTATAGGTTTCCAAGAATTTGTTTGATGGGGCATTCCTGCACGCCAAGTTGGGTGCCAGTGAAGAGAGCACGGGCATGTCGGTGAAGCCCCACGGTCTTCTGTTGGTTACGGAAACGACGAGCACATTCTTGGCAACCAAAGCCTTCCAATTGTCGAAATAACTGGTGTATATCTTCATTTCTTATTGGTTCTCCGTGTGATGGAATTTCATTTCTTGTTTTTCTTGCGCCAATATTTCTCCAACCTTTTCGCCTCTGACTTCTTGATTTGTAAGACGCTGCCATGTTTTGGCGAGACGAAGTTGGTGGCCTTCATCACCCCCTCGTTGAACCTGCCCAGCGGGGTGAATGTCTTGAAGTCAGATGTCTCCACAAACCCAAAATTATGCGGGTTGGCGCTATAGATGTCATACATCACCACCCATTTGTTCTCGCCGATGCGTTTCCATGTGTTGGGCGCCTCGCACCCCCTTGGTTCAGCATCTATTTGTTCATGGTGGTAGTCGTTGTATTGGTTGATGCGGTCGGAGATCATGTATTTGATGCCCCCTGGGTTCTCCTGTGCCACGTATGTCATGAAAAACCTTCCATCGGGCATGGGACAGATGTCGGCATCGAGCACCTGTATTTTTTCGTCAGGGTATTCAAACAACAGTTGCGGTTTGGTTTCAAGCGTCGTGAACTCATCATTGGCGTAGCAATAATATAGTTTGGTGCGTCCTCCGGGGTCTTTGCGAATGGTGAAATAGACCATCAGTTTGCCAGCTGCCGGGTCGTAGATGGTTTCGGGCGCCCATGCGCACCCCAGTTCGCCATATTCCTCAGGGAACAGTTTGTCGATGCGCACCTCCGTGTGTGTCCAATGGATGAGGTCTCGAGACCGCATCAGCACCAAGCCGCGGTTGTTGCCCCAGCCATATTTCTCGTCACGCTCCCATTGGGTGGAGCGCAATCCCCGTTGCTTGCCGAAGACATGGAGGTCGGTCAGTGCCATATAGAACATCCCGTTGTGTGGGGAGCGATAGATGTGTGGGTCGCGGATACCGTGCTGCTCGGCTATGCTGTCACCACCGATGACAGGCTTCCCGTCGTTGACGGCAGTGAAGGTGTATCCGTCGTAGCTCACAGCCATGAACAGACTGTGTGTGGGGTCGTTGAAGAAAGTGAACAGATAAGCACCCATTCCTTTTTCCGACTTGTCTTTCTGTGCATTGACCATAAGGGGCATGAGCATCATGGCGAGAGTAAAAAGGGTTTTCATCATTTTATTTTTTATTATGGTTTTCAATCTTAGCTACACAGATTTTCAATTTTCAATTATTTTTTCGCTTTCCCAGCATTCGATGTCGCGCTCAATCTCCGGCAGTTTGCCTCGATGGAATGTCGGTTCCTTGATGCCTCTTCGTTTCTGGTCAAGATAGTCGTCGAGCAGTTTGAACACATATTTCCCAAGGGTGATGATGGCCACGAGGTTGCACGCCGTCAAGAGAGCCATAAAAAGGTCGCCAACACTCCATACCAAATCAAGGCTGGCCATGGCGCCGAACATCACGACCACGCCACCGGAGAGGAGGCGGTAAAGGGTGAGGGCCGTTTTGTTTGAAGTGATGAAACGGATGTTCGCCTCTCCGTAATAGTAGTTGCCGATGATGGAGGAGAAGGCAAAGAGGAGAATGGCCACGGCGATGAAAATGGGACCGGCATTGCCGATTTCAGAGTCGAGTGCCGCCTGTGTCAACGCTATGCCATTCAACTCGGGATTTTCATACAGATCGCTGATGAGGATGACGAAAGCGGTGCAAGAGCAGACGAGGAGGGTGTCGGTGAACACCCCCAATGCTTGGATGAGCCCTTGCTTCACGGGGTGGGAGACCGTGGCTGTGGCAGCGACATTGGGCGCACTGCCCTCGCCAGCCTCATTGCTGAACAGTCCTCGCTTCACCCCAATCAATATTGTCGCCCCCAGGGTGCCACCCACTCCTTGTTCAAAGCCGAAGGCGTTTGTCACGATGACCTTCATCACATGAGGGATGTGCTCTATGTTCATCAGGATGATGACGACGACCAAGATGAAATATCCTATGGCCATCAAGGGCACGAGGACGGCACTGACGTTTGCAATGCGATGTATTCCGCCGAAAACGATAATGAGAGCCATTGCAGAAAGGATGACTCCCACGACCAAGGGACTCCATCCAAAAGCCTCCTGCATGGCCCCACAGATGGTGTTGCTCTGAATGGAGTTGTAGGAAAGGCCGAAGGTGAGGGTGATGAGGATGGCATAGAGTAAAGCCATTCCTTTATGATGGAGTCCTTTGCTTATGTAATAGGCGGGACCTCCGATGAAGGAGTCCTTGTGCCTCTGCTTGAAAAGTTGGGCCAACGTGGACTCCACAAATGCCGTTGCCGACCCCAACAGGGCGATGACCCACATCCAGAACACGGCGCCGGGACCTCCGATGGCAATGGCTGTTGCCACACCAGCGAGGTTGCCTGTTCCCACACGCGTGGCAACGGAAACGGCGAAAGCTTGGAAAGAGGATATGTGCTTGTGTCTCTTGTTGCTGTCGTCAAGGCCGCTCGTTCCAGAGGTTGCCGAGTCGGCCAACAACCTGAACATTTCGCCTATCATGCGGAATTGCACCCCCTTGGTCTTAAGAGTGAACCATATTCCACAAAGAACCAATGCTCCTGTGAGCACATAACCCCATAAGGCATCATTCACTTGTATAATCGTTTCGTTCATTGATGTGAAAAATAGGAAGATAGAATGGTTCCTGATTCCACATGCAAAAATAAGGAAAAAAAGGGAATATTGAAAATAGATGGTTGAAAAATAGGGAAGAAGATGTTTTTATCAAAGTTGTCGCTCAAAATGTACGAAATTCAAATGAAATACGTTAATATTTTATAAATGATGAAGAGATACGTTAAACAATCATATTTTTTTACAGTCAAAGGGAATATGAGATGGAATAGAATTGAATTGCTTTTCACCCTTGTGGCATGTCTTTTCATAAGTGGTTGCAAGGAGAAGAAACAGGAGAAACCACATGGTCCGGCGCATTACAAGACGATGGTGGTATCGGCCCGCGACGTCACGCTGCATCAGACCTATACGGCACGTCTCTCCGGCAGGCAAATCGTGGAAGTGCGTCCGCAAGTGTCGGGAAATATCACGAAAATCTGCATCAAGGAAGGCGACCATGTCAGTAAAGGACAGGTGTTGTTCGTCATCGACCAGGCTCCCTACAAGGCCGCCTTGGATGTAGCCGTGGCAGCAAGGAAAAGTGCCGAGGCGAAACTGGCTACGGCACGGATGAACTACAAGAGTGAGATGGGACTGAAACAGAACAACGTAGTGTCGGACTTCTCTGTGGAGACCATGCGCAACGCCATGCATGAGGCCGAGGCGGCACTCGAACAAGCGAAGGCACAGGAAAACAACGCGCGAAACAGCCTCTCATACACTGTGGTGAAAAGCCCCTTGACAGGTGTCGCCTCCATGATCCCATGGCATGTGGGAGCATTGGTGAGCAGTAGCATCAGCGAACCTCTCGTCACCGTGGCTGATGACCATGAGGTGTATGCCTATTTCTCCATCACTGAAAACCATGCGCTCGACATCATCAAGCAATATGGCACCATCGACAAGTTTGTCGGTCAGGCACCTCAGGTGGGCTTGCGTCTGAGCAATGGCAACGACTATGTGATGGCAGGACGTGTGGATGCCGTCAGTGGTTCGGTGGATGCTTCGACTGGTGCGGTGAGCATGCGCGCCACCTTCCCCAACCCCAACAGGCTTCTCCACAACGGGGGAAGCGCCACCGTCGTCATGCCCACGACCATCAAAAACTGCGTGGTGGTGCCACAAGAGGCGACTTACGAACTGCAAAACAAGGTCTTTGTCTATCGCGTGGTCAACGGGGTGACCAAGGCCACCCCCGTGGAGGTGCACCCGCAGAGCAACGGAAAGGAATACATCATCAAAAACGGACTAAACGTGGGTGACACCATCGTGGCTGAAGGAGCGGGACTATTGAAGGAGGGAGTGAAGATATGAATGTCAGAACCTTCATCGACAGGCCCATCTTGTCTGGCGTCATCTCCGTCTTGATGGTGCTCGTCGGCATCATCGCCCTTACGCAGCTGCCTTTGGAGCAGTTTCCTGAAATAGCACCACCCACCGTGCGCATCAATGCCAATTACACGGGAGCCAACGCGGAAACAGTGATGAAAAGCGTCGTCGTACCTCTCGAGGAAGCCATCAACGGCGTGGAGGGGATGATGTATATGTCGTCAAGGGCGTCAAACACGGGAAATGCCAACATCTCCGTCTTCTTCAGACAAGGCACCGACCCCGACATGGCCATGGTCAATGTCCAGAACAGGGCTGCCACCGTGCAGGGAAGGCTTCCCAGCGACGTGGTGAAAGGAGGTCTGACGGTGAGGAAAAGACAATCGAGCAATATCAAGCAACTCACCGTCTATAGTCCAGACGACTCTTTCGACCGCACTTTCCTGGCCAACTACACCAAAATCAACATCGAACCCAGGCTGAGCCGCATCGCCGGCGTTGGAGAGGTCAACGTCATCGGCGCCGACTACTCCATGCGCATCTGGCTCGACCCGATGAAGATGGCAAGCTATGGCCTGACTCCCGCCGACGTCACCAAGGTGCTTGGCGAACAAAACCTCGAGGTGGCCACGGGAACATTGGGCGCCGACTCGCCCAACACCTTCCAATACATCCTGAAATATAGGGGAACCTACGAGGAAGAGCAGGGCTATGAACAGATGGTGATTCGTTCGCTGCCCAATGGCGACGTGCTGCGCATCGGCGACATCGCCAAGGTGGAGCTGGGCGCACAAAACTACAACTACATCGGAGAGACCAACGGCCATCCCAGCATCAACATCTCCATCAACCAGGTGTCTGGGTCCAACGCCAATGAAATCATCGAGCAAATCGACCGCGAGGTGGCGGAAATAAGGGATGGGTTGCCTGCAGGCATCGCCATCGACGACCTGGAATCGAAAAAGGATTTTCTCGATGCTTCCATCAAAAGCGTGTTGAAGACACTTTTCGAGGCACTCCTCCTCGTCATCTTCGTGGTATATGTCTTCCTCCAGAGTTTTCGCTCCACATTCATCCCCACCATCGCCATCGGCGTGTCCCTCATCGGTACGTTGGCGGTGATCTATGCCATAGGCTTTTCCCTCAACATGCTGACGCTCTTCGCCCTCGTGCTGGTCATCGGCACCGTCGTGGATGACGCCATCGTCGTCGTGGAGGCAGTGCAGGCGAAGTTCGACGAGGGTGTCAGGTCTTCCTACGAGGCGACCACGAAGGCCATGGGGGGCATCACGTCGGCACTCGTCACCACCACGCTCGTGTTCATGGCGGTATTCATCCCGGTATGCTTCATCAGAGGCGTCACTGGAACTTTCTACACGCAGTTTGGTCTCACCATGGCCATCGCCGTGGCCATCTCGCTCTTCAACGCCCTCACCTTGTCGCCAGCGCTCTGCGTCCTCATCATGACCCCTCACGCCGACGTGGAGCAGGGAGAGAAACTCAGTTTCTCATCACGTTTCCACATCGCCTTCGACTCGGCTTTCAACAAGATGGTGCTCAAATACAAGAAAATGGTGGGATGGCTGTTCAGATACAAGTGGATACCCTTGCTCCTGGTGGTGGTAGCTGCAGTAGGACTCGCCTTGCTGATGAAAAGCACCAAGACAGGACTGGTGCCCAAGGAGGACATGGGAACCATCTACGTGAACGTGCAGTCGGCCCCGGGATCCACCTTGAGACAGACGTATGGCATCATGAAGGAAGTGGAGAAGCGACTGGAAAAACTCCCGCAGGTCAGGATGTATTCCTTGGTGGCAGGCAACAGCGTGGGATTCGACCAGTCGTCGTCGAGCGGCAACTTCACGTTGAAACTGAAAAACTGGAACGAGAGGAAGGGCAAGGGTGACGACGTGGATGCCATCACCGAGGAAATCTACCGTCTCACCTCCGACATCTCAAATGCCAAGATACAAGTAAGCACCCAGGCCATGTTGCCGGGATTCGGAAGGACGAACGGTTTTGAAATGCACATCCAGGACAAGAGGGGTGGTACCATGGAGGAACTGATGCAGCAGACCAATGCACTCATCGACGCACTCAACGAACGTCCAGAAATCAGCAGGGCATACACCAACTTCTCCTTGAACTATCCGCAATACCGCGTGGAGGTGGACGCCGCGCTCTGCAAGCGGCATGGTGTATCGCCCAACGATGTGCTCTCCGCCTTGCAAGGCTATGTAGGAGGACTCTATGCGTCCAACTTTGTCAGGTTCACCAAACTCTACCGTGTCATGGTGCAGGCTTCACCGGAATACAGGTTGGACAAGGAGTCGCTCAACAACATCTTTGTCAAGACCGAACAAGGAGAGATGGCTCCCATAGGGCAGTATGTGACGCTGACGCGCGTCTTCGGGTCGGAAACCCTGTCACGATTCAATCTCTTCCCCTCCATCGTGGTGAATGGCATGCCAGAGGAGGATTACAGCACCGGACAGGCAATAGCAGCCATCAGGGAAGTGGCTGCTGAAGTGCTGCCCGAGGGCTATGGGTATGAGTTTGGTGGAATGACAAGGGAGGAGGCGGCGGCAGAAAACACCACCACACTGGTCTTCGTCATCTGCATCATCTTCATCTACCTTATTCTTTGCGCATTATACGAAAGCCTCTTCATCCCTCTGGCGGTCATACTCAGCGTACCCTTCGGACTGGCGGGGTCGTTCATCTTCGCACAGATATGGGGACTGGAAAACAATATTTACATGCAGACAGGTCTCATCATGCTCATAGGCCTATTGTCGAAAACAGCCATCCTCCTGACGGAATATGCTTCGGAACGAAGAAAGCACGGAATGGGAATTGTGGAGGCTGCCCTAGATGCCGCCGGAGTTAGACTGCGCCCCATCCTGATGACTTCCATGACGATGGTGTTCGGACTCCTGCCGCTGGCTCTTGCTACGGGGGTGGGGGCCAACGGCAACCAGTCTCTCGGAATGGGCGCCATCGGTGGCATGCTCATCGGCACCATCTCCCTGCTCTTCATCGTCCCACCACTGTTCGTGATATTCCAAAAAATCGAGGAGAGGGTGTTTAAGAAGAGAATAAGGAAAGGGTCGGAGTGATCGGAGTAGTCGGAGTGATCGGAGTGATCAGAGTGGTCTGAGTGGTCGGAGTAATCGGTGTGGTCGGAGTAATCGGAATATTTTAGTGTGCTTTGGAACCGTTAAAGATTGTTAAGTGCCGGGTGGGCGATGCAAGATTTCATAGATGTTTGTGTTTTGTGGTTAAAAGAAGAACTTAAAATGTATCATTTATGAAAACAAGAAAGAAAACCTTTTGCCATATTGGCATCGGCTTGTTGGCAGTTGTACTTGCATTGGTTTCATGTTCGAAGAATGATGAAATCGGTGATTATGACGAAAGTGGTTATGGATTATCCGCACTTAATGGAGACAAAATTGGTGGTGACAATGGTGGCGGCAAGGGCACGGGCAACAATACTCAAGCCGGCGTGGTGACGGCAGGGGAGTGGTGCGACCTGTCGCATTGGGACTTTTGGTCTAAGTTGATGCTTGGAGAATCCTTCTCCGACAAGAGCGACTACTGGGAGTTTTTCACCAACAACCGCATCGCAGTGAAAGTGACCGACGAGGATGGCAACGCCTTGGCTGGAGTGAATGTCAAACTGATGAGTGAAGGCGATGGCACGAGCACCTTGTGGGAGACCGTCACCGACAACCATGGTCAAGCCGAATGTTGGGTGGGCTTGTTCCAGAAGACAAATGCCGGTGATGCCAAGCACCTCCGTGTCAGCCTGAATGGTGAGATGATGGATGGGCATCCCGAAGTATGCTCCTGGGACTCTCACCGAGAAGCAACGCCTGTCAACAAATATGTGCTCAAGAATTCGAAGGCCCCCAACCTGCAGGCCGACATCGCCTTCATCGTCGATGCCACCGGTTCCATGTCCGACGAGATAGACTTCTTGAAACAAGACCTTGTAGACATCATCACCAAGGCGAGGGCAGCAAGTGGTGGTATGAAGATGCGCACGGCGGCACTGTTCTATCGCGACGAGGGTGACGAATATGTCACACGTCACCAAAACTTCACCGATGAAGTTGAAAAGACCGCTGCTTATGTGGCAGAACAGAGTGCCAACGGTGGCGGCGACTATCCGGAAGCTGTACATACCGCACTTGAGAAGACGTTGCAAGACCTGTCATGGGATGGCAAGGCCCGCACGCGCATCGCATTCCTCATCCTCGACGCCCCGGCACACTATGAGAGTGACATCATACATTCACTCCATGGGTCGATTGAAAAGTTCGCCAAGCAAGGCATCAAGGTCATCCCAGTGGCTGCCAGCGGAGTAGACAAGAACACCGAATTCATGCTGCGCTTCTTTGCCAACGCCACCGGCGGCACTTATGTCTTCCTTACCGACCATAGCGGGGTGGGGGAAAGCCACATCGAAGCTTCCGTGGGCGACTATGAAGTGGAACAACTCAACAACCTCCTCATCCGACTAATCAAATACTACACGGAATGAATTAAATTGAAGATTTAAGATTGAAGATTGGAATCCGGTTGTCAAAGACAACCGGATTTTCTGTTGTTCCATTTTTTTGCGGCTCAAAGTATTTGGAACTGCGGGCGGGCACAAGACCCGCCCCTACGATAATTATCAATCTTCAATTATCAATCTTCAATTATCAATCTTCAATTTTCAATCTTCAATCTTCAATTTTCAATCTTCAATATAATATTGACCACACTCGTTACATCGGCAATGGTGATGCTGTTGTCTCCATTGGCATCAGCATTGGCCATTATGAAAAAGCTGGTCGTTTTGTTCAAGATATAGTCCACCAATATGGATACATCAGACACATTGACCTCGCCATCGCCATTAACATCACCAATCAACCCGTTTCTCGCGATAAGTATTCTTTCCGGCAGGTTCGTTGTTCCTGTTGCCAGGAAATAGGCGTCCCCGGGCAATATGCTCGCAGCCGTGGTCTTCACGAATGCATCGCCCTTGTCGTTGAGCATGTATGCGACATTCTCATTCTTCTCGCCTGTCGCTCCCACGAATCGGTAGCCGCTGCCCAACATGGTGTTCTCTACCGAATTGAATAATTTCGTCGCTGTGGCGGACAACACCCAGGATGCATTTTTGAGACTTGCAGGAACACCAATGAGGTAAGGCTCACTGGCAATCCATTCGGAGGCGTTATGGAAATAGGCGGTGCCATCTTCCACATAACCATATTCCCTCACCCAGAAGTCTTTCCCGTCATCTTGATTTTTGCGGTTCCATTCCTTGGCATTTTCATTGGCCTTGGCAGTGGTCACGGCGAAAGGCAGCGTAAGGGTCTGCCATCCTGTATTGCCGTCGCAAGCCTTGGAAGGAGTGAAGGAGTAATCCACCGTGCCATCTACATCGAAAGTGTATGGGACATAATAGGGATGACCCTCTGTCAAGTGTATTGCACCGGCTGCCTTTAATCCCTTCACCACGTTCTTTCCCGTGAGGCTTGACGGCGTGGCGGCTCCAGCATCGAGGTAGTAGATGGTGTTGGGGTTTCTGTTGGGTGTGATGGTCTTGTCCGTGAGGTCGAGTCCCTCGAAACTCACCGCCGCAGCATCTTCGGAGACGGTGACGCTACTATCGAGTGCCTTGACCGTTGGTTGACCGTTGCCGTCCCACTCGAATACACCAGGAGTGATGGTGTAGGGTCCCGTGGCCGATACTTTCTGCCCCGCACATGATGCAATTAGATGCACTTTGTCGCCATAATCCAAATCGTAACACTTTAAAGTTACCACCTTGGTCTCTCCGGCTTTCACTTCTGCATCACCGCATACCGACCAATTGGACCACCATCCACCGCCTATCGACTTTTGAATGTCGAGTTGAATACCTCCACTGTAATCTGTGTCGGTGTTGTTCCTCAAGGTGAAAGCTGCCTCTACGACCTTGCCATATATCTTCTTGTTTGCACTGTCTAGAAATCTGATTTCCTTGGCCAGCACCTCGGGATAAGGTTGTGAGGAAGTGTTGGTGAACTGGAAGTGGTCATCTTCATAAATGACATTTGAGGTGGTGCTGCTTGCCACCTTGAGTGTGACGGGCGCCGTGTTGCTGTAATCGAAGACGAAATCTACGTAATCCACGTCGCCTGGCTCAATGTAGACATTTTCGCGTGAGTAGATGGTGTCGTTGATCAGCAAGTATTGAATCCCAATCATGTTCGCTTCCCCTATGTTCTTCATTGTCACCCTGAGCTGTTTTTTTGATTGTCCTTTGCACTGTTGTTTCACATCGAGCACTTTCAGGGTGGGATAAACCACCTTGCTGGTATAGGTGGCTTTGCCATCGGCCACTACCACTTCGATGTATTTATAGTCGGCATCATCGTTCTTGTACCATTGTGACTCACCGTCAGGCTTGCACAGGGTTTTGATTTGGTAAGTGCCATCAGCGAGATTCCTTCCAATATTATAAAGACTCAGGTTTGAGTACGTGAGAGAATAAGCGGATGTCAGGCTAGTGGAGTTGCTGATGCTATTTTGGTCAATCAGGTTTTCGCCTTGGTAAAGACCGTAGCCCATCCCGTATTTTCCCGTCTGTGAGACGCTGAAAGAGTATTTCACTTTGATGGAAGGCAGGTATCCCCCGGTATAGTCGAAGGTGTTGCTCGTTTCATCGACCAATTGGAAGGTCTCCACTTTCACCCTTGGTATGTCAGAGGCCAAGTTTCCTTCTTCATCCAATACCGTAGGACTGATGCCCACCAATGCAGACTGCCTGTAGGAATAACCAAGGTAGCCAGCACTTCCTCCCGTGACAGTGACTCCTGTTTCTCCCTTGAATTGTGAATACGGATTGAGTGCTTCAAGACGGAAATAGCCGTCGTAAACCCCTTCCCATCCCCAGTTGATATGGAAATAACCTTCTCCGTCATACCCGTCACATACGAAAGAATGACCTGAACCGTAAGATGGATAGGCTAGGAACATGACGGGGCGTTTATGGTGGAGTTCATTGTAAATGATTTCTTCCCATGCGTCTTTCGTATAACAAGAGCGCTGAATCATGACAGGCGTGTTGGCATATCCGAAATAGTCGGTCAAAGCCGGGATGCAGTCGTACATTGTTGCACCGGACGCTCCCCTGCCATACGACATCTTCGCCGCATGTCCGCAGTAGGAGAGTAGTTGAGCCACAGCGATGGCTTTCGGGTCGTCGGAGGTCTCGTCGCCCGTATAGGAGGTCTGCATATTGTCCCAATCGAAAGTGATAGGAGGCAAAGCAGGATAATAGTCATCGTCTGTAGCGCCTTGTTCCTTATTTGTGTATCTGGGTATTTCCGTGGTGCTGCTCTTCGGCCATTTGTGGTAATACATGATTTGGGCAAGAGCGGTGGCCACGCATCCTGTGACGGCTTGCTGCCCGTTCAAGGTGAAACAATATATGTTGTAGGGGTTGTCCTGTCCCCATTTGGTTGCTATCAGCGGTGTCACCACCTGTCTGGCAAGTTGGGGCATTTCGGTGCCTGAACTTTTGACATTGACCCGTGCCCAGGCAATCTCCTCAGCGTAAGCATCGAGCATTTCCTTCAAGTTGGGAGGCATGTCAGCAGGGTCGAAGTTCCCGGAGTCGACATATCCGAGCACTTCGGCGGCGCAGTCGTCACCTGCGATGATGATGAAGCCTTCATTGTTACCTTTGTTGAACACATAGTAATAAGGGTCGGTGACCGCCGTTCCCATTCCGATGGTCTTCTGGCGACCTTGCATGGCCAGGGAGAGGGAGGGGGATTCCAATCCGTGTCTTGCCTTCAGGAAAGCCTTGGCTTTCTGGGCTGCAACATCCTTTTTCACGGGTGTGGCATTTGCCATCATAGCCAATGAAAGCAAAAAGAAAAACAAGTAGCGTTTCATCATATTGGTTTTTTTCATAGGTTCAAGGTATCAATTCTTAAAGATGGTTTTCTTTGTCAATCAGCGTTTTTCACCACGACAAATAGTCGTTGGCATGATTCGATGGGGATGTTCCACATCTTGTCAAAGGTATCGATGTCGATACACTCGTTGTAGGCTTTGTTGCCTACGGTGTTTCTGTAATCTTCTACAGAATCTTGTATGTAGACATAGGATTCGTCATATCCAACCACCGGTACATAGTGAAGCGACCTGCCTGTGGAGACCAAGGCAATGACGGGGATTCCCTTGCTTACGGCGTTTTTCAAATCATCGGTCGTCCCCGTGAAATATTCAGTTGAGTAGGTCTTGTACTGCTCTTCGAAAAGCATCTTGAAGCATTTCGGGTAGGCACCTTGGTCATACTTGCAGGGAAAAGAGGGTTGATGATAGAGCGAGACGCCATCGACATCCTCCCCGAAGAACCGCAACAAGTAGGCACTGGAGCAAGCCGCGCATTCATTCCCGTTCTGCGTGTCGGGTTGGGGGTTGGGAAAGATGAAAAAGGAGGAAGGATGGTCGTGCTTGTTGACATATGCATCTGGAACCACAAGCCAATTGGCGCGTGCATATGCTTTTTGCTCGTCTGTCATGTTGTTGAGCGAGTTGATGAATTTGCTGAGGGAGCTCTCCTGGTTGGCAGACTGGCCTTCTGTTACTTGTGCGTAAGTAGGAAAAGCCCAGCAAAACAGCATCAATAGCAATGCGGATATGATAAGTTTTTTCTCTTTCATCATTATCGAATATCAAAGGAGCAAAAAAGCAACGAGTAGAGCCTTATGGTCTATAGACGAGTTGCGCTGGTCCGTCTGACTCCCATATCCAAAAACGATCACCAAACGCTGCTTTGTAAGAGTTGATTGCTTGTTGGGCTTCACTACGCGTGGAATACTCCCCTATGACCATTCGGTAAACCACTTTTCCTTTCGCGTACGCTTTATAGATGTAACCATAGTCGAAAGAGTCAGGCATGGATCCATAACTCGCTTTCGCTGTTTGCAGGTTCTCCCAACTTCCAATTACGACATAATACACTTTCGAGGCTTTTGCCGATGTACTGGTATGGGTACTGCCCCCTACTTTTACATATTCACCTTTCACATACCCAACAACACCGTTGTATTTCACTTTATACCATTTCCCCGATTGGGAAATCAAGGTTGCAGGCGCCCCGTCATTGTACAACTGATCCAGTATGGCAGACCTGGCTGATGCTGATTGTCGGATGTTCACAAATCCGTCATAGCTATTGGCATAGACCAAGGTGGGGGCTGCTGGCTGACTCGTTGTCGCAGGTGGTTCGTCTGCGGCAGGATTGGAATCATGCACCACCACGACCGTAGTGTCTGACTTCTCCTTCTCCTTGTCATCGCTTGAAAAAAGCCCCGCCTGCCAAGACCATAGGCCCAAGCCTACCACAGCCGTTGCCAGAACCCCGAGTAGGGCATAGAGCCATCTCTGGTCGGAGGGCTTTTGTGGGCTGGTGTTTTTATTGGGGTCGTTGACTTTCTTGTTGTTAAAGATTTTGGTTTTGGGATTACTTGAAGCGTTAGGACTGCCACAATGCGGGCAGTTGACCGCTTGGTCGGAAATCATTTTGCCACATTCCCTGCAAGGTATCATTGCCATATTTTTCGAGGGTATTAGTTAAACAATTCAAAACAGCATTTCATGCTTCTTGTCGTCGCAACTCAATTGCAAAGATAGCAAATAATGCTTTCCCCTCCAAATTTTCAATGGCTTTTTTGCATTTCGCTCCTTTATTTGCAAGTAAGGAAGCGAACCTTTTGGAATAGTCCGGAAATTCCTTAAAAAATGCTTTTTCATTCAAGACATGTTGTTTCCGTACATTTTTTTTGTATTCTCAGACATTTAGCCTGAAAAGTGGTGTGGTTTGAATAATTTGTGCTATCTTTGCATATCATGATGACTAAAAACTTGCAAATATGAAAACACTAACAACCTTGATGCTACCAATAAAAAGCAGAATGAAAAGGATGACGTATTTGTCGCTTATGGCGGTTATGGTGGCGGCCTGCGGCTGCTTGTGGTCATGCTCCACATCCTCCCATGCTCTTAAAAACAAGGTGTGGGTGGACATGATGTCGGAGAAGAAACCCATACAATTGACAGAGGCGCAGCGTGTCTTTGTCAAAGACAACAATGCCTTCACGCTCAATTTCATGAAAGCAGTGAGTGAAGCCGACCATAGTGGCAAAAGCTTCATCTTTTCACCTCTGAGCATCACTTATTTACTGGCGATGGTGAACAATGCCGCCGGTGGTGCCACTGAACAGGAATTGGAACAGACCCTTGGCTTCAGTGAGGGAGGAATGCAAGCTATGAACGAATATTGCAGGAACTTGATCAACAACATGCCCAAGGTGGATGAGAAAGTGGAACTCAACATTGCCAATGCCATATTCCTCAACATGGGGTATCAGTTGAAGGAACAGTTCAAACAAGACATGCAGGAATACTTCCATGCCAACGCGGAGGTGCTCGACTTCTCTTCGAAAAAAGCAGTGAGCCATATCAACAACTGGTGCAACAAGGAGACAAAAGGGTTGATTCCATCCATTACCAGCAGTGTGGATCCTGACGCGGTTTCCTATTTGCTCAATGCCATCTATTTCAAGGCTGATTGGACAAAGAAGTTCGATCCGCAAAATACCAAGGAAGAGACCTTCACTACAGAGAAAGGGCGGCGAGAGATGCCGATGATGCACCAGAATGTACTCATCGATTATGTAAAGAACGACACCTATGCCGCCATAGATATTCCTTATGGAAACAAACTATGGTGTATGACGGTGATGCTGCCAGAGGAGGGAAATAACACCGACGACATCATCCAGCTGTTGTCACAGACAGGGTGGGGGACTGCTCAGCACCAGAGTCTCATGAAAGGGATGACAGCGTACAAAGTGGATTTGAAATTGCCACGCTATGAGACTTCGTCCGACACCGATAACCTGGAGAATGGTCTGCAAGGCCTGTTGGAGAATTTAGGCATTCGACAAGTCTTCAATCCCAAATGCATGGATATCGTCAATATGTGCGACAGACCTGTATATGTCAACATGATACGTCAGAAGGCCATGATCAAGGTCAACGAGGAGGGTACCGAGGCTGCTGCAGTGACTGCATCAGGTGTGCTTGGGGGCGCAGCTGTTGACTTGACGCCAAGAGCCACCTTCCATGCCAACCGCCCCTTCGTCTATGTCATACGTGAATTGTCTTCTGGTGTCATCCTCTTCGTGGGGAAATTCACGGGCGAATGAAGTGCCATCGTCATCAATATGTGAAATTCATTTCGAGCGAAGCAAATTTTTGGAGCAGCGAGAGCACAGTCAAGCTTGCTTGGACTCTGCCGAGTCGCGACAAAAATCAGCGAAGCCAATTTTTGGAGCAGCGAGAGCACAGTCAAGCTTGCTTGGACTCTGCCGAGTCGTGACAAAAATCGGCGAAGCCAATATTGAAAATGCGCTACACTATGGAGTACGATAAATCGTAGGGGATGGCACAAGGCCATCCCCTACGACTATAGGTTGGTTAAATAAGTGAAGTATGGGATAAGCATTCTTGGCGTTGAAGTTACAAACCCCACCCCTGACCCCTCCCCTTGAGGGGCGGGGATGTTGCACTCCGAGTGAGCATCCCGGGGTGTGGACACGGTCTTTTGGAGTAGGTAGTTCATCAAATTTCAACCACACAGGTCATCAACTTTTGAGGTTTACGATGCTGTTTCCCCTAAAAAGAGAATGCCGTCTGTGAAGGGCTGATTTTTGACAAGTTGTCTGCCAGACTTCAAATCACTACAGCCGTTCCACTGGTTGCAACCATCAGCATGGAGCCATTTGCGCCTATGGTCTCATAATCGATGTCGATGCCTACGATGGCATTGGCGCCAATGGATTGTGCACGTTGAGCCATTTCATTCAGCGAGGTGTCCTTGGCCTCGCGCAGCACACGTTCATAACTCTCGGAGCGTCCGCCAACGATATCGCGTATGCCGGCGAAAAAGTCCTTGACAATGTTGGCACCAATGATGGTTTCGCCTGTCACAACGCCTTTGTACTCTCGGATGGGGCGCCCCTCGATGGTGGGGGTTGTAGATAGTATCATATTCATTTTCGTTTAATGGTTTGTTATTTGTTATAGAGTTATAGAGGGCCAAAGTGGCAAATCCTCTTGTTCATTGCAAAAATACAAAAAAAACAAACATAACATACAGTTTTTACATTTTTTAGGTCAAGACTCCCCGAATGAAACGGCGATATCCAAACAAATATAATTTTTCAAAAGATAACAACAGCATGCATATTGACACCTATGTGGCTAATTCTTCCTTTTCTTACCAAATACATTAAAGTCATAGGCGCTTCCTATCCTGCGCACTTGATAGGTTGAGTCTGTCCACACCTTGAAGAACACCACGAGCAATGAATCGTTGCCATAAGAATAGGTCTGGGCAGACTCTTCTTTCCCGACTTTCTTCATTCTCTCTTGAATGACGACCTTTTTGAGTTCTTCATCATACAGGATGACTGCGGTGTCGTTATCAATTACTCGGTAGCGGTTGGGGTTGAGCAAGAGGTCAAATTCGCCCAACTCTATGGGTATGGTACGCTCGAATGGGATTTCCAAATCTTTTGAAGAACGGTCATGGTATCTGAGAAAGTCTGTATCCAATTCCCATTTTCCATATTTCTCTTCGAAGCGCTTTTCACCCATGGCTTTACGAACATAATCCACCACGTCGTCGGCCTCAATGTATTGTGAACTCTGCACACTGTCGGCGGCGATTCTCTGGGCTTGAGGTACAAGGTTTTTGATGAATTTCCCCGTTCTTTCGTCGGCGAGGTGCAGCTTTCCAATCATTTGCTCCAATCGAGCGGTCTGACATCGTAACCCCACTTCCTTGGCTGAGATGCCCGGAATATAGGTGAACAGGATGATGGCTCCCCCGAAGATCAGGGTCATCAGTTGGAAGAGGCGTGTACGCTTCCATGCCAGCATGAGTACGAAAAGTGTCATCAGTACGCCCGCCACCAAGAGGTAGAATCGTCCTTCTGTAAAACTATAAAGTCTGATGCGGTAGATGCTGCCTATCCAGAACATGATGAGTGGCGGTATCGCAATCCAAGTGAAATTTTTGTAGAACCAGTCGTAATGGCGCTTGGGCAAGATGTATTGCGTGAGATATCCCGCCAGCGACATGGTGACAAAAGCCATCACCATGTATGCGACACCACCCTTCGGAAGGTTCCACGTGAGAGCAATCTTGATGAAGTAGGCATAGAGGATGACGGTATAGATGATGATTGCGGGCGTGAGGATGCCGTTGAGGATGAGTCTCATCACCTTTGGCAAGCCTTCCTCAGCGTATTCATCGCGGGTGATGAAGAATGCACAGGCCATGGGAGCCACCACAAACCATACAAACTCGAAGATGTAATCATAAAGGTTGTCGGGCATGTCGATACCGAAGATGTAGAGGAAAGATGCCACGATGACCCACACCGCCAAATTGAACAGTCCGGCGACGAGTATGCCGAAGAACCCCTGGGTGACCACATGCAGCATATGGGCGGCGAAGGAGCGGTTGTCCATCCTCTTGATGCCTACCACCAAAAGAATGGCTGCAAGAACATAGGTGAAATAGAATGCAGTGCTCCACAAAAATGGTTTCAAGTCAATGGCCATCAATGGGATGTAGAGCAAATAAGAGAGTGCGTATGCCCATCGGTTGACTCTGTGAAGATAGAATGTAAGGACGAACAATGGGACGAAAAGCCAAAGGATGTCTCCGTTGACCCAACTATTCGTTTCCCGATTCACTTGGTCCCATTGGCTGGTTGCCGTATCCACGACAGCGATGAAAAAAAAGGTCAGGCACATGGCGGTCTCCACGGGAAGTTCTTTCGGACAAAGAAGCAAATCACGGATTTTGTTCAATTTCATAGACATTGGTATTTTTTCATGATGGCATTTAACCAGCTGCAAAAATAGCAAAAAAAATTGAATTATCATGTTCTAGGGGAATTATTCGTTTTCTTTTAGATTTTTTGTTACCTTTGTCTTCTTGAAAATTATGACATAATGGATATCATCAGGGCAACTACGACTGCAGGAAGGGCTGGAGCCTATTATGTACGCATCCAAGCGATGGCCAGGAAGCACCAGATTCCACTCGATGTGGAGTTTGACGAACACGACACGTCCTGCACCAAGTATGTTGTGGCTGTTGACAACTTTCTACCCATAGCCACGTGTCGTCTGTATCCCTTGGATGAGCACAGCGTGATGTTGGGACGCATCGTCGTTCTTCAAGAATACCGGCATCGGGGCATCGGCACGCGTGTTGTCAAAGAGGCCGAGGCATGGGCCAAGGAGATGGGTTTCACAAAGGCAGTCCTCGAGAGTCGTGACAACAAGATTCCGTTTTATGAGTCAATGGGTTACGTTGTTGACTTTGAACAAAAGATAGAAGGAGAGACGTTCACTTGCTATAGGATGGAAAAAAGTTTGGCGTGATGCGTGTTGCAAGTTTACTCAAATGGTAAAAGCGGTATATGAAAATCATTTTTTTAGATTTCGACGGCGTAATGGACACAGCCTATTACGATGATTTACTTTTCGATGAGGGACTTGATGCTTGCGATGAGTTCGGTCCCATCTTCGACCCCGACTGTGTGAGGAATTTGAAAGAAATCATCGACAATACCGGCGCAAGCATAGTCGTGACATCTTCGTGGAAGGAATATATGGCCTACGAGGCATTCCTCGACATGTGGATGGCCAGGGGGTTGCCTGGTTTCGTGACAGACGTGACACCAACGGTGAGCAGGAAACGAGGTGACGAGATAGACGCTTGGCTGGATGAATGTGACAGGGATTGCCAATATGTAATCATCGACGACCTGGATGGGAGCAATTTCAACGAACATCAACTGTCGCGATTGCTTGTCGTCAATCCTTACAACGGGTTGGATGATGTAACCATGGAAAGGGCAATAGCCTTGCTGAATCAAGAAGGATAAACCAAATCAACAAAAGTGAATTAGATGGAAATAAAGTACAAGGACATTCACGATTTCAATCAGCAGGAACTACAAGAGCTGTTTCTTTCGGTAGAATGGTCTTCCGGGCATTTCCCGGAAAAGTTGGTTGTTGCCATACGTAATTTCGAGACCGTTTATACGGCATGGGACGACAACAAACTTGTTGGTCTCGTATGTGCCATGGACGATGGTATCATGACCGCTTATGTGCACTATCTGCTTGTTCACCCGGACTACCATCACAAGGGTATAGGCAAACACTTGGTGGAGATGATGAAAGAGCGCTACGCCGACTATCTCCGAATCGTAGTCGTAGCCTATGACGAAGAACTAGACTTCTACCAGTCGTGTGGATTCAAAAAGGCTGGTGATGCAAGTGCGATGTTCATCACCAGCCTTTGGACATAGGAAGCATTTACTTCCTTACAATCACGCTGCCGCTAGCCTGATGTGTGGCCAGTATCAGCACCTCGGCAATCTGCACATGTTCGGGTGCATTGGCGGCAAACACCGCCACGTCAGCGATGTCGTCGCCAGTCAGCGGTTTGATGCCTTGATATACCTTAGCGGCACGGTCGTGGTCGCCATGGAAACGAGTGTTGCTGAAGTTGGTCTCAACAAGTCCGGGTTTCAGGTTGGTCACGCGCACGGCAGTGTCGGCCACGTCGATGCGTAGTCCGTCGGTGATAGCCTTGACAGCCGCTTTTGTGGCACAATAGACATTGCCTCCGGCATAGGCGGCATCACCTGCCACTGACCCCACATTGATGACATGGCCTCGGTTGCGTCTCACCATTCCAGGAACGATGAGCCTTGTCATCATCAACAACCCTTTGATGTTTGTGTCAATCATTGTTTCCCAGTCATCGATGCTGCCCTCATACTCGGGTTCCAGCCCAAGAGCCAAACCGGCATTGTTGACCAGCACGTCGATATCCTGCCATTCTTGAGGCAATTGGTCCAGACATTTTCCTACCTTTTCTCGGTCTCTCACGTCAAAGACCAAAGTCATCACCTTGGTTCCTTTCGCAACCAAATCCTTTTGAATTTCTCTTAGACGTTGCTCATTCCTTCCTGTGAGTATCAGCTGGTCGCCGTTCTCTGCGAATTTCATTGCACAAGCGAGGCCGATGCCGCTTGTCGCTCCAGTTATCAATACGATTTTGTTCATTTTAATTCTTCTTTCGTTTTTCAATCAATAAGCCACTTGTATCTTCCGTTGCCAGTGTCGTCGATGCATTAGACACGTGATGATGACTTGCAAAAAATCTTACATATGGTGAATCTTGGATTTAATCAACCGCAAAGATAATAAAAAACAGTATTATTCACAAAATATTAATCATCTATTCTACTCAAATCTGGATGATTATCACTTGCGACTACTTTTTCACCTCAGAATAATCTGAACAATCGAAGTTTTCCATACTCTCTAAAACCATAAAAATTGCGGAGTGAACACCCCCGCCATTTCCATGCCTCCATCTATTCAGCAAGTCTAAACCCTTTCAGCAAGACTCTGATATTTCTCCCGAACCTTCTTCCTGTAGCGACATGCGATGCTTTTGGCCGTGTCGGCATTGGCAAGTCCGTATTTTTTTGCTATGTTGCTCCAACTCAATCCTTCAACATATCGCCCAATCAATAGACGGCGACATTGTTCACCCATATCTCCTACGATGGTCTCAACAAGATTCTGCTTGTCCTCCAACAAGCGGGGCTCGCTATCATCGTTGACTTGCATGGCATGCTCCAAAGCATCATAAGGAATTGTTCTGCATTCGGTGCCCCCGTCGTCTATGGCAACAGTGAGCATACGACTTCTCTTGTTGAGCATCTTGAGGCTCAAGTTGATGCAGATTCTGAGGAAATAGGTGTAGAGCGAACTGGTAAGGGTGGTCAGTTTCCCATTGAGAATATTAAGGTAAAGCGTGATGGAAGAGTCTTGGTAAACATCCTCGGAGTCATCACCCGACAATGCAGGGAAGGTTTTCTTGAGATACAGCAATGTGCGTTGTTTGTTCTCTGACAAAAATTGATTCAGTTGGCTTAAATTATTCATATTACAATGGCTTTTGTTTGTATTTTCGTATGCAAAGATACTTTACACATTTATAATCTAATACAAAAAAATGGCACCTTGTACGAACCTGCCATTCTATTGTATGAAACGCAGATTTTGATGAAACGCAACCTATAATATATATATTATATAGATTTGAGGAGCCAGGGTGGGGGCTCCCTAGCTCCCGGCCTGCAACCTCCTCATTTTGGGCGGAGGGGGAGGAGTAGAAGGGACATATGCTAACTTTTGCTGTCATTTTAAAGCAACCTCAACCCGTATGATTTTTTTTCGAAAAAAAAGTGTTTCCTTTGTTTACCTTTTTGTTTTTTGGGAATTAAGAGTTGAGAGAACAAAAAAACAGTATGTTAAATTTTAAAATTTTTGAGTTATGAAAAAAATGATGTTTATTGCACTTGTAGCTGTCGCTTGCACCTTTGCTTCCTGCTGGGATAAGAAGACTGATGAAGTAAAGACTCCAGGCACTGAGGAAGTCGTCAAAACTGAAGGCGAAGATGCCACCAAGACAGAAGCTGACGATGCTGAGAAGGGCGACAAGGCTGCTGAAGCTGACAAGACAGAGAATGCTGACAAGGCCAATGAGGCTGACAATACCAATGAAGCAGACAAGGCCGAGAAGCCCGCTGAAGGTACCGAAGCTCCTGCTGGTGATGCTGCCGAAGCACCTGTCAAGTAAGAAAGCGAATGAACCTTATCACAGCCTCTCCCATGTTTTTGGGAGGGGCTGTTGCTTTTTGAGGATGTATAAGACTTACTTAAGTTTCGGAAGTTCGGCTATATTGATTTTCAATTATTTACAGTCGATTCTTAAAAAATCCATGGATAGCCAAACGATGATTCCATCAATACGCCTCCATTTGTAAGGATTTTTACTTAATACTTTATTTGTTGTATCTTGGTTTGATGTTAAACGAACCCCGAAGGGGTGGTCAGAGTACAGGCAGGCGGTGGAGTGCGAAGCACGGAACCCCTGCTAAAAGCGTGGTGTGAACAACAACCCCGAAAGGGTGGCAGAATGACAACTTCATACACTTCATATCGTTGCTCTGTCACCCCTTCGGGGTTGTTGATTTCATATCATCGTCAAGCAGGGGGTACGCTTCGCTCCACCACCTGCCTGTGGTCGTCCCAGCCCTTCGGGCTTCACTTCACAACCGGTTGCCATACAAGATAAATTACAGTTTTGTAAGGCAT
>CADADN010000009.1 GCA_902786665.1 uncultured Prevotellaceae bacterium | reverse complement strand
AGCATATCATCAAGGACGAAATCCTGCCAAAATGGAACTACCTTGTCAAATGCAACTGAGGACATAAATAATACCAACTTATTTTTTAACGATTACTTAACTAGAAAAACGCACACTTTAAGTAGTGTGCGTTTTTCTGTGCGTTGACGTTGTAATTTACTGAAAATCAGTAATGTTTGTGGAGCTGGCGGGAATCGAACCCGCGTCCAAACAAGGAAACCATACGTTTTCTACATGCTTATTCCAGCCTTTGATTTTCGTGCTACAGCAAGACCTGGACCACCAACTGGAGCCTTATCCCCTAAAATTTCATCATACAGGCGAGGCCCTGAATGACTATTCCCGATTTGCCTGCGCCGCTTGATCCTCAGATTCGGGACTACACCCTCGGAGCGACGTCTCGTCCTGTCACCTGGTGGCAGGATTGAGCCTTAATCTACTATACTTCGATTAGGCAGCGAGAGCATACTCATTGTTGCCAATTAATTTTTTGACCGAATTGATTTTAGAGTCTACAGCCGTCACTCTGCATGCTTACGTACCATCTCAACTTGCTGTCAAATCCAGTCAACCCCAGATTTCTCTTTTCCGCTGAAAATCAAGCAGTTAAGAAAGGTAAAGCGGTGCAAGTGTGGCAAAAGTGTGGAAAATGATACTTTTATTCACCATGTTCAAACACCGCTCACGATGCAAAGGTAGATCATTTTTTCGGAAATCACCCAATTATTTAGATTTTTTAGTAATTCGCGTAATGAGCCACTTAAAAACGCGCGCATGCGTAGGTTTTCACTCTTTTGTTGTACTCATTGCCTTTTGGGTGATGGAATCCGAAAATAAGAGCAACTTATCATCGTTTGCAGACTGCGCCAGATATCCTTTCCGCAAGCCTACAGAAATTATCCATCTTGATAATTGTTGGGCGTACTTGTTAGGGAGATGGCATAACGGTGCATTTTCAAGGAAATACCGAAGGCATGATTCCGATTCCGTGAAATCATTGATTCCGCATTTTTGAAGTGTCCGCACATATTCCACGAGCCATCTTTTAACGTCTGCTATGGTGTAACTGACTGTGAGTAACACTTCGTCACTTTCCAAGGAAATCTTGTTAACTCGTCTTATGATCATGGGGGTTCTTTGTTTATGGATTTATAAAAACCGATGGGGGTACAATGGGGTAAACTCCCCCCATCGGCGATGATTCAAGGTGCGGCCTTTCGTCCTTCGTCCGGTCGCTCATGGTGCGCCATGACCTACATCATCATTTTGCGGAGTTCTTCTTCGTCTGCTGCGCGCTTTGCTTCCTCTGATTTCCTCTGCTTGATGAATTTCTCAAACTCTTTTAGTGAGGCCTCGGCTTCATCGGTTTCAGCCTTGATTTTAGAATCCTGTTCCGTCTTCCACTGCTTCAGTTCTGAAACATCGGCAGCGAGTTTACTCAAAAAAGAAATAAGTTCTTCCATTTGTCTTATGATTTATGATGATTAAAAAATATGTTTCTCCTGTGAGGTTCGTACCGTTCGCGTTCGTTCGTCCTCATCAGGGTTGATGGTCATTCCGCGCACCCATTGAGTTACAAATTCACGCTCGTTCCATTGTGTCAGATTCCGCAAAGGTTGTTTTAAAATTCCGTGCTTTCGTTCCCATTCTCGTAACTCCGTGATTGCAGATGAAATCACCTTCACCAAAAGCCAGTGTTCACGCGCCATGGATGGAACGTCATGCGATGCCATCTGTTCTGCCACATCGTCGATTCTAGCAGTCGGAATGGGTAGCCTAATAGCATCATCAAAATGCCATTCTAGCAATTTTGTAGCCTTGATTCCATCACAAACAACATTTGCTTTTGATGTGGCCTTTGCTTGGATCCTCCCCCATCGGTTTTTCAGTTTACGCCGTTGCTCATCGTCGAGTGTGAAATCTTTTGTGATGGAATCAAGGAATGGTTTGTAAAAGGCGTGACAATAATCTGCATTCAGTTGCTCCAATGTCGAAGGTAACGAGAAATCGGGGTCATCGCGTAACTCCATGTACGCCGATTGGATACGCTGCACTTTCACGCGCAAATCATGTCTAATGTTGTCCGCTTCATCCTCAAGGATGATGCGTTTGGGAAATCTATCATCTTCCATGTCAAATCTAGTTTAGTTCGTCCGCAAAGATAAGTAAAAATTCTTTACAACCAAAACAAATTTGCAGATTTTTTGGAAAACCGAAAATAAATAAAAAAAGCATCCCCATAAAGAGGATGCCAGGTCAGATGCATGACTCGCCATCATCGGCAAACAAAGTTCATTTCAAATGGGATGGTATCCAGATGCCAGACTGCTCTCATGCTCCCATCATCCATAATGGAAACTAACAAATCATCGTCCAATCTTCTTTCCTTCTCTCCCCTCTCTCGCATTTGCTTGCGAAGGTGCTGCACTTGTCTTCTCGTCCATTGCCTAGGGTTGTCGCTCATTTCACTTGTAGTACTCATAATTCAATTTTTTTAGTTTAACAATCAATACGGCGCGAAGATACAACACCCCCTAAAAACTTCAAAATTCGATTTAGAGATATTTGGTGATATTCGGGTGATAAGAGTGATAATTTGGTGATAATTCCAAACTTTTATGAAAGTTTAAAAATTAAAAAATCTCGGCAACAAGTCACAATGCCTGGTTAACTCCGTCAGGGGGGGGCATGGGGTTGTTTCTCTGAAATTCTAGACATATCGCACAAATAGTAATCATCGACGTAGAGCGCAAATAAACGGCTCAGAATCGAAGATAACGCGCAAATGGCATAACTGACCATCCTTGAAGGGATGATGCGCCAGGATGCTCGGAAACGGCGAAATACGGATTTCTCCCCTACCCTCTCACTTGTCAGTATTACGAAGTAATACCGATTTATGCACGCCTTTGGCACTGTAAAGAAATCTGATTAAGTGTCAGTCTTACCCTTGAAACACTATGTGCAATTTTACAAAATGGCTGCAAACTACATTTAATGCATTGATTTACAATTAGTTACGCTCATTTTTCATTTCTATTTATCATAATGCACATTATTAGGAATTTTTTACCAAAAATCGCATAACTTGCTGATATGTTGCAATATAAAATTTCGTACCAAAATTAATCATCCAGACAAAAAACATCGAAGTGTGCAAAAATAGAAAAATATTTACAAATTTACAGGAATCTCCAAATTGGCGCATCCTGCATCGTAAAGATTTTTTACCCTACCCCATCGAGTGCATCACGTAATCACATTTTTCTACGATTGAAAACTCAACTCTCGGAGTTATCTTGTCGACGAATTTTCTCGCATGGATTTCCAGACATTGAGAATCGTTAACTATGGCGTGGCAATCCTGTAACAGGTCACAAAGACTTTTCACGGCATTGTCAAGGTCGAAGACTTCTCTTATGAAATAAACATCAACATAGAGGATGAATGGGTTAAAGATATTCCTATTCTTGTAGATGGTCACTTGCTCCAGAAATTTTGATTTGTATCTCAACCATGCATCATCCACAAAAATTCTACATTGACCACAAACATCAACATCAGCATAATAGTGATTCGTCTTGCTTACAATCACTCCATATATTATTTCTTTCTCACTCATCATAACATCAACAATTCAACATCAAAAGAATAATTCAAAAATTCTCTCAAATAGTCATTTTTTTTGCGAAAAATGACAAAGAGATTTTTCTATTTTATTTCTTTCTATGTTATTTCTTTCTATGTTATTTCTTTATTGTTATTTCTTTAAGCAGTACATATCATTGTACGTATCAATGTCGGCAAGCGGAACAGACAATGAACAAAACCACTTATTTAAGTTGTACATCTTATTTAAGTTGTTCACCTATCATTTTTGATAGTTCGTCACGGTTTTTTCTCACCTGTAATTTGGGTTTCCTATGACGAAGAAAAAAGGCTGTCACTTCTTCCTTGATGTCGTTCCAGTCGCATTGAACACTAACTATGGTACGTCTGTACGTTGTTCCCATATAGCACTTAATTAGGTTCATTTCTTGCAGCCATGTGACAAGTGATTCGTACATGCGTCTTGTAGTCCATTTCTTCCACAAGTCCTTCGTCTGTTTGTTTTCGTAACTTTTACCTTCACGCTTCGGAGTCATATAACCGAACATCCGCGCCTTAATCATGTCCTGTGTGGTAGCTGCCCATGTGCGACGCATTCCGATGATGCTATTCAAGCCAAATAATAGAGCAAGCGCCATGCGCTGTTTCTCATTCGGCTTTAACTCGTCTCTCGCTTTTAGAATGAAATCGACACTCGCCATGATAAGCGGTTCGCCTGTCTTTTCTGAAATGCAACGTGCATCATCTATTATTCTTTGAATGTCTCCTTTTAGGCATAGTTTATTTAGTGCAAGTCGTATTCTATACCATTTCAAGAAATATTTTCGGCATCCATCATGAAGAGACATGTTCTCCAGATGACCATATTTTTTGTAGTAATTATTAATTATATCATATAATTCATCTGTTAGATTCTCGTAAAAATCGCCTTTTCTAAATTCCATGACTGATTCCTCTATCATTTCATCGTCTTCTATTGATTCCGCCGGGATGGAATCACCCAAACGTTTAATACCATAATCAAGGATGATGTTTAATCCATCGGAATCTTGCACTAATTTTTTAAGAGCAGATAGCGGAAAAAGGATAAATCTTTTGTCGCTATCGTCGAATTTGATTACCTTTGCCATATCTAATTCCTCCCTTGCGGCTCCGGCCGCTTTTTTGTTATCCATCTACTATGCTTTCATCATCTTTTTGGTGTTGATACTGCGCTCCAGTTCATCATCAGTCGCAACACGCGAAGACATTACCCATGCATCGAGTTCAGAGCGTTTCACGATGATTTTTCTTCCAGTCGGATTGTAGAAGGGAATTTTCTTATCGGCTGTCAGATGGTAGAAATAACTTAACTTGAAACCCAGATACTCGGCTGCCTGTTGTGCGGTGAGGTACTTTTCTTCACTCCTTCCGCTTGTGTGAATGTTGTGCATAAACTTAAATAAAATTTATTGCACAAAATTACACCCAAACAGACTTAACTTAAAGAAAGTCAAGGTAACAAAAAAATAGGGGTCGAAAAGTGTTACCCTTTCAACCCCATCACTACATCATGAATTTCTCTATCTGGCTTTTTCCCTGTGCGTGTGGTTAATTTAGTCAAGGCTTGCGCATAGTGAACACGCGTGATCACCTTGCCTGTTTTACTGCAAAAGACTTTCCTCTCACTCGCCACATGTTGCCAGTTCTGACAGACGTAACCTTCACTTGAAAGCAGTGATAAAAGGTAACTCAATAACCCTATATTTTTGGCTTTTACAGGCTCTGTGTTGCGACATTCAAGCCATTTGCGTACATTATCCACATCATAGGTTTTCATGCTCACCACGCGCTTTAAAATAAGCAATAATCGAATTATTTGTTCATCGGTGAGATTCGCATCAAAAGTAACAGGAATTATAGTAGTGGAATTCTCCGACATAGTTTTTAGTTCATCGTCGCTCATTGTTCGCGAAACATCAATGACATCGTTAACATCTATGCCCATGGCTGCTGAAACATTCGCAATATGCCTTATCCTGTCATTCTCTGCAAGTGTTAATGATTCCCATGTCCAAGATGCTTTTGTTGCTTCTGACAATGATTTTGGATGATGTTTTTTAGCCATCAAGGCTTTCAAGTGTGGATTCTTCGTTTCTATCCTCACCACGACTTCTTTCTTACTCCTTTTTGCCATCGTTCCCGAATATTGAATCAAACTTTTTGCTTGCAGTCACTTGCGCGGAGTCCATCATCTTCGCGTAAATCTCCGTTGTCGCTATTTTCCCATGACCTAACTGCTTTTGAATAACTTGAAGAGGAACGCCACTACTATATAATATTGTAGCACTTGTATGCCTTGCGACATGGAACGTGACAGTTTTCTTTATCCTGGCATCCCTGCACCATTTGCGCAAACACTCGTTTCCATAGTCGTTTTTCGGCAAATAGAAAAGCGGTGAATCATTTTCCACTTTCGGCAAAACATCGAAAGCAATTTGAGGAACGAAGATCTTCAAAGGTTGTCGGGTTTTCTGCATTGTTATTTTCAAGAATCGTCCGTTTTCGTCTTCACCGAAATCAGACATCTTCACTCGTTTCAAATCGGAGTATCTAAGGCCAGTGAAACAGGCGAAGAGAAACGCTTCCTTGATGCTATATTTCCCATGCTTGAACGGAGTATTCAGCAAAATCTTCACTTCCTTCTCGTCGAGATATTCACGCGTTCCTGGCTTTGCTGAAACCTTTTCTTTGGAGTCCAAGGCATCCATGGGGTTTGATGCAATCAGCCTGTTTTTCCCACGGCTCGCCATCTTCAACACTTGATTCAATTTCACTATAATTCGGTGTTGCGTGTTCTGGTTTATCTTCACTTTCTTCTTTTTGTCATCATCGTTTACGCGAGTAAAATTCAAGTTCAACGCGTCATGTTTGAGATAGTCAATGAATCTACGCACCCAATCTTCATCAACTTGTCTAAAAGTCACATCAGTATCGAAGATTTCAATATGCTTTCTCAACGACCACATTGCAGCATAAACGGAATGCCTGTTTCCTGTTTCCGCTAAAGCATCATCCCCCACCTTGCGCACATAGTCCACCAAGCGCACATTGTTCTTGATTCTCGGAGTATAATTGCTTTCCGTGCGCTCCAAGTCTTCATTGAGTACATTCGTAGCCATGACTTGCAGACGTATCATTTCTTCGTTCTCTCTCTTGATATTATAATCCACTTCCAGACGTAGCACTGAATCAAGTGATTCACGAAGACGTTTCCCATCGTGACAGGAATAACGATAAAGTGATATGTTCCCAGTCTTCAACTGTCTTCCCAATAGATAGACCTTGCGGCCACTTCTACCCTTTGAAAGGTTGTTGTCCAGATGAAAAGATTTTGACAAGTCCGTGTACCCTTCCCACAACTCGTCTTTTGTTCTGAATAATTTCTTTGCCATAGTAATAAAGTATCATTTTCCGTCGCAAAGATACGGAAAACAATTCAAGATGTGTGGCAAATGTGTGGAAAAAGTGTGGAAGATTAACTATATTTAACGCAAATAATGTCAAATAAGGCGAGAAACATAAAACAGCGTAACTTGCTTATTTATTGATGTTTAATTGATTTTATTTGACTTGTTTTGATAATGATTTTCGGTCAAATCCAGTCAACCCCAGTTTAACTTGCAAGATGTCAATGACTTGACGTTGCAAAGCCCCAAAAATGAGGGAAATATTGAAGTGGCTCTCCACACCATTCCCTTCATTTGGGGCTGCAAATGTAGGAATTTGTTTTGAATCGTCCAATTTTTTTGGATGATTTTTTTAGAAATTTTCATTGGGGGGCTTGGTATGGCGACGCTCGGAGGACGTCGCCTCCCATCCCCTTGGCGTTGAAGTCAGCCTTCGAAAGAGCGCTCGATGATTTCCAAGCACATGCGTGAGTTGTGGTAGGGGCATTTCCAGAAGCCTGCCTTGTCGTCGCGGCGGTTGATGTTTCCATCGGGGTCGCAACTCCACCACCATTCCCCGCCCTCGCGGTCGATGAGATGGTCTTTGATGTACTGCCAGCAGCCGTCGGCCTTTTTCAGGGCTTCCTCGTCACCGAAATATTGATAGATATTGTAGAAACCCACCACTGTCTCCGCCTGCACCCACCAGTGGCGGTCGGTGTCCACATGGCCGGTGTCGAGGTTTGCCTCGTGCACCATGGAGCCATCGGCATTCAACCCCTTTTCGGAGGCTTTGGCCACGAGTTTCACGACAGGCTCCACCTTCTCCAACACTTCCTTGTCGCCCAAGACGAGCGCCGCCTCGTGCATGAGCCATGAGCACTCGATGTCGTGTCCATAACTCTCCAAAGCTCCTGCGCCCCTTGTCCAGTCGTTCTCAAAGAAGAGGTCGAGGTGGTGCGTCTCCGGATTGAGTATTTTGTCAGTGAAGATGTAGATGAGGTTGCGCAAGGCCCCCTCAACACGCATCATTGTCTCGTCAGGCACGGCGACATCAACCATCTGCACGACCCCCACGACAGGCAAGTAGTCGTAAGGAGCGGAAGAGCGAAGTTCCTTGAGACAGCGGAACAGGTTGGTGTATGGTTCAATGATGTGCAGATGGGTGTTCTGCGACTTGGGGTAGTTGGCATCGAGCTCAGAGAGACGCATGTCGGCTATCTCGCCCCATTCCCTTGTGCAAGCCTCGATGTATCCGTTGTGCTCGCTGTCGAAGGCGTGTTCCTCTATGCAGTCAAACAGTTCCAAGGCATAGTCGAGCGCCTCGTGGTCGCCCGTAGAACGTACATATTCCGTCAGGCCATAAATGGCGAAGCCAATGGCATAAAACTGTTTCTTCGTGTCGAGCGGGCACCCCTTGCAGTCGATGCTCCAGAACACCCCACCATGCTCCTTGTCGTAGAAGTGGTCGATGAGGTATCGCTTTGCCCTGTCGGCAGCCTTCAGGTACTCCGGTTTGCGCAGCACACGGTAAGCCGCGGAGAAGGCCCACAGGATGCGAGCGTTGAGTATCGCCCCCTTCTCCGCATCGGGATGCAACACCCCCATGCCGTCGATGCGTCCGTAAAAGCCTCCGTTCGTCTCATCCACCATGTGACTGAGCCAGAAGCTGAGGATGTTGTTTTCCAAGACATCCCTCACTTCCTCCCTCATTTTGTTCACAATTCCATCCATGCTCCTACTTCTTAATCGGATAAAGACGGGTGAGGAAAATCATGATGAGTGCGATACCGGCAGGGAAGAGGGAGAAAATCAACCATATCATATCACGCACGCCACCCATTTTCTCTATCTTGATAGTGGTGGTGCTCTTGTCTTTCTCAGAAGTTGTCAATGAAGTCTCTTCAGAAAGAGCCCAGATACGGTTTTTCACCTTTTTCATTCCATCCTCCGTAACCGTGATTATCTTGGAATCATTGGCAGTGACATCCTTCTCGTCAAGTTCTGCAAACTGGAGGAAATCAGCAGCCTCTTTGCCTTTGACAACAACGGTCGATTCCTTGCCATCCGTTGTCTTGGAGGTGATGGTTACCGTATTGTCTTGGGGAACGACCTCCTCATTTACTGTAGAGGTTCCAGAACTGAAGCCCACCAGCCCCAGGAGCATGGCGAGAAGCGAACCCGAGATAGCCGTGCCGAATTTCTGTGCCATGGTGCCCGAAGAGAAGATGAGTCCCGTGGAAGACGTACCGTTTTTCTCGGTGGCATAATCAGCCACGTCGGCATACATCGACCACAGAAGTGGTGAATACAGGCCGATTCCTACAGAGGTCAGCACAACGATGGCGATAAGGAGCCAGATGTAAGCCGGGTCTTTGGGCACGAAAAAGAACAACGTAGAGAAAAACAAGCAGATGCATGCCGCCACGATGAATGCCTTGCGCTTCGAACCCATCCACTTCGTAAACGCTGGGGACAACCCACCGAAAATCATACAGGTGACCTCTCCAAAAGTCATGAACACCGTATAATTGATAATCAGACTGCTAATGGTGATTTCCCTGCCCAGAATATAGTCGAACATATAACCAGCCACAGCATAGCGGAAACCATTGAAGAAGTTGGTGCAGATGCCTATGAGTGTCAGGTAAATCCATGGTTTGTTTTTGAACAGGTCGATGAAAGGCTTTTTGGAGAATTTCTCAGCTCGGACAGGCTTCAGGCGCTCCTTGGTAAGCAAGCCACAGGCCAACGTGCCCGCAGCAGCTATCACACCAAAGACAACTCCAATAAATGCATACTGATGCTGCTCAGAGCCTCCGGCAAGCTTCTGGACATAGGGGAACGAAAGGAGTGTGACGAAACCCATGGCGTATGCACCCACCATGCGGAAAGAAGAGAATTGGTTTTTCTCGTTGTCGTCATCGGTCATCACACCAAGAAGCGAACCATAAGGAACGTTGACGGCGGTGTAGATGACCATCATGAGCAGGTAGAGCGTATAGGCATAGATACGTTTGCCCATCGGCCCGAAGTCGGGTGTGTAAAGCAAGAGGGCGAAGATGAGTCCAAAGGGTATGGCTCCATAGATGAGCCATGGGCGATAGGTGCCCCATTTTGACTGCGTGCGGTCGGCGAGACTGCCCATGATCGGGTCGGTGACCACGTCAAACATACGTGCGATGAGCATGAGCAAGGCGGTGTCGGCCACGGTGAGTCCGAAGACATTGGTGAAGAACAAGGGGAATGCGATGGACATGACTTTCCATGTGATGCCGCCGGCGGCGGCGTCACCCAGGGCATATCCGATTTTTTCTTTTAAGGATGCCATTGTTTTGTTTTTTTATTATGAATAGTTAATATAGTTGCGATTGGAATGATTGTACTTATGGAAAAACTTTGGAAATGATGCCAGGAACTACGATTCGCGGTTTTTTGCGATGAGTTTCTTGATGGTCTCCACAGAATTGGCGGTAGATAATCCGTCCTCCGGCGTGTTCATGCAATAATCTACAAGTTGGTCGATGGTGGAGGTGGCCACGTGCATGCGGGTGTCGCTGGAGGCGTAATAGATGAACACCTTTCCGTCATCATCGGCAATCCATCCGTTGGCGAACACCACGTTCATCACGTCGCCGATGTACTCCCACCCTTCCGGCACGAGGAAATAGCCACCGGGACGTGCGATGACACGTGTGGGGTCGTCGAGCGCCGTCATGTACATATAGAGTACGTAGCGCAGGCCGCTGGCACAGCCTCGGACGCCGTGTGCCAGGTGGAGCCATCCCTTGTCGGTCTTGATGGGATGCGGTCCCTCGCCATTTTTCACTTCCATGATGGTATGGTAGTGGCGTGCGTTGATGATTTTCTCCTCCCTGACCTCCGCATGGGCGATGTCGTCGACAAGCGCCCATCCGATGCCGCCGCCGGAGCCGGTGTCGATGAATCCGTCCTGGGGCCGTGTGTAGAACGCGTATTTCCCATCCACGAACTCCGGGTGGAGCACCACGTTGCGCTGCTGGCTCCGTGCCTTGAGGTCGGGAAGGCGCTCCCAACGGACGAGGTCCTTGGTGCGAGCGATGCCCGCCGTCGCCGTGGCTGCCGAGAGGTCTCCTGGCTGTGAGTCGTCGTGCCGCTCAGCACAAAAGATGCCATAGACCCATCCGTCCTCATGGGCGGTGAGGCGCATGTCGTAGACGTTGGTGGCGGGAACGACATCCTCGGGCATGGTGATTGGCTCTTCCCAGAAGCGGAAGTTGTCGATGCCGTTAGGACTTTCCGCCACGGCGAAGAACGACTTCCTGTCCGCCCCTTCCACGCGCACGACGATGACATACTTGCCATTCCATTTGATGGCACCGCTGTTGAGCGTGGCATTCATCATGATGCGCTGCATGAGGTGCGGGTTGTCCTTCTCGCAAAAATCATAGCGCCAGGTGAGCGGTGTGTGGTCTGCAGTGACGATGGGGTTCTTGTACTTGGTATAGATGCCGTTCCCCCACTCCACGGGTTCGTTCTTCCGGGAGAGGAGTTCTTCGTGATGCGCCTTGAGCGCTTTCACACGGTCTTGGAAAAGGCTATTTTGCATGGTTGTTATGATGAACTAAGTGGTGATATGGGGCAGCGGCAGAACCGCTGCTTGCGGAGAACGGGAAAGGGCGGAAGCCGAAGACCTATTGTATATCCTTGAGGAACAAGGTATTGGGGGCTTGATAGAGTTTTTTGAAATCCTCTGCGCTCACTTGGTCGGGGTCGGGAGCGAAATACTCCACCTTGTCGGTGCCTATGTAGTTGCGCCAGGTGAGGAAATAACAGATGGGGTAATTGTCCATAATGGGTTTGAGCACCCTGGTCCACCATGTGGAGTCGGGAATGTTCTTGTACCCGCATTCGGTCATGGCCATCATCTTGTTGTTTTTCTTGGCGAAGTCGGTGAGGAAGGTGAGGTCGGCGTTGAGTGCCTTGACAAAATCCTCCTCCGTGCCCCATTGGTAGGCATCTTCGCCGATGAGTTGCACACGGTCGTTGCCAGGATAGCGCGCCTGGAAGCGTTGCTCGTCCCATCCACCATCGAGGTTGGGCGAATAGCTCCACAAGAGGTTGTCGAGCCCTTGTCCTTTGAGGAAATCCTGGAGGGTGTTCCACAGTCCGTGGTACTCCTCGTCAGAACAGAGTTTCTGCCCCCACCAGAACCAGGAGCCGTTGTTCTCATGCCAAGGTCTGAAGATGACAGGAACGGGTTCTCCCTTGTCGGTCTTGAGGGTCTTGAGGAAGTCGGCCACCCTTGTCATCCATGTGTTGAATTTCTCCTTGACGGAGTCGTTTTGGAGGATTTGTCTCACGACGGTGGTGTCTTTCACGTCCCAGGCGTCTCCTCCCGTGACAGGGTTCCTCGGATGCCAGCTGATGGTGACGATCCCTCCACGGGCATGTTGCTTGACAATCTCGTCGTGTATGCGTGAGAAAGCCACACTGTCGAGGTTTTTCATGTCGCCCATCTCAATGCCTCCGAGGTCGAAGCCCATGACGGCGGGATAGTCGCCCACGGTGGCAAGGATGTCACTCTTTTCCACACCCGGCATGGTGTCGCCATCCCAAGTGAGTCCATAAAAGGTGTCGTCTTCATGACCATACATATAGCCTTTCTGCTGCAAGGCCTGCAGCCGGTCGAGGAGTTGGTCGGCACCGGTTTTTGGAGTTTCCTTTTGTGTTGTGCATGCGAGCATCATGGCGAGGGCCGTCGCAAGCAAGATTGTTTTTTTCATATTGTGGCTTTTTCGGAATGATCGGAGTAATCGGAGTAATCGGAGTAATCTGAATAATCTGAGTGATCAGAGTGATCGGAGTGATCTGAATAATCTGAGTGATCGGATTTTTCATCTTATCTCAGGTGCATCTGTTGCAAGAGCCATTCCTCCCACTCGTCCCATTGCTCCTGATACCAGTAATGACCTGTCATTTGATAGATGCTGAGGGTCTTTGGTGCATTGACGACGTTGTAGACGGAGTAGGCCGATGATGGCGGCACCACTTCGTCGTTGTAGCCGAAGGAATACCATCCGGGGCATTTGACGCGACGTGCGAAGTTGATGCCGTCGTAATAGCGTGCACCTTGCACTTTTTTCATGTCAGGTTGGTCGACTTGGTAGAAATAGTGCGGCCATCCACATGCCTTTTTCTTCAGGGCCACCTCGTAGTCGCACATGGCGTCATGTACGGGTGCGAGGAAGGTGATGCGGTTGTCGAGTGCAGCGACAGCGAGTGAGAGGAATCCCCCTTGGGAAGCACCTGAGACCCCCACCTCGTTGCCATTCCATTCCGGCAGCGATGCGATGTAGTCCACTGCCCTGACGGCTCCCACCACCACTCGTTTGTAGAAGTTCTTGTCGGGTTGGTCAAGGTTGCTCTCCCAATATCCTTCCATACATGCGTCGCGCATATCCACATAGACGGAGAGCGGCAGTGTGACGGAGAATCCGTGGATTCCGATTTCAAGGGTGATGGCCCCTTGCGAGGCGGTATAGACATCCCCGCTGTAGGGTCTCACCCCGGCTCCTGGAACCCTGAGCAATGCAGGGTATTTTCCAGGTTTTACGGGTACGCACAAGATGCCATAAATGCGGCTGGAAGGTTTGTTGTTGACAAAACTCACCTCATAGACATTGACGTTCTCCGTGCATCGGTCGGGCAATAGTGTTTTGTGTGGGTCGAGGGCATATTTTCGGGCATCCTTGAGTGCGTTGCCCCAGAACTCGTCGAAGTCGGCGGGACATTGGGTTGCTGGTTGGATTTTCTCCGGCGAGAAGCCTGCGGTGCATAGTCCCACATAGTCCTTCCCGTCGACATGTGCTGTGACTTTGAGGCGGTAAAAGCCCGGTTCCTTCATCGTACCGGTCCATTTCATCGTGCCGTCGGCGAGTTTGACATGGGTCTTGGTCACCTCTGGATACATCACGGGGCCAGCCTCATAGTCTACGTCGACATTGTCGAGAAGCGTGCCCGACTTCCTCACGTTGACAACGAAATGCGCCTTTTCTCCAATGGCATAGTTCCAGTCCTTATGGTCGGGGGTGACGGAAACAACGATGTTGTTGCCTCGGATTTGTGCGTGTGCCGGCGTGAGCAAGGCGACAAGTGCCAGCAGAATCAGGATTTTTCTCATATTTTCTTGTTTTTTCTAGTTTTCCCAGGGAGACTAGTGTTCTTAGGGGTTCTAGTATATCTAGGAGTTCTAGTATATCTAGGGGTTCTAGTATATCTAGGGGTTCTAGTATATCTAGGGATTCTAGTATATCTAGGGATTCTAGTATATCTAGGGATTCTAGTTTTCCCAGGGGGGCTGATGCTTGCTATTTTCCTATGGCTGCCATTCGGTCGACTTCAGCCTTGACCACCTTGAGGGTTGAGGTGTCGGTGGCAAAGACCGAGTTGAGGCCTTGGTCTTCCTGCGCGGGGTCGCCGGTGTAGTCGTCGCCCACCTGCCATTGGTTGTGCGCGGGATTGGCGAAGCCACCCCATCCCCAGAAATTGCATCCTGCGAAGAATCCACCCTTGGCAGCATTGTCACCCACGAGTGAGAAGGTGTATTTGTAGAAGGCGTCGCGCCCCGTGGTCGGTGTATCCTTGGAGAAGAGGAAACCGTCGCGTGGATAGCCGAATTCCTCCATTACCAACGGTTTTTTGATTCTAGCGCATATCTCGAGGTGGCGGTCGATGTAGTCCTTCGCCTTGATGCAGCTGGAGTCCACATCCTCCACGAGGTGGTCTTTTCTTGCCCACGACCAGTTGAACGGCCACAGGTGTATGTTGCAGTAGTCGACGTTCTTGTCGGAGCAAATGCGTTCATAAGCCTCGAAGTCACCCTCACAGCCCCACGCCCCTTCGCTGCCGACAGAGACCAGGTGGTTGGGGTCGATGCTTCGGATGAGTGCTGAAGCCTCGGCGAGCCATTTCTCGAAAGCCGGCAGAGCCTCCTTGCTGAACGCCCTTGGTTCGTTGCCTATCTGCCACGACATGATGGCGGGGTCGTCGATGTATTTCACGCCGGTATATCTATTTGTTCGTCCGAGGATGAATTTGACATAGTCGTAGAACAGCTGGTGGGCCTTCTCACAAGTGGCGTATTTGGCGACAAAATTCATATACGCCTCATAACCATCCTCGTTGGGTCTGGGAGCCTTCCCCTCCCCGGCGTGTTCGAGATAGAAGCCGTATCCCCCACTCCACTCCCAAGCATTGTTGAGATAGAGCACGGCCACCATGTCGCGCTTTCCCATCTCTTGAAGCAGGAAGTCGAGTCCGGCGAGTATGGTGTCGTTATAGACGCCCGGTTTCTCCTGCAAGGTGGGCTCCACCTTGGTGGTGACACCTCTTTCACCATCGCTTCCCACGAGGACGCGAAGGTTGTCGATGCCCATTTCCTTCATGAAATCCAGTTCACGGCATAGGCGCTCGCGGTCGCCTCCCTGCCCCTCGCTTCCGAGTATGGCTCCATACCAGAAATTGGTGCCTACATAATAATAGGGTTTGCCATTCCTTACGAAATGCCCTTCTTTGACGCGCACGAAGGGGTCGCTGCTGTTGGCTTGACTGCATGCGCAGAGCATCAATGCCAGTGTGAAAAGCGTAAACAAATGCTTCATGGTGGAAAAGGATTGCAATTTTGTGCAAAAATACGCATTTTTTTTCATATGGGATGATATTATCTTGCTTTTGTTTGATACAATTATGGAAAAGGACAGGAGGTTTTGGGAGAGAATAGGAGGTCTTGTAAAAAAACATCCCCCGACCGAGGCCGGGGGATGTTTTTACTAGAGGGACAGCCTATTGTGAATTCCCGAAGAGGGCGTCGACAATATTGGGTTCCGTCCATTCGAGTTCGTCGCGGTCGCAGAGCCCCATCCACCACAGGCCGGTGGTGTTGTATTGCTTGAACTTCTGCACCATGTATTGAGCGTATTTCACGCGCTCCGCCATGGCCGGGTGCTTTCCGATGGCACCGAACTCACCGATGATGTAGGCCACTCCGAGTTCTTCTGAGAAGCGTTTCTCTATCCTCGAGAAGATGTCGTCGATTTCCTGCTGGCAAGTGGTGTCGAACATATAGATGTACCACTGCTGCGAGTTGGGGTCGGAGGAGTCGTTGCAGAACCAGTAGGGGTCGTAGCTGTGAATGGATGCGAGGATGTGGTTGGGATGGATGTCCTTGGGAATCTCCATCGCAGCCAGTTTAGCCGCCGTACTGCCCGAGCTGTATGGATTGACCATCAGGTTGCGGTATTCGTTGTTTCCACCGGTGGCCCTTACGACATCGACGAAGTCCTGCTCCAACTTGTTGACAGCGGTGTAGCAAGCCTCGTCAGCGGGGTCGTCCCATTCTCCATTGGCGCTGAGGATTTCGTTGAAAGCCTCGAAGACCAGACGGTCATCATAGTCGCGGAAGCGTTCAGCAATCTGCGTCCAGAGGCTCTTCATTTGAGCGCTGATGGCTTCATAGTTGTCCATATCGGCCCTGAGCCAGGCATTCTCTGCATCGCCGGAGTCGTGCTGGATGTTGAGTATGCAGTAGCATCCTGCGTCAAGCACCATGTTCACCACTTCCTCCACACGATTCATCCAGTCTTTCCTGATGGTGCCGTTCGGGTTGCAGTGTATGCCCCAAGTGACCGGCACGCGGATGGTCTTGAACCCTCTCTCTGCGATGAAGTTGATGATTTCCGGCGTGGTTTCCGGCTGTCCCCACGATGTCTCAAAGTCATAAGGTGTCTTGTCCTCGGGGTCCCACCAAGAGCCGGAGGGGTTGGCATCAAGGGTGTTGCCCAAGTTGTAACCCAATCCCATTCTCTCCACGAAAGTGAAGGAACTCATAAATGGGTCGTTGGGGTCGAGGCCGATGCCGTTTTGGTTGATGGACAATGACTTGACAATCGAACCAGACTTGACGGTGAGAGTCGTGGCTCGTTTTTCGCCCTCGTTCTTCACCACTTCGAGTTTGGTGTAGGAGAGTTTGTTGGTGTAACCATGCCCTGCATGCACGGCGAGTTTCACCCACGTGGTGTCGCCCACCTCCGCCGTCCAGTCGCCGTCGGCTTCGATGCCGATGACCGCCGTTCCCCTTCCCATGGAGAACTGCAGTTCGGAGACGGGTTCGGCATCCTTGGTGAGTTCTATCTTGGTGGCCTTTCCTGTTCGGAGGCCGTTGTCAACATTGTTGTCAAGGTCGTCGCTGCAGCTGTAGAGGCCCATGGCCATAAGTGCCATCAGCACGACGCCAAAAGAATTTCTCATTTTCATGATCGTAGGTTTGAATGTTTATTTCTTCTTGTAGAAGATTCTCACATTGTCGATGCAGACATCGATGGCACCTTTTGCCGTACCTTGGTTGATGGACTGCAACCGGAACTGGTTGATGCCGGCAGTGACGATTTCAGCATAGGTGAGGCCGGTGAAGCATGGGATATTGCTCAACGGCAGGACATGTCGATACCATTTTCCCTTGTGGCTCTCGTTGTTGATGTCGGCAAGCACCGGGTGGAAGAATTCAAAGACGCCGGCTCCGTAGTCAACCCAGTTGAAATTGTCATACTGGTTCTCCGAGTTGTCGAGGGGCTGTATCATATACCTGATATATCCCGGGAATTCCCCGTTGTTGTAGTCGCAATAATTGTCATAGACCTCCATGGCGAGATACACCTCGTCGGCGGTGGCCGTTTCGGGTATGATGTCGAAGGATGGCAGTGCGAAGGAGTGTCCGTCCCAGTCCTTGCGGAAATAAATCATCTTTCCCCACCATTGCTGTCCTTCGCTCTCCACGGTGATGCGCGCATACTTCCCGTCGCTGGTGTATGGAGGCAGCCCTGGCGTGGCAGCCTCATAGAGGGCGTTGGGGTCCCATCCGTTGTCGGTGGCATCCTCGCCCTCGAAGTTGGTGAGCAGGCAACTGTAGTTGCAGAAGAGGATGGAGGCGCTTCCTCCCGGCGTGGTGACGGTGAGCGTCCCGTCGGTGTCGGAGGGCATCCTTGGCATGGTGAAGGTGATGGCATCCTCGCTTGACGACACCTCGAACTGGTCGGCCGCAAGATGGATGTCGCCGAAAGTCACCGATTCCACCTGCACGAACTCCCTTCCGGTAATCACCACCTTCTCACCCGGCACGGGCATGTCGGACGAGATGTCGAGCACCACCGGGCGTCCCGGCACCACGGAGAAATCGATGTAGGTGGTTCCGCTGGCGCACTGTACGACGAGCGAACCCTTCTGATAAGGGAGGCTGGGCATGGTGACGCCCAGTTGCGTGGATGTCTCGTAAGCCTGGGTGCGAGAATTGAGTTTGTGGTCGGTCATCACTGTTGTCACCTCGCTGGCTTCCACGATGTTGCCGCCGATGGTCTCCCACACGGTGGTGTCGAGTTCCTCGGCAGGGATGTCGGTGAAGTACACCCTCTCGATGTCGACGAGGTTGAGTCCATAGACATTGAGCAGGTCGCCCTGCTTTCTCGGGTATATGGCTTGCACGCGTGAGATGGAAGGATAGGGTGCGGTGATTTTGAACGAATAGACTGCCGTTCCGTGCGAGGTCTCGACGCGTATCTCATCCTTGAGGCTGCTGTCGAAGGCAGTGAGTATGAAACCGTTCTCCTCGGTGGGTACGGTGATGATGATGCTGTGGTCGGTGTTGAGGGTGGGGTTGAAACTCACCTTCTGGTCGTTGATGTAGACCCTCTGCACATCGGCGAGGTTGCGTCCGATGACGGCGAAGGTCTGCCCTGCGCTGGACTTGGTGAAAAGGCTGTCGGCCTTGGCGGGGTCACACGCCCTTACTCCCGTGATTTCCGGGGTGCCCATGCCCTCCTCGTCGTCCTTGCAGGAGGTGGCGGTGAAAAGCATCACGAAAGCCGCGAGAATGGTACAGAAAGTCCATCCGTGATTGCACAGTCGTTTGATATTGATGATAGTCATGGTTCGTATGTTATGCGGTTGTAAGTTACTCTCCGAAATCATAGCTCTGAGCAGGCTGGTTGAAATAGGGGTTCTGTATCACGTCGGTTTCCGGATAGGGCATGAAGATGTTGGCCTCGTTGAGCGTGATGGGAAGGAGGTTCTTGTTCTTGCTCACCAGGTCGTTGACATCATAGACATATCCATCCTTCTTGGTCATGATGATGTTTCCGCTTTCCATTGCATTGTTGGCGTTCACATCCACGTTCTTGGCCATGAAGTCGTTCCAATAGATGCCGCCGTTGTGATTTGTCCAGTCGGCGAAATACCAGCAGTCGGTGCCGCTGTTGAGGAAGGCACGGTAGCTGAATGTGCCATCGTCGTGCTTGAGGATGTCGTTCTCCCTGATTTCAAAGGCGCGGTGCTGCTTGTTGTTGAAGAAGTCGAGCATGTATTGCGGCTTCCAGCGGTACCACACCACCATGTCGAACCAGTTAAGGTATTCCATGCAGAACTCGATGCGTCTTTCACGGATGAGGTCATCGAAGGAGAAGGAGGTCTTCGGCTGCAACTTGGCCCTTATGCGTGTGGCGTTGAATGCTGCCAATGCCTGCGGGTCGGATGTTTCCACCTTGTTGCCGAGCAAAGCCTCTGCCTTGGTGAGATAGACGTCGGCCAGGCGCATGATGTAGGTGTTGAGCGGCGATGCCATCTGGTCGAGTTCGCCATTGGCGTCGGCCTTCCTTCCGAGCACGCCTTTCTTCACCTGCATCCAGTTTTTCTTGTAGGTGTAGCCACCCTCGTTCATCCAGAGGTAGTCGTAGTGACGTCCGAAGGAGAAGAAGGTGCCGCGGAGGCGGAAGGAGTCGGCGGGTTCCTCGTTGTAATAGTCGATCATGTCGGGCGAGGGACAGAGCGAGCCACCCCATACGTTGACGTCGTCGGAGATGTCGTTGGAGGCGAGGTCGGAATAGGTGGCATTCATCGAGCCATACTCGTTGGAACTGGGTTTTGCCCAGCGAAGTGCGAGGATGGTCTCGGGGTTGTCGTTGTTCTGCATGCGGAAGAGTTGCTCATAGTCGTCCATGAGGGCGAACTGTCCGCAGTTGATGACCTCGTCGCAGAGTTGTACCACTTCGTTGAGGATGGCCTGGTCGCGCTCGCTCTTGTTCCATCCACTCTGTGCGAGCAGCACCTTTGCCAGCATGGCCTTGGCGGCATAGCGCGAAGGATGGTGGTCGGCGCCCACGACGGGGAGGAGGTCGATGGCACGACGGAGGTCGCGCACGATGAACTTGAGCACGTCCTCTTCCTTGGTGAGGGGCCTGATGGGCTGGTTGATGATTTCCTGGTTGTTCTCATAAAGCACGATATCGCCCCATCCCCTGAGGAGGTAGAAATAGGCGGTTGCCCTGAGGAGGTAGCACTCACCGTAGGCTTGGTTCTTCACCTCTTCGGAGACATCGCTTGTGGCGTAGTTCCTGACGTTGTCGATGGTCTCGGTGGTCATGCTCACCACGTTGTAAAGAGCCGACCATGCAGCAGCGACGTTCTCGTCGAGTCCTGTGAGTTGGAACCTTGCGAACTCCGCGTTGACATAGGGGTTCCAGGCATCGTTGGCCCTGATGGAGCCCATTGCCATGAGAGAACGCCTGTTGAACTCGTGCCAAGCACGGTTGTAGAGAGGTTCGATGGCTTTGATCACAGCGGCATCGCTGTTGTAATATGTGCTGGCTACATATTCGCTCTCGGGTGTCTTGTCGAGGAAGTCCTCGCCGCAACTGGCAAGTCCAAGTGTCATGCAGCAACAAACCCCGAGAATGATGTGTTCAAATATTCTGGTTTTCATATTTTCAGTCCTATTAGAATTATAACAATGATGCACCATCTTAGAATTTCACTTTCAGACCTACATTGTAGATTCTCTGCGAGGGATATCGATACATGTCGATGCCTTGCATGATGACGCTCTGGTTGTATGCGCCGATTTCCGGGTCGTAACCATCATATTTGGAGATGGTGAAGAGGTTCTGCGCGTTGACATAGAGTTGCAACCATTCGATGCCAATCTTGTGCGACCACTTCCATGGCATGTTCCAAGCGAGTGAGAGGGTCTTCAGCCTGATGTAGGAACCATCCTCGATGAATCTCGTGCTGACACGGTTGTTCTCGTTGAGGTTGGTGTGAGCGGGGTTGATGCGCTGGCTTTGTGCCGTCTCGGCGTTGGCCACATAGACATTGGAGATGTCTGTTCCCAGTCCGTCGGGGTCGCGCAACTCGATGCGTGCGAAGTCGGCCACCGAACTGAGGTAGTTGCCCCAGTTGAGGTAGTTGGTGTGACGCTCGCGCACATAGTTGTAGATGTCGTTGCCCACGCTTCCGTTGAAGAAGAAGGAGAGTTCGAAATTCTTCCACGTGATGACATTGTTGATGCCGAAGGTGAAGTCGGGGTTGGGGTCGCCGATGTACTTGCGGTCGCTCTCGTCGATGACGCCGTCACCGTTGACATCCTCGAAGATGTAGTCACCCACCCAGATGCCATCCACTTGGATGGGATGCATGGAACCGTCGGTGGCCACCGGTCTTGCCACTGGCAGGCGGTTGCCATCCTTGTCGAGCATGTATTCTCCGAGTTGGTTCTTCTGGTAGAAGTCGTCCTCGCAGGTGAACATGCCGACGACGTTGTATCCATAGAATCGTCCCACGGCTCCTCCTACTTCCGACAAGGTGTAGGTGAGGTTCCTGTTGTCGACACCCTGTATGGCCGATGCCGTACTGTTGAGTTTGACGAGTTTGTTGCGGTTGATGCTCAATGTCAGTCCCGTGCGCCAGTCAAAGTCTTTCGTCTTGATGTTCTGTGAGTTGATGGTGAACTCGATACCCTTGTTCCGGATGCTTCCGGCGTTCACCCATGGAGCGTTCATTCCCAGCCAACTGTTCATATTGGCGTAGGTGGGCAGTGCGGCGGTCATCAAGAGGTTGTCGGTGTTCTTAAGGTAGGCGTCGATGATGATTTCGATGCGGCTGAAGAGGTTGAGGTCGAGACCGATGTTCCAGGCCTTGGTGGACTCCCATGTGAGGTCGGGGTTGCCCACGTTGGAGGGAAGGAAGCCGGTGCCCCATGCCGTGGTGATGGGTTTGAGGGTTGAGCCATAGGCATAACTGCCAGCCTGCTGGTTGCCCACGAGACCCCATCCCAGACGGAGTTTGGCGTTGTGCAGCCATTTGACGTTCTCCATGAACTTCTCCTGAGTGATGCGCCAGGCGATGGCGGCAGAGGGGAACCATCCCCATCTGTTGTCCTTGCTGAAGCTGGAGGAACCGTCGGTTCTGAGGGTGGCGGTGAGGAGATACCTGTCATGGATGTTGTAGTTGAGACGTCCGAAATAGGACTCGATGCTCCAGGTGTTGCCACCGTTGTCATTGGTGGCGGTGTTGGCGTCGCCCACACTGAGGTAGTGGATGTCGTCGGAGACGAAGCCTTTCCTGCTGCCGGAAAGGAAGCCCCACTCGCCCCACTGTGCCTCATGGCCTAGCATCATCTGTAGATGGTGACCCTTGAGGGGGTCGATGTCATAGGTGGCGTATTGCTTGAACGAGTTGTATTCGTTCTTGTCGATGCGCCGTGTGGACTGCGAAGTGATGATGGTGTTGCCATACTGGTAGTCGGGTTGGAACTGATAGGTGTGATTCCATCCCCTGCTGCCACCATACTCCACGCGTATGTTCAGCCCTTTTACGGGTATGATGTTGGCGAAGAAATTATAGTCGATGGAGAAGTTCTTGCGATCGTTCTCACGCATGTCGGCCTCGAAGAGGGGGTTTTGGTAGGAGACGTTGAACTTGTCCGTGGCATCGCTGTTGAATCCGTAGGTGCCGTCGGGGTTCTTGGCGGCGACGTCGGGGAACTGCGACAGTGCGATTTGTATGACGTTCGACTCGTCGAAGGTGACGGTTCGCTTGGTGTTGGCAAACGACACGTTGGCGCCCACCGACATCCATTTGTTGACGTTCATGTCGAGGTTGGAACGGAAAGAAGCCCTTTGGAAGCTAGAGCCGATGCCGATGCCGTCCTGGTCGAGATAGCCTCCGGAGATGGAGAACTTGGTGTCTTTGGAACCTCCGCTGAGATTGAGTTGGTGGTTGTGCATGAAGGCGGTCTGGAAGAGCACGTCCTGCCAGTCGGTGCCTTCAGTGAGCAACGACGGGTCCTTGAAGTCCTCACGCATGGCCCAGTCGCCTCCATAGAGTCGTCCTCGCTCATTGTAGAACACGGCATACTCCTTGAGGTTCATCAGATCGAGTTGCGTGGGGATTTGCTGCCATCCGGCATAACCCTCATACAGCACCTGGGTCTTGCCTTCCGTTCCTCGCTTGGTGGTGATGAGCACCACGCCATTGGAGGCCCTGGAGCCATAGATGGCTGTGGCGGAGGCATCCTTGAGCACTTCAAGGGAGACGATGTCGGAGGGGTTGAGTCCTGCCAAGGCGCTGGAGTTGCCGTCGGTCTGTCCCGACACGGCGATGCCGTCGATGATGTAGAGCGGCTCGTTGGCGGAAAGGGAGTTGACGCCACGAATCTGCACGGAGATGCCACCACCCGGCGCACCGGAGTTCTGGGTCACCTGCACACCGGCGATGCGGCCTTGCATGGCCTGCTCGATGTTGGTGTTCACACCTTGCTTGATGGCTTTCTCGTCGATGCTACCCACGGCTCCCGTGAGGTCGCTGCGCTTCATCGTACCATAACCCACCACGACGACTTGGTCGAGGGTGTGGGTGTCCTCGGAGAGACGGACGTTGAGCTGCCCTGCCTTGGTGACCTTCACAGCAAGGGTGGAGTAACCAATGTAGGAGAATTCCAACGTCTGGCCTACAGCAGCTTCGATGGAATAGTTGCCATCGATGTCTGTCACCACGCCGGTGCTGGAGCCCTTGATTTTGACGGTAGCACCGATGATGGGGTCGCCATTGGCCTCGTCGACCACCGTGCCTTCCACCGTCTGGGCAAACGCCTGCAAAGGCAGCAACGTCAAGAATAACAACATCACCTTATATAATACAATAAGGCCATGCTTCTTCATAGACTTTCTTAAATTCATATCAAAATAGGTTTTTAGGTTGAGTCCCTTATATATATTTCCTTCAAGAGGAATCTTTTTGTTGTAGTTTGCTTTGTGCCGCTTGGCAGACTCGGATCGCTCATAGGATATTAGGAAGTTCTAGGAAGTACTAGGAAGTTCTAGATATTCTAGGTATTCTAGATTTTCTAAGTATTCTAGATTTTCTAGGATTCGTAGTGTCCTTAGAGGGAGCGAGTTTTAATAAAAGAGGGTGGTCGTGAGGCCACCCTCCCTGTTTGTTGGTTTTACTGTTTATTTCTGGATGAACTTGCGACCGTTCTGGATGACGATACCCTTGTAGTCGTCGCCCACGCGCATGCCAGCCAGATTGTACTTCTGACCATTCATCGGTTGTTTCACTGTGTCTAGTTCCTTCACGCCAGCCTCATCCACTTTCAACTTCCATGAGACGTTGTCGAAGTAGTAGGTGTTGGCAAGAGTTTTGTCTTGGTTGAGGTTGAAGGCGATGGTCTGCATGCCTTCCTGCTCTGCGGAGACAGTTCCTTGATAAGTCACCTCTGTCCATTCGGTAGGAATGTTGACTTGCTCGCCATTGGTGATGACGGCCCAGTGGAGATAGTCGCCAGCCTGCCTGTGAGCCTGGACGGAGACAGCGGTAGCCTTGTCGGCACGCACCCAGAAGGACACCTTGTACTCCTCACCTGCAGCGAACACATGGTCGGGAGCATAGATGAAGAATTGGGAATCCCACTCGTTTGCTGCGTTGTCAACAGCCACGACCACGGCAGCCCTTGAACCGTCGAGGCCAACACCTGCCTGAGGATTGAAGACGAATGCACCGCCATCGGCACCGTTCTTGGAGATGAGACTTGTACCGTCCTCACCTTCCACGTCGCCGTTCTTGACGAGTTCAAGCCAGCCTTCCTCGGGTTGCGGGTCGACATTGCCGCCAGCCTTGACGAGATAGATATCCTTGATGACCAATGTGGTGGCATCGGAGCACTGGAGAGCCACTTGGTTGACCTGGGTGACATCATTACCGTCGAACGGGCACTCGAGCTTGGTGATACCTGCTTCGCCCGAAGCCTTCACATCACCATTTGCCGTCTGCACGACGACCTGTGTGGTGACAGTGGTGGGCTCTGCATACTCAAACACAATCTTGGTATATTCAGACCAGTCGACAGGAATGTCGTTCTCTGCAAGCCAAGCTGCCAAGCCACCCCAAGACACGGCATTGAAGGTGATGGAGCCATCTGCATTGTGGGTCACAGTCTCGCTGGCATTCCATGTGTAGGTGAACTTGTCGATGATGCTGACATGCTCGCCATCGGGACCAGGACCTGGGCCGGGAGTTCCCTCGACATACTCAACAGCAGTCACCTTGACAGCCATACCTTGGACACGGAGGCCGCCATTGTCATTGATGGCAGATGCAAATTCCTCGGTAATCTTGAAGATGGCCTTGCCCTCGGCATTGGGAACGAGAGCGCCGCCAAGGTCGTTCCAATTGGCATTGTTCTTCGGGAGAACCTGGGGTCCCCACTCCCAACCTTCAACTTCAACAGGCTCGCAAGTGAACACGAACTGGTCGCCTGCCTTCACATCGGTCTTCTGGATGAGGAAATTGGCTTCCCATGAATCAAATGTAACAGGAAGAGCAGGGTCGATGACCAAGCCACCGGGGCCGGGACCTACGTCAGCCTTGGGAGTGAACACATAACCACCGAAGCTGAGCTTCGAGCCTGTGCAGAACACATAATAGGTCTCATTGGCCACGACATCGAACTCCAACGTGCCCGTGATTTTCTCGTCGATGGTAAAGTCATCGTTCATAGGCACCACTCTAGCCTCGTCGCCATCAGCCTTGACGGTGAGCTGCTCCTTCGGCAGGCACTCGCCATTGCTCTTCACCACATAGAGGTTCTTTCCACTGTTGATGACCACGAAAACAACCATATGACCGTCCTTGGAAGGAGTAATCATATAATATGTACCCGACTGCGGGAGGTTCATGCTCTCAGGCTTGTAGCCAGAACCTTTGCTGGCATCACCTTCAAGCTCACCATCTTTGGGGTTCTGGTTGCCCACGACATACACCACGCGGGTCTTCTCCTCCATCTCCCCTGTCTCGCTGTTCTCCACCATCACCTGCTGTCCGAACAACTCGGCACAGTAAGCCTTTGCGGTAGAGAGCTTGACATCATAGTTCTTGGTCGTGCGGTCGTTGCCCAGCACCACCTTGGCGTTCTCTGAAGTCAGAGTTGCTCCATTGCCATAAGCACCACCATTCTCAAACAGCACCTTCTCCTGTGCATTGACAGAAAGTGCAATGATGGCAACGGCAAACAAAGTAAAAATTTTCTTCATAAGCGTTTGTTTAATTTGTTAGTAAAAGATAGGGCGTAATTTCGGTACAAAATTACATCTAATTTATGAATTATTGTAATATTATCTTATCAAAGTATGGTACTTTTTTGATTTTTTTGCGTTTTACAAGCGGTTATTGCGCCTATTTTTCCTAATTTTGCCCCCACCAAACAAGACCCACACCCATCATGCATATGAAAAAGGTATTCATCTTGGCTTTCATGGCAGTCGCAACCCTCTGTGCACACGCCCAGGAACTGTCGGCGAAGGTCACCATCAACCACAACCAGATACAAGGCACCGATGCCAGCGTATTCGACAATCTCCAGGAGACACTGGAGCAATTCATCAACGAAAAGCAGTGGACCAGTTTGCAGTTTCAGCAAAACGAGCGCATCACGTGCAATTTCAACATCACAGTGACGAAATATGACAATTCGTCGAACCTCTTCACCTGCAATGCGCTCATCCAAGCCAACCGTCCTGTGTGGAACTCCGCCTACACCACCACGTTGTACAACAACAGGGACAACGACTTCACTTTCGAGTTCCAACAGTTCGACCAACTGGAGTTCAATGAGGAAATCATCGACAACCAACTCGTTGCCCTCATCGCATACTACGCCTACCTGATCATCGGCCTCGACCTCGACAGTTTCTCACCCATGGGCGGCGAGGACGTGCTGCAACGGTGCATGAACCTCACCAACAACGCCCAAAACCTCAACTTCCCTGGCTGGAAGGCGTTTGACAACGACCGCAACCGCTTCGCCATCATCAACGACTACCTCGACGGCGGCATGCAACCCTTCCGTCAGCTACAATACGACTACTATCGCAAGGGATTGGACGAGATGTCCACCAATGTGGAGCGCGGGCGCACCAACGTGACCACCGCCCTTGAGGAGTGCCTGAAAAAGGCGCATGAGAACAAGCCGCTGAGCATGCTCCCCCAGATTTGGACCGATTACAAGAAAGACGAACTGGCCAACATCTACAAGGGCAAGGGCACGCAGAACGAGAAGGAAAAGGTGTATGACATCCTTTTCGGAATCAACGCCTCCCAAAACACCGCATGGGAGAAAATCAAGCAATGACATCCCTTTAACGTCATCCAGCACATGCTACGCCAACTATATATCAAGAACTTCACCCTGATAGACGAACTCGACATCTCGTTCGAGGGAGGATTCTCCGTCATCACCGGAGAGACGGGCGCAGGCAAGAGCATCATCCTCGGAGCACTGGGACTGCTGCTCGGCCAACGCGCCGACACCAAGGCCATCAAGGCCGGACGCGACCGCTGCACCGTGGAAGCACACTTCGACCTGCGCAAATACGACATGGAGCCGTTCTTCGAGGAGAAAGACCTCGACTACGACGAGGGCGACTGCATCCTCAGACGAGAGGTGACCAGTGCGGGGAAAAGCCGTGCTTTCGTCAACGACACCCCCGTGGCACTCACCACGCTCCGCGAACTGGGGGCAATGCTTGTCGACATCCACAGCCAGCACCAAAACCTGCTACTCAACAAGGAGGACTTCCAACTCAACGTGCTCGACATCATCGCCGGCAATGCGCAAGCACTGACCGACTACCAGACAGCATTCAACGCCTACCGGGCACTGGCGAAAGAGATAGAAAAGACACGCGAGCAACTGCGCAAGAACCGCGAGAGCGAGGATTTCCTCCGATTTCAATACCATGAGTTGGAAGAGGCCCGCCTGGCGGAAGGCGAGCAAGAACAACTGGAAGAAGAACAAGAGATGCTCTCTCACGCAGAAGAAATCAAAAGCGCACTCTACGAGGCCGACGACCTCCTTTCGGGTGAAGGCGGCGTGGTGGAGCGGCTGAAGAGCGCCAGCCACGGCATCGACGGCGTGAAGGATGTGTTCAAAGACATCGCCGAGGCTGCCGAACGCCTGGAGAGTTGCTTTATCGAACTGAAGGACATCGCCTCGGAAGTGTCGATGAAAGCCGAGGAGGTGGAGTTCGACCCCAACCGCATGGAGGAGGTGGACAATAGATTGGACACCATCTACCACCTGGAACAGAAATATCACGTGGAGAACGTGAGCGAACTGATAGCCTTGAAACAGGACATCGAGCGACAATTGGGACAAATCGACGGCGGTGATGAACAGCTGCAAGAAATGGAAGCTCAACTGTCCCACTTGAAAACGGCATGCGAAGAGAAGGCCGACCAACTGACAGCCATTCGCAACACTGCCGCCCGAACCGTGGAGGAGGAAATGAGGCTGCGCTTGGTGCCACTGGGCATCCCGAAGGTGAAGTTCGAGGTGCAGTTGCAAGAGAAGCCGCTCTCCGATGACGGTCACGACAAGGTGTCGTTCCTCTTCTCTGCCAACACAAGCACTCCCCTTCAACCCGTGGCACAAGTGGCATCGGGCGGTGAAATCGCACGCGTGATGCTTTCACTGAAGGCCATGATCAGCGGTGCCGTGAAACTGCCCACCATCATCTTCGACGAAATAGACACGGGAGTGAGCGGCAAGGTGGCGGAGATGATGGGTCGCATCATGCAAGAGATGGGCGACCACGACCGCCAGGTCATCAGCATCACCCACCTTCCACAGATAGCGGCAAGAGGCGCCTCACACTACAAAGTATACAAAGAGGAGGGCGACGAGGGCACCACCAGCCACATGCGCCGACTCAGCAGCCAGGAGCGCATCAACGAAATAGCACAAATGCTCAGTGGAAGCGACATCACCGAAGCCGCCATCCGCAACGCCGAAGAACTACTCGGAAAAAACAGAAACACCTAGGAAAACCAGAAACCCTAGGAATACTAGGAACCCCTAGGAACACTAGGATCCCTAGGAGAAACCAGTCCCTGGGAACAAAAAAGAAAAGCCAATGAAAATGAGAAATATCGCAACCTTGCTCTGCGGAGTGCTGTTCGCCTTGAACGTCGCCGCCCAGCCCGCCCCAGTTAAGAACGCAGCAAAATCCGTGTTCACCCTGACAACCTTCAAAGCCGACGGGTCGCTTCTCGCTTCCAGTCATGGTGTCTTCATCGACGCCAATGGAACAGGCATCTGTGACTGGACCCCCTTCGATGGCGCCAACCGGGCCGTCGTGATGGACGCCAACGGAAAAAGCTTTGACGTGGAGTGCATCCTGGGGGCGAACGAAATCTACGACGTGGCGAAAATCAAGGTGAAAGGCAAGACCACCGCCGCAACTATCGCCACCACTCCGGCGACAGTCGGCGCCAACATCTACCTCGTGGGCTACTCAGTGAAGAAACCGGAAATTGTCGGGACCACGGTGGGCAAGGTGGAGATGTTCATGGAGGACAAATATGCCTATTACATCATCCAAATGACAGCTCCCGAAAATGCCGTGGGATGTCCCTTCGTCAATGCCAACGGAGAATTGATTGGCTTCCTGCAACAATCGCAGTACACCACCGACTACCACTCCACCGATGCCAACTATATCGCCGACTTCCAGGTGAGCGGCCTCACTGCCAACGACCCCGTGCTGAGACGCACGGATATCCCCACTGCCATCCCTGATGACAAGGAACAAGCCTTGCTTGCCCTGATGCTCGCCCAACAAGGCAATGCCCCCCGATACGACAAGACCATCGATATGTTTGTGGAGAAGTTCCCCGACCTTCCCGACGGCTACTACGCACGGGCACAAAAAGCCGTGAATGCCAACGACTTCGCCGCAGCACAAAAGGATATGGAAACTGCCATCAAGGTGGCGGCGGCCAAAGATGAGGCGCATTACGATTATGCGAAGGTCATTTACCAGAAAGAACTGTACAAATTCGACCAGTCGTTCCCTGCGTGGAGCCTTGACAAGGCCATTGAAGAGGCCCGGCAAGCCTACACCATCCAACCACTACCCCTCTATCGCCACTTGGAAGCACAAATCCTGTTCTCCAAAAAGGAATACCAACAGGCATGCGACATTTTCCTGGAACTCAATAAAACGGAAATGCGCAACCAAGAACTGTTTTTCGAGGCTGCCCAATGCAAGACGCAGTTGCAAGCACCAAAAGAAGAAGTGATAGCCTTGCTCGACAGCGCCATCAATCTTTTCGAGCGCCCCTACCCCATCGACGCTGCCACCTATTTCCTCTACCGTGCCAATGTGCAGGAGGAAAGGGGGGAATACCGCAAGGCCGTGCATGACTACAACCAGGTCGACACGCTCCTGAGGGGCAGACTTGGCGCCGACTTCTACTACAAACGAGAGCAATGCGAAGCGAAAGGCAAACTTTTCCAACAAGCCTTGCAAGACATCGAGACTGCAACCCAAATGGCTCCCAACGAACCTCTCTATGTGGCGGAAAAAGCCTCACTGCAACTACGAGTGAACATGAAAGAAGAGGCTTTGGCCAACGCACAAAAAGCCATCGACATGGATTCCGAATATAGCGATGCCTATCTCATCAAAGGATTGGCACTTATCCAATTAGGAAAGAAGAAGGATGGCATTGCCGCTATGGAGAAAGCCAAGGAACTAGGCAACGACCAAGCTCCCGGACTCATAGAGAAATACAAGTAATCAAGAATGGGAGCTATCCCAAATGAGAAAGATATTTGTCCCGAATTAGAGAATTGGAGAATTTCCTTTTGCACATAATAAAATTCTCCAATTCTCTAATTCGGGATAATCACTACTTGACAAGGACCTTTCTGACCTTGTCACCTGTTTTGACAACATAAACCCCCTTGGGCAACTTGCCGTTGATATTCACCACATTTCCAGCGATGTCGTAGACATGATTGACACCGCCCTGTGAAGTTGTCATGGTCTCGACGATGCCGCTATCCACCTCCTTCAAGGCTATGGACAAGTGAAGGTCGTCGGTTTGGTCGGCCAGGGGCGTACCCAGATGCGAAGTGTCAGAAAGCATGCTCTTGACGATGTCCTCGCCCATCTCCAACATATAGCCATACATCGCATATGAAAGGAAAGAGCGCGTGCTTTCATTCTGCTGGTCGAAGATGAGGCTGCAGGCCTTGTCGCAATCCTCTTCCAACTCGTTGAGCACCACATCGACGGCATCCTTGAGATGTTCATTACCCTCGGAAGCTGTGAAAAACACCTTTCTCAGCGTCCCGCCAAAAGCCTCTATGGCAATGGCCGACAACTCATTAGGGTCGGTAGGTACGTCATCGATGATTCCCGCGAACTCTGGGATGGATGCATAGTCTTTCAGCAAACTATTGAAAGTGGACATATAACCCATGGCCAGCGACGAAATGGAATTGTCGAGGTTGTCATCCACCTTCTTCCTCGCCGCCAACTGCAAATGCGGAAGGCTTTCCGTACTCTTCACCTCTCGCGTGTCCACCCGCATGGTGGAAAGGTCGTTGCTGACAGTAAGCAAGGTGTACTGGCTGGGGTAGCAGATGGTGGAAGCCAGGTTCACCTCGGTGATGGTGTCGGTGCCCTCGAAGCCCGCCACCCTCGACACGTTGGGCATGTGCATGTGACCGGTGAGCACCACCCGTATGCCATGGTCGGCAAAAAGGCGGGCGATGCTGTCACCATTCTCCGTGGCAGCCGATGGCATCACCCTCTCCTGGCCATTGTAGTGATAAATCAACTCATGATGCACGGCAGCCACCACCACCTTTTCCTCTTCCTTGGCACGGTCGGCTTGAGCGAGAATCCATTCAAGGGTGGCTGGCCTTATTCTGCCATACTCCCCATCCCCGTATTTCGTGTCTCCACGACTTGGCAGGCGGCAATCGTCAATGCCGATGAATCTCAGACCCTCGATGGGTTCGCAGACATAAGACAACGAGATGGGGTCGCGCTCGATGGCATCCTTCAGTCCGAAATTGTAATAGACCTGTTCAAACTGTTCCGGTGTGAATCTCTCCAGCTTTTGCCTTCCCGTTGCTGTGTAGAGGCGGCCGTTGTCATTCTCCATATCGTGGTTTCCCGGGATGACCAGCGTGGGAATGCCCATATCGAGCAATTCTTGCAACTTGGCTGCTACGGCATGATGGCTTAGCAGTTCACCATCCTTGCTCAAGTCACCCGGGATGACAACCAGTTCAGGGCGCAACGCCTTGATGGAGTCCACACAGGCGCAAAAGATTTCATAACTCTCTGCCTGCAACTTCCTGCTCTGGGCCATATCCGTGACATACAAGCTGTTGGAGGGGTCAAGCACAAGGTCGGGACTCATCACGTGTATGTCGCTCATGACAAAGATGCGATGTCCTTCCTTTGGCAAAGGTTCCTCTTCCACGGCAAAGGCCACCCGGGCCTTCTCCTCACCCTCTTTGCCTACGAGAATGGCATTGTAATCGCCTGCCTGCAAGGGTTTAGCCACCTCATAGAGTCCGGCATCACCATTGACAACACCTTTCTCTTTGAGCGGCAGCATGGCCAAGTTGTGATACAACAGGATTTTGTCGCCACTGGCAGCACCCTCATAGCGTATGCCAACGGTTTCACCTGGTGCGAACGACACCTTGTCACCACTCAGCGACAATTGCTGTGCAGACACGGTCAGCGACATTCCGGCCATCCATGCGACAGCCACCATGTTCATCCATCGATTTTTCATATTCTATTGATTAAATATTTCCGAAAAACAAAAACCTTTCCATTGCGAAGGCACCAGTCATCAAGGACTTCAAGGGCTTTAAACACGTCATCACCTCACAATGATTTTCCTGCCACGCACCACATAGACCCCCTTGGGCAACCCCTCTGTGTCGACATTTCCATCATGAACCTTCACCGTGCGCACTTTCACGCCGGAAAGGGAATGAATGTCCACTTCCTCATCCTCCATGCTTGGCAAGGGCCCTATCTCTGTGACGGAGTCGAAGTCGCCGATGGAGATATTGGAATGTATGGCACCCGGACCGCTTTCTGCGAACCACGCCCTGAAAGGCATGACTTCCGCACTTCCGGTTCTGGCAAACGAAGTGCCAAGGTCGTTGAGCACAAACACGTCATCCATTGTTTTCTTCACATAAGTACCTTCGAAACGATAGACACTGGTCTTTGAAAGCAGTTTGGCATCAGCGGTAATCTCCACATCGTCAGCAGAGAATCTCAACTGCTTGCCCGTCAGGTCATGACTTGCCCCCCATCTGGAAGAAGGCACTGCCATAATATAAGGTATGTGCGGAAGGAAAATATCGACATGGTCGAAATAGGCCACGCCTGTCTCGGTATCCTGCAACGCATATTCCTTGAGCCAGAAGTCTTTGTTGGAATCGGTTGAGCTATGGAACCAGTCGATGGCCTTGTTGTCAGTGACATTGGTCACCTCTTGCACGGCGAAAGGTAGGACAATGGTCTCCCAGCCTCCCTTGCCTGAGGTCTGACGCCGAGGTGTACGGGTGTAGGAGATGGTGTTGGCATGGTATGTGCGAGGGATGTAGAACGGATAACCATCTGTCAGCGTGACAGTCTCCGCCACCCCGGCCTTCACCACGTTTTTGCCATTCAATCCTGACGGGACGGCATCGCTTTCTCCCAAGAAGAATACAGTATTGGGATTGGTGTTGAGAGTCACCTTGGTAACTCCAGCCCCCTCCAGGTCGACGGCACACACCTCGTCAGGCACTTTGTAAGCACTGTTGGGTGCGACGCTCTTCGAATTCCCCGACGCATCATAGGTCGTGATGCCAGGCACAAGGTGGAAGAACCTCACCTTCCCGTTGGTGATGAGTACGTTGTTCTTCATCAACCACAACTGGTAATAGTTCCCCGTCTCCCCCTCATCGTAGGCATAATCCATCGTCATTGTTTCACCTGGTGCGAGAGTGACAAGCATCCTGTTGCTGGTGGAGCCGACAAAATAAGACTTTGTGGAGCCTTTCATCAACCATATGGTGACGATGTCGGAATAAAGTGAAGCCCCGGTGTTTTTCAAGGTGATGGTGCCCTTGAGTATCTTACCATACACCGTATTCCACTCTCCCGACTTTTCCGCATTTTCCACTTGATAGTCAACGACAGACAGTTCACCACTGCTGGAGGCGGTGGACACGTTCACCGTGCATCCGCCAATGGAAGTAGTCCCCTTTGCATCCGTGGCAATCCACACGTTGTATTTGCCAGTTGTCGAGGGTGTGAAAGAAAGAGAGACTTCGCATTGCTCCCCATCTTTCAGATACACGCCTGTACGACTGGCATAGGTGGAAGCCGAAGATGTGGTGCTGGCGAAGAGATACACCTCGTTGGAATACTCTCCCCCATGGCATGAAAGGGTGGCCGAAACAGGTATTTTCGTCCCCTTGACAACGTTGGCGGGGAAGGAAAAAGCATCTGCGGTGAAAGTCCTGTCGTTTGAGGGGGAATTCAAGGAGAGCGAGAAATTGGAACCATCCCAAGCAAGGCAGAATACGAACTCGTCGGAACAGTCGGCAAACCTCCATATGTTTTCATTCTTGCGATTGAAAACAGGCTTGAGCACATATTCACCCGGAGGCAAAGCCGTCAAGTCGTTTTTGGTCAAAGTCAGCGTGACAGTCAGGGTGCTCCTGTCTCCCAAGGCTACATAGTTGGATGTTCCATCAAGCAATTGAAACGTGCCATCATGCAAAACAGCAGAGATGCCAAATTTGAAATAGTCTGCGCCATCGGTGTAATTCGTCACCGTGTAGCCCATCTTGGAGCCTGTGAGGGTGAAATTGTATGTGGAAAGGGTTGCCGACATTTCTTCTTCATAAGCCGGTTGAGCACCTATCAGCGCACCCTGCGACATGGTGTAGCCATTGCTCGTGCTGCCTTCTACAGAAGAGAGCAAGGAAAGGTTGTAATAGCCATTGTAAAGACCGCTCCATCCCCAATTGACATGATAGAGCAAGTCGCCATCATATCCATCAATGATGAAGGCATGGGAATAGTTTTCCGAACGTCCAACGTAGACTACCGGCCTGCCCTCCTTCACTTCGTTGTAAACCATATCCTCCCATTGGGTGATTGAATATGCCCCACGCTCCTTGAAACAACACTCCTTGGAAAAACCGAAATATTTTTTCAAGGCCGAAGGCATAGAAGAAGGTGCTGCAGAAGAAGCACCTTTTGACGGCGGCACAAACTCGGTAGAGAGGGATGCAGCGCAAAAGAACATCAGGTCGGCCACGGCCTTTCTCTCCACTTCCGATTCACCACCCATGTAATTGTCGAGCATGTGACCGAAGTCGAGAGGTGTCCCTTTGGCCACACCGGGAACGGAAACCTTTCCATAGTTGGGCCAACTCGTGGAACAAGTGTATGCCTTGATATCAGCCAAAAGCTCTTGGGCGCACCTTGCACGATGATGATACACCAGCTGTGCCATTGCCGTTGCAGCACAACCAGTGTTGCAAAATTCGCCAGAGACTTCGGGGCAACTGTTATAATATGGTTCGTGTTGGCTCCAATTCGCAGAGAGCAGGGGGGCGATGGCGTTGCGAGGCTTCTCCTTCACCCGGGCTGGAGAAAAGGCTGGCTCGCAATAGGTGCTGTCTACCATACTGGTCAGATGGTCTTGGTAGGCTCCGAGCCAGGTACGCAAAGCGGGCGGCATCTCATCCCAATCAAAATGCCCCTTGTCGGAATAGCCCAGAATGGGACCGCCACGGTCGTCGCCTGCCACGAGGACAAAGCCTTTCTCCTCACCGATGTCAAACGCGTAAAACGGCATCGACTCTGTGGCCACCCATTTGCAATCAAGTTGAGGAGACACGCCTTGGGGAGTCAGACGAACAGCCATCTCCATTGCCCGGCCCAAGGCCTGGCACTGGGTGACGGGCCCTGCCAAAAGGGTGGAAGACCACCACAGGCAGAGCACGATGACAAGTGCTGCTTTCCTCATCTAAAATACCTTTTTCTTAATTTGAATGCTATTCGACCGACAAAAATACGGAAAAAAATGAAAATATGGAAAAAAAAACAAGAAAATTTATTTTCGTGCAACACTTGCGATGCTATTTCAGCCTTTGAATAAAAGGAATAATAGATATTTGGACATAACAGAAAAAAGCAGAAAGCATGCGTCACCCTGTCTTTTTCCGACCATATGACAAAATGTCATCGTCGCTTTCCTGTAATGACGTGAAGAAACGTAAAATTGTATTTAAAACAACAATATATAGTTAACACTACTTGAATGATTGTTAAAAGAGGACAAATATTTTCATAGAAATCATCAATTAACAAATTTTGGGTCTATATTTGCATTCGAAAAAAGCGAGGATGCCCCATATCCTGACGGATGGCACCCCTACCAAAAGACAAGCTTATATATCAACATACATCAAACAATGAAAACAAATATGCAAAGCATGAAAACAGCAGCCTTGGCATTCGCCCTCGCTCTCTCTGCAGGGACCATGAGTGCCGACTACGATGGCCCGGTGGACCTGACCTATGCTGCCGAAAAAGCTGTACCGGCAGTGGTACACATCAAGTACGTGCAAAACTCCAAAGTGAGAACTGTCGAAATGGAAGACCCTTTCAGCGACTTCTTCGATTTCGACCCCTTCGGCTTCTTTGGTAATCCCGGAAACGGGCAGAAACAGCAACGTAAAGTGCAAACACCCAAGAGAGAAGCCAGCGGCTCTGGAGTCATCATCTCGGCCGACGGATACATTGTCACCAACAACCACGTCGTCGATGGAGCTGACGAATTAACCGTCACACTGAACGACAACAGAGAGTACCCGGCACGCATCATCGGAACCGACAAAACCACCGACCTCGCACTCATCAAGGTGGATGGAAAGAACCTGCCGTTCCTTGTCGTGGGCGACTCCGAAAAACTTAAAATCGGCGAATGGGTGATTGCCGTGGGTAACCCCTTCAACCTCAACTCCACTGTGACAGCAGGTATCGTGAGCGCAAAGGCACGCTCACTTTATGCCAACGGCGTGGAATCATTCATACAAACTGATGCCGCCATCAATCAAGGCAACTCCGGCGGCGCACTTGTCAACTCCCAGGGCGAGCTTGTGGGCATCAATGCCATGCTATACTCACAGACAGGCAGTTACAGCGGTTACGGCTTTGCCATCCCCACAACCATTATGAACAAGGTGGTGGATGACTTGAAGAAATACGGCACCGTGCAACGCGCCATCTTGGCCATCAGGGGACAGGACGTACATCGCTACATCGACGAGCAGAAAGCCAAGGGTGAGGAAGTCGACCTTGGAACCAACGAAGGTGTTTATATCAACGACGTGGAAGAAGGCGGTGCCGGCGAAGAGGCTGGCTTGGAAAAAGGCGATGTCATCATTGCCATCGATGGCAAGAAGGTGACCAAGATGGCCGAACTTCAGGAAATCCTTGCCAACAAGCGTCCGGGTGAGAAAGTGAAAGTGACCTACCTGCACAAGAAGGCGAAGAAGGAAAAGACAGTCACACTGAAGAACATGCAAGGCAACACCGACGTTGTAAAGAATGCCGACCTCGACGTGCTGGGAGCCAACTTCCGCGAAATCACCGAGGAACAGAAGAAACAACTCGGCATCAGCTATGGTCTTGAAATCACCAAAGTGAACAAGGGCAAGCTCGCTGATGAAGGCCTGACGAAAGGTTTCATCATCCAAAAAGTGAACGAAGAGCCGATGAGAACCATCGACGACTTGCAGAATGCTGTGAAGGAAGCCTCCAGCAGCAAGGATGCCGTCATCTACATACAAGGCCTCTATCCCACTGGCAAGAAGAAATACATCGGCTTCTCACTCAACGACTGATGCATCAGTCGAAAAAACATCACCGACATAGGTTTTGACAAGCCCTAAAAGCAAGCAAATGCGCAAATATTTGCGCATTTGCTTGCTGTTTTCCAAAAAAGTCCGTATTTTTGCACCCACTTTAGATTAATGCTATATGAGACAACTGAAAATCACGCAATCGATTACGAATCGGGAGAGTGCCTCTCTCGACAAGTATTTGCAAGAAATCGGGCGGGAAGAGCTGATATCTGTTGAAGAGGAAGTGGAACTGGCCCAACGCATCAGAAAAGGCGACCGGCAAGCCCTGGAGAAACTTACCCGTGCAAACCTTCGCTTCGTTGTCTCTGTAGCCAAGCAGTATCAGAACCACGGACTTAGTCTCCCCGACCTCATCAACGAGGGCAACCTGGGACTCATCAAAGCCGCCGAGAAATTCGACGAGACACGCGGGTTCAAGTTCATCTCATATGCCGTCTGGTGGATAAGACAAAGCATACTGCAAGCCATCGCCGAGCAGAGCCGCATCGTCAGACTCCCTCTCAACCAAGTTGGCTCGGTGAACAAAATCAACAAGATACTCAACCAATTCGAGCAGGAGCACGAGCGCCGTCCAAGCATCGACGAAATAGCCGACAGCGTCGACTTGCCCGAAGAAAAGATAGAGGATGCCCTGAAGGTGAACACGCGACACATCTCCGTCGACGCACCTTTCGTGGAAGGCGAAGAGGGCAACAGCCTGCTCGACATCCTGCCCAACGCCGACTCCCCAATGGCCGACACCGAACTGGTGATGGAGTCTCTCCGAAACGAAATCAACCGTGCCTTGCTGACACTTAGCGAGCGCGAGCGACGCATCATAGAGGCTTTCTTCGGTATCAACCAACCAGAGATGACTCTGGAGGAAATAGGAGAGAAATTCGGCCTCACAAGGGAGCGCGTCAGGCAAATCAAGGAAAAAGCCATCCGCCGACTTCGTCACAACACGAAGAACAAACTCCTGAAAACCTACCTCGGCCAATAACCAAGGAGGGGGGGATATTGCTTAAGGAGGAACTGTCGGGGCTTCCCCATTCATATAGGTATATTTTAAGGTAACAAGGAATCAACCAACCCTGATGAGACAAAAACTTTTTGCATTCTTCCTGTTTTCCTTGGCATTATGCAGCTTGCATGTGCAAGGGAAGGATCGATGCACACCCATTTACATCTTCGGCACCTCTGCCTCCTTCATCGACTCCGTGGTGTATATCACAGAAATCCAAATCATAGACAGCGCCTGGGTGGAAAGCAAGACCGACTTTCTTGTGAAACGTGCCAATTACACCAACCAGTTGAACAACTACCTTGCACGTAAAGGAATGTCCACACGCACTTGTTTTGTGACCTATGCCACAAGCGAAAAGGACATCTTGAAAAAGATGGCAAAGTTGCGCAAGAAACTCAACGGCAGCAAAAAGCACCCCAAGCATTTCGACATCCGATTGATCGACGAAGACGAATTCAAATTCCATGCCGAACCTTCCGACAACATTTATGAGGAAGGTGTCGTAATCGACGAGAAAGCCGCCAAACGGGCTGAGAAGTCGAAAAAGAAGAAAAAGACAGGCAAACTGGAATCCACGCGAAAGGGCAAGTCCGACGACAACGACCTCCCTCCCACCGTGCCTCCACGCCATTGAAATCAAATCATCCAAACATATACAATGAACAATCCAGAAACAAGGTATTTCTGCATAGGCGACCACTATGTGAAAGTTAATTTCCTTGACACCACTCACAACAATATGAACTTGATGCGTTCCTACTATCCATTTCTCGTGGATGGCGAAGAAGCTGAAAGGCACGAACTGTTGTATGAAATCACCATCGACGACGACCTCAAACCTATAGCAAAAGATGACAAGGAGAGGATACGTACTTTTGAAACCGGCAACGGCGACATCGTCATCGACGAGATGAAAAGTGGAGGACACCAATTCATCTTCAAAGACCTGGCAGGCACTGAATGCTGCCTGTTGCAAGTCAGCGAATACGGAAACGAGATAAAATGCGCCCTCACAGGCAATTTCGACATGCGAAGCTACGGCGTACACAATGCGATGATGATGGGTTACACCATTGCCGGAAGCTTCAAGGACACTCTGCTCATACACGCATCGTTGGTCAGGAACAACGGCTATGGGTATGCTTTCCACGCCGCGAGTGGAACAGGCAAATCCACCCAAGTGAGCAATTGGCTTAGACACATCCCCAACTGCGACTTGATGAACGACGACAACCCCATCATCCGCATCATCGACGGAACGCCTTACATCTACGGCAGCCCCTGGAGTGGCAAAACACCATGCTACAGGAACATCAAGGCCAAGTTGGGAGCTTTGACACGTATCGACCGTGACGACCACAACTGGGTGGAACCCCTCTCCCCTATCGAGGGCTTCACCTCGGTGCTTCCCTCTTGCTCCGGACTGAAATGGGACAAGACATATCGTCGCTTGTGTGACACCGTGACAAAAATCGTCGAGACAACAAAAACATACATCCTCCACTGCTTGCCCGACAGGGAAGCTGCAGAGGTATGCCATGACGCCATTTCCGTCAAAGAATAGTGAGGCCTGACATTCTTCCCAAGACAAGAAAACATACAGCATGCGTCGTTTAGTGAAACAATTCCTTCACCTGCTCCTTTGGCCCAAAGAGAAGTTTTTCAACTTTTTGCACCGACACGATGGAGGCACCAGGGAGGTGGACAGGAAAGAAAACAATGTGGACATCCCCAATGAAATCCTCTTCCCACTTCTCATCGAGGATATCAAGGAAGGAAAGACTTGCACACTGCGACTTCGAGGCAACAGCATGCGACCCTTCCTGGAAAGCAACCGCGACCTCGGCATCTTCACTTCCCCCGAAAACGTGAAAGTGGGCGACCCCGTACTTGCTGAAATCGAACCCGGCCATTATGTGATGCACCGGGTGGTGAAGATGGAGGGTGAAAACATCACCCTCATGGGCGATGGCAACTACAATTACGAGCACTGCACCATGTCAGATATTCGTGCAAGTGTCATTGGCTTCATCCGGAAAGGACGCCACAAGGTGGACAGGACAGATGGCAGGAAATGGAAAACCTATTCCTGGTTTTGGGTCAACATGCGCCCCATGCGCCGATGGCTGCTTGCCTTCTACAGATACATCTGGCTGAACATTTTCCAGCTCAAACGCTACAAACCGTTGAAGAGCAAAGAAATAGACGAAATAGTTAAAGAATACGGATACAAGAAACCATCATCAATAAAAAAATAACAAAAGAAATGAAAGCAAAGACAGGATTCGTCCTTCGAGAAATCTGCGGTGAGAAAATCATGGTAGCCGAAGGAAAAGAGAACATCGATTACACCAATGTAATCAGTATGAACGAAACATCCGCATTCCTTTGGGAGAACGTCAGCGGCAAGGAATTCACCATCGACGACCTGGTGAAACTGATTATGGACAATTACGAAGACGCCCCAAGTGCAGATGAACTGCGTAAACATATGGAAGATCTCGTGAACACTTGGATCAAAGCAGAGATTGTAGAACCATAAATACAAACTAAACATACAGAAGGCGCGCACTTTGAATGGTGCGCGCCTTCTGCATTTCTAAGGAAAATGACCCCCGCCAATTCCCGCACCTCACGGTGGAGGAATTTTTGGGTGTCACAGAATTAAAAGATCAGCATTGAAAATTTTCTTAATATACCCTGAAACTAACACTCAAATTATCCTGTCGAGTAAAATATGAATATATCTATGAGAATTATCTAACCACAATAACACCATCTCACCAGAAGCCAAAGGCTACGGTTTCTGACTGTCGTGATTCATCAATTACATATGGACGGAATTATCCCCCACATGCATGAATGTACTGCCAAAAGATGTGTTTTTTTATTTTCCAATCAATTTTGACGCAAAAATAACACTTTTTTGTGGAACGACAAAACAAAGTCAAGGAAAAATTTCTTTTTTTCCCCATTTTTATCCATTTTTGACTGCAAAACAACATTATTTGCTTTGCAAATATGGATAACACCTCGAAAAACACAAAAACTTCTTGTTTTGTTTTGCTTTTTACTCGGCTTTAGCTATATTTGCAGCCACATCCATACTACAATTATGAAAAAAACAATCACAACCCTCCTCCTCACACTTGTCTGCATGGCTGCATGGTGTGGAAATGAAGTCAATCGTCCACGCCTCATTGTCGGCATCGTTGTGGACCAAATGAGATGGGACTATCTGTACTATTATTATGACCAGTTCGACACCGGTGGACTGAAAAGACTGTTGAACGAAGGCTTCAGTTGCGAGAATACGATGATACCCTACGTCCCCACCGTGACTGCCATCGGCCACTCGTGCGTATACACTGGTTCGGTGCCTGCATTCTCCGGCATAGCAGGAAACAATTTCCTTCTCAACGGCCGCAATGTAACCAGTGTCACCGACACCACGGTATACGCCGTGGGCAGTTCACCGGAAAACAGGGACGGACTCTGCTCACCTCGCAACCTTCTGGCCAACACGATAGGCGACCAACTGAAGCTGGCCACTGATTTCAAGTCGAAAGTCATCGGCGTTGCCTTGAAAGACCGTGCCGCCATCCTGCCGGCCGGCCATGCCGCTGATGCTGCTTATTGGTGGGACACGAAAGCCGGACATTTCATCACCAGCAGCTACTATATGGACAAACTCCCTCGCTGGGTGGAGAATTTCAACCGCAACAACCACACCGAGTCGGGGTTCGACATCAAGACCTCCAACAAAGGCGTGACAATGACCCTCAAGATGGCAGAGGAAGCGTTGAAAAACGAACATCTGGGCAAGCATGAAGAGACCGACATGCTCGCAGTGAGCATCTCCTCCACAGATGCCATCGGCCATACATACAGCACACGTGGCAAGGAAAACCGCGAGGTGTACATGCAACTCGACAAGGACCTTGCCCATTTCCTTCGCGTGCTCGACCGTGAAATCGGCAGCGGCAACTACCTCCTCTTCCTCACCGCCGACCACGGTGCCGTGCACAACGGCAATTTCCTCAACGAGCACAAATTGCCTGGAGGCGGTTTTTCGTCTACCCCCATGAAGGAGAAAGTGAACAAGACCCTTGCCCAATGTTTCGGCGTGGAAGGCAAATACGTCAAGGATGTGATGGATTGCCGCATCTACCTCGACCATGAGTTCATCGTCTCCCATCATCTTGACTTCTCGCAAGTGAAAAAGAAAGCAGTGGAAACACTACGTGAAGACCCGCAATTCGCCTACGTCGTGGATTATGAAGACGTACAAAACTCCTCAGTGCCGCAGTTCCTTCGCGAACGCATCATCAACGGCTACAACCGCATGCGCAGCGGAGACATAGTGGTGATTTTGCAAGGCAGTCACATACACGGAACCGTCGGCCCCACCTACAAAGGCACCTCCCACGGCACGTGGAATCCCGACGACTCGCACATCCCGCTCATCTTCATGGGGTGGAACGTGAAGAAAGGCAGCACCAGCACGCCTACCTTCATAACCGACATCGCACCCACCGTCTGCGCCATGCTGCACATCCAAATGCCCGACTGCTGCATCGGCAACGCCATCCAAGAAGTATGGAAATAGAAAAGGAGAAGCAACACCAAGGCTACTAGGAATACTAGGAAAACTAGGAAAACTAGAAAATCCTAGTTCACCATAAACGCCCCAATATTTTAATACAATTTAACAAATAATAAATCATTAATAATCAATCAGTTACAAAAAAGTTACAAACCAAGGCAAAAAAAACCTGAAAAAATATTTGTGATTGCAAAAAAATGGCTACCTTTGCAACGTTTTAATAAACTATATGTTTTACAGATTTAAAAAAGCAAGAAAATGAAGAAAGTTATTTTTATGTTCGTAGCCGCTGCAGCTCTGACTTTTGCTGCTTGTACTGAAGAAAAGAAGGCTGACGCCCCCGCAGCACCTGAAACTGAACAAGTTGATCCCGCTGCTGCTCCTGAAGCTGGTGATACTGCTAAGGCTGAAGCTCCCGAGGCTGACAAAGCTGCTGCCGCCCCCGAGGCTGACAAAGCTGCTGCTCCCGAGGCTGACAAAGCTGCTGCTCCCGAGGCTGACAAAGCTGCTGCCGCCCCCGAGGCTGACAAAGCTGCTGCTCCCGAGGCTGGGCAGAAATAATCCTTACGGACATTTAAGAAATAAACCGCTTGGCATTAGTCAAGCGGTTTTTATTTATGCTGTAGCTGATTGAACGTTCTTCTTCTTTTTTATATATGTTGTAGCTGTTCGAACGTCCTTCTTCTTTTGAAATGATACTGCCATACGATGGCGTAGGGCATGCGCTCCACCGTTGAGAAAGAAGTGCCATTCTCCCTATAGGCTTGTATGCGTTCACGCTCTTCCTTGAACATAGGTTTCCATTTTCGGAAAGCTTTCCTGGCTTGGAAAATGGCTTTGCAGTCAGCCCAGTTGCCGTTGACGACAAGTGTCTCAAAGGCTGCAAGATAGTCAAGGAAGCGACGCCATCTCATGACACGATGCAGGTCCTTTTCCGGCAGGTTCTTGTAAAGCATCGTCAGGTTGTTCCTGAAGTTTAGGAACGTCTTTCGGGGGTTTCCTTTAGGCAGCGTTCCTCCCCCCAGGTGATAAACACGGCTTTCTGGCAAGCAAAAGACTTTCTTCCCCATGATGTTGAGTCTCCAACAGAGGTCTATTTCCTCATTGTGTGCGAAGAAGCTCGCATCAAGCCCTCCCGCCTGGAAGTAGTCATTGGCCCTGATGACAAGGCAAGCTCCTGTGGCCCACATCACTTGCATGGGTTCATCATATTGCCCGTTGTCCTTTTCCACTGTGTCGAAGACCCTTCCACGACAAAAAGGATATCCGAGGCGGTCGATGAATCCCCCTGCCGCCCCTGCGTATTCAAACTCTCCCCTGTTGTTCATCGACAACAGTTTGGGTTGGCACGCTGCCACGTCGGGATGTTTGTCCATGAAATCCACCATGGGCGTGAGCCAATGAGGTGTCACCTCGATGTCGGAATTGAGCAGAACGAAATATTCCGCCTCCACTTGTTTCAGGGCCTTGTTGTATCCTTCTGCAAATCCCCAGTTTCTGTCGAGTGGCAGCACCCTGACATCAGGATGGTTCCTCTCAAGGTATGCCATGGAATCGTCGGTGGAAGCATTGTCCGCCACATACGTGACAGCCTCGTTGCTTGAGTGCTCCAACACCGACGGCAGATACTGCTCCAGCATCTTCCTGCCATTCCAGTTGAGTATGACGATGGCTACCTTGTCCATGGCATCAGGTGTTGAAGCGCCCCATCAGCGCCGTTTTATCATGATTGAAAGCTCCGAGCGTGACGCCTACGATATGATTGTCGAGTGCCGGGTCAGCCGTATCAGGCGGCAGTTCCACCCGTATGTAATTCTTGGTGAAACCATGCATGGCCCTTCCCCTTTGCGCCTTTTCGAAGAGCACCTCAGCCTGTTGGCCCATGTGTTTCATATAGAACTGGTGCGTCTTCCTTTCTGAGAGTTCGAGGAGTCTGGCAGCTCTTTGCTTTTTCTCCGCCTCAGGGACCACGAGTGGAATGCGAAGAGCTGCCGTCCCCGGTCTTTCGGAATAGGGGAACACATGCAGTTGTGAGATGTCGAGTGTTTCGAGAAAATGGCAGGTTTGCATGAAATGCTCCTGTGTCTCTCCCCTCATTCCCACGATGACATCCACTCCGATGAAAGCGTCGGGCATGCAGGCCTTGATGCGTTCCACCTTCCGGGCAAAGAGCGCTGTGTCATACCTGCGGTGCATGATGCGCAGCACCTCGTCGGCTCCGCTTTGCAGTGGTATGTGGAAATGAGGCATGAAGGCCCTGCTTTGCGCACACCACTCGATGAGTTCGTCGGAGAGGAGGTCGGGTTCGAGGCTGCTGATTCTGTATCTGTCGATACCCTCCACTTGGTCGAGCGCCTTGACGAGGTCGATGAAGTGTTCGCCCGTGTTTTTTCCGAAATCTCCAATGTTGACCCCGGTGATGACGATTTCCTTTCCTCCTTCTTCGGCAGCCTTCCTTGCCTGTTCCACCAACGTTTCAATCCTTGCACTGCGGCTGAATCCCCTGGCATGGGGGATGGTGCAATAAGTGCAGAAATAGTCGCATCCGTCTTGCACCTTGAGGAAGAACCTGGTGCGGTTCCCTCTCGAACAACTGGGAGCGAAAGCTTTGATGTCCTTTGTTTTCACGGTATGGTACCTGTGGAGAGCTTCACCATCCTTCTTTTCCATCCATGCTTCTGAAAGGAATGCGATGAGTTGTGCCTTCTCCTGTGAACCAAGCACAAGGTCCACGCCATCCATCTTCGCCACCTTTTCAGGTGAGAGTTGTGCATAGCATCCTGTAACCACTACAAAAGCTCCAGGATGGTTTCTCGTAAGACGATGGATGGCCTGCCGGCATTTATGATCGGCCACATCGGTGACGGAACAAGTGTTGATAAGGCACAAGTCAGCCCGTTCACCCTCTCCCACGTTGACGACTCCCATTTCCTGGAGCATCCTTGCGAATGTTGACGTTTCGGAGAAATTGAGTTTGCAACCCAAAGTGAAATAGGCTGCCTTTTTACCTTGGAAAACGGATGTGTCGATCATGTCGGTGCTATTTGGAAAGAGCCTCCTCTGCTTTAGGCAACCCCTGGGCGGCAGCCATTCTGAAATATTCGCGAGCCTTTTCTGTGTCTTTTCCAACCCCTTCACCATCCAGATAGCAATATCCAAGATGGAGTTGGGCTTGTGGATTGCCCCAATCTGCAGCCTTTTGGAAATATTCTACAGCCTTCTGCGGGTCTTTCTTGAAATTGTTATTACCCATCTGGTACTCTACGGCAAGGCTGACCAAAGCCTGTGAGTTGCCCATAATGGCAGCCTTATGATAGAGTTCCACACTCTTTTCGTGGTCCATGTCCACTCCGAAGCCGTAGTTGTAGCACAAGGCGAGGTAGTAAGGTGCATAAGACCTGTTGTCTAATTCCTCATTGAGCCATTTCACCGACCTGCCGAAGAATTGCTCGGCTTTGGTCTCGTTTTTGGTCACCCCGTATCCGTATTTGTAGCAGAATCCAAGATAGTAGAGAGCCTCGGTGTTGTCTTTTTCTGCTGCCTGCGAGAAACATTCCACCGCCTTGAGCCTGTCTTTTTTCACACCATAACCATTGAAGTAGCATCTGCCCAGATAATACAGGGAGTTGGAATGTCCTTTGGCAGCCATGCCTGCAATCTGGTCCACTTGTTGCTGTGTGATGTTTCCCCAATTGATGGAATCCTCTATGGAGAAACGTTGCATGACTTTTTCATCCCCCTCTGTCACTTGTGCGAATGCATTAGCTACGAGGAGTGTCATCCATGCGAGAAGAAGGATCCTTTTCATTATTCGTGGTTTTTGGGTGGAGACAACCCGTTGCACGGGATGGTCGTTAGTTATCATAAGAAACGGCGAAATGCCTTTTCAAGGCTGCTATTCACTCTCCCATCGGCGGATGCGGAGACAGCATTGAAAAGGCATTTGCTCAACTTGCTTGATGACAGATGAGCCACCTTTTCGGTATCTTCATCCGTTCGCCCGGCAAGTGCTTAGTCCCTGAGGATGTTCACAAGCAGTGATGCCACGGATGTGGCTATGCTGATGAACGAGAACCATATGGTAACCGACTGTCCTAAAGCGGAGTTCTTTGCCTTGGTGGCGTTAGGCTCCACATAGATGATGTCGTTCTGTTGCAGATAATAATAAGGTGAGTTGATGAAATTGGCATCGGTGAGGTCGATGCGGTGCACAGTCTTCTTTCCTGTGGCATCCTCCCTGATGAGGAGCACATTCTGTCTCTTTCCATAAAGTGTGAGGTCGCCACCGGAAGCGAGTGCTTCAAGAAGACTCATCTTCTCTGTCGTCACTGCCACCACCTTTGGGCTGTTGAAATCACCAATAAGTGTGACCCTGAAACTCGACATGTTGACGGTGACCACAGGCCTTTCCGACTTTGCCAGATACGGGGCCAACTTCTCCTCAATCAAGGTTTCGCATTCCTTTCTTGTAAGTCCGACGACAGAAAGCCTTCCTACCACGGGGAAATTGATGGTGCCATCATTTTCGACGAGGTATCCTTGAAGTGAACCACCACCACTGGAGAGGTCACCTTGGGCACTCAACCTTCTCGACACTGTCAGGTTGAAGGGAGCCGCTGCGGCAGGGTCTGTGGTGTGTACGGTGATGTGCAAGATATCCTTCGGTTTGATTCTTGCATCGAAAAGGTACTGCGATGCAGCAAGGCTGATGCTGTCAATATTCTGCATATAAGGCACTTGCTTACTTGTTTCGCAACTATTCATGAACATGATTGCCAAAATGGCTACCAAGGGAATGAAAATTTTCTTCATCTTGTCGATAATAGGAATTTGAAATTTGGTGCAAAATTAATGCTTTTTTTGGAACTGACAAATTATTTTAGTGAAAGATTATGTTGAGCAAACAAAATACTTCTTCTTGATATGCATCATCAAACAAGTGGGAGGAGTCTGTATCAACTCCCCCCACCGTTGTACCGTATGACAGTCGACAAGTACCGTCGGCCTTCACTTGCTGGTCAATAATTTTGGGCTGCCAGTTCAAAGAAGCTTTGCGGATGGTCGCAGACGGGGCACACCTCGGGAGCTTCCTTCCCTATGACGATATGTCCGCAGTTCCTGCATTGCCAGATGCTGTCGCCATCCCGGGAGAAGACCACCTTGTCTTCGATGTTCTGGAGCAGTTTGCGATAACGCTCCTCATGGTGCTTCTCAATGGCAGCGACACCTCTGAACTTTTCTGCGATGTCAAGGAATCCTTCTTCCTCGGCCTCTTTTGCCATTCTCTCATACATGTCGGTCCACTCGAAATTCTCGCCATCGGCAGCGGCCTTGAGGTTCTCCACCGTACTCTTTATCCCTCCGCCTTCAAGCAGTTTGAACCACATTTTGGCGTGTTCCTTCTCATTGTTGGCCGTTTCCTCGAAAATGGCTGCTATTTGCTGGTAGCCGTCTTTCTTGGCTTTGGAAGCCCAATAGGTGTACTTGTTGCGCGCCTGGCTTTCTCCTGCGAATGCCTCTTGCAAATTGCGCTCTGTTTTTGTTCCTTTCAATTCTTTCATAATGGTTGATGGTTTTAATGATTGTATGGTGTTTTTTTCGGAGTGATCGGAGTGATCGGAGTGATCGGAGTGGTCGGAGTGGTCGGAATGATCGGGATGACCGGGATGGCCGGAAGGCTCTGATGCTTACACTGTGATTTCTCCGGCCAGCGAGCGGCTCATATAGTAGCGTATCTGTTGCGGGTCTTCATAGCGTGCCTGCAAATGCATGAGTTTGGTGACGGCGCTTTCCACGGTGCTGTCGTGGCCGCTGACCACGCCAGCCTCCTTGAGTTGCAGTCCGGTGTCGTATCTGTCCATTTCCACACACCCCGTGACACACTGGCTGATATTGACGATGACAACCCCTCGGTTGCTTGCTTCCTTTAGGAGTCTCAACAGCCACTCTTGCTGCGGTGCGTTCCCGCTGCCGAAAGTCCGCATGACGACAGCACGGAGCTCGCTGGCTTGGAAGACATGGCGGAGGAAACATTCCTTTATGCCGGGGAACAGCGAGAGCACGACGACGTTGGTGTCCATATCGAAATGCGGAGTCACCGGCCGTTGGAAGTCAGGTGTGAAGATATGATGCTCGGCATAGGTGAAATTCACTCCAGCGTGACATAGCACGGGATGGTTGAAGGAAGCGAAGGCGTCGAAACCATCCGCCGACCGCTTGGTGGACCTGTTCCCCCTTAGCAGCCTCCCTCCGAAATAGATACACACCTCTGGCACCCGTGGCCTGCCGTCGGCGAAGTGGTCAGAGGCGAGTTCGATGGCCGTGAGGAGGTTCTCCTTCCCGTCGGTGCGCAACTGTCCTATGGGCAGTTGGCTTCCAGTGAGGATGACTGGCTTGGTGAGGTTTTCCAACATAAACGACAGTGCAGAAGCGGTATATGCCATCGTGTCGGTGCCATGGAGGATGACAAAACCGTCGTAACGCTCGTAGTTGTCATAGATGATGTGCACCAATTGCGCCCACATCAGAGGCGTCATGTCGCTGGAGTCGACAGGAGGGTTGAAATGATAGGTGTCGATGCCGGTACTGATGTATCGGAATTCCGGCAGGTTCTCCACCAAGTGGTTGAAATCGAGTGGTTCCAATGCCTTTGTCACGGGATTCTGCCCCATGCCTATTGTCCCCCCCGTATAGATGAGCAACACCTTGTTGGTGCGTGTGGAGAATGGCGAATAGTCTGCTTTCGTCTTGTTGTACGACATCGTTTGCGTGAATTTTAGTGCAAATATAACAAAAAAAATGCTCTTTTCAAAATTTTTTTTGTAGTTTTGCAATTCCATATGGCATGGACAATGGATGCGGTCTCGCTGTCATCCGTGCCTTGCCCTTTGTTCAGCCTGGCCTCGATGCTGTTGGCAACAAGAAACAAACGCTTGACACCATTCATCAAACTAAAACATATCTTATATTTATGAAAAAATTCATGGACGACAATTTCCTGCTTGAGACAACTACTGCGCAGGAACTTTTCCACAACCACGCATCCAAGATGCCCATCATCGACTATCATTGCCACCTCATCCCAGAGATGGTGGCCAGCGACCATCAATTCAGTTCCATCACGGAGTTGTGGCTGGGCGGCGACCATTACAAATGGCGTGCGATGCGCACCAACGGCGTCGACGAGCGTTTCTGCACCGGCAAGGACACCAGCGACTGGGAGAAATTCGAGAAATGGGCGGAGACCGTGCCTTATACCTTCCGCAACCCGCTTTATCACTGGACGCACCTGGAGTTGAAGACCGCCTTCGGCATCACCAAGCTCCTCAGCCCCAAGACCGCTCGTGAGATTTTCGAGGAATGCAACGAGAAACTCCGTCTCCCGGAGTACACCGCTCGTGGTTTCATGCGCCGTTACAACGTGGAGTGCGTGTGCACCACCGACGACCCCGTCGACGACCTTCGCTTCCACAAGCAGACTGCCGAGAGCGGTTTCGAGGTGAAGATGATTCCCGCATGGCGCCCCGACAAGGCGATGAACATCGAGAAGCCTGAATTCGCCGCCTACGTGAAGCAGCTGGCAGAAGTTGCCGATATGGAAATCAAGTCGTTCAAGGACATGGTCGACGCCCTCCAGAAGCGTCACGACTTCTTCCACGCCAACGGATGCCGTCTTAGCGACCATGGCATCGAGGAGTTCTACGACGAGCCATACACCGACAGCCAGATCGACATCATCTTCAGCAAGGCCCTCCGTGGCCAGTCGCTCTCTATTCTCGAGACTCGTCAATACAAGCATTGCTTCCTCCATGTGATGGCCGAGATGGATCATGCGAGCAACTGGACCCAGCAATACCACTATGGTGCCATTCGCGACAACAATAGCTTGATGTTCAAGCAATTGGGTCCCGACACTGGTTTCGACTCCATCGGTGAGTTCACCACCGCAAGGGCTATGAGCACCTTCCTTAACGAGTTGAATGAGAAGGGCAAGCTCACCCGCACCATTCTCTACACCCTCAATCCTTGCGCCAACGAGGTGATTGCCACGATGCTTGGCAACTTCCAGGACGGCTCTTGCCCGGGCAAGATACAATTCGGCTCCGGATGGTGGTTCAACGACCAACTCGACGGCATGACACGCCAGATGAACGCCCTCTCCGTGCTGGGTCTTCTCAGCCGTTTCGTGGGCATGCTAACCGACTCCCGCTCATTCCTCTCCTACCCGCGCCACGAATATTTCCGCCGCTTGCTCTGCAACCTGCTCGGCAACGACGTGGAGAAGGGTCTCCTGCCCGACGACATGGAGTCGCTCGCCAGGATGGTGGAGGACATCAGCTACAACAACGCCAAGAACTATTTCAAGTTTTATTGATTAGAAGGTTTTCGGAATAACGGGATAACGATATTACGGTATAACGGTATAACGGAATAACGATATAACGGTATAACGGTATAACGAAAAAAAAATCAAAAAAGTCAGAAAAAATCCGCAGCAATTTGGTGCTGCGGATTTTTCTGATTATTCATGTTTTATCAGATGATGACGCGTGTTTTCCTGTAATTCTCCCTGAACTCCGTGGGGCTGCAATTCTTTTTCTTTTTGAAGATGCGGTTGAAATTGCTGAGGTTGTTGAATCCGCAATGGAAGCTGATTTCGGAAACGCTCCTGCTGGTGTCGACAAGCATGCGGGAGGCCGCGCCCAACCTGATGTCGATGATGTAGTCGGTGAGGTTGCGCCCGGTGTGTAGTTTGAAGAACCTGCTGAAGGCGCTGGGACTCATGCCGGCGATGTCGGCCAACTGTGCGAGTCTGACTTCATCCATATAATTCTGGTGAATGAAATTCTTCACTTTGAGGATTCTCCTGCTGTCGTCCTCCACCGCAACCTTGGCGAAACTGGAGGAAGCGAGTGGCGTGGCACCTTCGCATTTGGACAATTCATAGAGTATGGTGAGGAATTGCGTGACGGCATAGAACCCTTCCTTGATGCTGCTGAGTTTGTCGAGCATGCCATAGACCTTCATGATGGCTCCCACGGGGAAACTCAGTCCTTTTCGTGCCTCGTTCATCATCTTCTGTATGGATATGAACGGAGTGCTGGCGAAAAGCGTGTCCTCTCCCGTCCGGAAGTCAAACTGCACGGTGATTTCCCTGATGTCCTCGCTGTGGCATTCATGCTGCTCCCACACATGCTCCAGGTCGGGACTGGTGATGAGGACGAGGTCGTATTCACCTATCACTTCGCTGTTGTCTCCGACAATCCTCCTCACTCCGGCGGCATGCTCCACGAAGTTGAGTTCAAAGGCCTCATGGTTGTGGATGGGATAGGTGAACTCCTTCTTCCTCCTGTCGGCGATGTACAGCACATCGTTGCCCATCAAGGGCGTGATCTCATGTATGACCCTCCTCTCGTCCATATCGCCTCTTTCCTGTGACGTGTTAAAGTTTGAGGCCTTTGAGTATCTCGCTCATTTTCTGAACCGTAGTGACCCTTGTGGGTACGAGGGGGAGGCGCAGGACGTTTTCTATGAACCCCATCTCATGGAGCAAGGCCTTGACGCCGGCCGGGTTGCCATCGACGAAGAGTAGGCTGTAAAGGTCGGTGAACTTGTGGTGTATCTTCCTTGCCGCCTCGTATTCGTTGTTGAACTCCAGCCTGATCATCCTTGAGAATTCCTTGGGCAGGGCGTTGCCAATGACGGATATCACGCCCACCGCTCCGCTGGCCACCATGGGATAGGTGAGAGCGTCGTCGCCGCTGATGACGTCGAAATTGGCGGGTTTGTGCTTGATGATTTCATCCACCAGTTCGAGACTGCCACTGGCCTCCTTGATGGCGACGATGTTGTCGCAGTCGTGTGCCAGGCGGCAGGTGGTCTCGGCTTTCATAAGGATGCCGGTGCGCCCAGGGACGTTGTAAAGCACGACGGGGAGGCTTGTTGCCTCGGCAATGGCCTTGAAATGCCTGTAAAGTCCTTCTTGAGAGGGTTTGTTGTAATAGGGGCATACGCTAAGTACGCCGTCGATGCCGAGGAAGTCGCCGTTCTTCAACTCTTCCACCACGGCGGCGGTGTAGTTGCCTCCACATCCCATGAGGATGGGTACGCGTCCATTCACCTGTTCCACGATTTGCTTCTTGATGCGCCCTTTTTCTTCTTTGGTGAGACACGGCGTCTCTCCTGTGGTGGCCAGGATGCAAAGGAAGTCGGCACCGTTGTCGAGTTGGTAGTCCACCAGCCGGGCCAACGCCTCATAGTCGACGCTGCCATCGGTCTTGAAAGGGGTGACAAGGGCGATGCCCAGTCCCCTGAATATGTTCTGTGTCATCATTCCTGGAATGAAAAAACCGAATTACAGATTTATATGCCAACAGTTGTCAAAAGCCAAACCAGCGCCTTTTCTTTTTCTTGGGCTGTTGCTCTTCCATTTCCTGAAGCTGTTGTTGCGCCTTGCGCTTCTCCTCCCTGATGATCTGGTAGTAATCGAGGTGGTCGTGTATCATATGATAGACGGTATCCCAGTCGAAGCGCCCGCCGATGTTGCAGTCATCCACATAGATGTCGGCATCAATCTTTCTCGTGTTGTTGGAATGCTCGTTGGTGTCGGCGCGCAACGTCTCATTGACGGCGGCAAACTCCACCCCTCTCTCACGGCACCAGTCGATGGCCTCCTGGAGGAGACGACCCTCGCGGACGGTCCACAACACCAGTTTGTGCCCGTCTTCCATGAGTTTCCTAAGTGTCTCTGTTGCATGGGGCATCTCCTCCCCTATTTTCGGATAACGGTGCTCAACCACCGTCCCGTCGAAATCGATAGAAATAACCATAAATTGTTCTTGGATGTATATCGGCTGCAAAGGTACTACTTTTTTTTATAATAGCGAAAAGAAATAAGAGATTTCAAAAACGGGGTGGAATGTTTGCCGTCCCATTATTTCACCTGTCTGTTGAAGAATGAGTCCACCATTTCATTTGAATCCCATAATGATGACTCGCGTGAAGGATATCCAAGTCCCCTGAAGTCTAAGGAACCATATTACACATGTGAAAATCGTTTTACCCCAACTAAATGACATCATCATTTGTTTTTTGCTAAAATAAGAGATATTTTTAAACAAAAATCATTATCTTTGCACAATCATGGATAGATGCGCATTGATATGAAATAGGTTGACGCAGTTTTCCTTCCATGCATCACTTGGAACAATCAAACCCTAACCCAATAACGACGATGAGAAAAAGACTTACCCTATTGGCTGTCATATTCGTGATGTGCGTCATGGCGACATTTGCACAACGCACCACCGACAAACTCGACCGCGGCTTGGTCGTCGTACCCTCCGGCTCCGGCAGTTTCATCAGCTGGCGCATCTTCGGTGAGGAGTATTACGACACCCAGTACAACCTCTACCGCGACGGCACGAAATTGAACGGCCTGCCGTTGAACGTGTCCAACTACACCGACCCCTACGGCCGTGCCGGCAGCACCTACCGCGTGGCAGCCGTCGTGCGGGGCGTGGAACAGGAATTGAGTGCTCCTGTCACCCGCATGTCCACCCAGTACAAGGAATTTCCGGTGAAACCCATCCTTTCCCGACGTGGCACGGACATTTCCAAGGACTACAGCATCAACGACATCGCCTTGGCCGACGTCACTGGCGACGGCGTCTCGGAATTCCTGGTGAAGCGCAACTACAACCTCGACAGCGACGCCACCGGCCCCTGTCCTGTAGCCAACGACTCCGCCTACAACTTCCTTGAATGTTACACCCTCGAAGGCGAACGGCTGTGGTATATCGACCTCGGTCCCAATATGTGCAGCGGCCCCGACGAGCAATACGACATCGTGGGATACGACTGGGACGGCGACGGCAAGGCAGAAGTCCTCATGCGCGCCGCCGACAACATCATCATCCACCATGGCGACGGCACGAAGACAGAAATAGGCAATATGAACGTGAACACCCGCAACACGGTGAACCACGCAGCCAACATGACCTACACCAACACCGGTGCCGAATACCTGCTCTATATGGAAGGCGCCACCGCCAAACCCTACCCCATCGGTCCCAACGGCGCCAGTTGGATGGCCTATCCCCTGCCCCGCGGAAATGCCAACGACTGGGGCGACGGCTACGGACACCGTTCCACAAAGCACTATTTCGGCGCACCGTTCCTCGACGGCCGCCACCCCTTCATCTTCCTCGGACGCGGATGCTACACCAAGCACCATATGAAAGCCTTCTCGGTCAACCCCGACCACACCCTCCAACTCTATTGGGAGTGGAACAGCGGCAACACCGGCCCATACTTCGGCCAAGGCTTCCACAACTACGGCATCGCCGACGTGGACTGGGACGGCCGCGATGAAATCGTCTTCGGTTCGATGGTCATCGACGACAACGGAAAGGGACTCTCCACCACCGGTCTGGGACACGGCGACGCACAGCACTGCAGCGACTTCGACCCCTACCGCCATGGCCAGGAAATCTTCACCTGCAACGAAGACCGCCCCGCCATGAACTACCGCGACGCCACGACATCCAAGATTTACTACCGCCTGCAGTCCACCAGCGACGACGGACGTGCCCTCTGCGGCAACTTCTCCAACGACTACCCCGGCAGCATTGGCCACTCCTCACAGTCGGGCACCATCTCCACCGTGGCCGACAAGGTGATCACCAACGGCCCCGGCGGCTTCACCAACAATTTCCGCATCTACTGGGACGGCGACCTGTTGGAAGAGGGACTTGACGGCGCCAACAGCCGCGAAGGTGCCTGCCGCATCTTCAAGGCCGATGGCACCATCGTCTTCACCGCCAACGGGACGGCCAACTGCAACTGGACGAAGAACACCCCCTCCGCCACCGGCGACATCCTCGGCGACTGGCGCGAGGAACTTGTCCTCCGCACCAGCGACAACAAATACATCCGCGTCTACACCACCGACATCGCCACCAACCACCGCAACTACACGCTATGGCACGACCACCAGTACCGCCAAGGCATGGTGTGGGAGTCGATGGGTTACAACCAGCCCCCTCACGCCAGTTACTTCCTTGGTGAGTTGGAAGACATCACCGTCGCACCGCCGCCTCTCACCATGACCGGACGCGTGGAAATAGCCAACGGCGGCAACATCGGCAGCGCCAACGACGGCCAGCACGTCATCGTGTGCGAGACCAACGACACCCACGTCACCGTGAGCGACGGCGCACAGCCATGGGTGGCCACCTTCAACGTCCCCTCCTGGGTGCAAGGCACCAACAGCACCGTGACCAACGGCAACGCCGTCATCGTACGCAAATACTACACCTGCGACGTGGAAGGCGGTGCCTTCAGCGGCAACACCCGCCTGGTGAAACAGGGCGACGGCACGCTCAACCTCCCCAAGGTGGAGCAACAGCACACCGGCAACACCGACATCTGGGCCGGCGTGGTGAACTTCGACGGCACGATGCTCCACTCCTCCCTCTGGCTCAACCGCTTCGCCGAACTCAACAGCGACGGAGGGCAGTTCCGCCGCATCAAGATGGACTACGCCTCCATCCTGCGCCCAGGACGCGCCGACAACAAAGGCGTCATCGCCACCGACTCCCTCCTCCTCGGCTTTGGCTCACGCGTGGTGTTCGACCTCTACGACGACCTCACAGCCGACCAGGTGCAGGCCAAGTTGGTCACCATAGAGACCAAGGATTGGAAATACGGCCCGAAATACCTCATGCCTGTCTTTGAGTTCGTCAACCACGCCACGGATATCATTCCGGGACGCTACCTCATCGGCGAGGCGGCCACCGTCACCGGCAACCTCGGCGACATCCGCATCGAGGGTCTCGGCACCAAGCACAAGTGCGTGCTCACACTTGAGGACGGCAAACTCTATCTCGACATCCTCAGCATGCGCGGCAACGACGAAATCGTGTGGACCGGCGAGGAGAGCGACACCTGGGACGTCGCCGGCTCGGAGAACTTCACCAACAGCTCCGGCGAAAAAGACGTCTTCGTCAGTGGCGACATCGTCACCTTCGACGACAGTGCCAACAAGTTCACCGTCAACATCAACAGCGAGATAGAGGCCGACAGCATCATCGTCGACAACAGCCAGAACGGCTATGTCTTCAAGGGCACCGGCTCGATTGTCGGCGGCACCACGCTGGTGAAACGGGGCAACAGCACCCTCACCATCATGACAGAGAACAGCTACACCGGAGGCACACGCATATCCGGCGGCACGGTGGCCATCACCACCCTCTCCAACTCCACGAAACCCAAGGGCAACCTCGGCGCCGTGGCCCTCGCCTCCAACAAATTCGTCATGGAGAACGGCGCCGAACTGCGCACCACAGCCGCCATCACCAACGGCTCGAACATCACCCTCGTCGGCGAGGAAGGCGGACAAATCAACAACATGGCCGACTTTATCGTCGACCGCCCGATGATGGGCACCCGACTGGTAAAGAAAGGGTCGGGATGGATGAAACTCAACGTTTCCAACACCGGTCTGCAACGCCTCGTCATCTCCGGAGGCACCGTGCAATGCGTGAACAGCAACACACCCGCACAGACGGTGGAATTCCAGAACGGCACGCTCAGCGAGAACACCAGCACCAGTTACACCATCGACGTGCCACAAGGCAAGCGCGGCACATGGAACCTCGTCGACCGGGGAAGCTTCTCCAACAAGTTGATTGGCAAGGGAACGCTGACCGTCTACTGCCCCGTCGTCGTGGGTTCGGGTTGGAACGCCACCCGCACGCAAATCACCGGCAACTGGTCGGAATTCGAGGGCACCGTCACCTGCAAGGTGCACAGCAGCGACACACGCTTCACCCTTGACAACAGCTTTGGCATGCCCAACGGCACATTCGACATCCCCACCGGCGTGGAATTGCAGAACAGCGGGCGCTCCTACCGCATCGGACGTGTCACCGGCACGGGAAGCCTCGGTGGTTCCTGCACATTCAGCAGTGGTGCCTCTGTTGGCGCCAACACCTGGCTGGTGGGCGGCGACGCCAACTGGACATGGGCGGGCAAGGTGACCTCCAACGCCAATTTCACCAAGATGGGCGAAGGCCGCCTCACCTATAGCGGCATAAGCGACAATTCCGGAAACATCATCGTCAGCCAGGGCGAACTGCTCCTTTCCTCCGGCGTCCTCGGCACCGGCAGCCTCACCGTCAATCAAAACGCCATACTCTCCGGCACGAACAAGGACAGCAAGCCACTGACCAACTCCACCGTGACCATCCAAGGCACGCTGCGTCCAGGTGCTTCAACCAGCTCCTACTCCGGCACCCTCTATTTCGGCAACAAGAACGTGACCATCGGTCCCAACGGCGTCTATGAGGTGAAGGCACGCTCATGCGCCTCGGCCACCAACCCCGGCTGCACCAGCATCGCCGGCATCAACCGACTGACCCTCAACGGTACGCTGCGTGTCACCTTGGTCGACAGCCATATCCTGAAAGCCGGCGACTCCATCCGCGTATGGGAAGCGGGCAGCATGACGGGAACGCCGACGCTCGACCTCCCCGACGGCATCGAATGGGATACCAGTCACCTGAGCGAGGGACTTCTCTATGTCGTCTCCGTATCGACAGACATCGCACATGTCACCGTGTCGCCACAAAAGCCCGCCAACATCTACGACCTCAACGGACGCATCGTCCGACTGCGTGCCACCAGCCTCGAAGGCTTGCGCCCTGGCATCTATGTAATCAACAGAAAGAAAGTGATTGTAAGATAACCTGCCGCAAGCACACTGCAAAACCATTTGAAGAAATAAGTAGGTGATCAAAATTAGATGACAGTATTTTATGATTTATTTGGATGCAGATTTTTCTCTCAGACGAAGGAGCATAGCGGGCTATGTGACTGAGGATGAGTGAAAAATATGCGCCAAAGAAACATAAAAGACTATACAACACCTACAAGAATGATAGTAACAGATAATTTTGATTACCTACTTAACAAAACAACACAAATCATGAAGAGACCAAACATCCATTGCATGGCATTGGCCACCGCCTTGCTGCTCTCCGTGGCATCCTATGGACAGGAGAAGACTCCCGCCTTCCCTGGCGCCGAGGGTTTCGGCCGCTACACCACGGGAGGTCGTGGCGGTGCGGTGTACCATGTGACCAACCTGAATGACTCCGGCACCGGGTCGCTGCGATGGGCCTTGGGGCAGAGCGGCGCGAAAACCATCGTGTTCGACGTCTCAGGCACCATTCACCTCAACTCTGCCTTGAGCATCAGCTCCAACACCACCATCGCCGGACAGACAGCACCCGGCGACGGCATCTGCGTGGCCGACTATCCTTGCTCCATCAAGGGCAACAACGTCATCGTGCGCTACATGCGCTTCCGCCTGGGCAACAAGAACGTGAAGCAGAACGGCGCAGACGGCTGGGACGGCTTCGGAGGCTTCGACCAGAAAGACTGGGTCATCGACCACTGCTCAGTCAGTTGGTCCATCGACGAATGCCTCTCCGTACTCGGCAACCACAACACCACCGTGCAGTGGTGCCTCGTCTCACAAAGCCTCGTCAACTCAGGACACTCCAAGGGAGCTCACGGCTACGGCGGCAACTGGGGTGGTAGCGGAGCATCCTTCCACCACAACCTGCTGGCACACCACACCTCGCGCACACCGCGCCTCGGCCCGCGTCCCACCACGCAACTCGACGAACGGATGGACTACCGCAACAATGTCATCTTCAACTACGGCAGCAACGGCTGCTATGGAGGCGAAGCCATGAAGGTGAACATCGTGAACAACTACTACAAGCCCGGCCCTGGTTCGGCATCCAACTATAAGGCCAAGCGCATCGCCGGCATCGGCATCCGCACCACTGCCTACTGCCAGGAAAACCCGTCATACGCTCCCGCGCTCCACATCTGGGGAAAGTATTTCGTGGAAGGCAACAAGAACTCGAAATACACCGACGTGAGCAACGACAACTGGACCTACGGCATCTACGCCCAAATCTCGTCTGCCGACAACGACAACACCTTCACCGCCGAGACCAAGGACACCATGAAGCTCGACGAGCCCATCCCCTTTGTCTACACCACCACCCACACGGCGGAACAAGCCTACGAAAAGGTGCTGCTCTACGCAGGCGCCTCGCTGAGCCGGGACTCCTACGACACACAGATGGTGAATGACACCCGCAACGGACAGGCCACCTACACCGGCACGGGACTCAGCAAGGGGTTCATCAACAGCCAGGACGACAACAAGCCCGCCAATGCCGGTGATGACTGGAGCGCATGGCCCACGCTGAACAGCACCGCAGCACCCGCCGACTCCGACGGCGACGGTATACCCGACGAATGGGAGACCGCCCACGGCATGAATCCCAACGACAAGAGCGACGGCAACACGGTGAACGACGAGGGATACACCCTCTTGGAAGTGTATCTCAACTCCTTGGTGGCACACATCACCGAGGCGCAGTATGCCGACGGCGTGGCGCAAGGCTACATCGAGAAATCCCCCAACAGCGACGGCGATGAAGAAGGACTCTCCACCATCGCCGACGGCGACATCCTCTGGGTCTTCGACGGGGGTGGCGAGGGTCAGCAAGCCACCATCGCCGGCGACATGGGCAACCTCGTGGCCGCTAGCGAAGTGGTGAGAGGCAGCAACCTTGAATATAAAGGTACGCGCAAGCTGAAGGAAATCACTTTCACCCTGGTGCAACCCACAGTGAACAACGAAGCCTCCTCCAACGACGACAATGCCTTGCTTTTCAACATCACCCCCGCCGAGGGATGTTTCTTCCGTCCCACGAAGATTTCCTTCAACACCACCCGCATCGGCACCGACGGCGGCTTGGTGGATGTTTTTTGGAAAGACGCCAACGGGAAGCACGACATCGACGCCGCCATCTCACCCGACCGCAACAACGGAAACCCTGGCTACACCTCCTACAGCAAGGACGTCAATGACATCAGTTCCACCAACGGCACCGGCAGCCTGATGCTCTGCGTATACAAGTTGGGAAACAGCAAGCAAGTGGGTTTCGCCAACGTGTGCATCACAGGACAGATGAAGCAAGAGACCACCGGCATAGCAGAGGTGGAGACCACCACCCTGCCGATGGACAACACCATCTACAACCTCCAAGGCCAGAAGGTCGCCATCCCCGGCAAGGGTGTATATATCATCAATGGGCAAAAAGTGATGGTGAAATAGGAGAAAACCAGGACTCCTAGGAAGACTAGAAAAACTAGGAAAACTAGAAAGACCAGGAAAACCATCACCCCCTGGAAAAAGCTCTCAAAAGGTAGGTTTTTGGTGAAAAACCTACCTTTTTTGTTAATTTTGCAACAAAGGATGAAAATCTTTCTTGTTTTAAGATTTTTTATCTTATCTTTGCAAAACGAATATCTACTACACGAACTACTACAAACTGACGCTACCGTATAAGACATTTTTAACCAACCTAAAATAATATCTATGTCTGGTAAATTTAAAATCTTTAGATTGGCGCTCCTGTTCGCCCTTGCCATGTTGGCGGGCAACATATCGGCGCAGACTATCAAAGGTACGGTGACCGACACAAGCGGAGAACCCGTCATTGGTGCCACTATCATGGAGACTGGCACACAGAATGGCGTGGTGACCGACATCGACGGTAACTTCACCTTGCAGAATGTGAAAGGCAAGACCATCACCATCAGCTACATCGGAATGAAGACGCAGACGGTGACCCTTGACGGAAAGAGCGAGTATGTCATCCAAATGGAAGACGAGGCATCCACTCTCAACGACGTGGTGGTAATCGGTTACGGCACCGCCAGGAAGAAAGACCTCACCGGAGCGGTGGCCACCGTGAAAGGCCAAGACCTTGCCAAGGTGCCTGTGGCCAACATCAGCGAGGCCCTCACTGGCAAGATGGCTGGTGTGAACATCACCACCACCGACGGTTCACCCGACGCCGAGGTGCTCATCCGCGTGCGTGGTGGCGGCTCCATCACCGGCGACAACTCTCCTTTGATTGTCATCGACGGCTTCCAGGGCGGTTCCATCAGCGACCTCTCCCCCAACGACATCGAGGACATCACCGTGCTCAAGGACGCTTCCTCCACCGCCATCTACGGTTCAGAGGGTGCCAACGGTGTCATCCTCATCACAACCAAGAATGCAAAGGCAGGCAAGACACAAATCAACTACAACGGCTACCTGCAGACCAAGACGGTCTCCAAGCGCCTGGACGTGCTCGACACCTACCAATATGTAATGTCCAACTATGAATACTCCGCCTTGCGTGGCGAAAGCGCTCTCAACTCCTTCTACAAGCAGTTCGGCGTCTTCGACGACCTCTATCTGTACAAGAGCGTGGAGGCCATCGACTGGCAGGACGACCTCTTTGGCGAGAACGTACTCTCCCAAAGCCACAACCTGAGCCTTCAGGGTGGAACGGAAAAGACCAACTTCAACCTCTCCGGCACCTATGACTTCAACGCCGGTCTGATGCCCAACAACGACTTCTCCCGCTACGCCTTCCTCTTCAAGTTGAACCATGAACTCAACAGCAACTTGAAGTTCTCCATGACGGCACGTATCAACGACCAGACCGCCAACGGCCAAGGCACACAGGGCGGCACCTACAAGGTGCGTACCGAGCAAGCCCTCTACGGTGTGGCCACCAAGGGTCTCTCCGGCATGATCACCCCCGACTTCAGCACGATGTCGGAAGAGGAAATCGAGGAATGGCAGCGTGCCAACATGTCGCTGGCAGAGCAGTCGGAGCAGTACTGGCGCCGCCGCAACAACCGCGGCTTCGTCTTCAACGCCGCCCTCGACTGGAAGACCCCGTTGAAAGGCTTGAAGGCCCACTTGGAAGGAGGCTACTCCTATGGCTTCAATGAAGTGAAAAACTGGTATGGCGCCACCACAACACAGGCATCCTATGTCGGCGGCAACCCGCTGGCAGACTGGACAAAGACCAACACCAGCAGCATCCGTGAGAGTTTCACGCTGACCTACGACACCAAGTTGAATGACATCCATCATTTCAACGTGATGGCCGGCCAGGAAATCCGTTCCAGCCGCAGCAACTACAACTCGATGGCCAACAACAACAACAGCAACGCCTTCGATGCAGAAGCCGTGTTTGCCAACTTCGGCCTGGCCACGATGCAGTCGATGACAGGCTTTGTCAGCGCCGACCAGAACAAGGTTTCTTTCTTCGGACGTTTGAACTACACCCTGCTCGACCGTTACCTGCTCACCGTCACCTTCCGTGAGGACGGCAGCTCGCAGTTCGCACCCGGCCACCAATGGGGCTTCTTCCCCGCCGCCGCAGCATCATGGCGCATCATCGAGGAGCCTTGGATGGAGTCCACACGCAAATGGCTGTCCAACTTGAAGCTCCGCGTGTCCTATGGCAAGGTGGGCAACGACAAGATCAGCAACACACAATACGTGCAACTCTACAACGCCAACAGCGGCTCCAAGCGCTACGGCGTAGGTGAAACCGCCAATTCACACCTGGCCGTCTCCAACACACTCGCCAACCCGAACCTGACATGGGAGAAGCGCACTACCCGCAACGTCGGTCTCGACTTCGGCTTCCTGCACGAGAGACTCACCGGTACCCTCGACTTCTACTGGAACAGCACCGACGACCTGCTCATCAACCACAACATCGCCGCCCCGGGCTACACCACCGTGTGGGAGAACTCCGCATCCACCAGCAATAAAGGTGTGGAACTCACCTTGAACGGCGTCATCATCCAGAAGCAGAAATTCCACTTGAACGCCAACTTCAACATCGGCTTCGACAAGTCGAACGTGAAGGGCCTGGCCAACGGCTTGCAGGAGATGACCTTCGCCTCTGGATGGGCCAGCACCGACAACAAGAACCAGCAAGACTACATCGTTCGCATCGGCGACCCCATCGGACTCGTCTACGGTTGGGAGAGCGACGGCTACTACACCACCTCCGACTTCGCCAGCTACAATGAAACGACCGGTGTCTACACCCTCAAGGACGGCGTACCCACCACATCGCTCCTCGGCGGTGTCATCGGCATCCGTCCGGGTGCTATGAAACTGAAGGACCGCGACGGCAACGGCGTGGTCGACGCAGCCGACATCACCGTCATCGGCGACACCAACCCCGATTTCTCCGGCGGTTTCGGCCTCAGCGGCGACGTTTACGACTTCGACTTCAACATCAACTTCACCTACAAGGTGGGCAACGACATCTACAACGCCAACAAGATACAGACCTCCTCACGCTACCGTGCCGGCACCTATCCCAACATGCGCGCCGACATGAGCCAGAGCAATGCCTACTCCTACATCAATCCCGAGACCGGTGTCCTGCTCACCAGCCTGGAAGACCTGGCCTTCTGGAACGAGGGTGGAAACGGCAAGTCTCCCAAAGCCATGTGGAGCCCCTTCTCCACCGGCGACGCCGTGGTGGTACCCACCGACTGGGCTTTGGACGACGCATCATTCCTCCGCTTGCAGAGTGTGACCGTAGGCTACACCCTTCCCAACACGCTGACCAAGAAATTCGGTGTCCAGCGCCTGCGTTTCTACGTCACGGGAACCAACCTGTTCGTCATCTCCGACTATCCCGGCTTCGACCCTGAAGTCAGTTCCTATGCACGCAACAGCAGTTACTCCGGCCTGACCCCGGGCATCGACTTCTCCTCTTATCCCAAGAGCCGTGCATTCACCTTTGGTGTAAACGTAACGCTGTAATTAACAATAAACCATTGACAAACATATGAAAATCAAGAGTCTATATATAGCTATTGCAACACTCGGAGCGATGGGGCTGACCGCATGCGACGACTACCTCGACGTGGAGTCTCCCTCACAGATGGACCAGAACATGGTGTATAGCTCCGCTGAGTTTGCAACCAACGCCATCAACGGCGTATATGTACTGTTCGGCGAAGACCCATACACCTCCCGCATGTGCGGCGTGTGGATGCAGAACACCGACGTGGAGGCCATGAGCGTACAAGAGGCTGTCGCCACCAACCACCGCCAGGCCGTATGGCCTCTCCAAGGCCCGGGCAACGTGGGATGGAGCGACGTGAAGAAAGTATGGGACAACAACCTCCAAGCCATCGAGCGTGCCAACCAGGTGCGTGCCGGCATCGACGCCAGCACCATTGCCAACACCGACGAGATGCAGCAAATCAAGGGCGAGGCCACCTGCCTGAAGGCCTACCGCTACTACCTCATGTGCAACTTCTTCGGCGACGTGCCCTACTATGACGTGGCAGCCAAGTGGGGTGAGGAAATCGACAAGCCCCGCACTGACAAGAACATCGTCTACAGCCGTGTCCTCCAGCAACTGGTCGACATCGAGCCAAACATGAAATGGAGCGACGTGAACACCGGCGGCATCGAGCGCATGAACCGCGACTTCGCCATCGGCCTCATCGCCCGCATCGCACTCTTCCGCGCCGGCTACGGCATGACGAAGGACGGCACGATGAAGCGTGCCGACGAATACCTCGACGTTGCAGGCAATCCCGACCTCGCTGTCACCTACAAGGATGTGACCGGTGCAGAGAAGACAGCCCGCACATACACCGAGTACTACCAGATGGCGAAGGACTACTGCCAGAAACTCATCCAACTGAAACCACGCGAGTTGTATGCCAACTTCGAGCAGTCGTTCATCAACGAGATGAACTACACCATCGAGAACAATGCCGAGGTGCTTTATGAAGTGGCCTTCGTGCAGAACTACGGTGGCGACATCGGCTGGAGCTTCGGCGTGCCCAACACCGGCACCAACGTCAATGGCACCACCACAGCCCAGGTGGCCATGACACCGACCTTCTACATGTCGTTCGCCGACAATGACGTCCGCCGCGACATCGACGTGGCCAAGTATGCCCATGAGAACGACACCGTGAAGGCTGCAGCCTCCACCGGCTTGCATGCCGGCAAGTGGGACCGCGCCCGCGCCGCCCACGACCTGGGTTCTGGCTCGTCGAAGGGTACAGGCATCAACTATCCGCTGATGCGCTACTCCGACGTGCTGCTGATGCTGGCTGAGGCTGAGAACGAGTTGAACGGCCCCACCGTCCTTGCCAAGGAGCAGTTGCTCAAGGTGCGCGCCCGCGCCTTCGCCAACAGCCCCACCTTCGGCACCGATGTGAACGACTACGTGGCCAAGCTCAACACCAAGGAGAGTTTCTTCAACGCCATCGTCGATGAGCGTGCATGGGAATTCGGCGGCGAGGCCATCCGCAAGTTCGACCTCATCCGCTGGAACCTCTATGCCAAGAAGATCGAGGAAGCCATGCGCACCGCCCTCTGCTGGGGCATCGCCACCAACGAGGACCTCATCAGCGACCCCGCCGTGCTGGCGCGCTTCCCCGAGGCTGTCAACTACACCACATGGGCCGACCGCCTCTACTACGTGAAGAGCGGCAAGGAGAACCTCAAGAGCGACATCAAGTGGTATAACGAGAAATACAAGGCCGACCTCGACGACGCAACGATGACCGCCGAGGGATGGCAGAAGGTGAACTGGGGCTCGAACATGATCAAGCGCACACGCACCTATGTGTATAATGGCAAGGACTACGGCACCACCACGCCGACAAAGGCCAACAACGCCGACGGCTCCGTCACATACACCTTGGGCGCAGCTCCCAACACCGCCACCGTGACCGTCCAGGCAGGAGAGCCCACCGGCATCATCCGCAAGGATGTCTATGCCGCCAGCGACTACTACACACGCCTGTATCGCGGCTATTCCAACGGTGCACTGACCGGCAACGGCATCGTGCCCTACCTGCTCCCCATCACCACCGAGACACTCTCTGCCAGTTCCGTCCTCGACAACGACGGCTACCACATCCTTGACGCCAACATGGAGAAAGGAACGAATGTCGAAGTGGCAACGATAGAAAAAGAATACAAATAAACAGGAAACAAAATGAGAAAGATTTATAAGACCATGCTGCTGCTCCTTGCAGCAACTGCAGGAATGGGAACGTTTGTCAGCTGTAGCGACGACGACGATCTCGCCAAGGCCGATGCACTCTTCCGTCCGATCATCACAGACGACAACATCGAGATGGGTCTGGATGACAACCTGGTTCCCTATATGAATGTGAAGTGGGACAACTACACCGACGCCAACCAATACACGGTCAGCGTGGAGCCGGCAGACGCCAGCGTAGCACCCAAGACCATCACCACCAGCGAACTCTCCTGCCATTTCGACGGACTGGAGTATGACAAGGAGTATTTCGTCAACATCAGCGCCGCCAACACGACCACAGGCCTGAGTTCAAAGGCCTACTCGCTGACTGCCATCACTCCCGACTATCCGACAAGCCTCTCCACCATCCAGACAACCGACATCATCGACATCGCCGCCCGCGTGCGCTGGACGCCCGGCGTGTATTATGACCGCCTGCGCGTACTCGACGACGATGGCGAAGTGGTGACTGAGGTGGCTCTCACCGAAGAAGACAACGCCGCAGCACAGAAGGTGGTCTACGGCCTCAGCCCCAAGACCAGCTACCGCGTGGAAGCCTACGCCGGCGACAGCTACAAGGGAAAGAAGCGCTTCACCACCGCTGCCTCAGAGAATTTCTCCGGCGAGGTGATCGACCTGCGCGGACTCGATGAGGACAAGGCTTGGAAATGGTTCTCCACCGGCTCCGGTTCTGCCTATGCCAACACCCTCGACTCGCTCATCAAGACCGAGTACCAGGACAAGGACATCACCGTCGTACTTGAGGGTGGCACACGCTACCGCATCTCCACCATCGAACTTCCCGCCACCGCAGGCACCATCACCTTCGTCACCGGCCTGAGTCTCGCCGGCGAAGCACAGATGGGCGTGGAGGGCAACTTCCGTGTGGCTGGCAGCTCCAATGTCAACGGCATCGTGTTCAACAAGATAGCCTTCACCGACACGGATAGCAAGCCGCGCACCGACAGCCACTACGGCGCCACCTACATCTTCAACCTCAACCAGGCGGATGGCAACATCGGCACATTGAAGTTCCAAGACTGCAGCATCAAGTACAAGCGTGGCATCTGCCGCATACAGACGGGCGCCACCATCGAGAACGTCATCATCGACAACTGCGTCATCGACTCCATCAGCGGCTACGGCATCACCAATGCCGACAACGCGAAAGCTGACATCCAGAACATCAAGATCACCAACACCACGGTTTCCAACGCCGAGAAAATCTGCGTGGGCACCAAGGGCTTGCAGCCCAACTCCCTGGTGGTGGAGAACTGCACCTTCGTCTACACCGTGGCCGACGCCAAGCCATTCTTCGACTTCAAGTCGGGCAACTGGAGCACTTTCAAGGACAAGTTCATCTTCAAGAACTGCCTCATCGGCATGGCCGGGCGCAACAAGGAAGAGTTGGCCACCACCGGCATCTCTGGCTGGAGCGGCGACCTCCAACCCGAATGCTCCGACATCTACTACACCAGCGACCTGTTGTGGCAACCTGTTTCCGAGGAAGACCCGTCGCCAAGGGCTGCCTTCCCGGGCACCATGCTGTCGACAAACACCGCTCAGACTTTCCAAGACGCTGCTTCAAGCAACTTCAAGGTAATCACCAACGAACTGGGTGGCACGAAGCCCAAACCCGGCGACCCACGCTGGTATTAATCTCTACAGCACCGCTGAACCATCAAGCACGCATCCTTCCTCAGGGTGCGTGCTTGTTTTTTTATAAGACCAACCTGGGATGTTCGCCTTCTCGTGGTCTTCGAATTCGTGGCGGCCTGCCGCCTTTACGAATCGGTTATTTCGTCTATTTCGTGTTCGTTACCAATTATTCTCCTTCTCGTGGTTGTTTTTTATTGAACTAACGTGACAAAAAAACAAAAATAATTTCTATTTTTGCAATTAAAATGACAAATGGCGGTCATTTGACAGGCATCTTGTCATAAACCGTGCCACATGAAATACAGCATCTTTATTAGTTATTCCAGAAAAGACAGGGAGAAGGTAGTTCCTTATGCAGAATTCCTTCGCTCACATGGTTATTCTGTTTGGATAGACTTGGAAGATTTGCCAGCCGGACATGCTTTCCCTGAGGAGATAGTTAATGCCATCAAGATCAGCACGGATTCTTATGTCAAGGAAAAATTGAATTCTGCAAACCGTATTCAGTTTTTCAAATACCAGACAAAATGTGAGGCGTTGGTTTTCACTGCCCTTTGTGAAGCAATATGGCTATTGATTTTAGGTCTCGTCCTCATCCCACCGGGTATTCTTTCCCATGCTTTGTCTCTATTTGTTTGTGGCACTATGGCATTTTTCCTGTCCATCTACACAACTCATTTGTCAACGAATTCCTTGATAGTGCCAGGTTGGTATAATAGACACTTGACAACATATGGAGCTTTGATTCTGACTATGGATTTTTTCATGTCCACTGCTTGTCTTAGCATTTCCGGCCTTTTCAGCGTAAGATTTTCAACAGCCTTGCTTTTCTTCATTGAATCCATCATTGGAATTATTGCCATATACTTGATTTACAGACTAAAGAAAACAGGTTATTACATACTATGGATTGAAGTGTTGTTGTTTACCATGGCAAGTGTCACTTTGTGGTCGGTTAAGCATAGGGTCATCGGGGCAATCGGGACGCTCATCGTTTTATCATTGGCCATGCTGATATTGACCTATACACTCAAACTCCGTAAAAATGGAAGTTCCACATGGGGACTCTTATTTGGTGAGAAGACGCATCAAGAAGACCAACGCCCCAGTTCCATAGAACGCTTTCTTCTTTCAATATGGGCAAGATTATTCCATTGAATCATGGATTGGTGATTTATAATTACCATATTATCAGCGGAAACTCAAATTAAAGGTTATGTTTCCGCTGATTATAGAGATATTTTTACTTTATTTTCAGCGGAAACCTAAATAAAATGGCATATTTCCGCTGACTATAGAGATATTTTTATTATATTTGCAGCGGAAATCAAATTTGAGTAATACATTTATGATTATAGGACGTGAAAAAGAACAACGTGAATTATTGAGTCTCCTTAAAAGAGAAGAGTCACAGTTCTGCGCTGTTTATGGCAGGCGACGTGTGGGCAAAACATACCTCATCCGTGAAACTTTCAACTACCAGTTCTGCTTCCAACACACAGGGTTATCCAATGGGACGCTTCGCCAACAATTGACGGCATTCCGCAACTCCCTGGTGGCTGCCGGAATGAAATGCGCCATACCAAAGACATGGATTGACGCCTTCGAGTTACTGAAACAACTCATCAACGCAGCACCGGCAGGTAAAAAAGTTCTTTTCATCGATGAACTACCTTGGATGGACACACCCAAGGGCAATCTGATTGGCGCATTGGAAAACTTCTGGAATGGATGGGCAACAGCACGCCGCGAAAAGGACATCGTGCTGATAGTATGCGGAAGTGCCACCTCATGGATTAGCAAGAAACTTATGAAGGACAAAGGTGGTCTTCGCGGACGACTGACCAACCGCATAAAACTCGTTCCCTTCACGCTCCATGAGTGCGAACTTTTTGCCAAGGGTTCCAACCTTGCCTATGGCCGAAAGGACGTATTGGAATTATACATGATTTTTGGCGGCATACCCTACTACTGGAGTTTCTTGAAGAAAGGGTTAAGCGTAGCGCAGAATGTCGACCAATTGTTTTTCTCAGAAACGGCACAACTGCGTGACGAGTTTGAGGCACTTTATTCTATTTTGTTCAAACGCCCGGAGAATTACCTCAAAGTCATCGAATGCCTGAGCGACGGAAGAAAGTCAGGAATGACGAGGGAAGAGATTTTGGCGGCGAGCAAACTTTCAGACGGAGGTACATTCTCCATCATACTAGAGGAACTGGAAGAGTGTGGTTTCATCCGTCGCTTTGCTTCTGTAGATACAGCAGAGACAAATGCATTATATCAGTTAATAGACAACTATACCCTTTTCTATTACCTCTGTATCAAGAAGAATGCCTTCAGTGATGAGCATTTTTGGTCGAACACCTTCACATCTTCATCCCATAACACGTGGAAAGGCCATGCCTTTGAACGTGTATGCCTCCAACATATCCCCCAGATAAAATCCGCTCTTGGTATCTCAGGAGTTCAAACAAACGTGTGTTCATGGTTCGTACGTGGGTCAGCCCAACAACGTGGTGCGCAGATTGACTTGGTAATGCAACGTGCCGACGGCTTTACTGATATCTTTGAAATGAAGCATTCCACAAACGTCTTCACTATAGACAAGGATTATGCCAATGACCTGCAAAACAAGCTTGAAGCATATCGGAAACTATCGAAAGACAAGCGTACCCTTCACCTTGTCATGGTAACGACGAATGGCGTTATACACAACAGCTACTACAATATGGTACAATATGAGGTGACCATGGATGACCTGTTTGCCTTATGAATCCCGACCGGGAAAATCAGTGTTTTTTTCATTCCTTCATACAAGGATTGAGTATTTGCTGCATTATAAGAAAAAGACTATCTTTGCAAGCGATATGCATTCAAACAGATACAAAGACTTGAAAAAATACAGGTTGATTCTTGCCTTCATAATGGTTGTAGTGCAGCATGTTGGGGCTCAGGAATATTTTTCCTCTGCTTCCGACCATGCCCGTCTTTATGTGGGGGCGGTGGAGCCCCAGTATCAAAAGACGTTGTGGCATGACATCCCATATTACAATGGCACCACCAATTTTCATAGAGGCCGCATCAGCTACCACGGTGTGGTTTATGACGATGTGCAACTGCGTTTCGACCAATTCAAGCAGTGTGTTGTCGTCCTTCCTCCCGGGGAAAGAGTGGTGTGTCTCCCTGACCAGGAATTCGTAGATTGGTTTGAGATGGATGGACACAGGTATGTGCATGACCCGGAGGATGGCACACGTTACGCGGCCTTGCTTTGCGACGGAGGCACCAATGGTGTTCGTCTGTATCATTGCGTATGGAAGGTTGATGGTGGCGACAAGTCTTTTGGAGGAGGGAAATACCAGAAGACCCTTTATGTCAAAGAGCAATATACGCTTATGACTCCTGACGGAGTGATGCATCATGTGAAGAGTGCATCGGATGTGGCCAAACTCTTTCCAGAACAAAGCAGGCAGATAAGACAGTTTGCTAAAAACAACCGCCTTTCCTTCACACAGGGTGAGCGTGAGGAAAGCCTTGTGAAAGTGGTAGAAAGTATTTCTGGTTCTCCCACCCCCTACCCTCATCTCCCCTCCGTTGCTGCCGATGGTGAATCGGAAAGGCTGCAGGCAGGCGAACTCCGCCCGGTAATGGAAGAAAAAAGCCATACGAACCTGCCGACAGCCTCAAGCATGCCTATTGACGAAACGAAAATTGTTGCCGGCATCCCTGTACTTGATAACGATTCGGTTGCAAAGGCTGTTGCAACGGCAAGTACGAAGGTCTATGTGGTGCCGGGAGTGAAGAAGGCAAGGGCAAGCATAGCCGACGACCAAGAACTTGCAGAGATAGTGGTTGTGGGAGGACGGCAGTCGGCAGTGAACAACATAATGGTCAGTTCCGAGAAGTTCAAGCCAGAGGCTCTGAAAAACATCCCGTCTGCCTTTGGCGAGTCGGATATCTTGAAGATAGTGCTCACCATGCCAGGCGTCACCACCGTTGGAGAGGCTTCAAGCGGATATAATGTGCGAGGCGGTGCAACAGACCAGAACCTCATCCTTTTGGATGGTGGCACGGTGTATAATCCGTCACACCTGTTCGGACTCTTCACCTCATTCAATTCTGATGCGGTGGAGGACGTGGAGCTGTTCAAGGCAAGTATTCCCGTGGAATATGGAGGCAGGATAAGCAGTGTGTTGAAAGTGACCTCGAAGGAGGCCAACATGCAGAAATTCACGGGTTCGGCAAGCATTGGTGCACTTACCAGCAAGGCGAATGTCGAGATACCTCTCGTCAAGGAACATATCTCGCTGCTGTTGAACGGCCGTACGACTTACAGCGATTGGATTCTCAAGCAGTTGCCTGAGGAAAGCGGCTACAAAAACGGCAAGGCCAACTTCCAAGACCTTGGTGGCGTGCTGACATGGAAGCTCAACAGCATGCACCGCCTCAAGGTATATGGATATTGGAGCAATGACAGGTTCTCGTTCAGCTCGCAGGACAAATATGGCTATCAAAACCGTAACGTCTCTGCGGAATGGCGCTCCATCCTGAATGAAAGGATGACCGCCACGCTTTCCGCCGGCCTTGACCACTACGACTATTTCAACGAGGACAGGAACATCCCCTCCATGGCAGGCCGTTTGAGTTTCGGCATCGACCAACTATGGGGCAGGCTGCATATCCGCCAGCGACTGTCTGAGAAGCAGGCTCTCTCCTACGGTCTGTCCATGCAGCACTACAATGTGCAGGCTGGCAAATACGAGCCTGTGGGCGAGGAATCATGCATTACGACAGACCAGATCCAGAAAGAAAAGGCACTGGAGAGTGCCGCATATATGGACTACGAGCGTTCGCTCACAGAAAAGCTGTCGGTTTCCGCCGGCTTGCGGTATTCCATATTCAATGCGCTTGGTCCTCGCGACGTGAATCATTATGGTGACGGTGAACTTCCGGCAGAGGGGAACTTGTTGGAGACACGTCGCGAGACAGGTGTCATCAAGACCTACCATGCTCCAGAGCTACGCCTGTCGGCACGCTATGCCCTACGGGAAAACCTTTCCATAAAGGCTGGTTTCAACACGATGCACCAGTATATCCATAAAGTGTCGAACACCTCGATCATGTCGCCCACCGATATATGGAAGCTGTCCGACCTGAACATCAAGCCCCAGAATGGCTGGCAGGTGGCTGCCGGCATCTATCACGAGACAGCCGGCAAGAAATACGAGTTCTCGGCTGAGGCATACTACAAGCATGTCAGCGATTATCTCAATTATCGCAGTTCCGCCGTCCTGCTGATGAACCACCACCTTGAGACCGACGTCATCTCGACCAAGGGGCGGGCATACGGCATAGAACTTCAGGCGAAGAAGCCTTTTGGCAAGTTGAACGGATGGGTAAGCTATACCTTCTCACGCTCTTTGCTGCGTCAGGATGACAAGCGAGTGGCCATGCCCCTGAACGATGGTGACTGGTACTCTTCGGAATATGACAGGCCCCACGAGGTAAAGGCCGTGCTCAACTACAAGTTCACCGAGAGATACAGTTTCTCAAGCAACTTCAACTATGCCACTGGCCGCCCGACAACGTTGCCCGCAGGCAAATATTTCGACTCGCATGTCTGGAGGTACATGCCATACTATACCGACCGCAACACATACCGCATTCCCGACTACATGCGTTTGGACCTCGCGTTCAACATCGAACCGACCCATAAACTGACAAGCTTCCTTCACACGTCGTTCTCCATCGGCGTATACAATGCCCTTGCACGCAAGAATGCCTATAATGTCTATTATGTCACCGAAGGAGAGGAAATTAAAGGGTACAAGTTGTCTGTGTTTGGCACTGCCATCCCTTATGTCTCACTTAACATACGATTCAACTAAGACATGATGAAACTGAAATCGCTATATCCACTGCTATGCCTGATGGTCGGCGTGTTCATGCCATCGGGCTGTATTGAAGAATATGAGGCTGACATCCCTGCAGGCAATTCTGACTTGCTCGTTGTTGAAGGCACGATATGTTCCAACAAATTGAATCAATTCATCCTGTCGCGTACGCAGTCGGTCTATTCTTCCGACAAGACTCTGATGGCAAGGGGGGCGAAAGTCTCTGTTCGCGGAAGCGACGGCTCTGTATTCGACACACAGGAGAATGATGGTTGTTACACTTGCCGGATTGGCACCCTCTCTCCCGAGGTGGATTATCTCCTGCATATCGAGATTGATGGCGAGGTCTATGAATCAGAGCCACAGAAACCTCTTCGCACCGAAGGGATAGCTGATGTAAGGGGAGTGCAGAACACTCCTGAAAGCAACATCGAGGTGCTCGTCACTCCTGACGAACCATTTGAGCCAGGCAAGGTGAATTACTATTCATGGACATACGATGAGACATGGGAGGTGCATTCCGACTACTCGACCCACGTCTATTTCGACACCGAAAAGATGAAGGCGGTCTTCAAGGCCGACCAGTTTCCCGAACGTGGATGGAAGGATGCCACAGACTCGACCATCATGGTCGGCGCCAGTTCAAGTTATGAAGGACAGCACATCCGAAGGCTCAAGATGTACGACATCGACCGCAGCAGCGAGCGTCTATGGCACAGGTATGGCTGCCTGGTGCACCAACGCGCCATCTCAAAGGCTGAGTATGAGTATGAACTTGCTCGTGACCAGGCAAGTTCGGAGATGGGTGGACTGTTCACTCCGCTGCCATCGGCCCTGCCCACCAACATCCATTGCCTCACCTCGCACAAGCACGTGATTGGGTTTGTGGGATGCTCACTGAATACGACAGATTACAGGTTTTTCCTCAATGCCAAGGATTTCTCCATCCACCGCCCTCCCATGAAAGATGCACGCACGTGGTTTGACGACACCAGCATGGCAGATTGCCTCCAGATGGTAGCCGAAGGCATGTACCTGTGTGAATGGGAAGACAAGCGTATGGAGCCTGGCGGCAAGTTACGGACGGCATGGGCTCCCGAAGGCCTGCTTGATGTCAGATACAAAGGTGCATATATCATGGAACCTGTTTTTTGGTCATTGGAAGAAGGCGATGGCGGACAGCAATCTTCAGCAAACAATTAAGAAGATGAATATCAAATCAATCATATCACTGACAGCTGCGATGGTGCTCGCATTGAGTAGTTTTGCAGCGAGCATGGAGACCGACCGCACATGGTATCTTGCCGGTGAGGCGATGAAAGTAAGCGTGACAGCCGACAACGCCTTGATTGCATACGCTGAACTGTGTGACACGCATGGATTGGTGGCCGGTGTCGCTGTGGGTCTTGAAGACGGAAAGGGGACCGGCATCATCGAACTGCCTTCCCACCTCCATAGCGGATATTATATGTTGTCTGCATACACTCGGGGCAGCACCCAAGTGGCCCATCAACTTGTCGCCATCGTGAATCCTCTCCACAAGAGCGGGGACGACGATATAGAATGGGTGGAAATAAAACACCCCGACTCGTTGAGCCATGCTACCACAGGTGAAGGCCAACAGGTTGGCGACCGCAGACCGGGAGCGGGAGGTATGCCTGCTGCCTCTTGGGTGGATGAGAAGGATGTCGATGTGCCTGAGATGGAAGGGCACATCATCAAGGCACGTGTCAAGAATGTCCACGAGGGTGATACGTTCAATGCCAGCCAGATTTGCCCTTCCATAAGCATCATAGGGAAACAGATACATTATTTTGAGGGGAAGATGGTAGACGACTCCACGGCTGTCTTCTACACCTACGGCATCCATGGCAGGCTACCCATGGTGCTGTCTGCCATATCATCCACAGGCGCGAGTCTGCCTATCGAGATGACAAGCCCGTTTGCCGCCTTGCTCCCGAAAAGACTGCCGCATCTCGTGTTTCATTACAAGCGCAGCGAGGTGGAAGCTCGTTCCATTGACATACAACGCCATCAGATGGCCATCGCACCTGCCAAGCGCGAGCCACAGTTGGGTGTTCAAACTGACGACACGGCGGAAGAAGGAGAATTATTAGACTATGACGCGACTGCGTTTGGCACCCAACCTTACCTGTCGTATAATCTTGACGAGTACCGTCAGTTTCTCTCCATCAGGGAGGTGCTACTCGAATATGTGAAGTGCATCAGTAGCAAGAATTTGAACGGCATTCCACACCTGATTTTCCAAAGCAAGCAGTTCTCCGACGATGGCTCATGGCCAACGTTGGTGCTCATCGACGGCATGCCTGTCTACGACATAGAGCGACTCCAAGATTATGATGCCCGCCGTGTCCATTACATCAACATCTATGGTGGACAATACACTTTTGGAAATGGAGTATACAACGGCATTCTGTCGTTTGTAACACGCTCCGGGCGACTTACCAACTATCCCACCGAACCCAACATGCAGTATCTGGTGTATGATTTTCCTAAGTGAAGCACAGGATTAGGGGAAGCGTCATCCGAAAAATGGGGAAAACGAATCAAAAACTCCGTCACCGTGATCCGCGTCACCGTGATCCGACGTCACCATGATCCGTTTACAATTTTTCCAAGTTTTCGTGGAGCCAGTCCATACGTTTCAGCAGCCAGTTTTTCAGTTCTTCCGCCTCTTTGGCGTAGGTGATTTTCACTCGTTCCTCTGATGCAGTCTTGCTGCAGAGGCAACCCCAGATGTGGTTGTCGAGCGGCACCTTGTCAGACAACAGGCGACAGGTGGCGTCGATGTGGTCGATGATGTCCTGACGATGGGCGTAATAGACGGCAAAACGCTCCTTCACCTTTGCCACGAAGGCAGGGTCATCGAAGAGGCGGCCATACCATTCCGAGAACTTGATGTAAAAGTTTTTCGGATTGTTGATGAGCCAATCCTTGCTGTAGGGATAACCGCCGAAGGCGATGTCGAAATCCCATACCGGCCCCATCTTCAGTTTCCCTCCTGGCGAGAAATGCATGAAGCAACTGGTGTAGAATACGGCATCGCAGTTTTTCGCCATCTCGTTGACAAGATACCACTCCACAAAGGAATCCATGTCGAAGTAGTTCCCATAGCCGGAGACCGGGTTGGTGAAATCCTCGGCAAACAGGGCGTCCTCCGCTTGCTGGATGTAGCGTGAGATATTGTCGTAGGCCACGATGTCGAACTCCACATCGGGGTGATGGATGCTGACGGGATGGACGAGTCGCGAAGTGCGGAATGTGGTCTCGTGATAGCGTGCCTTGCCATCCACCTCCACCACGATGCTGTCCCCCTCGCGCATGCAGATGTCCTCCGCACTCTCGCACAACAGGTAGATGCCCGCATATTTGCCGTTGAGCATCAAGTCGACGAAACACGCCTGAGGGACATCCGTCCTTCCACCAATCTCACGGGCCATGAAAAAAGCCAGTTCGTTGCGCATCAGCGTCAGGTCCTTGTAGTTGGCCAGCAACAAGCGGTTGGTGCCGGGAGGGAGGCAGGGGATGTTGTTCTCACTAGGGAAAAAAATGGAATAAGGCTTCTTGGGGTCGACCCAACTCGTATTGCCATGGCCTTTCACCATGACAAGGTCGGAGTAATCGGAGGGGGCGGAGGGGGCGGTCATCAGCAGGGAGACATTCTCCATCAAGCCGCGGGTGATTTCCGCTTCATTCGGGGTGTGGAGATAAAGGAATGGCAATCCCGTGGAAGGCACCTCCTCTGCCGGAATCTCAAACTGTTCGCTGGAACAGGAAAAAAAACTTGACAGGATGGAGAAAAAAGAGATGACAAGGGCCGCCACCATCAGCAGACGGCAGCACCTCGTTTTCTTGTTGGTTGGGTTTCTCTTTCCGGGCATTGTTTTTTGGGGGAAGTTATGGGAGGGGTAGAAGGTAAAGAAGTTATAGAAGTTATGGAAGGGGTAGAAGGTAAAGAAGTTATAGAAGTTAAAGAAGTTAAAGACATATGTCTGTTTTGATGAGATGCTTAGGGGGATTCTTGGCGAACGGGATGTTTGTTTATAGTTTCACTTGCCAAGACAGTCCTATGACGTGTCGGCAGGGGTCGTCGTCATCGTGGTTTCTCTCGTATCTGTATCGATAGAAAGCATCGAAAGTGTTGCGGTTGTTGAGTTTCCATTCCGCTCCCACCGTGTATCTGATTTTCTCCAAGTCCCACGCGTTGTAGGTCTCCACGCTGGCATAGGGTTTCAGGGAAAGCCCCTGGAGTTTGTAGGAGGCCGTCAACCTGCTACGCAAGACGTTGTGTGCCTTCCCGTGGTAGAGGTGGGGCGCCCTGTCGCTCTTTTTATACACATAGTTGTAGCGGTTTTCCACAATCCGCTCCACTTGATAGGTGTATTGCCATCGCTCACGCAGAGACAGTTTGAAACGTCCCCATTGCCTGCTCACGGCAAACGACGCATAGGCACGGTTGCGCACGCCCCAGAACTCACGCAGGTTCTTGCGGTCGCCTATCTCCGCCATGCCTCTTCTCACCTCGCGGTCGCCTTCCTTGTAGTGTGAGATGCGCTTATGTTGGTCGACAAGAAACACATAGCCTCCACACAGGTCGAGCCAGGGGAGGACCTCCCAACGGACACCGATGTCGGTGGTAAGGCGGTCGATGGCACTCATGTCGTCGCGGGTGCGCACCTCTATCCCTATGTCTAGACGCACATGCTTGTCAAGCTTTTTCGTCATTTCCACGCCCACCTGACTCCCGAAGTCGTCGCCCTGGGCACGAACCACACAGGGAATCACCATCAAAGCCAACAGCAACAAGCACTCCGTTTTTCGCACAGATCATGAATTATTAATTGTAAATTATTAATTATCAATTAACTTTCTGTCCCAGTTCCTTCAATGCTTCCTTTGCGCCGGCGTGCCCTTTTTTTGCCGCCTCCTGAAACAGTTCAATGGCCTTGAGGACGCCTTTTTTCACGCCATAGCCCCCAAGATAGCAACTGGCGAGCATGTACAAGCCATCGGGGTCTCCCTGTTCGGCCGACATGGTGGCATATTTCACTGCAAGTTCGTAATCACGCTCCACGCCCTCGCTGAGGAGGTAGAGAGATGCCAGTTTGTTCTGCGCATCCACATTGCCCAAATCAGCCGACTTGGTGAACAGCTCCACGGCCCGTTTCTTGTTGGGTCTCACCCCTTGCACCCCCATGAGGCAGAGTGCTTCGTTGTACATCCCCTTGACATGGTTTTGTTCGGCGGCGAGGGCGAACCATTTCTCCGCCTCCTTCATATTCGGCCGGCCGCATTGGCTGATGGTGTAACACACTCCGAGGAAATTTTGTGCATCGGCATCGCCTTGCTCGGCAGCCTTGCGTGCCCAATTCTTTGCCTCCTCGCAACTCTTGGGCACCCCCTTGCCATAGAAATAGCAGGTGGCCAAGTTGTATTGTGCCTCGCAATGCCCGGCCTCCGCCGCACCTTGATAATAGTTGGCGGCCTTTTCCTGGTCGGCTTTCACCCCTTTGCCATCGGTGTAGGCAAGTCCCAAGAGATATTGCGCCTCGGGGATGCTGTCTTCCGCAGCCTTTGTCAGCCATTGCACGGCGGTCTCGTCATTCTGTTCCACGCCTTTTCCCTCGGCGTAGCACTTGGCGAGTGCCAACTGCGCCGCCCCATGGTTTTGCTCTGCTGCCTTCTGATACCACTCCACAGCCCCGGCGAGGTTGGTGGTGTCGTTGAGTGCCAGGTGTCTTGCCCAAGCATACTGAGCCTCTATCACACCATATTCCGCACTCTTCTCTGTCCACTCCAACGCGAGGATGGAGTCTTGCTCCACCCACTGGCCATTCCCATACGCTTTCGCCAATGTCCAGGCGGCATCGGCATATTTGTTTTCCGCCGACAGCGTGACCCATTTCAAGGCCTCCACGGTGTCGCGCTCCAAACCCAAATCCCCGTTGCCATAGCACATCCCCAAGGAGTATTGTGACTCGGCATGGCCTTTGCAGGCCAGGTCGCCATAAAGCTCACCCGCCACGGTCTTGGAGTCTCCCTTTTTCATGGTGAGCTTGTTCTTTTTCTGGGCTTGCAGGGTGGAAGTGGCTAACAGCAACACCATCACCAGCAGCAGTCGGTTTACTATTCTGTCCATCGAAATCATCAGCTTATAATCATTCAGTTTTACATTCGCTCCTCTTTCCAGAGTCCATCTTCACGCCTCTTTTTTCCTACTTGGGAAAATGGGTCAATGGTCAAATCGTGGTCATTTGTGTCGAGAGAAATCAAATCCTTCAGAAGTCATTTCTTCCTGTTATTCACTGCTTCCCGCAGGTCATCCTCGTCGAAAGTGAACACATGGCCCAGGACGCCGAAGGACACCGTTCGAGTCTCACCCTTATGGCTCACTTCACCTGTGCTGAACAAGTAATAATTGTTGATTTTCAACTTGTTTTTCATCACGACATCCAGGACGGTGCCTGCGACGGGAAGGCCTACCTTGTCCACCACTTCTTCAATACCAGAAGGCAAAGACGACATCTCTTCTTCCAAATAACTGGAAACGACGGCCTTGATGGCTTCCTGATGGTCTTTTTTATCGGGGCAGGTAGCAAACATAAGGACGCCCAATACCACAATAAACAAAAATATGACCAATTTTTTCATATTGCTAAACTTTTATCTATTACTTTGATTTCGCATTCACTCTACTTTCCGGAGTCAACGGGGAATACTCCTTCTCCCCCAGCCAGCGGCCACCTCCAAAACCTTCTTCACACCTCATTTCTCTCACTTGCGAAAGATGAGTCTGTTAATCAGCGATGCAAAAGTAATGAAAAAATTGATAATTGATAATTAAAAATTTAAAATTAAGATTGGAAAAATAAAAAATGGGGCGCCGTGATTCGCCCAGCAGTCCAAAAAGTCCCACAAGCAGAGCATCCTTCTCCCCCACAAGCAGAGCATCCTTAGGGGGCGACGCTTCCCAGCGTCGCCGTGGCCAAAAGGCCGTGAGTAACCCCCAGGTGCGCACTTAGGGGGCGACGCTTCCCAGCGTCGCCGTGGCTAAAAGGCCGTGAACACCCCCAGGTGCGCACTTAGGGGGCGACGCTTCCCAGCGTCGCCGTGGACAAAAGGCCGTGAGCAAAATCCCGAGCATTGCATATGATGAATTACAAAAGTTTCTGAACACGGCGGAGCAAACCACGGCGACGCTGGGAAGCGTCGCCCCCTAAAGATACCTTGTTTACAGGGATTATTAAACAGCGGAGCTAACCATGCCGTGACCAAAAGGTCGTGAACACCCCCAGGTGCGCACTTAGGGGGCGACGCTTCCCAGCGTCGCCGTGGACAAAAGGCCGTGAACACCCCAAGTGCATTGCATATGATGACTTACAAAAGCTGCTGAACACGGCGGAGCAAACCACGGCGACGCTGGGAAGCGTCGCCCCCTAAAGATACTAAGCAAAAAAGACTTTACATTACTCAACAGGCACAGAAACATCATCAATGGCAGACCATAGGGAAAATGTGTTTGGAGGAAGATGATGAGGATTGGCGATGATGTAGTTGACATATCTTTCATAATCCTTCCAACTACGCACCAAACGGTCGAAGACCAAACGCTGCCACACATCACCAGAGCGCCCCAACAACTTGTTGATAACCTTGGAAGAATGTTGTTTCACACCACCAATAGACTTCATCACGGTGTCTTCACCAATGGGTGAAACCAACACATGCACATGATTGGGCATGACAACAAAAGAGTGTAGGACATAACGTTTGTTATGGTAAAACAAGAGAGCATCAACGACTACACGCCGGACATCCTCATATTGAAGTATACATCTGCCATAACCCGCATCCAGCCACTTCCCCACGATCTCCCCAAAAACATTGTTATATTCTTCAGTGGTTTCACTATCCCATGGCTTGGGATGAGCATCATACCATTCCTTCTTCTTTGCCTCCCACTCGGCCAACTTTTCTTGAGGAAGGGAGTCGGCAAGGCGGAAAGTGACAAACTGCACCTTTCCCGACTGATGCCAATGGGGTAGTTTCTTCCCTGTGATACGAATGTATTCGTCTAGTCTTGCGAATTGCAAGGAGGAAAGGTTGTAGTTTGGTTTGTTATCATCAAGAGAATTGGTTATCTGTGGGTCATCGAGCATCATAAGTCATTTTTTGCAAATATATAGCTTTTATTGCCAATTTAAAAATCTAAAAACACTTTTCTTCTCTCATAGCTATTTTTTTTGTTTTTTTATGTAGAAGCCAAGGAAAACATCACAGTGACCAAAAGGCCGTGAGTAACCCCCAGGTGCGCACTTAGGGGGCGACGCTTCCCAGCGTCGCCGTGACCAAAAGGCCGTGAGTAACCCCCAGGTGCGCACTAGGGGGCGACGCTTCCCAGCGTCGCCGTGGACAAAAGGCCATGAGTAACCCCCAGGTGCGCACTTAGGGGGCGACGCTTCCCAGCGTCGCCGTGACCA